>DASPXA010000036.1:0-113217 GCA_035637495.1 Verrucomicrobiia bacterium
GCTTTGCGCGGCTCGACGGGCGGCGGCTCGATTGGCTCGACCTTCGGCGCGTATGTGTCGAGCTTGAAGTCCACCACACCGCTGCTCACGTCCAGCTCGTAGCGGTCACGCGCCGCAGACGCTCCGTCGGTCTGCCAGTGGACGTCGAACACCGCAACCTTGGTCGCGTAGTTGTCGAGCCTCAACTTCACGGCTCCGGTGTGCGCAATCGCGACGATTGCCGCATCGCTCGGGCGGTGCATCGAGACGTTGACCACACCGCTTGAGATGTGAATCGGCACGATGCCCCGTGGGGCGGGCAGAAAGCATTCGATGTTGGCGGCCCCGCTGTCGACCCAGATCTCACGCACGTCGAGGCCGGCCACATCCAGCAAGGTGTTCCACGTCGGGGCCTGGACCTTGAACTTCCAGGGCCGGCGTGGACTGAGCTCGATCTCGCCGCGGCCTACTCCACGGAGACGGCGCACGACCACGGTCTCACCGCTGACGACGGCGGGCGACGCGCCGCTGCGCTCATGCGGCACCTGGATGAGGTCCCGCATGTCAGTAGGGCCCGCACGCAACACCACGCCTCGTGAACCACTGTCGATCGCGATCAAGGCCGGCTCGCCGAGGGGCCTCGATTCGACCGCCGGGCGTTCGGTCGGGGAGGGGCCGTTGATTACATAGATCATCGTCAGGCGGGCGAGGTCGGCGGCCTCGGCTGCCTGGAGTCCGGCCCTCTGGAACTGCGCCTTCAGGTCGGCGAAGGTATCGCTCCGCTCCAGCGCCTCCGGCACCTCGAGCAGGATGCGGCCCGCGTCCTTTTGTGACGCGACCCGCTTCCGCAGCGCATCCCCGATCGCCAGCACCGTCTCGCGCCACGTGGCGCCGGCATTTGGCCGGGCCACCGATCCCAGAATCTCCTCGGCCAGCAGCTCCAGCAACTCGCGGCGATCCCTCACGTGCCAGTACAGGGAGGCCGCCTTGACCTCCAGCCTGTCGGCCAGGCCGCGCATCGACAGCGCCTCGATCCCCTCTTCATGAATCAACTCCAGCGCGGCCGCCACCAGCCGCTCCCGGCTAAGTCCGCCCCGCTGCTTCTCCTCTTCCGGGCTCAACATCCCAATTCTCCTCTAAAAGCTGTAGTGACGCTTGCATTCCTAACGCTGTTAGGTGTAACCTTACCACCAACCCGCCTAACGGTGTTAGAGAAAGGAGAAGAAGATGACTGGGCAACGTTGGAGCGGCTGGGATTCGCCGGTCGGCCTCGGCTTGTTTTTCGTCCTGATCGCCGTGGCGGTCGACCTCGTGAGGCTCGCGTTCAAGTGAGCGCGCGACTGCGCGGTTTGCCTCTCGAGCTCGGGGCCGTCGCCGGCCCGATCGTCATGACCGTGGCCTGGCTCGTCCTCGGCTTCGTGAGCCCTGGCTACTACATGTGGGGCGTCCACGTCGCGCCCTATTCGCCGATCAGCCAGCCGATCAGCGGGCTGGGACTTGGGCCAACCGGACCTTTCATGAACGCAGCCTTCATCGTCAGCGGGCTTCTGCTCATCACCGGCGCGTTCGGGATCTTTCAGCAGATGCCTGAGCTGTCGCGCCGCAGCCGGTGGATCGCCACAGCTCTGCTGGGCCTCCCTGGCGTTGGAAGCGTGATCGACGGCTTCTTCACCTTCGAGCAGGTGCTCCCGCACCTCGCCGGTTTTCTGCTCGTGCTGGCCACCGTGGCCGGCTTCCCGGTCACCGGCTTCTTGCTCCGGCGCGAGCCCGAGTCTCGTGCGTTTGGGACGTGGCTTATGGCCGCCGGCCCCGTGACCCTGGCCCTCATGGCCATCTACTTCCTGACCTTCACGCCGACCATCGAAGGCATTCAGACCGGGGTCGCGGGACTCACAGAACGAATCGCCGTCGGCGAGATCGGCGCCTGGTACGTGGCGCTCGGCTGGCTCGTCTACCGCCGTCGCGTGCCCATCCGCCGGCTGGCATCCAGCTGAATTTCAGAAAGGAGATCAATCCCGTGACCCGTATTCGCAATCACCCTATGGCCGCGCTCGGCGTGCTCGTGCTCGGCCTGTTCATGACGCTGCTCGACCTCACGATCGTCAACATCGCCATCCCGTCGATCCTCGACGGGCTGCACGCGAGCCTCGACCAGGTGCTGTGGGTCCTGAACGCCTACAGCCTGCTCTACGCCGTCCTGTTGATCACTTCGGCGAGGCTTGGCGACATCCACGGCCCACGCAACCTGTTTGCGGTCGGAGTCGTGATCTTCACGGTGGCTTCCGGCTTCAGCGCGCTTGCGCAGGACCCGACGCAGCTGATCGTCTCGCGCGGCCTGCAGGGCCTGGGCGCAGCCGTGCTCGCCCCGCAGGGACTGCCCATGATGATGTCCCTGTTTCCCGCGGACAAGCGAGGCGGCGTCTTCGCGATCTACGGAGTGATCGCCGGCCTGGCCGTCATCGCGGGGCCGACCGTCGGCGGCTTTCTCGTCACCCATTTCGGCTGGCGCTCGATCTTCACCGTCAACCTGCCGATCGGCGTCCTCACGTTTGCCCTAGCCATGCTCTTGATCCCCGACCTGCGGCCCGGACGCAAGCACCGCCTCGACCTCGTCGGAGTGGCCCTGGCAACCGCCGGGTTGCTGGGAGTGATCTTCGGCCTGATCGAAGGCCAGCGCTACGACTGGGGCGTGGTTACGGGATCGATCACGATCCCGAAGATCATCGCGGCGGGCGTCGTCCTGCTGGCCGTGTTTCTCGTCTACCAGGCGCGCCGGCAAGGTGCCGAGCCGCTGCTTCCGTTCGCCGTCTTCAAGGACCGCAACTTCACCCTCATGACCTTCGTGATGGCCGCGATGGGATTCGCCATCCTGGGCCTTTACCTCCCGCTCACCATCTACCTGCAGTCGGTGCTCGGACTGAGCGCGATTGACGCGGGGCTCACGATCGCGCTGCAGCCGCTGGCCATGATCGTCTCGTCTGGCGTCGCGAGCAGCCTGGTCCAGAAGGTCAACGGCAAGTACCTCTTGATCCCGGGATTGCTCGTCCTCGCCGCCGGCAGCGGCTACATCGACTGGGCCGCCCACGCGGACTCGGGTCGCTGGGACTTCGCGGCCGGCCTCATCCTCAGCGGACTCGGGATGGGCTGCATCTGGACGCCGGTCTTCAGCATCGGGACACGCGACCTACGGCCCGACCTGGCCGGCGTCGCATCCGGCGTCATCAACACGATCCAGGAGCTGGGCGGAGTTCTTGCCAGCGCCGTTGTCGGGGCGTTCCTGCAGAACCGCCTGGCGCTGGCCCTACACGACCAGGCGGTTGCCGCGTCCGGCCGGCTGCCGGTGCAGTACCGAGCGCCTTTCATCAACGGTTTCAGCAATGCCGCACACACCGGATTCGAGGTCGGGGCCGGGCAGTCCGGCACCAGCCTGCAGCTGCCGGCGCAGGTGGACGCGATCGCGCACTACGTCTTCACCCACAGCTTTGTCGACGCGATGCACCCGACGCTCCTCCTGCCCATCGGGATCCTGGTCGTCGCTGCATTGGCGTCCGTCTTCGTCCGCGGCCCGCAGCGACCGGCGCTGTCGGTCCACGATGAGGAAGGGGCCGTAGCCTAACCTGTAATCGTGGCCAAGAAGCTCGCCGAATACGAAGCGAAAAGGGACTTCAAGAAGAGCCCTGAACCAGGCGCCCGAGTGTCGCGCAAAGCGGACCGAGCGCTTCGCTTTGTGGTCCAGGAGCATCACGCGCGGCGGCTGCACTGGGACCTGCGGCTGGAAAAGGACGGAGTCGGCGTGTCGTGGGCGGTCCCCAAAGGCATTCCGCCCGATCCGAAGCAGAATCACCTCGCGGTGCACGTCGAGGATCACCCGCTCGACTACTTCCAATTCGCCGGCGACATCCCCAAGGGCGAGTACGGGGCGGGGGCGGTGAAGATCTGGGACGAAGGCACATACGAGACGGTCAAATGGTCCGACCGAGAGGTCATGGTCGACTTTCACGGCAAGCGGCTCACGGGTCGGTATGTGCTGTTTCAGACCAACGGCCAGAACTGGATGATCCACCGCATGGATCCGCCGCAGGATCCGGACCGCAAGCCGATGCCTAAGGACATCGTGCCGATGATGGCCAGGCTCGACACCAAGATCCCGAAGCCAGAGGACGCCTGGGGCTTTGAGTTCAAGTGGGACGGCATCCGCGCGCTTGCGTACGTGGAAGGTGGGCGCGTGAGGCTGCAGAGCCGCACCGGTGAGGACATCACGCCGCGTTATCCCGAGATCCATCCGATGGGCCGGGCGCTCGGTTCGAACGAGGTGATCCTCGACGGCGAGATCGTCGCGCTGGATGCGAAGGGCCGCCCCAGCTTCGAAGAGATCCAGCAGCGCATGGGCCTGACGGCGGAATCAGAAATCCGGCGCAAGATGAAAGACGTCCCCGTCACGTACATGGTGTTCGACCTGCTCTGGCGGGACGGACACTCGTGGATGGAGAGGCCATACTCCGAGCGGCGGAAGACGCTCGCCGAGCTGAAGCTCGCGGGCGCGTCGTGGCAGACCCCGCCGTTCGAGAAAGGCGGCGGCCAGGCGATGCTCGCCGCGAGCTCGAGGGCAGGGCTGGAGGGTGTGGTCGCCAAAAAGCTCGATTCGAAGTACGAGCCGGGCCGGCGCAGCGGGGCGTGGGTCAAGGTCAAAAACCACAACCGCCAGGAGCTCGTCATCGGCGGCTGGCTCGAGGGCGAAGGCAAGCGGCGCGGCTACCCGGGCGCGCTGCTCGTGGGTTACTACGACGATGGCAGGTTCGTGTATGCCGGCAAGGTCGGAACGGGATTCACAGACCGGACGCTCGACGAGCTGAACGCAAAGCTGAAACCACTCGCCGCGGACAAGAACCCGTTCACCGCGGGCGCGACTCCGCCACGCGCGGCGCATTTCGTGAAGCCCAAGGTCGTCGCCGATTTCGAGTTTGTCGAGTGGACGCGCGGCGGGCAGCTGCGCGCACCGTCGTTCAAGGGATTTCGGCTCGACAAGCCGGCCAAAGAGGTGGTGCGCGAAGGTGGCTAAGGAAACGTCGGTCGAGGTCAAGATCGAGGGCCGCACCCTCAAGCTGACCAACCTCGAGAAGGTCCTTTATCCCGAGGCCGGATTCACCAAGGCGCAGGTCATCGACTACTACACGCGCATCGCTCCGGTCCTTCTACCCCACACGCACAACCATCCGCTGACGCTCAAGCGGTACCCGAACGGCGTCGATGGCGAGTACTTCTACGAGAAGAACTGCCCCAAGCACCGGCCGGAATGGGTGCAGACCGCGACGGTCTGGAGCGGGGGCAACAACCGCGACATGTACTACTGTCTCGCGCAGGACCTACCTACCGTCGTGTGGCTGGCAAACCTCGCCACGCTCGAGATGCACACATCGCTGTCTTACTGCGACAACCTGCCTGAGCCACGCACGATGGTCTTCGACCTCGACCCGGGGCCGCCCGCGACGATCGTGGAATGCTGTCGCATCGGGCTCATGCTGCGCGATGTCTTCGCCGAGCATGGTCTCGAGTGCTGCGCAAAGACTTCAGGCTCCAAGGGCCTCCAGCTCTACCTGCCGTTGAACACAAAGCTCGACTACAACCAGACGAAGGTCGTGTCCAAGGGACTGGCCCAGTACTTCGAGGAAAAGCACCCCGACCTCGCGGTGCACAAGCAGCTGAAAGAGCTTCGCACAGGCCGGGTGCTGATCGACTGGAGCCAGAACGACCAGTACAAGACGACCGTCAACGTCTACTCGCTGCGCGCCCGCTCCCGGCCGACCGTGTCTACGCCGGTCTCGTGGGATGAGGTCGAAAAGTGTTACAAGGCCAAGAACCCAAGCCTGCTGGTCTTCGACTCGGACCAGGTGCTGAAGCGGGTGGACAAGCTCGGCGACCTGTTCGAGCCGGTGCTCAAGAAAAAGCAGAAGCTGCCGCGATCTCTTCTCAAGGCGATGGGCGGTGTCGAGGCGGTCGAGAAGATGGCCACCCGGCGCCACGGAGGCGGCGGGCGGTATCCGCCGCAAAAGGGACAGCGCAGACCGCCGGAATGAGAACACGTCATTAGATGCGTCCGCGAGTGGTCATCGCGGGCGCGGGATTTGCGGGCCTGACGTGCGCGAGGGCGCTCAAGCACGCACCCGTGGACGTGCTGCTGGTCGACCGCAACAACTACCACCTCTTCACTCCACTCCTCTACCAGGTCGCGTCAGCGCTGCTCGACCCCGGTGAGATCGCGCGTCCCGTACGCCAATTGATCCGGCCGCTGGAGAATGCCGACTTCCGCCAGGCTTCGATCGCCGGCGTGGACTTCGTTGGCCGACGTCTGGTGACTGACCGTGGACCGATCCATTACGACTACCTGGTCCTGGCCACAGGCGCGCAGACCGACTACTTCGGCAACCCTGCGCTGGCGGAGCACACGATGGGACTTAAGGACCTCGACGAAGGCCTGGCGGTTCGGAATCACGTTCTCTCCCAGTTCGAAGCGTCGCGTTGGACCGACGACCCGGATCGCCGGCGGGAGCTGCTGACGTTTGTGGTCGTCGGCGGTGGACCGACCGGCGTCGAGACGGCGGGCGCGATCTCGGAGCTGATCCGGCTCGTTCTGCGCAAGGACTACCGCGACCTCGACATAAACGAGGTTCGGGTGGTGCTTATTGAGGCAGCACCTCATGTGCTTTCAGCTTTCGTCCCGTCGTTGCGCGAGGCCGCGCATCGGTCGCTCACGCGCAAAGGCATCGACGTGATGCTCGGCGTGAAGGTCGAGGCCGTCACCGACTCGTCGGTCAGGCTTGCCGGGGGCGAAGAGATCAAGACAAGGACCGTGATCTGGACCGCCGGCGTAAGGGCATCGGACCTTGGCCGTGCCACCGGGCTGCAACTCGAGCGCCAGGCACGGATCACAGTCGACTCCACGCTCCAGGTGCCTGGTCACCCGGTGGTTTTCGTCATCGGGGATCTCGCGGGCGCCAAGGATGAGACCGCGCGCCTGCCGATGCTCATCCCCGTCGCCATGCAGGCGGGCAAGCATGTGGCGGCATCGATCACCGACATGGTCGGGGATGGAGGCACTCGCCCTTTCCACTACAAAGACCCCGGCATCATGGCGACCATCGGCCGCAACTCAGCAGTCGCACAGCTCGGCTGGATCCACCTGTCCGGATTTTTCGGCTGGATTTTCTGGCTCGCGGTCCACCTGGTCAACGTGATCAGCTTTCGCAGTCGACTCGTCGTCCTCGTCAACTGGGCCTGGGAGTACATCTTCTACGACCGTCCCGTGCGGCTCATCGTGCGCGCCCGACAGTGAAACGGACCCTGGTGGCGATCGCGCTCGCCTTGCTTCTCACGTCCTGCGGCGGGGATCAGCAGGTCGACGCGGCCAGAACGCTGCGGGACGCCGCCACGGCGATGACTCAGCTGAAAACGGCCAGCGCGACATTGAAGATCGTCAAGGGAACGATGACCATCCAGGGCTTCACGCTCGTGAGCGCGCGGGCAGCGGTCCGGCTGCCTACGGACAGCGACACCGTCTACACGGTCAAGCAGCAGGGCGTGACGATCGGGCTCGAGGTCGTCATCGCAGGTGGCCGCGTTTTTCTCCACGTGCCGTTTTCAACGTTCCAGGAAGTGAAAGGCGCCGACGCCGCTGCATTCCCGGACATGGCGCGCCTGTTTGATACCACGACCGGGCTGCCGGCCGTGATCCCGGCAGGCTCGAATCCCAAATACCTCTCCACCGACAAGGTCGACGGCCAGAGCGCGTTTCAGATCGCGACGAGCTACAGCCCCGAGCAGGTGCGAAGCCTGCTCTCCAAGCTGGACTCGACTGGACCGGTCGCGGCCAAGTTGTGGGTCGATACGTCGAACCACCTGGTTCGAAAGGCGGTGCTGAGCGGCGCTTTCGGAGACGGCGGCACCGACGCCAGCGTGGAGGTCGACATCACGGGATTCAACGGCGCCGTGGCCATCACGTCGCCGAGCATCCCGCCGCCGAGCGGCACACCGAGCCCTTGACGCGAGCGCCAGTCCTGCTGGGATTGGCGGGAGCCGGCCTGTTCATAGCGGCACTCGACGCCTACGTGGTCGTAACCCTCCTCCCCGCGATGTCAGGAGACGTCGGCCTCACGATCGAGCATTTCGAGGCGGCGACGCCAATCGTGACCGGGTTCCTCGCCGGCTACGTGGTCGCGATGCCTCTGCTCGGCGCGTATTCGGACGTTCGCGGCAGGATCCCGGTGTACGCCGCGTGCATGGCCGCCTTCGCGGCCGGCTCCGCGATAACGGCGACAGCCGGAAGGTGGGACTTCGCGGGTCTGCCGTGGATGGTCGGAGGTCGATTCATCCAGGGCCTCGGAGGCGGCGGCCTGGTCCCGCTCAGCCTGGCGCTTGCAGCCGACCTCTACCGCGACCGCATGCGCACCTTTGCCCTCGGGTCGGTCGCCGCGCTGCAGGAAGCGGGCAGCGTGATCGGCCCGATCTACGGCGCCACGGTGTCGGCCGCCGCCGCCGGCGCAGGCGGCTGGCGGTTTGTCTTCTGGCTGAACTTGCCGCTGGCGGCGGTGTGTACGGCCGGGCTGATCCTTGGCGGCCGGAGCGGCCCGCAAGCTCATCCCGCGACCGGCTCGACGATCGACTGGCCGAGCGCGGCGCTGCTTGGCGCGGGTTTGGGTTTGCTCGTGCTCGCGCTGTATCCCGACGACCCCGAGCATCGAGCCGTCAACGCACTCTTCGTACCCGCAGCCCTGGCGGCCGTGGTCGTGCTGGCGGGGTATGCATGCCGCCAGCTGCGAAGTCTCGAGCCGCTGATCCCTCGCGACCTGCTCGGCAGTCGCGCGTTTGTCGGCGCGACCACAGCGAATCTTCTGATCGGCGTCGCATTGATCGTCACCCTGGTCGACGTACCCATCCTCGGCCGCCTTGTCTTCGGCCTCGACGAGCTTGGCTCAGGTCTTCTGCTCACGCAGTTTCTTGTTGGCGTGCCGCTGGGCGCCCTGGCCGGGGGCCTGCTCGGGGGGCGGGTGGGCAATCGCGCGACCACCCTGCTCGGCCTGGTCCTGTCGGCGATCGCCTTCATCCAGATGTCCGGCTGGCGCGCGAACGAGCTCTCTCTTCATTTCGGGCCGCTCCGGCCCACCGACATCGCGCTCGGCCTGTGCGGTCTGGGCTTCGGCCTGGTGATCGCGCCCCTCACTTCTGCGGTGCTCGCGCTGGCGGGCGGACAGAGCCATGGGCTCGCCACCAGTATCGTCGTCCTGGCCCGCACGATGGGCATGCTCATCGGCCTGTCGGCGCTGACCGCGTTCGGTCTGCACCGTTTTCACCAGATCCTCGGCACGCCGGTGCTCACCGACCCGGACCTCCGGACGCGAGTCAAGCACCTGGAGGACCTGGTCGCCGCGGCGTTCCTTCAGGAGTACCGCGAAATCTTTCTGATCGCGGCCGGGGTTTGCCTGGCCGCCGCGCTGGTTATAGCTTTCGCGCTACGGCCATCACGTAGGAGTGGTGGTACCTGAAAGCGTCGTCCGGATCGCCAAGGCTCGCCATCGCAGCCTCGACCTCCGCCTCGAGCTCATTGCGGTATCGCGGACCGAGCGCGCGGATCAGCGTGTAGGGCAGCGGACCGGCGCCAGACATCAGCTCGGTCCACTCGCGCGCGTCGTTCGTGCGACCGCCGGTGACCATCTCGGTCGTTCTGATCACCTCGAAACCCGCATCGGCCAGCATCTCGGAAAGGACTTTTGGCTCACCAAAGCTCGCGCGCTCAGAGCTGAAGCGTGGCAGTCTGAGGTAGTGCCGCCTCGCCAGCGGGGCGAGGCCCTGAAAGAAAAGGTCCTGGGCGCGCGTGTTCAGGCTCCGGCGCTGGTTCGACACCGCGATCCGGCCGCCCGGCCGGAGGACTCGGTTGGCCTCTTCGAGCGCGGTGGTCGGGTCGGCCATGTAGGCAAGCGCCTCGCCCATCGTCACGAGGTCGAATGTCGCCGGCCTGAAAACGAGGTGCTCGGCGGCCATACCGACAAACTGCACGTTCTTCGCCTTCTCTCTCCGCGCGATCGACAGCATGTGCTCGGACAGGTCGATCCCGAACACCAGGCCCGGGTCGACGCGTGGCGCCACCAGGTGCGCCACGAGACCGGTGCCAGTGCCGGCGTCGAGCACCTGCTCGTTCTTCTGCGGCGCGGCCAGGTCGACCAGCCGAGCCGCCACGCGCCCGTGCTGACCGCCGGCCCAGGTGTCGTAGACGGGGGCGATGCGGTCGAAAAAGTCAACCAGATGGTCAACCATCTCGTCGGATGAGTCCGGATTCATCAAGGCCACGAGCTGCTGTTTATCCTTTGTCGACGCCTGGGGGCACGGCTGTTACGATGCTAGCTCCCTGAAATCCCGACTCAATGCGCTTAGGGATGTAAGTATGGAAAATGCAATGGAGGATTCCATGGCTCAAGGTGAAAAAACCGCGGTTCAGGCATCCAGCGCGACGCAGAACGGCGGCAACAACGTCGTTAGCCTAGGCCCGCGCGACGTCCTGCAGGGCCGCCTGGACATCCAGGGGGACCTCAAGGTCGGCGGCAACGTAGAGGGTGAGCTCAAGGCAAGCGGCGACGTGACCATCGACCCAGGGGCCACCATCCAGGCCTCCGTCGAAGGCTCGAACGTCAGCGTCCGCGGCCAGGTCACCGGCAACGTGACCGCGCGCCGGCGTCTGACGCTCGGCGGGTCGGGTCACCTGAACGGCGACGTCCGGGTTGGCCGCCTCACCGTCGAGGACGGCGCGACCCTCAACGGCAACGTCACGATGCAGTCGGAGAAGGGCTAACTCAAGTCCCACCTCCGGCGTGCTCGGCACGCTGGATCGCCGGCACGACGACGGACTCGACGTAACGCTTGATCGCGTCCATCGCGCTGTGGACGATTCGCCATTCGAGCTGGACGAACAGCGCTTCGTCCCGATTCAGCTCCGCCAGGCGCGTGCGCCAGAAGTGGCTGTCGACGTTCAGTCCGGGCAACGGTCCGCGCCGGCCGGGTGTGACCGCGGGGATGTCGGGCAGCGGAGGGCCCTCGTCGCCCGTCGCGTCCGGCAGCGGCAGAGAAGGAGAGGCGAGCGCAGGCCTGGACGCCGACGCGACCACCGTCCACGCCACCGCCACCAGCGCGCTGACGATCACGAGCTCGACGACGACCATCCACGTGAGCGGAGAACGGAGCACTTTGCGCATGACGCCAGGCTAGGCGTCGAATTCCGACCTGAAAACCCTGGCTGTTAAGAAGCCTTGAGCGACCGGAGCGCGGCGAGTCCCCGCTCGATCGTCTCGATCTTTTTCGGGAAGCTGAACCTGATGTGCCCTCGCCCGAGCGCGGGGTCGTGATAGAAGCTCGAGGCCGGCACCGTGGCGACCGCCACCTCCTCGATCAGCCGGCGGGCGAAGGCCACGTCATCTTCCGCGCCAAACGAGGTGATGCCGGCCATGACGTAGTAGGCGCCGTCGGGCGCGGCTGCCTCGAAGCCGCATTCCTGCAGCCCGGCGACGAATGCGTCGCGCCGTTCTTGGTAGTCGCCCAGCAGCTCTATATAAAAGGACGGGGGAAACTCGAGCGCCTCTGCGACCGCCACCTGCAGCGGATGCGCTGCACCGACGGTGAGGAAGTCGTGCACCTTGCGAATCCCCGCCGTGAGCGCAGGCGGCGCGATCAGCCATCCGACGCGCCAACCGGTCACCGAATAAGTCTTGCTGGCGCCGCTGATCGTGATCGTTCGTTCCGCCATGCCCGGCAACGTCGCGATGCTGACGTGGCGGCCGCGGTAGACGAGGTGCTCGTAGATCTCGTCTGTGATCGCGATCGCGCCGTGCTCCATGCACAGCTGCGCGATCAGCTCGAGCTCGGCACGCGAGTAGACCTTGCCGGTCGGGTTGTGAGGCGTGTTGATCACGATCGCCCGCGTCTTTGCGTTGAACGCGGCGCGAAGTTGGTCCGGGTCGAAAGACCAGTCGGGCGGGCGCAGCGCGACAAAGCGCGGAACGGCGCCGCTGATCACGCAGTCCGGCCCGTAGTTCTCGTAGAAGGGCTCGAACACGATCACCTCATCGCCCGGGTCGACCGCGGCGAGCATGGCGGCGATCATCGCCTCGGTCGCACCACACGAGACCGTCACCTCGGCCTCCGCGTCGACCGCGCGACCCCACGCCGCCGAGAGCTTGCGCGCCACGGCATTGCGCAGCTGCGGCGCTCCCCACGTGGTCGCGTACTGGTTGAAGCCACCGTGCAGGGCTCGGGTCGCTGCATCCAGGATCCGCGGGTCCGGGTCAAAGTCGGGGAATCCCTGCGCGAAGTTCACCGCCTGCGCCGCCCCATGCAGGGCGAGGTTGAGGCGCGTCATCTCGCGGATGACCGATTCGGTGAAGCTCTGCGCCTTCAGCGACTGGCGGATCGCCAACTCAGTGCCCGGGATCGGCACGCTCCAGGTGAAGGTCGGTGCTGGAGCATGAGTAGCAGCGCACCGGGCGCTCCAGGCTCCGCTCCCACCAGCCGCAAACGTTGCAGGTCCACCGCGTCTTGGCAAAGAAATCGAGAACGTCGGAACGGCTGAGCAGACCGACCATACGCCCACCCCTGATCACCGGCACCCGCCGGATCCGCTCGCCGATGAGCAGCCGCGCAGCCTCGTCGATCCCCGTCTCCTCAGTCACGGAGATGACGCGTGGGCTCATGATGTCGCGCGCAACCTTCCCCTTCTTCGAGAAGACGTCGGTTTCCGAGACGATGCCGACGACGTGGCCTTCGTTGGCGACCACTGGCGCGCCGGTGATGTGCTTGGACGTGAGCGTCTTTGCGATCTCGTCGACCGGCGTGTCTTCGCGAAATGTGATCACGTTTCGCGTCATGACCTCTTTGACCGGGATCATCAGCGTGCGAGCAGTGTAGCCACGGTCTGAAGATTGGCGTTGCCGCCGCTCAGGATCAGACCGGTCCGTCCCTGCGGAAGCTTGCGCGCCAGGTAGGCCGCAAGCGTAAGGGCGCCCGTCGGCTCGAGGGCCAGATGAACCCTCGTCCACGCTGTCCGAACAGCGTCCGCGATCTCGGCCTCGGACACCAGCACGATCTCGTCAACGAGGCGGTTGGCGAACATGACCTCGAAGTTACGTGCGCCGATGGCGGTCGTGCGTACGCCGTCGGCGAGAGTCTGCGGCGAGGTCGGCAAGGTCTGGATGCTCCCCGACCTCCACGTCCGGTACGCGTCATCGGCCGCCTCCGGCTCCACGCCGACGACCTTGACGCCGGCGTTGTGGCTCTTGGCCGAGATCGCCGTGCCCGACAGCAATCCACCGCCTCCGACCGGCGCCGCGATCACCTCCAGGTCGGGCTCATCATCGAGGAGCTCGCGGGCGGCGGTGCCCTGGCCGTGGATCACGTCCCAATCGTCGAACGGATGGACGAGGGCGAATCCTCTTTCCGCCATCACCTCGCGCAGGCGCTGCTCGCGGTTCGCGAACGTGATCCCTTCCTGGATCACCTCCGCTCCAAGGGCCCGCGTCGCCGCGACCTTGGCCGGGTTGGCGTCTTCTGGAATCAGGATCAGGGCGGGCAGGCCGACCTTCGCCGCCGCGAGAGCGACCGCCTGGGCGTGGTTGCCGGAGCTCACGGCGATAACGCCCGGAGGGCGGGTGGCCGCTGCCGCGAGAGCCAGCACCGCGTTGAACGCTCCGCGAGGTTTGAACGAGCCGGTGACCTGGAAGCACTCCGGCTTCAAGCGGAGGTCGGGGTCCAGGTCGGTGGTCAGCGACGGCGTGCGGCGTATGTGGGAGCGAATCCTCTCCGCGGCCTCACGAACGCGCTCGGCGTGCTCCTCGAGGAACCCGTTCAAGCGGCCGCGGAGTCCCGCTCGACCGCCGGTTCGCGGCGCGGCTCGCGGCGCAGGCTCACGAGCAGGATGCCCGCGAGGATGACAAGCATGCCCACCATGATCGTCAAGCTCACGGTCTCGTGGAGCAGCAGCGCGCCCCAGAACAGGGCCGTGATCGGCACCACGTAGGTGACGCCGGCGGCGCGGACGGCGCCGAGAGTGTTCATCACGTAGTAGTAGAGGAGGTATGCGACGCCCGTGCCGAGTGCGCCAAGCGCAACGACAGCGACGATCGACGGCAAACGGAAGTGGATGTGTGGCAGTGACGGCGCGGCGAGAGGAATCGCGAACAGGGCGCTGACCGCGATCTGGCCGAGGCTGATCTCGTAGACGCTTACGTTGCGCATCTTTCGCCGCTGGTACAGGGCGTTGACCGAATACGAGAGCGAGGCCAGCACGACAGCCAGGGCGCCAAGCACATCTCCCGAGATCCCGTGTGCCGCGAGCTCCGGATAGACGAGCACCACGACGCCGGCAAACCCGATCAACACCCCGACGTAGTTGATAAAGGTGGGGCGTTCGGTCGGCACGACCCAGTAAATGAGGACGGCGGTCCAGAGCGTGGTCGTGGAGTTGAGGATGCTCGCGAGGCCGCTCGAGATTCGCTCCTCGCCCCAGCCGATCGAAACCCACGGGATCACCGCGTTGGTGACGGCCATGATCGCGAAGCCGATCAGCCGGCCCCGCCATCCGGGACCGAACAGCGGCTTGCGTAAGGCCAGCACGATCACCGCGAGGGCGACGCATCCAGATGCGGAGCGGAAGAGCAGGAGCGCCGTCGGGCTCATGTCCTGGACGGTCACCTTGATGGCGAGAAAGGAACCACCCCAGATCAGCGCGAGGGCGGCAAACGCCGCGTAAGGCAGCAGCGGGCTTCTCGACTCAGACACGGGTGTTCCACTCATCGGTGGAGAGCACGAGGGTCACCGGCCCGTCGTTCTCGATGCCGACGCGCATGACAGCACCAAAGCTGCCCGTCTGCGTCTCTATTCCGCGCTCGCGAAACTGGGCCACGAAGGTCTCGTAAAGCTGCTCGGCGCGTGCCGGATCGCCGGCTTTCAGGAGGCTCGGCCTGCGGCCGCGGCTCATGTCGGCAAACAGGGTGAACTGCGAAACGATCAGCGCCGCTCCTTTGACGTCGACCAGGCTGAGGTTCATCTTCCCCGCCTCGTCAGCGAACACGCGAAGATCGATGATCCTGTCGGCGAGCCGGCGCACCGCGGTTTGGTCGTCATCACCTGCCGCACCCACCAGCAACACAAAACCGTGGCCGACGGTTGCATCGCCGCCGTCCCAGCTGACCGCGCCAGAGGCGACCCGCTGGACTACAACCCTCACCAGACGCTCCCTTGGCGGCCGGGCTTGGCCTGGCCGCAACTATGGCTTGTCGCCGCCTGGCGCGGTATGTGGAAGGCTTTCAAACAGTCGCAACCGTATACCGGAAGGAGAGCAGCCCCGTCGCGAAGCGACCGGGCGATGAGAGGAAACCATCCGGGTTTCCTCTCATACCTAATCGATCTTCGGGCCGAAGTGCGGTTCAGCGTGGACGAGCGAATCGATGTAGCGGAATCGGTCGTAGCGGTGCTGCAGCAGCTGCGCGGATGGCTCGTCCAGGAGCGGGCGCATATGGCGCCACAGGGCTTCGTCGAGCGCCTTCGCCGCCGCGTCGTAGTCAGCGCTCGCGCTTCCCTTCGGCTCGGGCACGACCTCCTCGACCACGCCCATGCCGACGATCTCGCGGGAGGTCAGCTGCAGTTGCTCCGCCGCCTCGACCTTGCGCGAGTTGTCGCGCCAGACGATCGAGGCGGCCGCTTCCGGCGAGGCGACGGAATAGATCGAGTTCTCGAGCATGATCACGCGGTCCGCGACGCCCATCCCCAAGGCGCCTCCGCTGCCGCCTTCACCGATCACGGCGGCGACGATCGGCACGGGGATCCGGAACCACTCCATGATCGCCGTCGCGATCGCGGCGGCGATGCCGCGCTCCTCCGCGCCCGCGCCGGGGTACGCCCCCGGGGTGTCGATGAGCGAGACGATCGGGAAGCCGAACTTCGCCGCGTGATGCGCCAGCCGCAGCGCCTTGCGGTATCCCTCGGGATGCATCATCCCCCAGTTCCGCGCCACCCGCTCCTTCAGGCTGCGCCCCTTCTGGTGGCCGAGGAACATCGTCGTCCGGCCGTGCCAGGTGCCGACGCCGCCGGCCAGCGCCGGGTCGTCCGCTGAGAGCCGGTCGCCGTGCAGCTCGATGAAGTCGGGCGCCAGGCGGCGGATGTAATCGAGCGAGTAGGGCCGATCAGGGTGCCGCGCGAGCTCGACGATCTCCCAGACGCTCACAGGGGCCCCCGGAAAATCGCCAGATTTTTTGGGGCTTTCACGAATACATCTCCAGCAGATGCGCCAGCAGCGGCCTTAGCTCGGTCCGCGGCACGACCATGTCGACCTGCCCGTGCGCGAGCTGAAACTCCGCGCTCTGGAACCCAGGAGGCAGGTCCGCGTAGGTCGCCTGCTTGATCACGCGCGGACCGGTGAAGCCGATCGCAGCGCCGGGCTCGGCGATGTTGATGTCGCCCAGCAGCGCCAGCGACGCCGCCGTGCCGCCAAAAGTCGGGTCGGTCAACACTGAAAAGTAAGGGACGCCCGAGCTGTGCAGGCGACCAACGGCCGCGTTCACCTTGGCGAGCTGCATCAGCGCGAGCACGCCTTCCTGCATGCGCGCGCCACCCGACGCGGACACCAGGACGTATGGCGTTCCCGTCGACGCAGCCTGTTCCATCCCGCGGGCCAGGCGCTCGCCCGCGACGATGGAGAGCGTTCCGCCGACGAAGCCGAAGTCGAACGTCGCAAGCCAGATGGGGATCTTCGCCAGCGAGCACGTGCCGGTGCGCACCGCTTCGTTCAGGCCTTCCTCCAGAAGCGTTTCGACCGTTTCCTGGTAGCGCTTCGGCACTGTCCAGTTCAAGAGGTCGTGCGAGCGGACGTCGCTCCAACGCTCCTGCCAGGAACCGCTGTCGGCGATGAGCGGGATCCACACGTCGGCTCCCAGCCGAAAGTGGTGGCCGCAGTGGGTACACACGTAGTTGTGCGCGCGAAGCTCCTCCTTCTCGAGCCCGATGCCACACCCGGGACAGTTGGTGGGCAGGAGGATCTCGGGCAGGTCATCGCCCTGGATCGCGACCTCTTCGCGGTGCCGCTCGATGATCGCCATCAGAGGGAAAGGCCTCCGTCCACCGCGATCACCTGCCCGGTGATGAAGCCCGCGCGCGCGGAGCACAGGAACGCGACCGCCGCAGCAACCTCTTCAGCCGTGGCCTCGCGCTTGATCGGAGTCATCTTGACGAGCTCACCGACCATCTCGTCGGTGAGGGAGCGGGTCGTCAGCTCAGTTCGCACGTAGCCGGGCGCCACCGCGTTGCACGTGATGTTGCGAGAGCCGTACTCGCGAGCGACCGATTTGGTGAAGCCGATGAGACCAGCTTTCGCGGCCGCGTAGTTGGTCTGACCCGCGTTACCCGTGATGCCGACTATGGACGAGATGTTCACGATGCGGCCCCATCGCGCGCGCATCATGCCCGACATGATGGCAGCCTTGGTGGTGGCGAAGACGGAGAGCAGGTCGGTGCGGATCAGGTCCTCCCAGTCTGGCGGCGACATCTGGATCAACAGCTTGTCGCGGACCAAGCCGGCGTTGTTGACCAGCACATCGACGCGGCCGATCGCCTTCACCATCGCCTCGACCTGCACCGGGTCGCCCACGTCCGCCGGGTGGGCCGTCGCGTTGGGCAGCGACGCCGCGGTCTCCTCGGCTGCCGCCTTGTCCGACCTGTAGTTCACGACGACCCGCGCGCCCATTCCTGCGAGCGCTTCGCTGATGGCGCGGCCGATGCCTTTGCCGCCGCCCGTCACGAGCGCAGTCTTGCCGTCGAGGTCGCCCACCTAAGCGGTCGTCGGTCCGGTCGTCGGTCCGGCGAATTCCACGAAGAGCTCGTCCGCGTTCCAGGTGTCGACGCCGGGAATGTGCTTGGCGGCGAGGCTGGCGAGGACTCGCCCCGGGCCCAGCTCGACGACGGTGCGCACCCTCATGGCCCGCATGGAGACCATCGTCCGCGCCCAGTCGACCTGGCGCAGCATCTGCAGCCGGAGCTCCTCCCGCAGCGCCGCCACCGTGCGCAGCGCTTCGCCCGACGCGTTGGCCAGGACCGGTATCGAGGGCGCGTTCAGCTGCAGCCGGTCCACGGCCTTGCGGAAAGCTGCCGCGGCGGCCTCCATCAGCGGCGTATGCGCCGCCAGCGGGATCGTGAGGATCAGGGCGCGCCGGGCGCCGACCGCCAGCGCCAGCCGCTCCGCCTCCCGCACGGCCGCCATCTCGCCCGACAGGACGAACTGAACGTCCGCGTTGCGGTTCGCCATCCAGAGCTTGCCGAGCTGTGATGAGGCCAAGCGAATCCGTTCCACCTCCGGCTCCGGCAGCCCGACGATGGCGATCATCCCGACGTGCGTCCCGGCCGCCTCCGCCATCACGCGACCTCGTTCCTTGACGAGCAGCAGCGCGGTCTCCCACGGAATCGCGCCCGCCGCGGCCAGCGATGCGATCTCGCCCAGGCTGTGACCCGCGGTGACGCTTACGTTTTCCAGGCCGTAGCTTTCGCGCCACACCTCGTACGCCGCCCAGCAGACGGTCATGACGCACGGCTGGATGACGTCGGTGCGGTTCAGCTCCTCGACCGGGCCCTCGAAGCAAAGCTTGCGGACAGGCATCTCCAGCACCTCTTCGGCGCGCTCGAAGACGCGGCGGGCGGCTGCGTACCGGTCATAGAGGTTCTTGCCCATGCCCAGCCTCTGGACTCCCTGTCCAGGAAAGAGCAGCGCGATGGGTCCGGCGAGATCTATGCCCATCCCAACCTTCTGAGGGAAGGTGAGCAGGCGCGCTTGCCCGGCCGCGAGGCCCTGTCGGCATACCTCTGGGGTCCCCGCGCAAAGCGCGGGAGGCCGTGAGCGGAAACCGCGAGGTTTCCTCTCATGAAAAGAGCTATTCCCAAATCATTTGCGCTAGGCCCACTTCAGGAGCGTCGCGCCCCAGGTAAGTCCCGACCCAAAGCCGGCAAGCAGCACGTGGTCTCCGCTCTTCACGCGTCCGTTGCGGACCGCCTCTTCGAGCGCGAGCGGGATGGACGCGCTCGACGTGTTGCCGTACTCGTCGATGTTGACCGCCACGCGGTCGAGCGGAAGGCCGATGCGGCGCGCGGCGGCATCGATGATGCGGAAGTTGGCCTGGTGCGGAACCCAGAGGTCGATCTCGTCGAGCGCCACCCCCGCGGTCTGGCATACGTCCGTCGCCTGGCGGATGAAGATGTCGACCGCGAACTTGAAGACGTCCGGGCCGACCATCTCGATGTAGGGGTTCGCGTCCTTGGCCGCGTACGCGCCCTTCTCGATGTTGCCGCAGGTCACCTGCGCGTAGCCACGACCGTCCGAGCCGAGACACCAGCTCAGGAAACCTGCGCCCCTGTCGGCAGGACGGACGACTGCCGCGCCGGCTCCGTCGCCAAAGATGACGGCAGTGCCGCGGTTTGTGTAGTCGATCAGTCGCGAAAGCACCTCCGCACCGATCACCAGCACGGTGTCGGCTCGCTCGGACGCGATGTACGAGTCGGCGATGGAAAGCGCGTAGACAAAGCTCGAGCACGCGGCGAGCGTGTCCCAGGCCACCGAACCGGGAGCGTCGAGCTCGTTCTGCACCCGGCACGCGACCGAGGGAAACGGGCCGTCCGGCGACGAGGTGCCGACCAGGATCATGTCGAGGTCCTTGGCCGTGATGCCGGCGGCGTCCAGCGCGGAGCGCGCCGCCTTCGTGGCGAGCTCGAAGGTTGTCGTTCCCGTCTCGGCGATGTGCCTGCGGTGGATGCCGGTCCGCTCCGTGATCCACTTGTCGGACGTGTCAATCATCTGCTCGAGGTCGGAGTTGGTCAGCACCCTGTCCGGCGCGTGGACGCCAATCCCTGCGATGGCGCTCGGCCGGCCCTTCGCTTTGAACGATCGAAGCGGCACCGCGTCGGACCGAGTTCGGTAATTCGTCGTGATGGCCATCGCCGCTAAGCCTCCAGCCGCTCGGCCGTCTTCTCCTCCAGAAACTTCCAGAGGTCCGCGATGACCTTCATCTTCTCGAGCTCCTCGTCGGGCAGCTCGACGTCGTACTTGTCCTCTACCGCGGCGATCAGCTCGACCAGGTCGAGCGAGTCGGCGGCCAGGTCGCGCTGAAAGCTCTTGTCCATCTGGACCTGGTCCGGGTCGATGCCGAGGATCTCAGCCGAGAGGTCCTGCAGCTCCTTGAAGTTGAGTTGGCTTGCCATCGGCAATCCTTCCTCCTAGTTCGTTGTTACGCGCCGTTCGGGCTCTTCTTGATGACGAGGGTCGCGTTGTGGCCTCCAAAGCCAAACGAGTTCGAGATGGCGACATTGACTTCCGCCTTGCGCGCCTTGTTGGGCACATAGTCGAGGTCGCACTCGGGGTCCGGGTCGTCCAGGTTGATCGTCGGCGGCAGGAGCCCGCGGTCGAGCGCCAGCACGCAGGCGGCCGCTTCGATCGCACCGGCCGCGCCGAGCAGGTGCCCGTGCACCGACTTGGTCGAGCTGACCGCGAGCTCGTAAGCGTGATCGCCGAAGACGGCCTTGATGGCCTTGGTCTCGGCGACGTCGCCAAGTTTGGTCGAGGTGCCGTGGGCGTTGACGTAGCCGACTTCTTTGGGGTCGACGCCGCTGGTCTCCAGCGCGTGGCGCATGGCGCGGGTCGCGCCCTTGCCTTCGGGCTGCGGAGCGGTGAAGTGGTACATGTCTGCGCTCGCGCCGTAGCCCGCGATCTCGGCCCAGATGTGCGCGCCGCGCGCCTTCGCGTGGTCCATGTCCTCGAGCACGAACATCACCGAGCCTTCGCCCATCACGAAACCGTCGCGGCCGAGGTCGAAGGGCCGGCACGCTTTCTCCGGCTCGTCGTTTCGCTCACTGGTCGCTTTGATCTGGCAGAACGCGCCCATGGTGAGCGGCGTGATGGTTGCTTCCGCGCCCCCCGCGAGCATCGCGATCGCGTCACCGCGCTTGATGATCTCCGAAGCCTCGCCGATCCCGTGTGCACTCGACGCGCAGGCGCTGACGATCGCGTAGTTCGGCCCACCCGCCTGCGTGTGGATGGCCACGATCCCCGCCGCCATGTCCGCGATCATCATCGGCACGGTGAACGGGCTGATTCGCTTAGGACCGCGCTCCATCAGCGCGGTGTGGCTCTTCTCGATCTCCTCCATGCCGCCGATGCCCGAGCTGACGATCACGCCGACGTCGTCTGGCTTCATCTGGGCGGGGTCGAGGCCTGACTGGGCCAGCGCTTGCTTGGAGGCGGCCAGCGCGAACTGGCAGTAACGCCCGATGTGGCGGGCGGTCTTGCGGTCCATGTAGTCCTCGGGGTTGAAGGTTTTGACCTCGGCCGCGATCTTGGTGTCGAAGTTGGTGGTGTCGAAGCGGGTGATCCGGCCCACGCCCGAAACCCCCTCGATCATGTTCGACCAGGCCGTTTCGACGTCGTTGCCGATGGGGGTGATGAAGCCCATGCCGGTCACAGCCACACGTCGACCGTTTGCTTTCGATGACATGAGTAAGAGCATACGGACGTAGCGGCCAATCGGCAGCCTCCCCGTGTAGGAAAACGACGCTCAGAATTTGGACTCGGCGTCCAAGACGCTCTTAGAGCAGCTTCTGCATGTCCACGGCGAGCTGGAGGCGCAGGCGCGTCGCGGGAACGTCGAGGTCTCCCCCGAGCAGCTCCCTCAACCTGTCCAGTCGGTAGAGCACGGTGTGGCGGTGCAGTCCCAGGGCGGCCGCGGCTTCCTTCACGGAGCCCTTCGCGAGATAGGCCTCGAGCGTTTCCAGGAGCTGGGTGCGGTTGCGGAGCTTCGGATCCATCAGCCGGCCGAGGCTGTGGGTGACGAACCGCTCGGCGAGCAGCGGGTTTTGCGCCAGGACCAGGTGCGGGATCACCTCGTCGTGCCCGTGGACCAGAGAGTCCGGCCTGAGCTTGCGGCCGGCTTCGATCGCCTGCTGGGCTTCGAGGTAGGACCGCGAGATCCCGTGCAGCCCGGCGTGATAACCGCCGATGCCGGCGCGCACGCGCGCGCGAATATGCCCCGCGCGTTCGGCGGTCTCGTCCTGCAGCCGGGCGACGAAATGGCGTGCCTTCTCGAGGTCGGTCGTCGAATCCGACGGCCACAGGACCACGAGGGTGCCGGGATCGGTGGCGTGGACGATCGCACCGCGCGGGACATCCGCCGCACTCGCCACCTCGGCCAGCGTCTGGCCCCCGCGCTCGCCGTCCCGGTTGCCGAGCACGAGCTTGCAGACCACCGCGATGTAGCCGTTCGCCGCAAGGGGCATGTTGAGCGCCAGCGCCTGTCGCTGCAGCTCGAGCTCGGAGTCGAAGTTGTCGCTGATCAGGGCGTGAAACAGCCGCGCGTGGGCGCGAGTACCACGCTGCATGTGCTGCTCGCGCGCGTGCAGGTACGTCTTCGTCACCTCCGCCGCGACCTGGTCCAGGGCGGCGAAGACGTAGTTGGCGACGAGCATGAGCGCCTCCGGCGTGGCTTCCGGATGCCCCCGCCAGGCACGCAGGATCTCGTCCCACGCGATTCGCGCCGCCATGCGGTAGGCAGCCAGGATCGGCTCGACCGACTGGCTGCTTCGGGCCTGCAGGATGCCCAGCTGGGCGACGCGGCGCAGCTCCTCCTGGGTGGCGGGCCGAGCCTCCCTCGCGGTGGCGAGGAAGAGGTCCAGACCGGCCTCGCATGCGCGGACGATGGCGTCGCGCTGGGGCGGCACGCCGGTCGAGGAGTCCCAGCGGACGAGTGTGACCACGGCCCGAGCCATGTGCCTGGCCATGCCCGCACGCCTGCGCTCGAGCTCGTCGATCAGGCCCTGCGGAAGCCGTGGAGCGGCTCGCGCCGATTTCGACCTCGTGGCCAGCCTGGCCATACGACGCGACTATACGTCGCCGCTCGGATTTGGACCCCGCGTCGAGGTCAGGCCAGCCGGACCTCGATGAAGACGTCGCGCCCGAACAGGTGCCTCAAGAACGTCGAACCGCGGCCGATCAGGCCGTGACGGTAGTGCAGGAGCGACAGGCACTCCGCGGTTTGGACCTCGGGGAGGATGGTCGCGGTTCCTCGCTCGACCGCGCCAAGATGGCGACCCCGACCGTCGCACGGCGTCACTTCCACCGCCGGGTTGCGGCGCAGCCGCTTGAGCTTGCCGGCGGTGTGGTGGGTCCGAATCAACAGATCGCCGCCACGCGGCGTCGAGAGGACGGGCGTCCGGACCGGAGTGCCGTCCCTCCTGAACGTCACCAGATCGACAATTCTGGCGTCCATCAGCGCTATTCCCGTCAACGTCGCATTCATCGCACCAGCCCTCCTGATTTGATCGGACCTACTGTCCGGTCAATTATTGGGCGGACACGCTGTCCTGTCAAGTACGATCACGAGAATGCCCAGGCGATATCGCATGCAGGCGCGCGCAGAATCCGCAGAGGCTACCCGGGCCAGGGTGATCGAGGCGGCCCGGGCGGCGATCCTTGACGGCCCTGCACCGCGCCTGAGCATGAGAGATGTGGCCCGGCGCGCCGGCGTCGCGCGTTCGACGCTCTACGAGTCATACGGCTCGCTCGCCGGCCTGATTGGAGCGGTGATGGTTGATGCAGAGGTTCGCGCCGGGTTCGTACGCGTGCTCGACCTTTTCAACCTCCCCGATGCGGCCGAGGCCATCCGCCTGGCACTGCCTGAGGGAGCCAGGATGTTCGGCCTGGATCATGAGCTCGAGAGGCGGGTGCGCGTCCTCGCGCAGCTTGACCCTGAGGTGATGGCCGGCGTCGTGCTCGGCAGCCAACACCGGGCTGAAGGCATGCGGTATCAGGCAGGTCGCCTCGGGGAGCAGGGTCGATTGCGTACCGGAGTGACTGTGGAAGACGCAGCAATGCTGCTGTTCCTGCTGACCGACTTCGATACCTACGACGCGCTCCGCACGACCTGGACCCTCGACTCCCACCAGATCGGAGACTTCATGGTGGCGGTGGCGAGCCGCCAGCTGCTCCGTGAGGGCTAGCTGTTGCGCTTCACGAAGTCGAGCATGCGGTGCCAGGCGTCCTCACTCGCTTCTTGCCACTGGTCGTACGTGCGGTCGAAGAAGCTGTGCGGCGCACCCTCGTAGATGTGCTGCTCGTGCGGCACTCCGGCCCTGGTCAGCTCGCGCTCGAACTCCTGTGACTGCTCGGGGGTGGTGGCGCCGTCGGCTCCCGCAACCATGACCAGCAGAGGCGCCTTCATCTTCGGGATGTAGGGCTCAGTGCGCATCGGCCTTCCGTAGAACCCGATGCACCCGCTCAGGCCGGGGTTCAAGGCCGACTGATTCCACGAATTCGATCCGCCAAAACAGAAGCCGACCGTAAACACCGACTTCGCCTGGCCGCCATCCTTCGATCTCAGGTAAGCGATGGCCGCGGCCGCGTCGGCGGCAATGTTCTCGGCGGTCGTCTGTTGAACGTGTGGCATGTATTCGAAGGCGTCGCTGCGGTCGCTGATGCCGGCCGTCCTCGCAAAGTAGTCGATGGCGACCGCATCGACGCCCGCCTCGGCGAATCTCTGAGCGAGCTCCTTGAAGAACTGATGCAACCCCCGAACATCCGGCATCACCACCATGCCCGCGCCGGTTGACGCCGCGGCGCGCGCGAAGTAAGCGGCGAATTTCGTCCCATCAGATGAGGTGAGGACCAGATCCCCCTGGTCGGCGGCAGCGCCGCTGATCGGCGGTAGGGGTGGTCGCGCATCGTCTCCGTAGCACATGTGCCGATTCTCGCTTAGTCTGGAACCCGATGAAGATCGAGAGTCCCGCCTTCACGATGGATGACGTCAAAGGATTCATCGACACTTATGCCGACCGGGAGCGGAATCTCCTCGCCGACCGGCTCCAGCTTGCCTCCGACCGGCTCGCCGCGCTGGGGCCACGCGTCACGGAGGGGGTGACCGACGACTCCGACTGGACCGCGCACGAGCTCCTCGCTCACCTCGCGGTGCTCTCCAAGTTCTACGGGGTGATGGTGCACAGGGTCGCCGGCGGCAAGCTGCTGGACATGGACCTGCTCCAGGCGGTCAACATGCGCGATGCGGCCGGCCGGGAGATGTCCCAGCGGGATCCCGGCGAGATTCTCCGCATGACGCTGGCGGATCACGAGCGGACGATCAAAGCCCTGCGCACCGCGGAGCCGGCGTCCTTGCGCCGCTCGGCCCGGGTCAGCGACGACCTCACCATGACTGCCGAGGAGATTGCGCGACTCCCCTTGATCAGCCACCTCGAGATGCACATCGACGAGCTGGAGAAGATGCTCGGCCGCTGATCGCAGCCAGTCGGTCGTGTATCCGTGAGGGCTGCGACCTAGGCGCTCATCTGCGCGTAGCCCAGCCTGCCCAGCTCGCTTCGGATCGTCTCCGCCGCACCGTCCATCAACTTTGGGTCTGGATTGGGGTCCTGGTTGCCGAAATCGAGGTCGTGCAGGCCACGGATGGGAACCACGTGGAAATGGCAGTGCGGCACCTCCAGTCCGGCGAGCATCACGCCTATCCGCTCCGGCCGGAATCCAGCCATCTGCGCCCGGCCGACCACCTGCGCGGTCTCGGCGAGATGACACAGAAGCGAGGGGTCGAGGTCGAGCCAGTGGTCGACCTCCTTCCTTGGCACAACGAGCGAATGTCCGGGGCGCAAGGGCCGGTTGGAGAGGAAGACGACGCACAGATCGTCCTTCCAGACGAAGCGAGCAGGCAGCCGGCCTTCGATGATCTGGGTGAAGATCGTCGCCATTCCGAAGACTCTAGCCTTAACTCGATGACCGAGCCGGCGGTGCAGATGAGCAACGTGTCGAAGCGGTTCGGCTCGGTGCGCGCGGTCGACGACGTCAGCTTGACTGTCGAGTCAGGCGAGGTGGTGGCGATCCTCGGTCCGAACGGCGCCGGCAAGACGACGTCGATCAGCCTGATGCTCGGCATGCGCAACCCGAACTCCGGGTCGGTTCGACTCTTCGGGCTCGACCCCAAAGACTTCCGCGCTCGCAGCCGGATCGGAGTGATGCTGCAGGAGTCCGGCGTCCCCGGAATGCTGCGGGTGCAGGAGATCGTCGACCTGTTTCGGTCCTACTACCCGGCTCCGCTGCCGAGGTCGGAGGCGATCCAGATGGCTGGGCTCGAGGAAAAAGCGCACAGCCTGGTCAAGGATCTGTCCGGCGGCCAGCATCAGCGCTTGTATCTCGCTCTAGCAGTCTGCGGCAACCCGGACGCGCTGTTTCTGGACGAGCCGACCGTGGGCATGGACGTCGAGGGTCGCCGGCGCTTCCTGCGCGAGATTGCGGAGCTGGCAGCCAGAGGGCGCACGGTCATCCTGACCACGCACTACCTGGAGGAGGCAGACCAGCTGGCGCAGCGCGTGATCGTGATCAACCACGGAAATGTGATCGCCGACGCCTCGCCCGCGGCGATCAAGTCCCGGGTGGCGGGCAAGCGTGTCATCTTCTCGACGACGTCGCTGCTCGCCGACAGCCTGTTCGCGAACCTGCCGCTGAATTCGAGGCACATCGAAGATCATCGCGTCCGCCTGCTCACCAACGATCCGGAAACCGTGTTGCGAGAGCTCTTCCGTCGCGGCGTCGTGATGCACGACCTCGAGGTCGCCGGTGCCGACCTGGAGGAGGCGTTCGTGGCCATGACACACCAGGAGGCCATGGCATGAGCGCGACCGCTGTGCGCCGCACGACAGCGCCTCTGCTGCCGATGCTGCGGATGCAGTTTTACGCGGAGTTCGTGAAGCTCATCCGTGTCCCCGCCTTCAGCGTCACCAGCATCGTGCTCCCGTCCATGTTCTTCGCGTTCATCGGCCTGGGGCAGGCGAAGGACCCGCTCTTCCCCGGCGCCCACGTCACGTTCGGCGCATATTTCCTCGCCTCGATGGCGCTGTACGGGGTGGCCAACGTCATGGTCCTCGGCTTCGGCATCTCGCTCGCCAACGAGCGTGGACAGAAGCAGGACCTGCTGATGAAGTCAACCCCGCTCCCCGCACCAGTCTTCTTCACGGCCAAGGCGCTGTCGGCCCTGGTGGTCGCTTTCATCTCGATCACTGTCCTCGGCCTCTTCGCGGCAGTGGCAGCCGGAGTCCAGCTCACGGCTTCCGAGTGGTCGACCCTCGCGGTGCGCGCGATGCTCTGTTCGATCCCGTTCATAGGACTCGGTTTTGCGCTCGGCTACCTATCCGGGCCCAACTCCGCGCCGGCGGTCACCAACCTCATCTACCTGCCCACGGCGTTTGCCTCTGGCCTGTTCTTTCCGCTTCGCTTCCTGCCTGGATTTCTGCACCAGATCGCTCCGTACCTTCCGCTCTATCGGGGTGCACAGCTGGTCTGGGATTCCGTGGGCGCTCCCACCGAAGGAGGGAGCATCACGACGGATTGGCTGTACATGGCCGGCTACACGGTCGCGTTCTTTCTGCTAGCGCTCTGGGCCTACCGGCGCGATCAGGGCAAGAAGTTCAACTAGGCCAGAAGGCTTCAGGCAGCTCGGCGTCAAAGCACTCCCCGTAGCGCCGGCCGAACTCCTCCCGTGAGTAGCTGTGCTCGATCGTGCCCACCTGCTCCACCGCGTAGGTGGCGGCCAGGGAGGCGACGCGGCCCGCCGTCGGCATGTCAAGGCCGCGCAGCAGGCCGGCCACCAGGCCGGAGCGATATGCGTCGCCGGCGCCGGTCGGATCCACCTCGCGGGCGGCCGTGGCGGCCGGGATTTCGACCGAACCCCCGCGCGTCGTGATGCGCGAGCCGTGACGGCCGAGAGTCGTGACCACGATCTGTGCCAGCTCCAGCAGGCCGGCGATGTCCCGCTCCGCTCGCTGCTGGATCAGCTCCAGCTCGTAATCGTTGCCGATCACGATCCACGCTCCGTCGGTGGCGTCGATCACGTCGGCTCCCGTCATGTGCGGCATCTGGTGGGCTGGATCGAAGACGAAAGGCACGGCGCGATCGCGGCACTCCCCAACCAGCCGCTTCATCGCGCCGGGATCGTTGGGTCCGATGATCACCGCCTCGGGTTCCGGCGGTCCGTCGTCGAGCCCCAGCATCGCGGCGCGCCACATGGCCCCGCCGTAGTAGCCGGTGAGCTGGTTGTCGTCCATGTCCGTGGTGGTGAACCCGGTGGCGCTCATCTCGCCGTCGAGAAGGCGGAGGCCGCGACAGTCGACGCCCTGGGCCGTGAGCCAATCGCGATACTCGGTCGCGTCGGTTCCCGCGGTGGCGAGGACGGCCGCGGGGTAACCCAGAAGGCACAGGTTGTAGGCGTAGTTTCCGGCCACCCCGCCCCTTCGCTTCTGCAGGTCGTCGACCAGGAAGCTGAGGTTCAGGATGTGGGTCTTGTCGAGAAGGATGTGGTCCTTGAAACGTCCCTTGAACGTGAGGATGTAGTCGTATGCGATCGACCCGGTGCAGAGGACCATCGGACTTTCCCGAAGGCTAGCGGAAACGAAAAGGGCGCCCGTCGAAAGGGCGCCCTTCAACTTTTTATCGGTTTACGCGGCGCGGCGGCGTGCTGACCGGCGGCGCGGCTTGCGCTCGGCCACGCGCTGCGGCGTGAGGTCGCTCGCCAGCTCAAGCCGGGTCGCGGTGCGGGCGATGGTTTTGAACGACCCGTTGAAGATCCGCAGGGTGCGCTTGGCCACGTCACCCACGGTGTCCTGCCGGCGGGCCTGGACCTTCACCTGCTGCAAGCCCTTGATGGCCAGCTTCTCGGGCAGCTTGCCGTTGATCTCGATCCCGAACACCTTGACCTTTTCCGGGAGCATCGCGTTCAACCTCCGGTTGATCCTGCGCACTGTCGGCGTGCCCTTGCGCTCGAGGCTCTTTACCTGCTTGCGCGCCGACCCGACTGGGTCGGACACGACCTCCGCCGCGGCCTGGGCGGCGCCCACCGCGACTTCCTCCACCGCGGTGGCGGTTTCCGCGAATTCCGTGACCATGACTCAAACCTCCTCAGATTTGGCCGCCCGCCGAATTTCGCGGTGACCTCTAGTTTTCATGACGCATCATAACGCATTGCGTCATTCGCTGTCAACAGGAGCTTTCAGCCGGTCGATGAGGGCCTGGGCAGGCGGTCCGAAGACGTCGTAATGCGCGACCCTGCGCTTCTTCTCGGGCTGGATCCACTCCGGTCGCAGGCCGTGCCGGCCGCCCCAATCCTCGAGCTCGGGGCGCAAGCCGATCACGTGGAGGAACGGTCGCTCACGCCTGAATCCCCGGATCGTCGAACCGTGATAGGAATCGAAGTTCCGGTGCACCGCGATGCCGCCGGCCTCGGCGAACGCGATCGCCTCCTTGACCTGGCGCCGCTCAAAGTACTTTTCGCGCATTAGGAGCCCCGCCGCGAGAGGATCGCCGGATCTTTGGCGCCCGGCGCTCCCTCTCGGCGGGCCTCTGGGCAGATAGGGCGGTAAGCGCACAGCTTGCACGGACGCTGGTCATGCTCGGGGCCGAGGCTGAAGTTCCCATCCGCGATTCGACGCGCAGCCGTCAGCACCCGATCCTCGACCATGGCGTCGTCGGGCGCGATCTCGTGCTGGTCGCCCCGCCGCATGTCGAAGAGGACCAGCCGCGGATCGCTACTTCCGGGCAGCAACCCACGATGCGCGGCCAGGCCGTAGATCCGCAGCTGGAGCGAATAGGCATCGAGCAGCACCGGGTCGAGGGTCGCGTTGGTCTTGAAGTCGATCAGCACCGTCCGGCCGTCGAGCTCGCAGACGCGATCGACCAGGCCGCGCACGCGGGCGCCGCCGATCGCCATGTTGAATCCCGCCTCCACCGCGAGCGTCCGAGCGCCCGCCAGCGGATCCTCCGCATATCGCGCGAGCATCTCGCGGCCGGCCTCGGGTCCGCGATACAGCTCGAGCAGGTTCCCTCCGGTGTTGTGCCAGGCGGCAAGCGCCTCGTGCACCGCGGCGCCCAGCTCGGTCGAGCCGGCGGCGCGAACGTATCGCGGCTGCAGTTCGTCGGGCGGGGCCGGCACACGCCAGACCTGGGCAAACTTGAAGCGCACCGGACAGACCTCGAAGTCGTGCAGCTGCGAGAAGCTCAACTCGATCGGGGAAGACTCTTCGCGCGCTGCGAGCTCGGATGACGGGCGGATCCGTTCCAACCGGTCCAGGACGGCCGCCACCACGGCCGGATCGTCGTGGGCCTCTCCGTTGGCCGTCTTCGGCACCGGCAGCTCGAGCTGCTCGGCTTCGACGACCGTCGCGGCGTCGGGGTTGGCGAGCGCCCAGCCCAGGATTTCGGCGAAATGATCGTGCTCGACCGCCCCGCCGACGCCGTCGGCGCCGACCTCCTGAGCCGACTGCTCTTCGCGGGTCGCGGTCACGTACAGGGCGTCTCTGGCGCGCGTGAGGCCGACGTAGACGATTCGCCGTCGCTCACCGATGGCGAGCGCCACCGCCGGTGCCCCGGGCGAAGAGTCCACATAGCGAGGATGCTTCTCGCCGCGCCAGTTCTTCATCACAAAGCCGAGGTGGTCGGGGTCGAAGAAAAGGCGCTCGGTGTCCCGCGGCCGCGGCGGCCGCAGGTTGACCAGGAACACCACCGGGAACTCCAGCCCCTTGGCCGCGTGGATCGTGAGCAACGAGACCGCTTCGGCGCCCGCAGCCTCTTCTGCGGCCTCGCCGACGGGTAGCTCGGCATCGATCACCTGGTCCAGGTGGCGCACGAAGTCGCCGATCCCAGCCAGCGCCAGGTCGCGTTCGAAGCGACCCGCGAGCTGAAAGACCTTGCGCAGGTTGAGAAGGGCTCGCGGGCTGCCGTCTCGGTGGGCACGGAGCTCCGCCCACCGCAGATAACCGCTCTCTTCGAGCAGGCGATTGAGAATGTCGGCCACCGTGAGCGCATCGCGTAGGCGACCGATGCGATCGGTCAGCTCGACCATGTGGACGGCCTGTGCGGCGACCTTCGGCTCCATCTCCGCAAACCCTTGGCGCCTTGATTCCTCGAAGCAGTCCCGCAGTCGCATACCCGACTTTTCAAAGCGTCGGGCGGCCAGGCTGTACATGCCCCGGTCGGGCAGCCGCACGATGGGGCCCTGCAGGATGCGCACGAGAGCGCCGTCGTCCATCGGGTTCTCGGTGAGGCGGAGCAGGGCCAGGACGTCTTTTATCTCCTGGCGGTCGAAGAAGCCCGAGCCGCCACTGGTCACGTAGGGGATGCCCTGGCGGCGCAGCTCGTCTTCGAACTCGCGAGGGAGCATGCGCACCGAGTGGGAGAGGACGGCGATCTCGCGGAATGCGCGGCCGCTCACGTGCAGCCTCCGAATGGCCTCGGCGACCGATCGCGCCTCGGTCCGCGAATCCGGCGCCATCATCACGCTCACGCTCCATGGCATCGAACCGCGCGTGGCGACCAGCTCCGGTTCGGGCATGAAGTCCGGGTCGCGCCGGATGAAGTCGGTGGCGCAGTCGAGGATGCCTTGGTACGAGCGCCTGTTGTGAGTCAGGGGCAGGCGCGCACCGGGAAAGCGAGTGCGGATGTTGTCAATCTCGGCGTCGCGCCATCCATAGATGGACTGCTTCGCGTCGCCCACGACGGTGACGTTGTCGAAGTTTTCGGCCGCGGCCAGGCGCATGAAATCCAGCTGGATGCGGTTGGTGTCCTGGAACTCGTCGACGATCAGGTAGCGAAAACGTTCTCGGCATCGCCGGCGAAATTCCGGCACCCGCTCGAGCGCTCCGATCACCTCGAGCAGCAGGTCGTCGAAATCGCGCAGGTCCTGCTCGTGCAGCCCGTCCTCGTACGACCTGTAGATGGTGAACAGGACTTCGATCGCCTCGAGCTCGGCGCGCGAGGGGTCCGGACCGCCGGAGCCGTTGGCCGACGTCCGTTCGCTCCAGTGTTGCGCGTGCAGGTCGAGAGCGCGGTGCCGGAATCGCTCCGGGCTGATGCCGCGACCTTTCAGCTTCAGCAGGAAGCGAAGGCCGGAGCGCAGCAGATCGTCCAGGTCGTCGACCGTCAGCGCGCTGAACGAGTCCGGGTCGAATGGCGCCGCAGCTCCGCTCCGCAGCTTTGCCATCAGCTCCTGCTCGAACAGCTTCTGGCCGGTCTCGTCCAGCACACGCATCTCGCGGGGCGCACCAATCAGGTAAGCGAACTCGTCGAGCAAGCGGGCGCAGACGCTGTGGAAAGTTCCGATCCACGCGGCGTCGAGTGCCTGCGAACCGAGGTCAGGGCGCCGGGACGCAAGCTCGTTCGTGATGCGGACCCGCAGCTCCTCGGCTGCTCGGTCGCTGAACGTCATGGTCAGGATCTGGTCCGGGGCGACACCCTGCTCCACGAGCCAGCAGAACCGCTCGGTCGCCGTGAAGGTCTTGCCCGTGCCGGGGCCGGCCGCGATCAAGAACGCACCCTGAGGGCCGGCGTGCGCCGCCGCGGCCTGCTCGGCGCTCAGCACCGGGGCTCCGACGCGGGTCGCGGTCATTCGGGTGGCGCTCCCCCGTACGGACAGACCGCCGCATGCGGGCAGGTGCCGAAGCGCGTCACGCAGGTGCCCGCTATCTCTCGCGGCGCCGGCTCGAAATGTCCTGCCTTGATGCGCTGGATCGCCATGACCACAACGTCGCGGCTGCGGTCGAGGTCCTCCGCGGTCAACGGCTTCTCGCGATATTCCTTCAAACCGGCCGGGCGCCCGACACTGAAGATGTCCTGCCGCATGCCGCCCCACACCCAGTCCTTCGGGTACCACAGCGAGAGGAAGCGAGGCTGAAAGCCCAACGGCTGGCCCTCGTCATCGACGCCGTCTTTGCAGGCGAGGTAATAGAGCGCCAGCTGGACGTCGTGCAGCTCGGGCCCAAAGTACATGTCATAGGCGATCCGCATCGCCTTCCCCGAGCCGGTCTTGTAGTCGACCACCTCGACCTCACCGTCGCCGACATCGTTGACGCGGTCGATCTTGCCGACGACCTCGGCGCCGTCGAGGCCCTCGCCAAGGGCCAGGCGGAGATGGAAGCGCTTCTCGATCGCGAGCGTTCGCAGCCGCCGGATGACCTGCAATCCGGTGGCGGCCCGGATGTAGTTGCCCAGCACCGAGCGGACCTGCTTTTCCTCACGCTTGCGGTCAAGTACCCCTTCCATCCGCGACAGGTAGGGGTCGAGGTGACGCTGCAGCGCGTCCTCGAGCCACTGCCGCTGCTGCTCGACTCCGAGCGGACGCCATTCCTCTTCGTGCTCGTGGAAATCCTGCAGGACCTCGTGGAGGAACCCGCCGCGTTCCATCGCCACGGAGCGCGGTTCCTCGACCAGCCCGGGATGATGGTTGTACCAGTACAGGCGCGGGCACTTCAGGTAGTCGTTGAGAGTCGTCGGGCTGAAGTGCCCGATCTGCACCGACTCTGGATTTCGGCCCGAGCCGTAAGGCTCGAACGGCTCGCCGGAATTCGCATCGGTGAGAAACGGGACGTCGAGGCCAAGGTTCCCTGCCCGAGCCAGGGCTTCTGCGTCAAGGGCCGCCGGGTGCGAAGCGAGCAGGACTTCCGCCTCGCGGCCGAGCAAAACGTCGGCAGGTTCGAGCCGCGATGAATTGCGGGTGAGCTCACGCATCTCAGCCTCGGGTTCGGCCATGTCGAGAAAGACGGACCGGCCCGCCTGTCGCAGATACGCGTCCGCATACGTGACGTACAGGCGACGCCTGGCGCGTGTCATCGCAACGAATGCGAGACGAGCCTCCTCTGCGAGGTGACCGTCCGGGTCGGACGGCCAGGACGGCATGAACCCGACCTTGAATCGTTCGAGCCACGCGCGGTCATCCACGTCGAGCAGCGGATGCGGCCGCGCCTCGAGCGGAAAGAGGCCATGGGCGAAGCCGGAGCAGAACGCCACGTCGAACTCGAGGCCCTTGGCCTGGTGCACGGTCATCACCTGCACGGCGTCGCGCTCACCATCAGCGGGCACGCTGTCATCCGATGCGGCTGCGAGCAGGCTCTCGAGGGAGCCGCTGATGTCCGCAAGCAGCGGCTTCGATCCATGCAGTCTTTCGTGCACGGCCTCGATCGACTCGAGACCCTCGATTGCCGCACGGAGGTCCGCGATCGCCTCCGCTCGCTGGCCTGCCGACAGATCGAGGTCGAGCAAGCGCCGCATCGCCCCGTCTTCGATCAGCACCGAGTACGCGAGGCTTGCCAGCGGCAGTGTCTTTGCCCGGACCAGCAACCGGCTGCGCACGGCCATCGCGGAGTGCAGCTTCTCGAGCTCGGCTTCGCTCAAGTAGGGCAGGTAGTCAGGTGACGAAGGCTCTTCACCCGGGACCTCCCCACCCCAGGGCAGCGGGTAGAGCAGCGGCTGGCGCGCGGCGAGGACGTACATGAGACGGCGAACGACCTTGATCAAAGGCCTGCCTCGTTCGCGGGCGTGCGCTCGTAGCCGGCTCACCGTGTGGGCGCCGACGCCGCCGAGGCTGGACGCGAGCGCGCTCTCGAAAGCATCCGAATCGTCAGGATCACGGAGAGACTCGAGATAGCCGATCAGGAAGCGAACGACCTCGTTGCGCGCGGTTGCGCCCCAGCCGCGCACCTCATAAGGAAGGTCGAGGGCGCGCAAAGCTTCCTCGAACGGCCCTCCGAGTGCGGTCGTGCTGCGGAGGACGATCGCGAAATTGCGGAGTCCCAGCTCCGGCCACTCGGCCAGCAGCCGCTTGATCTCTCGCGCACAAAAGAACGCCTCGTCGACCGGATCGGCCTCCCGCGCAACGACCACCGCGGGGCGCACAGCCGGTGCGATGGACCGCAGCTCTCGGCGTTGCCGCCCCGGCTGGGTCGCAGAGAGGATTCGCTCGCCCGCATCCAGGGCCGACTGCGAGCACCGGCGGCACTCGTTGAGACTCAGCGTCGCGGCGCCGTACGCGGTGACGAAGTCATGACTGAGCAACCGAGGCACCGTGCCGCGAAAACCGTAGATCGACTGGTCCGGGTCGCCGACGACGACCAGCCTGGGACGGGACTCGGGGGGAGCGATCAAACGCAGGAGCTCGAACTGGGCCGGGTCGACGTCCTGGAACTCGTCGACGAGGACGAGGCGGAACTGAGCGCGGAGCCGTTCGCGAAGCGCAGGGCTCGACTGCAGCAGCTCGATCGTCCCGGAGATCAGGTCGCGGAAATCGACGAGGCGCGACGACTGCAGGCGGCGCTGGTACTCCTGGTAAACGCCGGCAAGCACGCGCAGACGCTCACCGGCGCTTGCCTCCGCCGCGAGCTGGAGGGCTGAGGGATGGACCAGGTTCTGCTTCATCAGGGCGACAAACGCAAGGACGTCGTGCGTGAAGGCGTCTGAATGGCGAACACCCGCGAGCGGTCCCAGCAGCCCTTCGTCGAGGTCCGACAGCACCTTGCGCATCACGATCCATTCCTGAAAGCCATTGATCAGGAGACGGTCGCGGTCGGGAGCGTAGTCACGAAGGATCCGCGCGCAGAAGCTGTGGAAAGTCGAGATCCAGGCTTCGCCGTAGTCGTCCTGGAGCCGCTCGTCGATGCGGCGCGCGATCTCGCCGGCCGCACCGGTCGAGAAGGTCAGGACAAGGATCTGGTCGCGACCGGCCACGCCCTCGCGCACTGCCTGCTCGTAAAGGTCGACCAGGGCATGTGTCTTTCCCGTGCCCGGTCCAGCCAGCACACGAAGTGGTCCGGTTATTTCATGGATGTCGAGTTCATGGATGTCGAGTGGCAACAGGTCTCCGGGAGTGGCGCGGGCGACCTGATTATGCGGGGGCTCGTCTCCTGGAGTCAGCCCAGGCTGTCAAGGGCCGCCAGGCCCCGACCAGGACGGCGACCAGAAAGGCGAGCTCGAACCACGGCCAGCGGTTCAGCCCAGGAGTCAGGCCCACCTCGTACAGGAACGGACTGGCCAGCAGCCACGCTGCCGCGAGCGGAGCGCGCCATGCCAGCGTCGGGCGCTCTTCCCATGCGATGAATCCCGCGGCGGAGAGCAGGCAGAGGTCCGCCGGATGAAGGTAGGGCGCGGTAAGGAGTGACCCGACGATTGCGACCGTCAGCATCCATCCGATCGAGCCGCGGAGACGATAGGCCGTCACCAGAACTCCACCGACTATCAGGAGCCGCAGCCCAATCGCGATGACGCCTGTTGCCCCCATGGCCCCATACAAAGTCAGACGGTCGGCGCCGGGTGGCAGCCGGCCGAGCAGCTCATTTGCGTACGTGCTCATGCCGTACGGACCAACCACGATCGCCATCACGACCAACAGCCCGGCCGACATGCCCAGCCAGGCCACGAATGCCCGTTGCCGACCCAGGATCAAAAGAACAATGGGGACGAGGAATGCGGTGTTCGGCTTCAGCATGATGGCGCCAAGCACGAGACCGGCGGCGACGTCGTGGTTCTGGCGAAGCAAGTGCCATGCGACGACGATCGCCGCAGCGACGAGTGGCACGATCTGACCCACGCGGATCGCATGCATCACCCAGAAGGGCGACAGCGCCGCAAGCACCACGACCCAGCGACTCAAACCTCTGGTGGGGCTCGCCCAGGCAAACGCGAGGGCCAGCGCGGCAAAGATGCCGACCGCCCAGATCGTGAAGGCGGCCCAGAACGGCAGAGTCGTGAACGGCGCGGCCAGCCAGGCGACCGGAGGTGGGCTGAGATACGGCTGCGCCCACAGCCCCGGGACGACGTCTTTCTGTTCGATCGCTATCGGGCGCTGGTCGTAGAGATGTGACCAGCCTTCATGGATGCCGACCAGCGCGGCGGCGAAATAAGTGTGGAAGTCGACGGCAACCCGCCAGTCCTCGCGGTGCAGGACGTCAAGCCCGAGCGCTGTGAGGACGAGCGCGAGGGCGAGCCGAAGCCGGCCCCGCATCCCGGCATCGTCGTAAGTGCGGCCTGCAATCGCCGTCTGAGGGCTCTCCGCCAATGACCTCCCCCTTTGTCTAACTGCCGAGGCAGCCCAAGTACACATATTCTCCCAGAGGCGGCATCTCGGGCCGCCGCGGCCCCAGAGGGCAGGCTAGACGGGCAGCTTCGGCGAGGGAGTTGGGATCGGCGGCGCCTGGACGGGCAGGTTCAGGACCGGGGCACGAACCCCCGGCAGCGTGAGCTGTCCCGGCAGGTTCAGCGACGGCGCCGTGGGCGAGGGCACGGGGGGAACCACCTGCTGGGCCGGAGTCGACTGGGTCTGTGCAGGAGGGCTCCCCGCCGCGACGGGCGCCGGCGCCGGCTGGGCGACGATCACGGTCGCCGCAGCGGCCACAGCCGCCGCCTGAACGAACTGGTGGGCGCTGTCGGTCACCCATCTGCCCGACAACCAGATCGCCAGCGCGTAGACAGCCCGGCGTCCAAGAGCGCGCCCGTGCTGGATGTGCTCGCTGATGCTCGCCAGCGCTCGCCTCAAGCGGCGCTGCACCGTGCCCTCCGTGAGCCCGACCTGGTCGGCGATCTCGCGATTCGAATACCCGCCGAAATACGCGAGCTTCACGACCTGGTTGTCCTGAGCCGGCAGCGACCGCATCGCCTCGTCGACCGCGTGGCGCACCATCGCGCCCGAGAAGTCATTCCACGCGTGAGGTCGGTCCTCGCCGTTTCCCACGCCCTCGAGCAGCATCCGCTTCAGGCCCTTGTGCTCGCCGCGCATCCGGCGGCGGTCGACGCGACTCCGGCGGGCACCCGTCATCAGCCACGTCCGCCAGCTGTCGTTCGTGGCGCCTGGAAGCGTGTGGTTCGGGGCTTCCCGCATGTTGAGTACTCTGCTGAACTCAAAACTCCGAACGCCGGAGAAGCACCCGCCCGGTTTCAGGCAGGCATCGGTCGCCGAGGACGCTTGATCTCGAGGATGCGCGGTTCGGCGGCCGCGACCGAGAGGAGATGGTCGAACACCTCGATCGCCCGGTCCGCGTCGGTCACGTCCGCAAGACGAATGTAGGCGGCCGCTCCACCGTTGAAGACGAAGGTCGGAGTGCCGAACACCCCGTACTCCTCGACTCCATTCGTGTGGTCGCCCGCAAGCGACTCCAGGATCGCCGGGTCTTTCATGTCAGACCGGAGTCGGTCCACATCCAGCCCGGCGGCCGCAGCCACTCCCAAAACGACGTCGAGATCGTCGATGTCGAGCCGGTCGCGGTGTCGTGCGGCGAGCAGGACGGGGTGAAATTCGTCGAACCGGCCCTGGCGCCGCGCAGCCTCCGCGGCCCGAAACGCGGTCCGCCCCCTGACGAGCTCGGACGCGGGCGCATTCCATACCGTCCAGCCGTCATTCTTTGAGTTCACCTGGGTGAGCGAGAAGTACCGCCAGCGGACGTCCAACTCCCGATCGCCTGATCGCGCCACCGCATCGATCAGGCCGGCCGCCCGGTAGACGTACGGGCACAGGTAGTCGAAAAAGACGTCGAACTTGATGGGTTCGGGTGCTGCCACGCAAAAACCTTCAACGCGACTCCTGCTCACGCGTATTCCAGACAGCTGGGCGTGGATCAAGCCGGACCTTGCCTTCCGGTTGCTTCCCTTCTCGGTCGCTTTCGCGATCGCTTTCGTTTTCACAGGGGGAGATCGCTCGCTCGGCGTCGCGACGGGCAACGTTGGAGCCCAGCTTGTGTTCGCGGCGATTGCCGCGCCTTTCATGTTTCTCGCGGCAACCGCGGTTCGGCTGTGGCTGACGCGCCGCCGGGGCGCATTGAGCGTGCCGGCGGGAGCTGACGACGCCTGGTTCCAGGCCGGCTTCTACGTGTTGAACGGGCCAATCGAGGAGGCGTTCTTTCGAGGGCTGCTGCAGGGCGGGTTGGGCGCGCTGTGGGGAGCGCCGATCGGCTTCCTGGTCGGGACGAGCGCGTATGTGCTCTACCACCGCCTCGGCCGCTGGACGTGGGCGGACACATTTGCCACCGCGCTGGTCGGCGTTCCGCTCGGGCTCGGGTTCTGGTTCCTGCCAGGCCCGCCGTCGCTCGTGGGCGTCTCGCTCGCGCATATCGCGGCGACGTGCGGATTCCTGGGCCCCGGGCCGTATCTGCTGAAGAAGATGAGCCTGGTCTAGGTGGTTGCGCTCGACCGGCGGCAGACGGTCACGCTCATCTGGGCCGGGCTCGCGGTCTTGCTTTCGGGCTTCGAGGGCTCGGTCCTCGTGGTTGCCTTGCCCGGCATTGCATCGGAGTTTCACGCCCAGACCTCGGATATCGCGGGCCTTGGCTCGGTGCTCGCGATCGGAACCCTCGGTGCGCTCCCGCTCTCGATGCTCGCGGACCGGTTCGGCCGCCGCCGGATGATCGCGGTGGGGGTGGCGGGGTTCTCGGTCATCAATTTCGTCAGCGGACTCGCGCCGACGCTGGCCTTTCTCGCTCTGCTGAGGATGTTCGCGGTCTGCTTCGAGGTGCTGGTCGGAGGCGTGGCGACCGCACTGATCGTCGAGGAGGCGCCGGCCGACCGGCGCGGCCTTGCCCTTGCGGTCCTCGCCCTGATCAGCGTCATCGGCGTTGGGTTCACCGTCCTTGCCTACCCGATCGTCGCGCCGCACTGGCGCTGGCTTTTCACTACCGGTGGAGTCGGTGTGCTGGCGGCCGCGCCGATCTGGCTCCTCCTTCCCGAAGGAAAGCGATGGCAGAGCGCCCGAATCACGGAGTCCGCCCTTCGCGTGTTGATGCAGGCGCCATGGCGGCGCAGGTTGCTCATCCTCGCCGCGATGAACATCCTGCTGAACGTTCTTCTCGAGCCCGCAGGGCTCCTCTACACGTTCTACGCGAGCAACGTCCTGCACTGGATGCCGATCGCGATCAGCTTCCTGATCATCGTCGCCGGCATCGCCGGCGGGGCGGCCTACCTGGCGGGCGGGCTCGCGACCGACCGCCTCGGCCGCCGCGGTCCGGCGATCCTTTTCACGGTCGCCACCGCCGCGGCGACGACATTCAGCTATGCGGGCGGCTCGGTGGGATTCTTCGCAGGCAACGTGCTGTGGAGCATGTTTGCCAGCGCCGCAAGTCCCGTTTTCGGCGCCTGGTCAGGCGAGATGTTTCCGACCCGAGCGCGCGCGACGGCGGAGGCGGCGATCGCGATCGCCATCGCCGTGGGTGGAATCACGGGTTTCCAGGTGGTGGCCAGGCTCGCGAGCAAGGTGGGGCTCGGCGGCGCGATCGAGCTGGGCGGCGTCGCGGCGGTGGTCGGGGCGATGCTTCTCTTCCTCTTGCCGGAGACCAAACAGCAGCCCCTTCCCGAGTAACGTTCCGCGCTGAGATGGAGCGCGCTCGGGCGGTGGTGATCGGCGGAGGGATCACCGGCGCCAGCGTGGCTTACCACCTCGCCAAAGCAGGCTGGGACGACATCGTGCTCATTGACAAAGACGAGCTGACCAGCGGCTCGACTTGTCACGCGGCGGGGTTGGTGACCCAGTTCAACCCGTCGCCGACGATGATGCGATTCCGGCGGTACAGCATCCAGCTGTACGAGGAGATCGGAGTCTTCGAGACGGTGGGCAGCCTCCGCTTCGCCTCGAGCAAAGATCAGCTCCTGGAGCTGCAGCGGGGCGCGAGCCGCGCGCGTGGCATCGGCCTCGAGGTCGAGCTCGTCTCAGTCGCCGACGCCGCGCGCCTCATGCCGGTGATCAGCACCGACTCGCTGTACGGCGCGGTATGGGTCCCCGGCGACGGCCACCTCGACCCCCACACGGCGACGCATGCACTCGCGGCGGCGGCGCGCAGGCTCGGCGCGCGTGTCGTCACGCACCGCAGGGTCACGGGCATCGAGGTCTCGGACAAGGGGACCGTCAAGGCGGTGGAGACCGAGGCGGGAAGAATCGCAACCGATGTGGTCGTGGTGGCAGGTGGCATCTGGGGTCCGCAGATCGCGGCGATGGCGGGCGCGTTCGTCGTCTCGACTCCGGTCGATCACCAGCACGCTGCTCTCCTCGCAGTGCCGGGGCACGAGATGCCTCACGACATGCCCTGCTTCCGCGATCCCGACAACCTCGTGTACGGGAAGGCGGAGGCGGGCGGCATGGTTCTCGGCGGTTACGAGGCCAACCCCGTGGCACGCTGGATCGACGGCGTGCCGTGGGGCCACGCCGGAACGTCGCTGCCCCCAGACCAGGCCCGGTTCGAGCCGTTGCTCGCGGGCGCCGCGCGCCGTTTCCCCTTGGCGCACGACGCCGGGATCGTCAAGCTCGTCTGCCACCCGGATGCGATGACGCCGGACGCAGGTCCGCTCGTCGGCCCCGTGCCCGGCGTGCGCGGCCTGTACATGGCGGCCGGGCTGTCGCTCAACGGATTCGGCGGCGCTGGCGGCATCGGACGCGCCCTCGCCGAGCTGATCACCGCGGGCGAAAGCGAGCTCGACATCTATCCATACCGACCCTGGCGGTTCGGACCGGTGCACCGCGACCACCGCTACGTCGCCGAGCTCGCCCGCGAGGCCTACAGGTACTACTACTACCTGCGCTATCCGTTCGACTCCGACGAATGGGGACGTCCAAAACGCACGAGCGCGCTCCACACGCGGATGCAGGACCTCGGGGCGGTGTTCGGGGTCAAGCACGGCTGGGAGAGGCCCGATTACTTCGAGCGCGGTGGGGCCTGGAGGCGAGCCGGGCCAGACCAGCGTGCGTTCGGCTTCACCCGTCCGCCGTACTTCGACCTCATGGCCGAAGAGCATCGCGCCTTTCGAGAACGTGTCGGAATCATCGACATGAGCTCGTTCGGCAAGATCGAGATCGAGGGCCCCGGAGCGCTGCCTCTACTCGAGCGGGCGGCCGGCAACCTCATCGATCGCCCGGTCGGGATGGTGGTCTATACGCAGCTGCTCGAGAAGGACGGCGGGATCGCGGCAGATGTGACCATCACGCGCCTGGCGGACGAGCATTTCCGCCTCGTCACCGGAGCGGGATACGTCAACAGCGACCTCGGCTGGCTGCGCATGCAGGTGCGCGACGCCGACGGCCCGGTGCAGATTCGCGAATCGTCTGACGAGCTCTCGGTGATCGGGATGTGGGGGCCTGATGCACGCGCGGCGCTCGTGCGCGTCACCGACGACGACGTATCCGAGGCCGCCCTTCCCTTCATGCAAGCTCGCCCGATCCGGATCACGGGCATACCGGCCTTCGCGCAGCGCGTCACCTATGTCGGCGAGCTCGGCTGGGAGCTTTACTCCACACCTGCGTGGGCGGGACAGATCTGGGATCGGTTGACGGCGGCGGGCGCCGAGCTCGGCATCAGGCCGGGCGGATACCGCGTGCTCGATTCGCTGCGTATGGAGAAGGGATACCGCTACTACGGGACGGACATGGGCCTGCTCGACAACCCTTTCGAAGCCGGGCTTGGGTTCTGCGTCGACCGCGACAAGTGGCCTGGGATCAATCGCGAGGTGACACGCCGCCTCCGCACCCTGGAGGTCGGCGGCGAGGAGTACGTCCCAATCTACGGCGGCGAGGCGGTGCACAGCGAGGGGCGCGTGGTCGGTCGCCTGCGCAGCTGCGCCTACGGGTTCACGGTCAAGAGGAACCTCGCGTATTCATACCTTCCGATCGAGCTGAATCCGGGAGCGCACGTCGAGGTCGAGGTGTTCGGCCGGATGATCCCTGCCCTTGTGACGCAGGACGCGGTCCTATCGAAGCGAACGGCGCAGCATGCGAGCTGAGGAAGCGGCGTCTCGCGTCGCGCTCTGGAAGGGGCGCCAGCTCGGCATTTCAACGCTGTCGGGCGGCCTGACCAACGACAACTACCTGGTCGAGTCGGACGGCAAGCGTTACGTGATGCGGGTGCCCGGGCAGTCGACGGAGCTGCTGTCCATTGACCGCGCCAACGAGGTCTTCAACACCAAGGCGGCCGCCTCGACCGGCATCGGCCCCAAGGTGCTAGAGCACGTGGCCGGCGTCGACGTCATGGTGCTCGAGTTCATCGATGGACCGACCATGTCGGCGAGGACGCTGCAGTCGAGGCAGATGGCGGCCCGAATGGCGCTGTCCTTCCACCGCCTGCACGCAGCACCGCGCTTCCTTCACGACTTCGACATGTTCCGGCTCATCGAGACCTACCTCGGGATCGTCGAAGAGAAAGGCGTCGCGATCCCGGAGGACTATCGGGACTGGCTCCCCACGGTCCGCGAGATCGAGCGGGCCGTCGCGGTGGCGGCCCTGCCGAACGCTCCCTGTCACAACGACCTGCTGTGCGAGAACTTCATCGACGACGGCGTCGCCCTGCGCATCGTCGACTACGAGCTGAGCGGCAACAACGACCCTTGCTTCGACCTCGGCAACACGGCCCAGGAGGCGGAATTCGACCAGGAGATGCGCGCCGCCCTTTGTGAGGCGTACTTCGGCAAGGTCGACCAGAGGCAGCTCGCGCGCATGAACCTGTTCGCGCTCATGTCCGACGTCGGATGGACGCTGTGGGGCGCCATCCAGGCCAGAATCTCGGCCGTCGACTACGACTTTCGGGGCTACTACGCCGGCCGCTGGGAGCGCGCGCTCGAGGTGCTTCGCTCCGAGCGCCCGCAGCGATGGATGGCGGAAGCCGCGAATTGACGTAGCGGCCCGGTGGTGCTACGTTCCGGGCCGGTATATCGGTCGCATATCGCCCATTTGTTGAGGGGAGGGCGAGGGGAATGGCGGTTGCCGAGCCGGTCGCGACGCGCTCGCAGAGCGAAGAGGCGTACGCGCGTCTCCTCGAGCGGATCGTGAGCCTGGACATGCCACCCGGATCGGTCGTCAACGAGGCCAGGCTCCGCGAGGAGCTCAAGATCGGGCGGACGCCCATCCGCGAAGCCCTCCAGCGACTGGCCCGCGAGAACCTGGTCCGCTCCATCCCTCACCGCGGCACGTTCATCACCGACGTCAACATCACCGACCTGGCCCGGATCACCGAGGTCCGCGTCGTGCTCGAGGCGCATGCCGCCCGGCTCGCCGCGGAGAAGCTGACAACCGCCGACCGCGAGGTCATCGATGAGCTCCTACAGCTGCTGGGCCGCGGCCAGGTCACCGGCCAGCGGGACCTGATGCACCTCGACCAGCGAATCCACCGCGCGATCTACCGCGCCGCCAGAAACCCCTTCCTCGAGGCAACCCTCGAGCGCTACTTCAACCTCAGCCTCCGCCTCTGGTACCTGGTCCTCGATCGCGAGGTGCGCCTTCGCGAAGCGGTGGACGAGCACGCGGAGCTGTTGCGGGCGATCCGTGCCGGCGACGGGGCGCTGGCGGAGGCGATCATGCGCAAGCACGTCATCGGCTTCGAGCACGAGATCCGGAAGGTGTTGGTGGAGAGGTAGAAAGCATGCCGAAGATCTTTTTCGCCACCGACCTGCACGGTTCCGAGACGTGCTGGAAGAAGTTCCTCAGCGCGGCGCGGTTCTACGGCGCCGACGTGCTGATCTGCGGCGGTGACATGACCGGGAAGGCGATCGTGCCGATCGTCTCCGAGAACGGGCACTACTCATACGCTCTCGGCGGCGAGCAACAGGCAATCACCGCCGACCAGGTCGGCCAGGTCGAGGCAAGCATCCGGCGCAAGGGCTACTACCCGCTCCAGATGAGCGTCGAACGGTTGCACGAGCTCGACGGGGACGCGGAAAAGCGAGCCGCCTGCTTCCAGGAGGTGATGCTCGATGGCGTCGAGCGCTGGATGAACATGGCATCCGAAAAGCTGCGTGGCTCGGGAGTTCGCTGCTTCGTCTGCCCGGGCAATGACGACGAGATGGAAGTCGACGACGTCGTGAGGCGCTCGGATTTCGTCGAGCTGGGCGAGGGCAGGTTGGTCGACATCGAGGGGTTCTCCATGATCTCGACCGGGTGGTCGAATCCCACGCCGTGGAAGACGCATCGCGAGGACTCAGAAGAGAAGCTCGCCGAGCGCATCGAGGCGATGGCCTCCCAGGTTCCTGATCCTTCGCGCGCGATCTTCAACCTGCACTGCCCGCCCTTCAAGTCGGGCCTTGACGAAGCGCCCGCCATCGACGCCGATCTGAAGCTCCTCCACGGCGGCCGCGCCCTGCGACCTGTTGGCTCGACCGCAGTCCGCGAGGCGATCGAGCGGCATCAGCCGCTGCTCTCGCTGCACGGCCACATCCACGAAAGCAAGGGGGCGATCAAGATCGGCAAGACGCTGTCCATCAACCCAGGCAGCGCCTATGAGGAGGGGATGCTCATGGGCGCGATCGTCCAGCTCGATGCCAAGAAGGGCATCAAGAGCTATCAGCTCGTCAACGGATGAGGAGGTAAGGAGGAAGCACTATGGCTGACACCACGATGGGGACGGGGACGAGGCCCGCGCTGTTCTTACGCAACGCGACCGGGCTGGTCAAAGCCTGGTCGACGTTCGACGCGTTTCTCTATTCGTTCTGGTCGGTCAACCTGATCACACTCGGCCTATATGGAATGTCGTTTGTTTACACCGTGCCGGACGGTCAGCTGATCGCCGGCATTCTCATCTTCGGTGTGCTCGTCACGTTCCTCGTCATCACCTATGCCGGCCTGGTCAGCGTGATGCCACGTACAGGTGGTGACTACGCATGGCAGAGTCGGATCCTGGGCGGCGGCGTGGGCTTCGTCCTTGCGATCACCGGATGGTGGTTCACGCTGTTCCTCTGGGCGCCGATCTACGCGAACATCCTGATCGTTCAGTTCTTCTCACCGCTCGCCTACACGCTGGGATGGACGAACGTTGCCACGTTCTTTGGACAACCGTGGGGCGTGTTCGTCAGTTGTCTCGTCGTACTGGGATTCGTAAGCGTAGTGGTAACGCTCGGCATGGAGTTCTACGCCAAGGTTCAGAAGGTCTGTTTCTGGATTGGCATCGTCGGGCTGCTGGTCGTCTGCGGCCTGTTGCTTTTCTCAAGCCAAAGCGACTTCCAAGCGGCGTTCAACCGCGAGGCGAGCTCCCTGTATGGCGTGACGGGGAACGCCTATCAGGCGACGGTCGACGCGGGAACCAAGGCAGGCTACATACCTCACGACTTCGGATACTTTGCCATTGGCCCTGTCTTCCTGCTGATGCCGTGGCTCGCCTTCTACTTGCTCTGGCCCAACTGGGGGGCAACGTTGTACGGCGAAGTGCGCGGGGCAAAAGACATCCGCAAGCCCTTCTGGAGCATGTTCTGGGGACTGTGGGTAACCGTGGCGCTGGTCGCACTGGTGGTGCTGCTCACGGTCAAGACCGTCGGCTGGCAGTTCTATAACGAAGCGAACGCCGCGTATTGGTCCGGTACTGCTCCCGTACCCGGCTGGCCTTATCCAGTCGTGTACGCCGGCTGGTTGGTGAGCAATCACCTCTTCCAGGCCGTGCTGATCCTGGTCATGGGACTGTGGTTCTTCGGCTGGGCAGGCACTCTCTTCCTCTCGTCGACCCGGGTCATCTTCGCAGCGGCTTTCGACCGGGTGTTGCCCGCCTGGGCGGCCAACATTTCGGCCAAGAGGCGCGTGCCTTATGGATCGCTGGCGTTGATGATCATCCCGTCACTGGTCGTCAGCGCACTGTGGTCATTCGGCGGAACGAAATTGCAGGCGGTCTTCCTGGACGCGACAGCGGTCATCGCAGTGACGTTCCTCGGCACGGTGATCGCCGCGATCATCCTGCCCTGGCGGCGCAAAGACATTTACGACGCCTCGCCGATCGCCCGCTACAAAGTTGGTGGCATCCCGCTGATCACCATCACCGGAGTCATCACAGCCGCCTTCCTCGTCTTCCTGATCTGGGAGTGGTCTTTCAACCCCACCAACCTGTACTACACGGCGGTTAACGCGAGCATCCCGTCGGTAATCTATTTCGCGGCCACGTATGTGGTTGCACTTGTTATCTACCTTGTCGCGCGATATGTGCGAAGCCGGCAGGGCATCGACCTCAGCCGGATCCACCACGAAATCCCTGTTGAGTAGGATTGCAGCGGCCGCCGGGCTGAACCCCGGCGGCCATTTCTTCTAAACGATGCTCGAATACACACTCCGGACCTATCAGTCACCGACCCGCCTCGTGCAGCGCCTGGGCGCGATCCAGGAGCTGGGCAACGAGGCGTCGCAGCTCGGCATGCGGCGACCGCTTCTTGTCACCGACTCCGGCGTCAAGGCCGCCGGCCTGCTGGACACCGCGCTGGAATCGTTGCGCAAGAGCGACGTCGAGCCGGTCGTGTTCGACAAGGTCCGCGCCAATCCCGGCGTGCAGCTGGTCGACGAAGGGGCTGCCGAATACCGCCAGCAGGGCTGCGACGGGCTCGTCGCCATCGGCGGCGGCAGCTCGATGGACACCGCGAAGGGGATCGGTGTCGTCGCCGCGCACGACGGCAGCATCGTCGAGTACGAGTGGGGGCACAGCCCCATACGGTCGCGCATCCCGCCGATGATCGCGGTGCCAACCACCGCCGGCACCGGCAGCGAGGTCACGCTGTGGGCGGTCATCACCGACCCCGAGCGAAAGATCAAGTTCAACGTCGGCGGCACACCTCACATCGCGTCCTGGGTCGCGGTCATCGACCCCGAGCTGACCGTCAAGCTCCCGTCCGCGGTCACCGCCGGCACAGGCATGGACGCGCTGGCACACGCGGTCGAGTGCTTCACGATGAGCTACCACCAGCCCTTCACCGATGCGGTTGCTCTCCTGGCGATGGAGTACGTCGCGCGCTACCTGCGCGTGGCCTTCTCACAGGCGAACAACCTCGAGGCGCGCTACCACATGAGCGCCGCGGCGATGCTCGCCGGTCTCGCCTATGGCACCGACTCGGCAGGAGCCGCACACGCGATGAGCCAGACCGCAGGCGGGGTCCACGACGCGCCGCACGGCGCCCTGACCGCGCGCCTGCTCGGACCGGTGATGGAATACAACCACTCAGGCGAGCCTGAGCGGTTTGCGCGGATGGCCGCCGCCTTCGGCCTCGACGTGCGCGGCGTGTCGACGTGGCGCGCGGCCGAGATGGCCGTCGAGTATGTGCACCAGCTGACTCGCGACGTCGAGATTCCCGGCATGCAGGAGCTTGGCTTCAGCGAAGACGAGATCCCGACGTTGGCGGACAAGGCCTTCGCCGACCCTCAGACCATCGGCAACCCGCGCGACGTCGACGCGGCCGCGTACCGAAAGATCTACCAGCAGGCGTTCGACCTCGGAACGAAGAACGGGGCACAGCGATGACGATCGACGTCGCCCAGAAGGTCAACCGGTCCGTCAAGCGCATGTTCATCGACGGCAAGTGGGTCGAGTCCGAGTCGGGAGAGCTTTTCGACGCGGAAAGCCCTGCGACCGGGGAGGTCATCGCGCAGGTGCCGAAAGGCACCCGTGCGGACGCCCAGCGCGCGGTCGTGGCGGCGCACGGCGCTCGTGGCGCGATGGCAAAGCTGAAGGGTTTCGAGCGCTCGAAGAGGCTGCACCGGATCGCCGAGACCATCGAGAAGCGGAGCGACGAGCTGGCACGCCTCCTCACCCTCGACCAGGGCAAGCCGCTCAAGGCGGAGGCGATGGGCGAGGTCGCGGAGGCGGTCGAGTACTTCCGCATCGCCGCCGAGGACCTGAAGCGACTCGAAGGTCGGATCCTGCCGAGCGCCAGCCCGACCAAGCTCGTTCTCGCCCGGCACTACCCGCGCGGCGTCTATGGCGTGATCACCCCGTGGAACTGGCCGCTCACGATGGCCGCGGAGCTCATCGCCCCGGCGCTGGCGGCGGGCAACACGGTCGTCTGGACGCCGGCATCGTCGACGAGCGTGATCTCGGTTGCGCTGATGGAATGCATCGCAGAGGGCGACTTCCCGGCGGGTGCGGCCAACCTGGTCACCGGTCCCGGCGCCGAGGTCGGCGACGAGGTGGCCGGGCACCCGCTCGTCGACGGCGTCGGCTTCGTCGGATCGACGGAGACCGGCGCATCGGTTGCGCGCCGGGCCGCCGGCAAGCACGTGATGCTCGAGCTGGGGGGCAACGGACCTCAGGTCGTCTTCGCCGACGCGGACATCGACAGGGCGGTGGAAGGCGCGATCGTGGGCTGTTACCTCTGCGCCGGCCAGAGCTGCACCGCAGGCGAGCGAATCCTGGTCCAGGAGCCGGTGCGTGACGAGTTCGTCGCTCGCCTGGCCGACGCGGCGCGGGCGCTCCGCCTGGGCGACCCATTTGCGGACGACACCACCCTCGGCCCGCTCAACAACGAGGGGGTCGCGACGAAGATGGACCAGCACGTCGCCGACGCGCTGCAGCATGGCGCCAGGCTCGTGCTCGGCGGCGAGCGCGCGAAAGGCTTCCCGACCCGCCTCTACTACCACGCGACGATCCTCGACGGCGTCGAGCCGGACATGCGCGTTAGCCGCGAGGAGACGTTCGGGCCGATCGCGCCGATCATCAAGTTCCGTGACGAGAAGCAGGCGCTCGAGCTGGCCAACGACTCGCCGTATGGATTGCTCGGTGCCGTCTACACCAGGGACCTGTCGCGCGCCCTTCGCTTTGCGGACGGGCTCGAGACCGGCTGGGTGAACATCAACGAGTCGACCAACTACTGGGAAGCGCACCTGCCTTTCGGCGGCCGCGCCGGCAAGAAGAGCGGCATCGGACGTGTCGGGGGCCGCTTCGCGCTCGAACAGATGACCGACCTCAAGACGATCGTGATCGAGATCTCGCCCGATTGACCACCCCGCATGAGGACCCGATCGAGGAGTCCCATCGCATCGCGGAGGCCGCCAGGAAGAAGAAGGTCAGCCTCAAGCTGCTGGGCGGCGCCGGTATTCACGCCCACTCCCCCAGCGCGCAGAAAGCTCCGCTGAAGCGCAAGTACGGCGACCTCGACTACGCGATCGCCAAGCGCGACCGCAAGGGCGTGCTCGACCTGTTTCGCGAGCTGGGATACGAGGCCAACGACCGGTTCAACACAATGCAGGGCGACCGCAGGCTCTACTTCTACGACGTCCAGAACGGCCGCCAGGTGGACGTCTTCATCGACGTGTTCCGGATGTCGCATGCGATCGACCTCCGCGGCCGCCTCGGGCGTGAGCATCCCGCCGTCAGTCCGTCCGACCTGCTGCTCAGCAAGCTCCAGATTTACGAGGTCAACCGCAAGGACCTGGTCGACACCGTCGCGCTCATCCTCGACCATCCGATCAAGAGCAACGACGACGAGGCGATCGACGCGGCGTATATCGTCCGGCTCGCGTGCGAAGACTGGGGCCTCTGCCGGACCATCCAGCTGAACCTCGAGAAGCTCCGGCACACGGTCGGCGAGCTCGACGTCGACCGCGAGCTCGTCACCAGCCGCATCGACGAGCTGTGGGCCGCGGTCGAAGCGGGACCGAAACCCCTGAAGTGGCGCCTGCGCGCGCAGGTGGGCGACCGAGTCCGGTGGTACGAGCTGCCGGAGGAGACGCGCTCACCGTATCAGCCCGAGTGAAGAGGTAAGCCTCTAATGGCCCTACCGGCGCACGCCCGCTGCGTCGTGATCGGCTGCGGGATCGCGGGCAACAGCCTCGCCTACCACCTCACCCAGCTGGGCTGGCGCGACGTCGTACTGCTCGACAAGGGCCCGCTGCCGAACCCGGGCGGCTCGACCGGCCACGCCTCGAACTTCATCTACCTCGTCGACCACTCGAAGGAGATGACCGCGCTGACGGTGGACAGCGTTCGCCAGTACCAGGAGCTCGGCGTCTTCATCAGGTCGGGCGGCATCGAGGTCGCACGGACGAAGGAACGGATGCAGGAGCTGACTCGGCGTGTCGCCTCAGGGACCTCGTGGGGAATCGACGGAATGTCGCTCCTTTCGCCCGCCGACGTGAAGGAGTTCGTGCCCTACATCAATGAGAAGGCGATCCTCGGCGGCTTCTACACCGAGGGCGTGGGGGTGGTCGACTCGCTGCGCGCCGGGACGCTGATGCGTGAGAAAGGGATCGCCGCGGGCGCAGTGCACGTGGTGCCCAAGACTGAGGTGATCGGCATCGACGTCGAGCACGGGCGCGTGAAACGCGTGCGGACGACGGACGGCGACATCGAGGCGGAGACGGTCGCCATCACCTCCGGTGTATGGAGCCCCAGGCTCGCCCGTATGGCGGGTACGCGGATCCCACTCACGCCCGCGGTGCACCAGATGATCGACATCGGCCCGGTGCCTCGCTTCCGCGGCGCCACCTCAGACATCGAGCATCCGATCGTGCGCGACATGGACACCAACATGTACGAGCGCCAGGCGGGAGGCGACCTCGAGATCGGCTCGTACGCGCACAGGCCGATCCTCTACGACCCGGAGGACCTGCCACCCGTCGAGCAGGCCGCCCTGTCCCCGACCGAGTTTCCCTTCACCCAGGCCGACTTCGAGCAGCAGATGCAGCACGCGCTCGAGCTGATGCCGGAGATCGTGGGTGACGAGTCGGTCGGGGTGAAGTACGCGATCAACGGCATCCTGTCGCTGACTCCAGATGGAATGCCGGTGCTCGGAGAGTCGCCAGACGTGATGGGTTTGTGGGCGGCGGCGGCGGTGTGGGTCAAGGAAGGACCGGGCACCGGCAAGGCGGTGGCGGAGTGGATGGTGCACGGCGAATCCGAGATCGACCTTCACTCCTCGGACATCGCCCGGTTCCACGAGCATCAGAGGACACGCGCGCACGTGCGCGCGAGGGCGGCCGAGGGATTCAACAAGACCTACGGCATCGTCCACCCGAGCGAGCAGTGGGCGTCCAATCGCGAGATCCGCCTTGCTCCCTTCCACATCCGGGAGCGCGAGCTCGGCGCCTTCTTCTTCGAGGCCGCGGGTTGGGAGCGGCCGTTCTGGTTCGAGTCGAACGCCCCGCTGCTCGAGGAGTTCGGCGAGCGGATCACACGCCGCACCGCGGAATGGGAGTCGCGATGGTGGTCGCCGATCATCAACGCGGAACACCTTGCGATGCGAGATCGGGGCGGCCTGTTCGACCTGTCCGCGTTCACGATCTTCGACATCGTCGGGCCGGGCGCGCTGGCGTCAGTCCAGTGCGCTGCATTGCGTCAGATGGATGTGCCGGTCGGACGAGTCGTGTACACCCCTGTGCTGAGTCCGCACGGCGGCTTCAAGTCCGACCTCACCATCATGCGGTTGGGGGAGGAGCACTTTCGCGTCGTCACCGGCGGCGCCGCCGGAATGTCCGACGAGAAGTGGTTCCGCGACCAACTCGTCGGCGGCGCCGAGCTGGCCGACCTCACCTCTTCGATGACAACGATCGGGCTGTGGGGCCCGCGAGCACGCGACATCATCGCAAGCACGACCTCCGAGGACGTCTCGAACGAAGGCTTCAAGTTCGGCACCTGCCGCGTGGTCGAGATCGGAACGCAGCGAGTCCTGGCCTCACGCATCTCCTACGTGGGCGACCTGGGCTGGGAGCTCTACGTGCCGATCGAGCAGGGTCTCAAGCTCTGGGACACCCTCTGGGAGGCGGGACGTCCGCAGGGCATGGTCGCGTGCGGCATTGGCGTGTACGGCACGACCGGGCGCCTCGAGAAGTGCTACCGCGCGCACGGCAACGAGCTGGAGACCGAGTACAACGTGGTGGAAGCCGGAATGGCCGCGCCGCGCGTCAAGGAAGAGGACTTCATCGGCAAGGCCGCGCACCTGCGACACAGGGAGGAAGACCCTGTCGCCATCCTCTGCACGCTTACCGTCGACGACCACCGTTCGAAGAGCGGCGAGAAACGCTACATGCTCGGCCGCGAACCGATCCTTCGTCGCGATGGCAGCCGCATCGTCGACCGGCGCGGCCGTGGCTCGTACGTCACCAGCGCTGGCGCGGGGCCGTCTGTCGGCAAGCACATCCTGATGGCGTACCTCACACGCGAGGAAGCGGTCGTGGGTAACCAGCTGCTCGTCGAGTACATGGGCGAGCGCTACCCGGTTTCGGTCGCGGTTGTGGGCGCGACGCCGCTCTTTGATCCAGAGAACGCGCGGATTCGCGGCGCGATGCCCGAGAACACGCGCATCAGGCCATGAGTCCGCTGCGTGGGGCGTCATAAGGCATGCGGATCGCCGCGTGCATCAAGCGGGTGCCGATCACGGGTGGACGCATCCTGCTGATGGACGATGGACGCGCGATCAACACGCAGCACCTCGCCTTCACGATGAGCCCGCACGAGGAGTGCGGCGTTGAGGAGGCAGTGCGGCTGATCGAGGCGAACAAGGGCGAGTCGGTCGTGGTGACTCTCGGGCCGCCCGAAGCCGTGGAGCAGCTGCGCGACGCGATGGCGCTGGGCGTCGACCGGGCGATCCATCTCCAGACCGACGGCCAGGAGTGGGATGCCGAAGCCACCGCCGGCGCCTTGCTCGAGGCGATCCTGACCGACGAGGCCACGAACGGGCCCTTCGACATCATCTTCTTCGGCAACGAGTCGGCCGACTCCGGCGGCTTCCAGGTCGGTTTGCGCGTCGCGTATGCGCTCGGACGGCCGTGTGTGACCGGTTTGAAGAAGGTCACCCTGCAGGGCTCGTCCGCGCGCTGTGAGCAAGAGGTCGAGGGCGGCCGCGACGTGTACGTCGTGCCTCTACCCGCGGTGCTGACGGTCAAGGAGGGCCTGAACCTGCCGCGCTACCCGTCTGTCCCGGGCCGCATGCGGGCGCGCACCAAGCCGGTGGCGATGTCCACTCCGCCGCGGCCTGCACCGCATCTCGAGCTCGTGAAGCTGGCCCTGCCGGCGGGCCACGGCAGGCGGGCCGAGTCGCTGGGCAACGGCGCAGAGGCAGCACCTGCGGTGATCGACATGCTGCGTTTGGCGGGCGTCCTGTGACGGTCCTCTGGCTGACTGATGGGAGCGAGCCCGCCCGCCAGGCGCTGACGCTCGGGCGCCAGTTCGGCGAGCCTCGTGCGTTTCAGATGGACGCGTTCCAGCCGTTCGCGCCGGACGCACTCGCCGCGGCGCTGGCCCGGGCCGCCGACGAGCTCGACGCCGCCGCCGTTTTTGCCGCGGGCACCGAGCGCGGCAACGAGGTCATGGCTCGCCTCGCTGCCCGAGCCGGCCTGCCTTTCGCCGCCAACTGCATCGCGGTCACGCCGGGGGATCCGGTCACCGTGACCCGCCTGCGCTGGGGCGGCAGCCTGCTCGAAGAGGCGCGGCTGCACAGCCCGCGACCGATCATCACGGTGGCGCCCTATGCGGTTGCGGCCGACGAAGGTCCCGAGCCCGCGCCGGTCGATGTGGCAGCGGTGGAGGACAGGGATCGGCTCGTGCACGTCTTGGAGCAGGTGACGCCGAGCAACGGCGGTGTCTCGCTCGCTGACGCCAAGGTCATCGTGAGCGGTGGTCGCGGGGTGGGCTCGAAGGAAGGCTTCGCCGTCATCGAGGAGCTCGCCGGGCTTCTCGGCGCGGCGGTCGGCTGCTCTCGAGCGGTGACGAGCGCCGGATGGCGGCCGCACAGCGACCAGGTCGGCCAGACCGGCACCAAGGTCTCGCCGGAGGTCTACATCGCCTGCGGCATCTCCGGGGCGACGCAGCACATGGCGGGACTGAAAGGTGCGAAACGAATCCTCGCCATCAACTCGGACCCGCAGGCGCCGCTGATGCTGAATGCCGACTACACGGTGACCGGCGACCTGAAGGAGATCGTCCCCGCGATCTCCGCGGAGCTACGCAGACGGCGTTAGCCGCGCTCGTCCTGGCACTCGCGATTTCCATCGCGCTGTTCGGAAGACGCGTGCTGTTCCTCTATCGACTCATCCATTCCGGCAAGCCCTCTGCGCGATTCGATGATGTGCCGGCCCGCTCCCGAGCGGAAGCAACCGACGTGCTCGGTCAACGCAAGCTGCTCCAGCGCCTGGGGCCGGGACTGATGCACGCCGCGATCTTCTGGGGTTTCCTGGTGCTCTTCCCGACTATCGTCATCGCGATGATCGGCGCGGTCGACTCCCACGCCACGTTGCCCTGGCTCGGGGCGCAGGGCTGGTACGCGCTGCTGGTCGACGTATTCGCGTTGCTGGTCCTGATCGGCGTCATCGCGGCGTTCGGCATCCGCAAGGCGCAGCGGCCCGCGCGTTTCAAAGGAAGCCACCGGGGCGAGGCGGACCTGATCCTTGCCCTCATCGCCGGAATCGTGGTGACGCTCTTCGTGTGGCACTCGTCGCAGATCGCGCTCGGACTCAACGACTACCCTCCCAGTTGGGCGCCGATCTCCAGCGCGCTTTCGCGAGTGGTGGCTCCGATCGCCCCGGTGACCGAGCGCGTGGCGGTGTGGGCGCACGTGCTGATCATCCTTTCCTTCCTCGTCTACCTCCCCTACTCCAAGCACCTCCACATCCTCGTGGCGGCGATCAACGTGTTCTTTGGACGCACGCGCGCGCGGGGCCGGGTGGAACCGATCAACTTCGAGGCGCCCGAGCAAGACGTGCGCTTCGGCATCGCGCGAGCAGCAGACATGACCTGGAAGCAGATGCTCGACACGATGTCCTGCACCGAGTGCGGACGCTGCCAGGACGTGTGCCCGGCCTACAACACCGGCAAGGAGCTCTCGCCGAAGCTCCTGATCATGGCGATGCGCGACAACCTGCTGGCGCAGGCGTCAGCTCCGATGGTGCCGAACGCGGTCCATGACGACGTGGTGTGGGACTGCGTGACCTGCGGCGCATGCGTCCGCGAGTGCCCCGTGAACATCGAGCACATCGACCACGTGATCGACCTGCGCCGCAACCTGGTCATGGTCGAATCGCGTTTTCCCGACGAGGCGGCGACGATGCTGCGCGACGTCGACCGAGCGTCAAACCCGTGGGGCAGGCCGCAAGCCGACCGCACGCAATGGGCGGATGGACTCGGGGTCCGGGTGTTGCAGCCGGGCGAGCCCGCTCCCGATGTCCTGTTCTGGGTCGGCTGCGCGCCGGCCTTCGACGAGCGCGCACGAAAGTCGGCGACATCCACCGCCAAGCTGCTCCAGCAGGCGGGCGTCGATTTTGCGATCCTCGGTCCGCGAGAGGCGTGCACAGGGGACCCCGCACGCCGGATGGGCGACGAGTACACGTTCCAGCGCCTTGCCGGAGAAAACGTGGCCACCCTGAACGGGGCCGGCGTCAAGAAGATCATCACGACCTGTCCCCACTGCTTCAACACGCTGGGCAACGAATACCCGGACTTTGGAGGCCGATACGAGGTCGTGCACCACACTGAGTTTCTGGCCGGCCTCGTGCGCGAAGGCAAGCTTTCACCCGCGGCGAGCGAGCGCACCATCACCTATCACGACTCCTGTTACCTGGCGCGGCACAACGACGTCCGCTCTGAGCCCCGCGAGCTGGTCGCGGCGGTCGGCAAGCCGGTGGAGATGCAGCGCAACCGCGAACGAACCTTCTGCTGCGGCGCGGGAGGCGCACGCATGTGGATGGAGGAGAAGCGCGGCCGCCCGATCAATCAAGAGCGGGTGCGGCAGGCGGTCGAAACCGGTGCCGAGACGCTGGCGGTCGCATGCCCGTTCTGCACCGTGATGCTCGACGACGGCGTTCGTGAGACAGGCGCGAAGCTCCAGGTGTTCGACGTCGCAACGCTGCTCGCCGACGCGGTGGAACGCGGAAAGGTCAAGACTTCAGATAGGTGAGAACCGCCAGCACTCGGCGATGATCCTCGAGCGCCGGCTCGAGCTCGAGCTTGGAAAAGATGCTCCGTACGTGCCCTTCCACCGTCTTGTCGCTCAGATGAAGCAGCCGTCCGATGGCGAGATTGGAGCGGCCTTCCGCCATCAGGTTGAGCACTTCGCGCTCGCGATCACTCAGGCCACCGACGAGGTCGTGCCGGCGCCGGCGAACGAGCAGCTCGGAAACCACGTCCGGATCGATCGCCGAGCCGCCTCCGGCCACTCTCCGCACCGCATCGATGAAGTCGCGCACGTCAGCAACCCGATCTTTGAGCAGGTAGCCGATCCGGCCCGCGCCGCGCTCCAGCAATCGAAGCGCGTGTGTCGTCTCGACGTACTGCGACAAGAGAAGCACGGCCACTTCGGGATGCCGTTCGCGAATTTCAGCCGCCGCCACCAACCCCTCGGTGCTGTGCGACGGCGGCATTCGGATATCGGTGATGACGATGTCCGGTTTTTGCGACTCGACGAGCGACATCAGCTGGGGAGCGTCGGCCGCCCGACCGACGACGTCCATGCCTGACGCCTCCAGCAGGCGCGCCAGACCCTCGCGGAACAGGACCGCATCGTCGGCGATCGCTACTCGCACGGTAGGACGGCCCTGATCACGGTGCCACCGCGACGGGGACTTATCACCTCCACTCGCCCACCGGCGGCGGCGACGCGGTCACGCAGCCCGGTCAATCCACTCCCGAGGCTCGGATCGGCTCCTCCCACCCCGTTGTCTGACACCTCGAGCTCGAGCTTGCCCTCGCTCTCGGTGATCGTGACCTCGATGGAGGCGGCGGCAGAGTGTTTTACGGCGTTGGACACGGCCTCGGCGATAAAGAAATACGCCGTCGACTCGATCCCCTCCGGATGGCGGCGTTCAGTCTCGGCGACAACGGTCGTCGGAATCGATGTGCGATCGGCCAGCGCCCGGACTGCGGGCGCCAATCCCGCCTCAGTCAGCAATGGCGGTTGGAGACCTCGAGCGAGGCTGCGCAGCTCACTGAGCCCAGCCTTGACCTCGCGCGACGCCTCCTGGATCTGCTCGCGACCGTCGCCGGTGGCGCCGTCGCCGGCATCGGCTATGCCCAGCGCAAGCAGTGCGTTGACGAAACGCTGCTGGGCCCCGTCGTGCAGGTTTCGCTCGATGCGCCGCCGCTCGAGGTCCTGGGCCGCGACGAGGCGCGAACGCGACTCGCGCAGCTCCTGCACAAGTCGAAAGCGACCCAGCACGAGACCAGCCTGCGAAGCAAGGTCATGGAACAGCCGGCGCTCGACCGCGGTCAGCTGCTCACCTCGAGGTTTCACGACCACGAGCGCGCCGAGCGGCTCGCCGTCGTGAAATACAGGCTCCAGATCGGCATGACCGTCGTGCAGTTGCGCCACTTCTTCGATGCTTGCCAGCGCGGGACCAGATCCGTCGCTGGCGGGCGCCGCGGCGGCGAGCCGCAACCGGTCACCCACCTGCACCCAGACCTCGGTCGACGAGGCTCCGGTGCCTTCTCGCAGAAGTTGGGCCATGCGTGGCAGCAAGACGTCCGCCTGTTCGGCCCGCCCGATGCTGCCGGCAAAGTCGGAGAGCACGTCGTAAGGCCTGGCACGCTTGCCGTAAACCGCGGTGTTGGCGATCGCCTGAAGGCGTGATCGAACCGGAAGGAGAAGCACGGCCAGAAGGGCAATGGTGATGATGCTGAGCAGCGGGTCCAGGCCGACGCGCTGGCCGAGTACGCTGCCGACACCGGCGACGACGACGGCGTAGCACCCGGTGACGAAGAGCGCCAGGCCGCCGTACAGGATGGTCCGGTTGATGACGAGGTCGATGTCGTAAAGCCGATAGCGCACGATCGCGATGCCAATCGCAATCGGCACCAGCACCAGGCCTGCCAGCGATGAGGCGAGCCCGGACCAGCTTGCGACCGCGTGCGCAGCTTCCGAGACAGCGAATTGCTGCACCGTGAGTCGTGCTGACGGTGGAAGCCAATCGAAAGGCGGCGGGTTGTCAGCCTGCTGCGACAGGAAGGTCACGATCAAGAAGGTCCCGGCGAACGCGAACCATTTGAGCTGAAGCCGCACCTCACCCGACGCTGAAACCAGTCGCAGCACGAGGTACGTGGCGACGGCGACCGAGAGCAGCTGCCGCGCCCAGATGAAAACTCCCGAGGCGAAAGCGATCGAAGCTCCGCTCGGCCACAACGCCGGCGGCAGTGTGACCGGTACCCCCTGCTGCGCGATCGTGCCGATGCGCAGCGGATACGGATCGTCGAGGCCGATGAGCATGTCGCCGACGATATCGAGGATCGCGAAGACGACCAGGAACCGCCATCGAGAGGACTTGAGCCGGCCGTCGGGGAACGTCACCACGACCATCGCTCCACCCAGCAGGGCCAGGCCAGGAGCAAACTTCTCGCTCCATGCCGCAGCGTCGGCGAGGGGAAGCGAGCCGGGAGCCACCAGGAGTCCGTGTATCGCGTACTCGGCGGCAAACGCTTGCAGCCAGGTGAACACGACCCACTGCAAGAAAAACAAGCTCAGCAATGCGGTCGGGCGGCGCCAGACGAGGATCGCGCAGACCAACGACATGGTGATCAGGGCGACTGTTTCCACCAGCGTCCGGACCGCCAGCGACCAGCCGACATCGAGACCGGCCAGCGTGTATCCAGGCGCTGCCTGGCGATCGAGGATCGTGAGCGCGAGCGCGGCAAGAGCCACCAGCGACCCGCCGAGTGCGATCGCCGCGGCGGCGATCGCGGGTGCGCGGCCGGCCGTGGGGTGGCCGTCTACTGCGGCCGCCATCGTGGGAGCCCCTTGTATCCGCGTCCGTGGGTCAGCTGCGTCAGGTCGCTTCCGTCGGGCCGCACCATAAAGAGCTGAGAGTCACTGCCGTTGCGCTCGAACACGATCCAGCGGCCGTCCCGCGACCAGTCGGCGTAACCGTCCCACTGCAGGCCAGGCACGCCGGTCGTGACCCGATGGGCCAGCTCCTCGCCAACGGTGAGCCAGTAAATCGACGCCGGCTCTCCCTTCATCGATGCGCCGAAAACGATTCGGGTCCCGTCCGGCGACCACCGCGGAAAACCGGCGAAGCCTGCTGTCTTCTCGTGGTGGGTCAGCTGCCGAATGCCTGATCCATCCACCCCCATCGTGTAGATGTCCCAGGAACCGGCCCGGTCGGACTCGAAGACCAGGTTCCGCCCGTCGGGACTCCACGCCGCAAAGGCGAAGGTCCCGAAGTGCCGGGTCAGGCGGTGGACGTCGGTGCCGTCCGGCCGCATCAGGTAGAGGTCTCGGTAGTAACCGGTCCCTCCGCCATCCGCGACTCCGTCCCGGGTGCTGTTGAAGAGGATCCACTTTCCGTCGGGCGACCAGGAGGGGTACTCGTTGAATCCCCGACCGTCGGTCAACCGCTGGATATGGCCACCGCTGAGGTCCATCGTGAAGATGTCGTCGCGCCCGTTACGCGTGCTCTGGAAAGCGATCGTCGATCCGTCGGGCGACCAGGCGCCGTCCAGGTTCCACGCCATGTCCGATGTCAGCGCTCGCGCTGCGCCGGTCGCGACGTCGAGCAGGTAGATCCCCCCGTTGACCGCAGGCTGATCCCAGCAGTAGTAAAGGATCTCGCCTCCGATCTCCGGTTGCGGGTGACCGCCGCTCATGCCGCAGGTGGCCTGTGAGGATGGGCCTCCGCAAGACGCGAGCCCGGCCAGGAGCACCAGGCCTAGCCCGCCGATCAACCACCGGTCCATGGAGGCGATCTTCCCACCAGTTCCACGACTTGGACAGAGGGCCTGCACCTGCCCCGCGCCGCCCTGCTCGAGGGCTGACACGCAACCACATTCCGGGCGCTCCCTGATGGCAGGCCGGCTCGGCCCGCCTACCTTGGCCCTATCGAGCCGAAGGAGTGGAGGAAGGAAGGATGAGAAGCACCCTGCGCTGGATCGCGACCCTGGTCCTGGTGACGACGATCACATTCGCGGCAGTGGTCGCGGCCGGCGGCGCGCTGGCGCGCGTCGGAGCGTCGTCAGTGAATGGAACCGAAGTCAACCTGCCCTATCCCACTCCTGACCCGCACCCGTCGATTCCCTAGCCCGTGGTCGCGACCCGGAACATGACCCGGTTGGCCGACGGGTCCACTGCCGCCAGACCATCCGCCTCCTCGAACACGCGCACATCGCCATGCTCCAGGCGGCTCGTGACGTCGTCGAGGTCGCGCTGTGTCGGCAGCTCGACCGTGAACCGCCGCAGTCCGGCGTGACCCGGCGGGGCCGGCCGGGCCCCCCTTCCGGCCCACTCGTTCAGGCCGAGGTGATGGTGATAGCCGCCGGCTGAGACAAATCCTGTTCCGGGCACGTGCCCCATGACGTCAAAGCCGACGAGGTCGTGGTAGAAGCGCAGCGCGTCCTCGACGTCAGCGACGTGGAGATGGACATGGCCCATCTTGGTGCCCGCCGGCATCGCCTCGTCCAGCAGGTCGTCCGGGCGCAGGTGACTGAACAGCTCCTCGAGGTCGATCGGGTCGCGCCCCGAGCGAGCGTTGCCCTCCTTGTCATAGGCGACGAAGGTTCCGTTGGCGAACCCCATCGTGCCGTCCTCGGGCGACTCGGTGTAGATCTCGATCCCGTTGCCGTCCGGATCCCACAGGTAGTTCGCCTTGGTCATCACGTGGTCGGTCGGGTACTGCTCCCAGCGCAGGCGCGCCAGCCTCCCGATCACCCTGGCCAGCTGGCGGCGATCGGGGATCACGATCGCGAGGTGGTACAGGCCTGACGTGCGGGGCATGACCGGCCGCTCGGCGCCGGGGTGCAGCGTGACGAGCTCTCGACCGGCGGCGCCCATCCTGATGAGCTCGCCGTCGGAAGGAAGCTGGGTCAGGCCGACGTAGTCGCGGTAAAAACGAAGCGCGCGATCGCCGTCGGTTACGGCCAGGTCGACCTTGCCCATGCCGGTCTTCGCGGCGATCGATTGCGTCTGCACGAGGTATACGTACCCCGCGAAGGCGCCGCCTATTCGTCAGCTCAGGCCGAGGATGTTCCCCTTCACATCGATGTCGATGCTCGCGGCGATCGGTGTGGTGGGCAGGCCTGGCATGGTTCGCATCTCGCCGCAGATCGGGTAGATGAAGCCGGCGCCAACCGAAGCGCGGACCTCGCGCACCGGCAGGACCCAACCGGTCGGCGCTCCCTTGAGCTTCGGGTCGGAAGAGATCGAGAGGTGCGTCTTTGCGATGCACACCGGCAGCCGGCCGAACCCGCTCGCCTCGTACGCGTCGAGCTGTCTGGCCGCCGGCGGGTCGTACTCGACCGCGCGCGCGCCGTAGATGCGCAGCGCAATCGCCTCGATCTTCTCGCGCAGCGTGGCCGCGTCGGGATAAAGGAGCTGGAACGTGCTCGGCTCGTCCGCGGCTTCCGCCACCATCTCGGCCAGCCCGGTCGCACCGGCGCCGCCGTCGACGAAGTTGTTGCAAACCGCCGACCGGACACCCAGGTGCTCGGCGAGCTCACGGATCGCCCGATGTTCGGAAGCATGGTCGCCCGGAAACGCGTTGATGGCAACGACTGGTGTCACACCGTGGATCTGGATGTTCTCGACCTGCTTGCGCAGGTTGGCTGCGCCCGCCAGCACGTCCTCAGGGTTCTCTTTCAGGAGGTCGGGCGGCAGCGGCCTCCCGGCCACGACGCGGTACTTGCCCGAGTGGACCTTGAGCGCCCGGACCGTGGCCACGATCACCGCTGCATCAGGGGTGAGGCCGGACGTGCGGCACTTGATGTTGAAGAACCGCTCGGCGCCCATGTCCGCGCCGAAGCCGGCCTCCGTGACCAGGAAATCGCCGCCGCGGATGCCGATCATGTCGGCGAGCACAGAGGATGCCCCGTTTGCGATATTGCCGAACGGGCCCGCGTGGACCAGGACCGGCGTGTTCTCGAGCGTCTGCAGCAGGTTGGGCTTGATCGCGTCGAGCATGATCACGGTCATCGCGCCGCCGGCATGCAGGAAGTCCGCGGTGATGGGCCTGCCGTCGCGCGCGAGGCCGATGACCATCCGGCCGAGACGCTGCCGCATGTCCTGCAGCGATGTCGACAGTGCGAGCACCGCCATCACCTCGGAAGCTGCGGTGATGTCGAAGCCTGTCTGCCGCGTGACGCCGTCCTCCGGCGCACCCAGTCCGACCACGACGTTGCGCAGCACGCGGTCGCTCACGTCCAGGACTCGCCTCCAAGTGATGCTGTGGAGGTCGATCGGAAAATCACGAAGGCTGTGGTGGATGTAGTTGTCGATCATCGCGGCGAGCAGGTTGTGCGCCGCGGTGACGGCGTGAAAGTCGCCGGTCAGGTGCAGGTTGAGGCGGTCCATCGGGACGACCTGGCTGTAACCGCCGCCGGCAGCGCCGCCCTTGATGCCGAAGGTCGGGCCCATCGAGGGTTGGCGGATGGCGACGACCGCACGTTTGCCGATCTGCCCGAGAGCGTCGCCGAGGCCGACTGTCGTCGTCGTCTTGCCCTCACCCAATGGGGTGGGGGTGATCGCCGAGACGACGACGTACTTCGCCTTGGGCCGGTCCTTCAGGTCCTCGATCGCTTCGAGCTTGATCTTCGCCACGTCGTTGCCATACGGCTCGAGCAGATTGGGTCCGATGCCCATCCTGGCCGCGATGTCCGGCATCGGCAGCAGCCGAGCATTGCGCGCGATCTCCAGGTCTGTCGGAATCGTCGTCGCCGCCATCAGCCCCTCCTTTAGCTCAGACGCGCCAGCATCTCGCGGCGCCACCTCTCCGTCGGCTCGATCTCGTTGAAAGTAAAGATGTGCAGCCCGGCCACGCGGCGTTCCGGCTGCGCCAGCTCGGGCAGGAGCCCGCTCGCGAACCGCCCGGGCTCGTAACCGCCCGGCCGGAACATGCGCGCCAGCCAGCTGGGATGGCCACGTAGAAATCTAGCCGCGTCGGCCACCCCGATCTTGGTCGTTACGCGCAGCAGGCGGACCGGGTCGGCGACGCCGGCCATCCCGACATAGATGGGGAGCTGGACGCCCCGGCGGCGGACTCGCTCGACCCAGTGCTTCACCGTGGCCGGGTCGAAGCTGAGGTTGCTCACGATGTAGGTCGCGAGCGTGCGCTTGTCCCACATCGCCTGGATCGTGATGTCGTCGTGTATGAAGGGATGACTCTCCGGGTAGCCGGTCACCCCGATCGCCTTCAGGCCATGGTCGGCGGGCAGGGCCGCGAGCAGGGAGACCGCATCCGGAAACTGTCCGGCGGGCTCGCGTACGTCGCCCGCGACCACGAACACCTCGGTGATGCCCGCGGCCTGCACGGCCTCGAGAATCTGGCCCAGCTCGTGCCGGTCCCGGATCATGCGAGCCGACAGGTGCGGCACCGCGTGGAAGCCAAGCCGTGCCAGCTCGACCGCGAGGCGGACGGTGGCCGGGAGGCCGCGCCGGGGCGACGCAGTGACCGTGATCGTCACCTCTCGCGGCACAAGCGAAGCCACGCTCGCGAGCACGTCGTCGGTGGGGAACACCTCGTATCGGGGCGTCCGCAACAGCCCGGCCAGCTCGTGCCCCACCCCAGTGTCGAGCGGCCTCACCATCCGTCCTGTCGCACTCTACGCCACTGTCGCGCTATGCGCAACACATCAGAGCGGGTCGGGCAGGAGAAGGATCGCGTTCCGGTCGGCCGGCGTCCCGGCGCTGCCTGCGTCGAACCCGTAGAACATCCGGGCGTTGCCGGCCAGCTCGCGGTGCAGGCCCGCCAGGCCCTCCCCGTCGTGGTCGAGCATCGTGCAGGCGATCGCGAGCCGGCCGTCGCCAGTCTCGAAGACCTCGACCACGCGACCCTGACACGGCCAGTCGACGATGGACGCGGTGGTCACCTCCCAGAAGCTCCGATGCGCGCGGATTCGATTCCTGTGGATGTGGCCGTTGAGCCAGAGCACGACGTTGCGAGACCGCGACAGCACGTCGAGCAGAGCAGCCGCATTCTGCTCCCCACGCGGATTGGCCAGTGTGTCCGAGCCGTGGTGGGAAAGCACGACCACGTAGCGCTCGCCTGCCTCCGCCAGCCGCTGTTCAAGCCACTGCAGCTGGGCACCGTCGATGCAGCCGTCGGCGCCACCTCGGTCGCAGACCGTGTCGAGGGTGACAAAGCGCACGCGATCCGCGTCGTGGACGTAGTGTGCCTCGGGCACGAGCTCGTCGCGCCGGATGGGACGGCGGTCCGCATCCGCCGCCACCTCGGTGGATGCGCCGAGCGTGAAGAGCTCAGGATGCTGGACGAAGGTCTCGACGGCGTTGTCGGGGTCGATCCCCGGCGGCAATTCGACCGGCTTATGCGTGCCCGTCATGACTTTCGCGAGCACCCGGTTGACCAGGCCGACCCCCTGGCACACGTACTCGTGGTTGCCGTGAGATGCCAGCCAGGGCGCGCGCAGGCCCTCCGATGGAAAAGACTGCACTGCCTGCTCGAGCAACCCCGGATGTTGCGGAAATCCGAAGGCGGACTGGTAGAGATCGCGCTGGGGGGGCCCGTCGGGCTTCCAGAAGATGTCCCCGGCCCAGTCCACGCGCTGCACGCCGTCGTAGCCCGGCGCTCCCGAATCGGGACGCACCACTCCGCCGTTGAGCAGGGCGAGCACATTGGCCAGCTCGTTGCGTTGCGTGTTGTCGATGGCGTCGCCTGTCATCGTGACCAGCTGCAGCGGGGCTCGAGTGACCGGACCGGCGTCGATGCTGTTGATGGCGCGGACCATCGCCGCGACCGCATGCGTGTTCAGCATCTCCTGCGGGCGCTGCATGGTCAGGAGCTCGCGATAACGCGGGTCGTCCCACTCGTGGTTGAGGAACTCGAAACGCGCCGGTGACTGCGCGTCCGTCACGTGCAGGTCGGTGATGTGGGCGATGCATGCGATAACCTCCGCCGGCCGCGGGACATCGCGGTGAGGCTCGCCAGGCAGATCCGCAACGGCGCGATAGACGGCCTTCGACCCTCGCCGCAGAACGTCGCCGGCGCCTAGCCGCCGCTCAGTTGTGAATATCTACGAGCACCGGATCTGGGCGCAGCGCGAGCTTGACCTTGGTTCCTGCCGGGTGCTCCGCGGCGGCCGAAGTCGGCAGCTGGGCCAACATGGTGATGTCGCCGAGATCCACCGTGACCCGGCTTGTGGCGCCGAGGAATGCGACGGCGATCACCGTGCCGACCAGCGGCCCGCTCGACATGCTGCCATCGCCGGTGATGGTCACTGCCTCAGGCCGCACAAGGGCGACGGCCGGCCCGGAGGGCACGTCCTGCTGCACGAGCGGCAGCTGAGTGCCCCTGACCTCGACGCTGCCGAACTTCACCTCGCCGGGGATGCGATTCGTCAGGCCGACGAACTCGGCCACGAAGGCTGTCGCCGGTCTCGAGTAGATCTCGGTGGGCGGGCCCAGCTGCTCCAACCGGCCCGACTGCATGACTCCGACGCGGTCGGCGATGGCGAGGGCTTCTTCCTGATCGTGCGTCACGAAAAGTGTGGTGATGCCGACCTCGAGCTGGACGCGGCGGATCTCATCGCGCAGGCGCGACCGTACCTTGGCGTCGAGCGCCGAGAGGGGCTCGTCCAGCAACAGCACCTTGGGCCGGATGGCCAGCGCTCTGGCCAGCGCGACGCGCTGCTGCTGCCCACCCGACATCTGGTGCGCGAACTTGTTGGCGTGGGCCGCGAGCCCGACCAGGTCGAGCACCTCGCGCGCCCTCTGTCGGCGCTCGTCCACATCGACCTTGTGCAGCTGCAGACCGAACTCGACGTTCTGCCGCGCGGTCATGTGGGGGAACAGCGAGTAGGCCTGAAACACCATGCCGATGTCCCGCCGGTTCGCGGGGACATCGGTGACGTCCTTACCGCCGATGATGACCCGACCGCTGTTCGCCTCCTCGAGGCCGGCCAGCAGCCGCAGCGCGGTGGTCTTGCCGCAGCCCGATGGGCCGAGCAGCGCCACCAGCTCTCCGGGCGCAAGGGTCAGGGTCAGGCCGTCGAGGGCGACCGTCGTCCCGTAGGTGCGCCTGAGATCCTCCAGGCGGACCTCGACCGCGTGGGTGGTCTCGCCTGCACCTGTGGTCATCGCCCCCTCCCGATAAGTCCGCCGCTCAGCCCAATGGTCTGGCCGAGCTGGAAATCTGCTTCCTCGGCCTTTGCGAGCGGGGCCTGCCGGCGGCCGAAGTACGACAGGATCATGAGCAGGATGAACGCGAACAGGAGTGAGGCGACCGCGACGGCGATCGACGTCCCCGCGTCGACCAGGCCGACGTAGGCGATGGCGACCTGCAGGTTCTCGTATGCGAGCAGGTTCGCAAACGTGAACTCGCCGAGCACGAGGGCCACCGAGAGCAGGCTCGCGTTGAGGATCGCCGTCGACATGTTCGGCACCACGATCCGAAGCATCACCGTTCTCCATCCGGCGCCGAGGCTGCGCGCAGCCTCGGACAGGGTCTTAAGGTCGATCGCCGAGAGGCCCGCGTCCAGCGCGCGGTAGGAGTAGGGCAGGACCAGGACCAGGTAGGCAAACGAGAGTGTGAGAATCGACGAGCTGAAGTTGATGTTGAGCCAGCGATAGATCGGCACCATTCCCACCACCAGGGCGATCGCCGGCACCGTCAAGGGGATCAGGCACACGAACTCGACGACGCGGCTCAGGCCCTGGAATCGCAGCCGCACCCACACCATGGTCGGCAGCAGCAAGACGAGCATCGCCACGGTCGTGATCGCCGCCAGCTCGAGCGATGCCGTGATGGCATCGGTGAGGTCAGGCGTCTTGACGATGTTCTGCCACGCGTCCAGGTTTCGCGGCGCGGTCACTGAGTTGCCGCGCGTCGAGAACTCGAACATAGCTCCGATCGGGACGAGGAAGAACCCGCCCATGACCACGAGCACCACGACACGGAACACTTGCAGCCTCAGCCTGCGGGCGCGGCTCACCTCGTCACCGCAGCCAGTTCGAGGTCCTTCGCTGCAGGACCGTGTAGAGCGCCATCACGAGGAGCACGACCACGATCATCGCCAGCGCCAGCGCCTTGGCCAGGCCGGGTTGGGCCCGGCCGGTCTCGCTGGTGAGCAGGTTTGCGATCTGCAACGGGACGATCAGGCCGCCCTGCGTGATCAGCGCGGCCGCGGTCGCGTACGCGGAGAACGCGTTCGCGAACAGCAGCAGCGCGCAGCCAAGGAACGAGGGGGCGAGCAGCGGCCCTGCCACGTAGCGCCAGTAGTGCCACGTGCCACCGCCGAGGCTCTCGGTCGCTTCTCTCCACTGGGGCCGGATGCCGTCCACCGCGGGAAGGAAGACGATCACCATCAACGGAATCTGGAAGTACGTGTAGATGAGGGTTAGACCCGGCAGTTCGTAAAGCCAGACGCCGTTGGCGTAGAGGTCGACGCCGCGGTCCCTCACGAACTCGTAGACAAAGCCGGTCACACCGACGGTGGCGATGAACGCAAATGCGAGCGTGACGCCACCGAACTGCGCCAGCACGCCCGCGGCTGACGTCACAGCCCGGCGGAGCAATCCGCGTGGGTTGCCGGTCGCCACCGCGTAGGCGAGCAGAGCCCCCGCGACAGCACCGACAAGGGCGCTGACTGCGGAGATCTCCATGCTCGCGGCGAACGATTTGACGAGGTACGGCTCGGCGATGGTCGTGAGGTTCGAGAGGGTGAAGTTTCCGTCCTTGTCAGCCAGCGAGCCGGCCAGGAGGATGACCGTCGGCAGGAAGAGGAAAAGAGCCACGTAGATGAAGAACGGCACCAGGCCGACCCACGAAAGGGACAGCCGCCGGCTGCCCGCGATCGGGCGACCGGCGGCCGTTACAGCCGCAGTGCCGGCGGCGGTCAAGACGTGGCCTGGGACCAGTGAGCGCCGACGTAGTCGCCGGCTTTGGTTTGCTGATCCTGGGTCGGGAACTGCGGTGTGCCCGTGATCTTCGGCAGCGCCGCCGCGGCGGTTGCGTCGATCTTGCCCGACTTCTCCATCGCGGCCTGGCGCACCGGACGCGCGCCGCCCTTCAACCAGAGGTTCTGGCCGTCGTTGGAGTAGAGGTACTCCTCCCAGAGTCGAGCGGCTGCTGGGTGCGGAGCGTCCTTGTTGATGGCCTGGGCGTAGTAGCCCCCGATGGTCGCGTTCTGAGGCACGAAGATCTTCCACGTCGCCACGTCCTTGCCGTGCGAGGTGGACAGGTAGTCCCACTCGAACAGGACCGGCGTGGTGCCTGCCTTGACGGTGGCCGCGGTGCCGATGATCGGGACGTAATTGCCCTTCAGCTTGAGCTGGTGGAAGAAGTCCACGCCTTTGCTCACGTCGTCGAGCGAGCCGCCATTTGCGACCGAGGCGAGGATCACGCCGTTCAGCGCCTGGTTGGACTTGGTCGGGTCGCCTGCCAGCGCGACCTTGCTCTTGAACTGAGACCCGAGAAGGTCCTGCACCGACTTGATCTCGGGCACCTTGGTCGAGTCGTAACCGATGCCCATGAAGCCGCCATAGTCCTGCACCCAAACGCCGGTGGCCTCCTTCTGGCCGTCGAGGATGTCGGCCCAGCCTGCCACCTTGTACGGCGCGAACAGGCTGGTGTTGGCCAGCGCCACCTTCATACCCACGTCGACCACGTCGGGAGCCCGGTCCGTGCCGGAGAGCTGCTTGATCGCGTCGACCTCTTCCTGGCTGCTGCCGTTCGGGTTGGCGGAGTTCACCTTGAGTCCGTACTTCGCCTTGAAGCCGTCGATGACCGCGCCGTAGTTGGCCCAGTCGGGCGGCAGCGCGATGACATTCAAAGTGCCTTCCTTCTTGGCCGCCGCGACGAGGGCGTCCATGCCGCCGCAGTCGGCCGCCGATTTCGCCGACTTCGCGTCGCAGTTGGCCGTTCCTCCGCCAGAGCTGGCGCCACATGCCGTCGCCACGACGAAGGCGACCAGGGCGACGCCGAGGTGGCGCGTAAGACTCCTGAGTCTCATGCTTTTCGTTCCCCTCTCAGAATCCGGGCCCGGTTGCTCCCCAACCAGAAAGGCACGGCCAATGATGGCCCTAGGCCAGCCATGTTGCAAGGACAGGGTCCAAACGTGAGGTTCATTTCAGTTAGGCGCCGGTTAATTCGGTCTGACGCTCAGATTTCAGCTCGCCTTCCCCGGTAGCCGAGCCGGCGGGACAGTTCGGCCGCGCCGTCTTTCGTCAGCCGGTCGAGATCGGGACGGCTGTCGATCCGGAGCCGATGGGTCGGGCCCGAGACGTCCAGCGCCGCCACCACCTCCCCATCTGCCCCAAATACGGGAGCGGCGATCGCATCCAGCCCGACCTCGAGCTCTTCGTGTGTGTGGGCGACGCCCGACCTCCGGGCGGCTTCCAGCTGCAACTCGAGCTCGCCCCGGTCGGTGACCGTGTTCGGCGTCACCCGGTCGAGCGTCCCGCTCAGCAGCCGCTCGCGGACGGCTTCAGGGCCGAAGGCGAGAATCGCTTTGCCGCTCGCGGTGCAGTGGACCGGCGTCCGGCGCCCGAGCCAGTTGACGCTCACGACGGAGGTTGAGGCGGTGGCCTGCTCGATGGGCACTATCACGTCGCCGACCAGGACGTCGAGCGTCGCCGTCTCGCCCGCCGCCGCGGCGAGCTGCTCGCAGACCGGACGCGCTACGTAGCGAAGGTCGAACTCGCCGGTGACGACGCTGGCGAGCTGAGGCAGACGCCGGCCGAGGCGGTATCGGGCCGTCCGCTGATCGCGCTCGACAAGCGCGTGCCGCTCGAGGGTGCCGAGCAGGCGCAGGGCCGTCGACCGGTGAACCTGGAGGGCGCGGGCGACCTCGGCGCCCGTCCGCCAGCCGCCCTGGGCGAGCAAGTCGAGGATCGAGATCGCCCGCTCGACCGAGCGGACGCCCGCATTCCTGCCCTGGTCGTTGCTCATTGCGCAACCATTATCGTTGCGCGCAACGGCGCCGGGACGTACGATGCGTAGCAGGTGGGCGGACGGCAGCTGTGAGCCGAGAAGACGAGATCCGGGCCGGCCTTTTCGAGCACACGCTCTACGGCCACGCGCCGGAGGTCAAGGCGCTCACCGAAGAAGGTCTCAGCCTCGGGATGGACCCGATGGACATCCTCTTCAAGGCCCTCATCCCCTCCCTGGAGGAGGTTGGCCGGCGCTTCGAGAAGGGCGACTTCTTCGTCCCCGAGATGCTGATCGCGGCGCGTGCGATGCAGGGCGCCCTCGTCATCCTGCGTCCGCTCATCGCCGAGACCGGCGCCAAACCGGTCGGCCGCTACGTGATCGGGACCGTGAAGGGGGACATTCACGACATTGGCAAGAACCTCGTCGTGATCATGCTGGAGGGTGCGGGCTTCGAGGTGTTCGACCTCGGCGTGAACACGCCGCCTGAGAAGTTCGTCGAAGCGGTGCAGCAGCACCAGCCGGACGTCGTCGGTTTCTCGGCGTTCCTCACGACCACAATGCCCATGTTCAAGGCCAACATCGACGCCCTCACCAAAGCCGGCCTGCGGGACAAGGTCCACGTCGCGGTGGGTGGTGCGCCCGTGACCCTCGAGTATGCGAAGCACGTGGGGGCCGACAGCTACGCGCCTGACGCGTCGCTCGCGACCCGGATGGCCAAGCAAGTGGTAGGTGCGCAGGGCGGCGGGTCGGCCGCGCTCGAGCAGGCCGTCATGAAGATCGACGAGACGCTGAGAAAGGGTTAGTTCGTTTGGAGACCCGCCTCTCCTCGCGCCGCCGCGAGGTCGTGATCGCAGGTGACCGTCCCTTCGTGATCATCGGCGAGCGGATCAATCCGACCGGGCGCAAAGTGCTGGCCGCGGAGATGAAGGAAGGCGTGATGGACCGGGTGCGGTCGGATGCCGAAGCCCAGGTCGCTGCCGGCGCGCACATGCTCGACGTCAACGCCGGGATACCCGCCGTCGATGAGCCGGCCCTGTTGGTCGCCGCGATGAGAGCGGTGATGGAGGTGACCGACGCGCCGATCTGCATCGATTCCTCGATCATCGAGGCGCTCGAAGCGGGTCTCAGCGCATACGAGGGCAAAGCGCTCGTGAACTCGGTCACTGCCGAGGACGAGCGCCTGGAGCGGATTCTGCCGCTGGTCAAAAAGCACGGTGCTGCCGTGATCGGAATGGCCAACGACGAGACCGGGATCTCGATGGTCCCCGCGGAGAGGCTCGAGCTCGCGCGCCGGATCATCCAGCGCGCCGCGGACCACGGCGTCCCGCAGGAGGACGTGATCATCGACCCCATCGCGATGACCGTCGCCGCCGACCCGACATGCGGCCTGATCACCCTCGAGACGATGCGGCTCATTCGCGACGAGCTGGGCAACAACATGACGTGCGGCGCGTCCAACGTCTCGTTCGGGCTGCCCGACCGCGCCACGGTCAACGCAGCGTTCCTCCCGCTCGCCATGCACGCCGGCCTGACCTGCGCGATCACCAACCCGCTCGAGCCACAGGTGCGGCGTGCAGTCCTGGCCGGCGACCTTTTGCTCGGCCACGACGAGTACGCGATGCGCTGGATCGCGAGTTTTCGGGCAGAGCAACAGAAAGTCCCGTCATGATCGCGCGCAAGCTCGAGGTCACCTATCTGCCATTCGACCGCACCACCCGCGTGCCGCCCGGCACGACCGTGTTCAGCGCCGCGCACTGGATCGGCCTGCCCATCGATTCGACATGTGGCGGCCGGGGCACGTGCGGCAAGTGCAAGGTCCAGGTGGTCAAAGGACTGGCCGACGCCGAAACCGCCGACCACCGACAGCTCCGACCGCAGGAGATCGCGGACGGATGGCGCCTCTCGTGCCAGGCGCGCATCTACGAGGACATGGTGTGCGAGGTTCCGCAGCTGCTGCGGGTGCCGAAGGCCGCGACCATGGGCCTCGGCCGCCTCGTCATCCTCGACCCAAACGTACGCAAGGTCTACCTGGAGCTGAGCGAACCCTCGCTCGAGGACCAGCGCAGCGACGTCGCGCGGCTCAAGGACGCGCTGACCGACGAAGGGCACGACATGTTGGCCGGCGTGGCGGTCCTGCGCACGCTGCCGCACGTATTTCGCGAGGCGGGATTTCGGGTCACAGCGGTGCTGGCGGGCGAGCACCTGGTCGCCGTCGAGCCAGGCGACACGACGGGTGATTGCTACGGCGTCGCGTTCGACGTCGGCACCACGACCCTCGTAGGCACGCTCATGAACCTTCGGACCGGCATGGCCGCCTCGGTCCTGTCGACCCTCAACGGCCAGGCGCCGTTCGGAGCCGATGTGATCTCGCGGATCAGCCACGGCATGAATGGGCCCGAGGCGATCAAGGAGCTGCAGGAAGCGGTCGTCGTGACCATGAACACGATCCTGGTTGAGCTCTACCGCGAGACAGGCGTCTCACCTGAACAGACCTACGAGGCGGTGGTCGTCGGCAACGTGACGATGCTGCACCTGCTGCTCGGCGTGGATCCAAGTCACCTCTCGATGTCTCCTTTCACTCCGGCCTTCATGGACGAGCTGAGCGTGGAGGCGCGCGAGGTTGGACTGCAGATCCACCCGCAGGGCTACATCCAGACCCTCCCCGCGCTCGGCGCGTACGTGGGGGCGGACATCGTTGCCGGCGTGCTCGCAACCGGCGTGGTCCGCGAGGACCGGCTGCGCGTGTTCGTCGACGTGGGCACGAACGGCGAGATCGTGCTGGGCAGCGCGCAGCGAGCTCTCGCCACGGCGGCGCCGGCGGGGCCGGCATTCGAGGGCAGCCAGATCCGGTGCGGCATGCGGGCCACGGTCGGTGCTATCGAGGGGGTGACTCTGACCGAGCGGGTCGAGCTCCAGGTCATCGGCGGAGACGTGCCCGCAGAGGGCATCTGCGGCTCTGGCCTGGTCGACGCGGCCGCCCAGCTGCTGCTGGCGGGCCTGCTCGACCATTCGGGCCGCTTCAAGTCGCGCGATGACCTGCCCGATCACCCATTGCGTGACCGGCTCATCGACGTCGACGGGATGCGCGCGTTCTTGCTCGCCGACGGCGTGTACCTCACCCAGCGCGACATCCGCGAGCTGCAGTTCGCCAAGGGATCGATCGCCACCGGGATCAAGGTGCTGATGGACATCCTCGGCGTGCGCGCGCCGGACCTCGACGAAGTCCTGCTGGGCGGATCGTTCGGGTCATACCTGAACCCCGAGAGCGCGAAGATCATCGGCCTGGTCCCGCCCGTCGACGTCGACAAGATCATCGCGGTCGGCAACTCGGCCGGCGAGGGGGCCAAGATCGCGCTCCTCTCCTACCGCGAGCGGCAGGTCGCCTTCGAGCTGCCCTCTCGCATCGAATACATCGAGCTGTCGGGGCGCTCGGACTTCAACGACTCGTTCATCTCGGTCCTCGGCTTTCCAGAGCTGGAGCGCGTGCGTTGAGTGCCATCGCCCTTGTGATCTGCGGAGCGCTGGGACGCGACGTCAAGCAGATCGCCGACCGCCGAGGCTGGGACGTCGACATCTACGGGGTGTCTGCACTGATGCACCTCTACCCGTCGCGGATCGTCGAAGAGTTGCGCGAAAAGCTTCACGCGTTGCGCCCCAGGTACGAGAAGCTCGTCGTGGTCTACGGCGACTGCGGCACGACCGGCCGGCTCGAGCCGCTGCTGGACGAGGTCGGCGCGGCGCGGGTTCCAGGTCCGCACTGCTACGAGATGTACGCGGGCGCCGGTCGCTTCGAAGAGGTCGCTCGGAAAAGGCCGGGGACTTTCTTCCTGACCGACTGGCTTGTGCGCAATTTCGACCGCGCGGTGGTCAGGGGGCTGGGCCTCGACCGGCACCCCGAGTTGAAGGAAATGCTTTTCGGAAACTACGAGGCGGTGCTTTTCCTCAGGCAGGTGCCCAACCCGCGTCTGGCTGACAAGGCGCGCGAGATAGCCGCTTACCTGGAGCTTCCCCTCGAGATCGAAGATGTGGGTCTCGGAGAGCTCGAAGACCGGCTCGCGGCGTTGGTGGAATCCTGACCTTGGCGCAATACCAGGTGATGTACTGGAAGCACATCCCCTCGCAGGTCAAGGCTTGGGAGGAGGACGGGGTCGAGGCGAAGCGAATGCTGCCGGACTACTTCCAGGCCGCCATTGACGCCTACGCCATGAAGGATGGTTCGACGGAGATGGACGCTTACCTCGACGGGTGGCGCTGGGGGCCTGTGGAGCAGCGCGATGGCGCGCCCGAGGATATCGTTGCCGGCGTGATCGAGGAATTGACCGCGGCCAACCCACGTTCACGTCTGATGAACCCTGGATGAACGACGACATCTTCGATCGGCTCGTGAACAGCCAGCAGCTCGTGATCGCGATGCTGCGCATCTCGGCCGAGGATCCCTCCGCCCGGGTCGGCGCGTGGGACCTGCGCGACATCGCAGCACACCTCGCCGCGACAGAGCGTGACTGCTACGTGCCGAGGATCCGCTCCATCGCGGCGGGTGAGAATCCGAAGTTCGACATTTTCACCAACGACGACACCGACTTCGGCGGGATCCATCTCGAAGACGCGCTGGACGAGTGGATAGCGACTCGAACGATGCTCCTCGGTTACGTGAAGACGCTCGACGAGAACCGGCGGACCGGGCTCAGCGGGCGCCACGAGAAGTACGGCGACGTGTCGGTGGACCGTTACCTCGAGATCGCGCTGGAGCACGACCGCTCGCACCTGCTGAGCCTCGAGCGCCTCGCCGGCGAGCTGACCCGCTAGGCCCGTTCACCTCGACCAGCATGTTGGCCGTTTTTGCGGCCGCCCGCGCCAGAATGGCGGCGGCGACCGCATCTGCCCGCAAGTTCGGGTTGCCTTTGCTCTCGAGCACACGAGCGAGCAACACCACCTCGTCGGCCTTGGCGGCGATCTCCAGCGGCACATCGATCGTCTTCATGCGCGCCGCCTCAACGTCATGGCTTGAACGCATCGCCTCGACGAACGCCAGATAAGCGAGCGAATCAAGCTCGATCAGCTCCTCAGCCCGCGTGCGCAGCGCCTCGGCGCGCTGATGGGCGTCTTCGGCGCCGTTCCAGCGACCCTGCGAACGCAACGCGACCTTCTGAAGCAATGCGGCCGACGTCGCTACGACCGCCGCCGCGGCCGACCCGCTCGCCGGCGCCGGAGCGCCTGATGCGATCTTGCTCAGCAGGTAGCCAAGGCGCGCCCGAGCGCGCGGATCAATCGGCGCCAATCTCGGTCTTGCGTCTGGTGATGAATTCCTGAAGCTGCTCGTCGACGCCGGGGTCGATCCCAGGGTCGGCGTACTCGGCCAGCACCTGCTTCCAGCGCTCGGCGGCGACGACGTCCGCCGTGCGTGAACCGAAGCGCTGCCAGCGGTCGAAGTTCTCCGTCGACGAGATCCAGGGCCGGTAGAAGCCGGTCCGGTAGTGGCGCATGGTGTGCTCGGCGCCGAGGAAGTGGCCGCCCGGCCCGACCTCGCGCAGCGCGTCCATCGCCAGGCCTTCGTCGTCGACCGGCAGGCCGTGGCCCAGGATCCACTCGAACATGCGCAGCTGCTCGACGTCGATGACGAACTTCTCGTACGAGGCGAGCAGGGCGCTCTCGAGCCATCCCGCCGCATGGAGGACGAAGTTGACCCGCCCGAGGATCGTCGGCCACATGCACATCATCGATTCGTACGCGGCCTGCGCGTCCGGCGCTTTGGAAGAGGTCAGCGCGCCCCCACCGCGGAAGGGCAGGTTGTAGTGGCGCGCCATCTGGGCGCTGGCCAGGATTCCCATGGCAGACTCCGGCGTCCCGAATGCGGGACTGCCCGACTGCATGTCCGTGTTGGTGAGGAACGAGCCGTACACGCTGGGCGTTCCCGGCCGGATCAGCTGCACGAGCGCGATTCCCGCCAGGGCCTCGGCCGTCTGCTGCGCGACGGTCCCCGCAAGCCCCATCGGCGACATGGCCCCGGCCATCAGGAACGGCGTGACGATGACCGGCTGACCGGCCTCCGAGTACTCGAGCAGCGCGCCGAGCATGCGGTCGTCGTAGCGCAGCGGGCTGTTGACGTTGATCAGGCTGATCACCGCGGGGGTCTTCTCGATGCGCTCGCGGCCACCGAAGACGATCGATGCCATCTCGACCGTGTCTCGCGCGTTCTCCGGTGAGATGACGCTGCCCATGAAAGGTTTGTCGGTCCAACGGATGTGGGAATAGACCATGTCCAGGTGCCGCGTCCCCAGCGGCAGGTCCTCTGGCTCAACCGTCGTGCCCCCCGCGCAGTGGATCTGGTCCACCGCCTGGGCCATCTTGTCGAAGTTGGTGAAGTCCTCGATCGTGGCGCCGCGGCGCCCGCGCTCGAGGTCGGTAACGAACGGCGGCCCGTAGACCGGAGCGGTGACGACGTTGTCGCCGCCGAGGATCACCGCCCGCGACTGGTTCCTCGCCTGGAGCTCGAAAGTGGCCGGTGTCTTGGCCACCTGCTCGCGGACGAAAGCGCGCTCGAAACGCACGCGGCTGTCCTCAACCCGCATCCCCGCCTGCTTGAAAACCTCGCGCGCCCGCTCGTGGAGAAAGTCGATCCCGATCTCCTCGAGGATGGTCATGGCCTGCTCGTGGATGGTGTTGACCTCCTCGACCGACAGCAGGTCGTAAGGCTGGAGCCGGTTTTTCCACACTGCACGTTCAATCTTGATGCAGCCCGAGGGTGTGGTAACGTAGGCGTTGCCCATTGGGGCGCTAGGTCCCGCCCGGGGACCCCTCTTTTAACTTGACTTGATCGCCATCAAACGTCCCGCTCGTACCACCTTCAAGGCTCGCCTCGCATGAGCACGCCCATACCAGGCGACGTCCTGCCGCTCTGGAACCCTGACATCCCCGGCGAGGAGATCCAGACCGGACGCCTCGGCATCCGTGTCCGTCCCGGCACGCCCGCGGCGGCCAAGGTCCTCGCCCTGGAAGCCCACGGCGGCGCCGAGCTGCTGCGCCAGCTCCTCGAGGAGCAGAAGCAGATCGACGGCACGTACAACGTCGTCAAGCCCGAAAAGCCCCTCGAGTTCATCGGCCAGGTCAGCACCACCCTGCTGACCGGCAAGCTCGGCCGGACCCCGATGGGCCTCGCCCTGGAGATCACCGACTGGCAGGAGCTCGAAGGCGCCTACGAGATGGAGAAGAACCGTCTTCGGCTCGGTTTCCAGGAGCTCCACGTGGTCAAGGAGTGGGATGGCGACCTGGAGGGGTTCACCGCCATCGTCCTGCGGGAGCAGGCGAAGTCCCAACCCATGCTCGACTCGACCATGCGCTTCATCGAGCACCTGCGCGACTACCGGGAGAAGCTCGCCGAGGCCGCGGTCAGGCGCTACGAGGCGACCGAACAATGGATCGAGTGCCCGAAGTGCGAGACCGAGGTTCCGACCTCCAACGGCATCCACTGCCCGAACTGCGGCGAGGACATGCGCGGAGGCGAGTACGTACGGGCAATCCTGCACCTGGTCGACGACGCGGACGGCCGCATCTACCGCGGCATCGATTCGCTGACGGTCCGGTCGGCCGGCTTCCCCGAGTACCGCGGCATGGCGCTGGACCGAATCCAGGGTTCCAACCTGTGGGTGAGCTTCAGGCGCTACGACCCGCTGCCTGACGAAGGCATCGTGCTGCCGACCGCGAGCGTGGAGATGTTCGAGGCGCAGCGATCCTGCATCCGCCAACTTCAGATCGGCAGTCCGCGGACTGGGTCGCTCGCGGCCGAGCTGGTCGATACAGGCTGGCTGGGCACGCCTCCGCGAGTCGCGCTCGACGGCAAGCGCGCCCATCACCTCCCCGACCCGAACGAGGAGCAGGCGGAGGCTGTCGCCCGCGTGATGGGCATGCGGCCGGGACAGCTCTACCTGATCCAGGGCCCCCCGGGGACCGGCAAGACGACAGCCATTGTCGAGTCGATCCGGCGCATCCTCGGCCGCAACCCCAACGCTTCCATCCTTCTCTCCTCGCACTCCAACGACGCCGTCGACACCGGCCAGGAGCGGCTGCTGGGCTTCTCGCATGTGCGTCAGGCGCGCATCGCCGAGCCGGGCAAGGTCCCCCGCCGCCTGCGCCCGACGCTGGTCGAGGGGGACGACCTCGAGGCGTACAACCTCGTCGCCGGCACCGTTAATCGCCTGACCATAGACTCGCGCCTCCGCTTCAAGGTCTTCGACTGGCTGATCCTGGACGAGGCCAACAAGGTGCGCGCGAACGAGGCGCTCGCAGTGATGCCGCTGGCCAAGCGCTGGGTGATGATCGGCGACCTGAACCAACTTCCACCAGTCATGGAAGAGGCCGCGTCGACGTTCAAGGTCCAGACGCCTCTCGACGAGGTCGTGCGGGACGACAGCTTCTACGGCTGGATATGGGACAAGGTGACGGCCGGCTCGCGGATCATGCTTCCGCGGCAGTACCGAATGCGCGAGCCGATCGGCCGCGTGGTGTCAGACCTCTTCTACGAGGGCAAGCTGATCCACGAAGCGCCCCATCCGCGGATGCCATTGCCCTGGCCGTTCGACCGCGAGCTCGTGTGGGTCGACACCGGCGCGCAGGATGAGTATCGCGACGCACAGCGTTCGGTCGCGAACGAGTTCGAGGTCGCGCTCTGCAAGGACATCACGTCGATCATCCGGCGCCGCGTGCGCAAAGCGAAGCTGGCAGTCATCGCCATGTACAACTCGCAGGTCAACCGGCTGCAGGGCGCGCTCAAGGGCATCGTGCCGCCCGATGACATCGAGTCGGTGGACGCATTCGAAGGTCGGGAGTCCGACGGCGTGATCCTTTCCCTCGTGCGCTCCAACGAACGCGCCGCGATCGGCTTCTTGAACGACCCGAACCGGGTCAACGTCGCGATCTCCCGCGCCAAGAAGCTGCTCGTCATCGTCGGCGACTCGAAGACAGTCATCGGTGGCGCGCCCGAGCTCTTCGGCCCGCTCTTCGAGCACTGCAAGGAAGACGGCCTCGTGGTCGGCGTGGGCGCGGTTGTCACGGCTTGCCAGCGGGTCGGAATCCGCTCGCACGTCCAGCGCCTCTCGCGCCCGCATCGCGGCGAGAGGCGCATGCGCCGCCGGCGGCGCGGCCAGCGCGTGCCCGCCGAAGCTACAGCGAACGGCGAGACCGCGATCTCGCCCAATGGTGCAGAGCCGCTGGCGACTCCGATCGAGGCCGAAGCAAATGGCGCTCCCGAGCCTGCTCCGGTCGAATCGCCTACGGAGGCTGAATAGCCGGTCCCTGGACCCGCGGGCCGGACGCCCGAAGCGGAGCTTCGGCGCCCAATGCGGCCCACCTGGATCGCCGAATCTCTCGCTACGGGGTCCGTCCGCGGGTCCTGATCGTTAAGCTCTTCGCTTCATGGGCGACCAGTGCGTGTTCTGCGAGATCGTGCGGGGCACCGCTCCCGCGAGCTGGGTTTACCAGGACGACACCGTCGTCGCCTTCATGGACATCCAGCCGATCACGCAGGGCCACATGCTTGTGGTCCCACGTGAGCACGCGGTGCTCATGACCGACATCAACGAGACGGCAGCGATGCGCACGTTTCGCGTCGCGCGCAAGCTCGCTGCAGTGGCGCGCCACACGCTGGGCGCCAGCGGAATCAACATCCTGGTCATGGACGGTGAGGCCGCGTATCAGGACGTTCCCCATTTCCACGTGCACGTGATCCCGCGTTATCCGAAGGACGGATTCGGGCTCACGTTTCCCAACGCGTACGAGCATCCGCCCGCCCGCGCGCAGCTCGATGCGATTGCAAATGCGCTGCGGGCGGCCGTCATGCCGGCTACTGCGTGACGGTCACCATAAGCGAGTAGAGCGCCACGTACATCGGGCACGCCTGCCCGGGCGAGCACAGCGGTGAAGCGTACGAAGTGACCTCGACCTGGCCCGGCTTGCGAGCCTCAAACCCAGCCAGCGTCACGTAACGAGCGGCAGTCGCGGCTGGATCGACGATCGGAGTCAGGATCGATGTGTCGCTGGACTCGGGATGCGACCAGTCGTTCGTTCCGGCCGGCGCGCGCAGCACCACCTCGAGCTTCTGCCCGACGTGCATGGTCACCAAATGATCTTTCTCGGTGGCCGTGAGGTCGAAGCCCGCCGGACTGATCCGTGCAGTGCACAGCTGGCAGCCTCGTGAGGCGCTGCACCCGGCCAGAATCAGGCCCGCCACTACCATCGGGACCAGCGTTTTCACGTCCAGTACCGAAACGCGGCCGCCCTCGTTCGGGTAACAACGTGCAGGTAAGATCGGCTGCTCATGCGTAAACCTTGGGTCGGCCTGGCGGCTGTCTTGCTGCTCGGGTCGTGCAGCACCTCGCCCGCCGCTGCGGTCCACTCGCCCTTGCCGCCCCTGACCGGCGCGCTGAGCCAGGGTCTCATCGCATTCGTCTCCGACCAGGGAGTTGGTGTGATCGATCCTGCCAGCGGCAAGGCCACGATGGTTGCGCCGTGGCAGGCCGGAACCTTCCGCGTCGCGGGACCGGTGTGGGCTCCGGCCCCGAAGCTCGATCATCCGGTCCTCTATTTCACGGTTCACGACGACCGGCCGGCCGAAACACGCACGAGCGCGGGCGTCCTCCCCTATGACTGGCTTCTTCGACTGGACCCGTTCCTGGGAACGATCGAGCCGGTCGCGGCCTCGCTGGACCAGCAGAGCGAAGGACCGATCGGCCTGGTGGCCAATTCGCACTATCTCGCTCTCACCGTGGGTTGCTGCGCCTCGTACGAGGTGGACGCTCTAGACCTCACCCAGACCGCAGGCGCGCTCAAGGTGCTGGCGCGGCCGCCGTCCCAACCCGCTTTCTTCACCCAGGGCGCCGCGCCCGGAGACTCCGGGCTGGTCGCCGTGCGCGGCGTCGGCACCGGCGCCTGGTACTGGCTGAACGCAGAGGCGGGCGTTCTGAATCCGTTTCCGCTGAAGCTCGGACCCGACGACGGCCCGCTCGCGATCAGCGCCGATGGAACGCTCGCCGCGGTTGCACTTCCCGATCACGGCGCCGTGATCCAGCCGATCAACAGCGCCCTCCCTATCGCGTCGGCGAGCCCGAGCGCTGCCGCCTCATCCAGCGCCTCGCCGCAGGCAACCCCGAGCATCACCGCGCCCAAGCGCGTCAACTCCCGGATGATGCACCCGGACGGGCTGGCCTGGAGCCCGGACGCGAGCCAGCTCGCCGTTGCCTACAGCGGAGAGATCCAGCTGTATCCCGCCTCGGCTCCGGACGGAACCCAGCCGACCAAGAGGCTGTTGATCGGCTCGACCGCGAGCGGTGTCGCGTGGTCCGCACCGATCGCAAACAAGACGTACGCGTCGGTAAGACCAGCGGCCTCTCCACAGGTGATGGTCGATGCGCTGCTGGCTGCAACGAAGCTTCCCGCCCAGGCCGACACCCCTGCCAACCGCCCGCTCACCAAGGTGTACGTGTGGCAGTTCGACTCGTCCATACCCTCACCCGTCGAATCGATCGCCGATGCCACGCCAGACGTGCTGGCGAAATACGCGCCGATGAACGCAGGGGTCGTGTTCCACCACTGGGCGCCGCTCGACACCTGGGCGCTGCTCGGCGGCTGCTACCGCTATCGAATCGTGATCACAGGCAGCGTCGCGCCGAGCGCCACGACGGTCGGGCTCGCTGCGAACACCCCGTGCTACGCCAAACCGACGCGGTCATCGCCACCGACTTCGTCGCACTCCTAGCATCAGCACATGGTCGTGGACTTTCTCGCCGGCCACGCCGAGACGCAACCGGACAAACCCGCCGTCATCTGCAGCGGTGAGGTCCTCGACTTCGCCTCCTTGAGCAGACGCGCGAGTCGAGTCGCCAACGCCTTCAGCTCGCTGGGCTGCATCGAAGGCGACCGCGTGGCCTGGATGTCGTTCAACTCGATCACTGGCGCTGAGATCGCCAGCGGGCTGCGCCGCGCGGGCCTCGTCATCGTTCCCGTCAACTACCGGCTGCGCGGCCCCGAGATCGCGTACGTCCTCGACGACTCGGGCGCAAAGGTCTCGGCCGCCGGTCCGGATCACATCGAAGCCATGGCCGCGGCCACGCCGGCGTTTAATGGTGCGGTGCGATTCGTCGCGGCGGGCGGAAGGGTGCCCCCCGGATGGCTTTCGTACGGCGACCTGATGCAGGACGCGTCCGACAGGTTCGAGCCCGTCAGCACCGGACTCGGTGAATCGATGATCTACACCTCCGGCACCACGGGCAACCCGAAAGGAGCGTGGCGGCCGCATGGCGTGGACATCGCCAACGTGCTGCAGGTCATCTCGATCTTCGAGCTGGCCCAATCGGACGTGCACCTGATGTGCGGTCCCGGCTATCACAGCGGCGTCGCTTTCTTCTCCGCCCTCCACCAGGTGCTCGGCTCGACCCTCGTCCTGCAGCCGAAGTTCGATGCGGACGAAGCGCTCGACCTGATCCAGCGTCATCGCGTCACCACCAGCTTCATGGCGCCGACACTGCTGCAGCGACTCGTCGACGCACAGCAGAGGCGTCCTCGCGACACGTCGTCGCTGCGGGCGCTGATCCTCGGCGCTGCGCCATGCCCCTACGCGCTGAAAGAGCGTGCCCAGGCGGCGTTCGGCCCGGTGCTCTGGGAGTTTTACGGCGCGACCGAAACCGGGATCAACACCGTGCTGAGACCGGAAGACCAACTCCGCAAGCCGGGCTCATGCGGGACGGCCGTGCCGGGCCAGGAGATCAGGCTTGTCCGCGACGACGGCACCGAAGCCGACGTCGGCGAACCGGGCGAATTCATGGTGCGCAACAGCTGGCAGGCCGAGTACTTCAATCGCCCGGACGCGACTGCCAGAAGCCTTCACGACGGTTTCTTCTCGGTCGGCGACGTCGCGTACCGCGACGATGAGGGTTACTACTACATCTGCGACCGGCGCATCGACATGATCATCTCCGGCGGCGTGAACATCTATCCGGCCGAGGTCGAGGCGGTGCTGCACGCCCACCCCGGCGTGCTGGACGCGGCCGTGATCGGCGTCCCTGACGACCAGTGGGGCGAGTCGGTGAAAGCGGTGGTGCAGCTGCGTCCAGGGGCCGCGGTGTCTGCAGAAGAGCTCATCTCTTTCTCCGGTGAGCGGCTCGCGGGGTACAAGAAGCCCCGCTCCGTCGATTTCGCCGGCGAGCTACCGCGCGACGCGGCGGGCAAGCTGCTGAAGCGCCAGCTGAGAGACGCCTACTGGGCGAAGGCGGGCCGGCGGATCTGACCGAATCGCAGGCGTCAGCCGAGCAGCGGCAGCACGTGTTCGAGTGAGCGACTGATCCGACCCAGCGGCCGGTCCTCGGCCGATGCGAGCCGCGTTTCCTGTTCCAGCGTGTACCAGCCGCGGTACTTGACCCGCTGGAGCGCCTCGAGGGTCCAGGCGACGTTCGCGCCACCTTCACCTATGGGCTTGAACAGGTTGCGCGCGACGGCGTCCTTGAAGTCGAGCGAGCGCTCGCGCACGCGACGCGCAAGGTCGATGTCGACATCGTTCAGCTGCACGTGCTGGATCCTGCGGGCGGCGAGCTCGATGACCTCCACCGGATCTGCGCCCGCGATCACGAGGTGGGCGAGGTCGAGGCAGACGCCGGCTTCCGATCCAACCAGGAGCCGCTCGATCTCGGCAGGGCCCTGGATGGTGCTGCCGAAACGAGGCTGGACCGCGAGCTTCAAGCGGTGGCGCGCGCAGACGTGTTCGACCGAGCCGATGAGATGCAGCATGTGCGCCCACTGCGCGTTGGAAAGCGTCTCCGGGCGAGCGGCGGGACCGCGTTCCGGGACCGCGGAAAGAACAAGCGTCGTGGCGCCGATGGCAGACAGCCAGTGCGCGTGGCCGTCGATGTGCGCGAGCTCCGGACCTCGAATGTCGTGGTGGTGGAGGATGGCATGAACCTGGCCCGCGACGACCTTCAGGCGATGCCGCTTGAGCATGCCGCGCGCCTGGTCGCTTCGGTCTGGCAGAAAACCGGGCGGACCGGCGGTGATCGCGCCTTCGCCGACCGCCGCGGCTTCGGAGAGAACGCGGTCGGCGTCGATCTGGTGGCCCCAGTCGTGCGACTCGCTGATACCCCAGCACGCAGGCGAGAGCGCGAGCCGATGCATCGGAGCGGCGCGGCGCCCCCAGAGGCCTCCCGTTCCAGGCATCCGCCTGGCTATCACCTGGGAATCACCCGGCGAAGATTAACCTTCTAGTCAACGCATGCCGAAGACGAATTTCGAGAGCCGAGCTGCCGAGCTCGAGCTTCGCCCGGCAACACTCGATGACGCGACGATCGTCGCGGACCTCGAGTCGCTCCGCGATCCAGAGGAGCCGCGCGATCCCATCCTGCTGCGGCACTGGTGGCGGATGGGCGAGGAGCTGCACAGGACGATGCACAGCGTGGCCGTGCGCGATGGTGCGGCGATCGCGTACATCGCTGCCTCTCACGAACGGTGGGACTCCGAGCACAAGCGATTCGGGGTCGTGAGGCCGGTCCTGCGCAGCGACGTCTGGAGCACCGATCTGTTCGAGTCGCTGGTCGAGATCGGGGAGGATTGGCTGCGCGCCGAGGACGCGGCCATCTCCGTGGTCCGGGTGCGCGAAGACATCATTGAGGACCTTGGTGCTCTCGAGCGGCTCGGTTATCGCGAGGACCGCCGGATGCGAATGTCTGAGCTCGACCTCGCCGCCAACCGCGACCAGATGTTGGCCACGCGCGAGGAATCGCGGCGCCGCATGCGCGAGCAGGGAATCGAGATGCTCCCTTTGAGCCAGGTCGCGGACCCCGACAGGTACCGAAAGCTCTACGAGATGTGGATCGAGTCCGAAAAGGACATCCCCACCACCGTTCCCTCGCGCGACCTCAGCCCGGAGGAATGGAAGCGTTTCTGGTTCACGAACCCCGCGATCAGAGAGGACCACATGTGGGTGGCGATCCAGGACGGCCACGTCGCAGGCATCTCATTGCTCGACACTCCCGTCGTCCGCGGTGTTCCCTGGACCGCATACACGGGGACGGCGCGCGCCTTCCGCGGCCGTGGCATCGCGCGAGCACTCAAGTACGAATCGATCGGTCAGGCGATCGAATCAGGCTTCACGCGGGTGCGAACGAACAACGACGCCGACAACCCGGCGATCCTGCGCATCAACCAGGAGATGGGTTACCGCCTGGTGGCTCCGCTCATCGAGCTGCACCGCGAGCTCGATTCTTGAGCGCAGACAGCGCGTACGGCGTGCGGGCCCTGCCGGAGCTCTACAAGGAGTGGTCGGCGACCGGAATGGTCGCCAACATCGGCACCCGCATCGTCGAGGTCGGCAGCGGCCTTCTCGTCCTCGAGGCAAGGATGACAGCCGAGGCTCACGGCTTCCCAACATCGCGTGGGCCGATCGTGCACGGCGGCGCCATCGCCACGCTGGCCGACGAGGCGCTCGCGTCGGTCGCATTCACGGTCGCCGAAGAAGGCCAGACGACCGTGACCGCAGATCTCAAGATCGATTTCCTGCGCCCCGCGCGCCCCGGCCGGCTGGTCTCTCGCGCCACCGTGCGACACCGCACACGCAAGCTCGCGTTCTGCGAGGCGATCGTGGAGAGCGAGGGAGGTGAGATCGTCGCCGAAGCCCGTGCCGTGATCGCCTACGTCAGTGCGTAGAGCGGCGCATCTGAAATTGGCGGCAGCATCACCTTCTGCCAGTGACTGCCGCCGTCGCCGGTGACCTCGAGCACCGGCCTGGTCGCTTCCGATGCCGCAAACCAACCATGGTCGCGGTCAAGCACCTGCAGCGAGCCGGGTATCGGAATGTTCGCGTTGATTCCGCGCTGGTCGGTCCACGTGACTCCGCCGTCGCGGCTGCTCGACCATGCGCCCGAACCGACCCACCACCAGTTACGCGCGTCGAAATAGCCGATCGCGCCGCCAGGTGACGGCGGTTTGACGGTCTCCCATCGGGCGCCGTTGTCGACAGTCCTGAGCCTCATCTCGTTCGGCGGCATGTCCCGGCCGAACGGACCTCCCGCCACCTGGTCCATCACCGTCGAGAACGTGTAGGTCTGGGGACGGCCGCCGTCGAACCCGCTCACCGTCAGAGGCGGAAATCCGCGGATCCGCCCTCCCACGCCGCTCCGTCCCTGGATCGAAGAGAAATAGATGACCGACACGAGCGCGCCGGAACCCGACGTAGGGTGCACCGCCACGAAGAACTCGCCGAAACGCGAAGAGAAGGCGGGCGGCGATGGCAGCGGGACCCGTGACCACGTCGCGCCGAAATCGGATGTCTTGTATGCGTACGCGCCGGCGCTTGCAGTGGTCAGCCATCCGGTGGTGAGGTACGAGAAGTGGACCTGGAAGGCCCGGTCCGGGGCTTGGACAGGCGGCCCCAGGTCAAGCCACGTCCTGCCTCCGTCTAGCGTGCGGTAGAGCCTGTTCGAGGATGGCTTGATCTGCTCCGGGTCGTCGACGAGCATCCAGCCGTTGTCCGGATCGACGAAGGACCACGAAAGCACGACGCTGCCCGCCGGCACAGTCGGGGACACGATCGACCACGACTGACCTCCGTCCAGCGTCCGGTGCAAGATCGGGCGCGTCCCCATCAACGCGAAGATGCCGACTGACATGTCGAAGAACCTCATGTACTGCGCGTGCCCGTCGCCGCGCACGGACAGCTGGTGCGTCCAGCTCAGGCCGCCGTTCGCCGTGTGCATCACCGCGTAGTCACCGGTTGCGAGAAGCGCGACCAGCCAGCCTGTCCTCCGGTCGACGAAGTCGACGGTGGTCACGCTGTACGCGGAAGTCCCCGCCGGCGCGCCCTCCGCGGTCGTGCCCGACCACGGCAGGGTGGGACGCGAGTAGGCGAGGCCCGCGATGGCGATCGTGAGCACGGAGGCGGTCATCAGAGAGATACCGCGCCGCACGCGACCACGGTCCGGCGACCAATCGAAGTCAGGCTCGGGCTCCGCAAACTCCATCGCGCCCTCGGTCAGATTACTGCGGAAGGTTTCGCGATAGATTTGGTTCGTGATCAGCCTGGTCAGGCCGGCTGAGATTGAGGATGCGGGGCGGATCGCCCAGGTGCACGTCGCGACGTGGCGCTCTACATATCGCGAGCTACTCCCCCAGGAATTCCTGGCGTCGCTGAGCGAGACGCATTACGAGGAACGCTGGACGCGGACCCTGAGCGATGCCACGGCGCGTGTCTACGTCGCTGAAAGCGGCGAGGGTGTGGTCGGCTTTGCGTCCGGCGGACGCGAGCGCGCTGGAGAGGACCGGTATGGCGGTGAGCTGTACGCGATCTACGTCCAGCCACCCGCCCAGGGCCGAGGTTTTGGACGCCGGCTGGTGGGGGCAGTCGTCGAAGGTCTGCGTGAGAGGGGCTTCGTCGACATGATCGTCTGGGTGCTGCGCGACAACTCGGCCGCGCGCGGCTTCTACGAGCGGCTGGGCGGGATCTACGTGCGCAGTCAGCCGATCACGATCGGCTCTGAGGTGCTGCAGGAAGTCTCGTACGGGTGGAGGTCGCTCGACGCCGTTCGTCATTGAGGTGGCGGCTGCGGCGCCTGCGTGAAGTCGAAGCAGTCCTCCATCCCGTCGGCCGCCTGCGTCCGAGCGTTGAGCGATCCGAGACCGAAGTTGTTCTCGCAGAACCTGATGAGGCTCACGTGCGAGTGGAGGGCCCTGGAGACGTAGCCCTTGCGCGCGTACGGACTCAGCACCAGGCAGCCGACCCGCCCGCCGTAGCGAAACTGCGTGCCGTCGCTCCACCTCTCGACCTCAGGTGGCGTCACGTGGTCCCACCATCCGCCCCAGTCATCCCACGTGAGGAAGATCGCGATGCCTGGCCAGAGCCCCGCCGCGACCACCGCCTGCACCTGGCTCACGGTCCATTGGCTGCCACGGCTGACGTCCCCCTCGTCGGCTGCACGCTGCGCGGCGGTGTCGGCGGGGTGCTCGCTCAACGCTTCGTCCGAGTACAGCCATGAGACGGACGGGAGCTTCCCGGCCGAGGCGTCGGTCGCGAACTTCTGCCAGGCCTGCTTCTTGCCGGCCGTGTACTCGATGAGCTCGAAGGCGTACCCGTTGTAGTTTCCCCAGGTCAGCCCGGCCGCATCGAGCTTCGCCGGCAGCGAGGGAATGTCGTAGAGCGGCGGCCCGGGTTGCTTGCGGTAGTTCGTCGACGGGTTGTCGATGAGCGGCGAGTCGGCCGCGATGAGCATCAGGTGGTTTGGCGTCGACGGACCGGCCACGTCCGTGAAGTAGTTGTCGCACAGGGTGAACTCGCTCGCGTAGCCCCAGTAGTGCGGGATCTCGCTCTGGGGAAACGCGACTCGCGGCGCGGTCTGATCGCGCGTCAGCCAGGCCGCGTGGTGGTGGTCTGGATCCTTCGGCGGCGGGTTGGGGCTCGCCGGCAGCGCGACGCCATTGCCGCCGGGGAACTGGCCGAAGTAGTTGTCATAACCGTGGTTCTCCTTGACGATGATCACGACGTGCTCGATGGGCCTGCGTTGGGTGCTCAAACGCAACGCCCCTGATGATTCGACCACTCGAGCTGGACCGTGTACTGGCCCAGCCGCTTCGTCTGCCACGCGCACATGTCTCCGATCTCACCGTTCTGGTCGTCGTACCACCCCTGACCGGGAATGGGATCGGTGATCGCCTCACACAGCTCGTGCGAGCTGGTCGAGGTCAACGCGTCGAGGACGCCAGATCCGTCGGTGCAGCCATCACAGTCCGGGTAAGGCATGACGGCGTAGAAGAGACTGCCGTCGATGTGGTCGTGATATCCGCAGAAGCTCACGCACGACGATGCGCCGTCCAGTCCCACCGAGACCCCGGGCGGGAGGAACACGAAGTAGAGCGAGCTCGGCGCCGGCCGCGCCACCGCTGGATCCGAGGCGATCTCGTTCTGCACGAACTTCCGGATGTTCGCGTCCTGGACGCCCGCCGGCGGATCGGTGATCAGCGCGATCGCGCCGGTGCGCGAGCCATGAGCGATCGAGAAGTCCTGCACGCTGTATTCGCCGAGCTGCTCGATCAGCGGGCTTTTGACGACGAACTCGAAGAAGTCGTTGATCTGCTTCATGAGCCGGGCCTGCGGCTCTTGCTGCCAGGCGCTTCCCCAGAAGAACAGGAACGCCTCGACCGACGCGAGAAGCGGACCGCCGCGATACGTGAGCCGAGGCGTCGTGACCGGCGCCGCGGCCTCCAGCCGGAGCGGAACGATCCGGATGGGCGCAGCACGGGTCATTGCGCCTCCTCGACCACTCTCGCCCAACCGCCGACGGCGTTCATGAAGTTGACCGCGTAAAGAGTCCAGAGCTTACGGCGTTGTTCCACGTCCATCAGGAATACTGGCAGAGCCCTGATGAGCCCCGACCTGCGCGATGCCACGTGGGACGTGATCGCGCCTGCGCCATTCCCGGCTCACATGCACATGGCGCTCGACGAGGTCCTGCTGGAGCGCGTGATACGCGGCGACCGGTCTCCAACGATGCGTCTGTGGAAATGGATCGAGCGCGCTCTCGTGATCGGATCGCACCAGTCCGTGGCCAACGAGGTCGACCCGACCGCGGCGAAGAAGCACGGCTTCGTCGTGACTCGGCGCATGAGCGGTGGAGGCACCATGCTCTGCGAGCCGGACCGCACGATCACCTACTCGCTTTATCTGCCGCAGTCGATGGTCGCGGGAATCAGCTTTCGCAAGTCATACGCGGTGCTCGACGCGTGGGCGGTGGACGCGTTCAACCAGGTGGGGGTTCCGGCGTCCTATCGGGAGATCAACGACATCGTCTCGCCCGAAGGAAAGATCGGCGGTTCGGCGCAGGCCCGCCGGCGCGGGTTCGTGCTGCACCACACGACCATCGCGCACGCGATGGACGCCGACCTCATGCCTCACCTCATCCGGATCGGCCGCGAGCGTGTTGCCGAGCGCGGCGTGCGCAGCGCCGAAAAGGTCGTGTCGCCGCTCTCGTTGTTCACGAGGCTCACGTGCGACGAGGTGGCCGCTCATATGCATGCCTTTTTCGTGCGCGAGTTCCAGGCCGAGGAGAACCCTCTCACCCGAGAGGAGGTCGGCGACGCGGAGCGGCTGGTCGCCGCCAAGTACGCAACGCCGGCCTGGATCAACCGGCTGCCTTAACCGCCGTCCTCCAGTCGTCGATCAGATCCGCGCACTGGGCCACGTGCTCGCGGTAGTGGTCCCTCAGCCACTCGATCACGTTGTCGGGGCTCGTCGGGTAGGGGTCCTGGCCCTCGCCGTAGATCACAGGCGTGGCTTGCTGCCACTCAGACGCCGGGCGCCGCAGGGCGGCATTCAGCACCGCGGTGTGCAACCGGGCCATCTCCGCCAGCGAACTCCGGCGCTTGGCCGTCGTCAATCCAAGCCTGGCGTCGTCGGAGAGCGGCGGATCGTCCACCACGACCTGGCCCTCGAGCACGCGCAGGTAATGGGCCAGCACCCAGTTGACGTGGACCTGCAGCCCGCCCAGCGAGTAGTCGTCACCAGGCTTGAGGTATCTCAGCGCCTCGTCGGGCACCCGCGCGAAAGCTTCCTCCCACTCCTGGCGGGCGGCCGCGAAGTCGGACAAAGCCGCATCCCGCTCCATCGACACGCCGAGACTAGCTGAAGTAGTTGTGCTGCTGGAGGTAGGCCCTCGCGACTGCATCGGCGTCCTGGTGCTGCAGCTCGACCTGACCGTTCAGCGTCACGAGCTGGTCGGTGGTGAGGTTAGCGTTGATCTTGTCCAGGACCTTCTTCACCTCGTCGGTCGCGACCTGCGTGCGGATGATCGGCACGACGTTGTCGGCGTTCTCGAGGTGCTTGTCGTCCTGCAGCACGACCAGGCCAAGCTTGTTGAGGTCGGAGTCACTGCTGAAAACCAACCCGACCTGGATGGTGCCGTTGGCGAACGCGGCTCGCGTCGCGGGCCCGTCCGTGTCCAGGGCTTTGAACGACTTGAAGTGCAGGCCGTAGACCTTCTCCAGCCCGGGCTGGCAGAACGGACGCGTCGGGCACTCGGGTCCCGCACCAAGCACGAACTGGCCGGCCACCGGCGCCAGGTCGGAAAGCTTCGTCAGGTTGTACTTCTGGGCGGTCGCCTTCGTGACAGCGAAGGCGTTCTGGTCGACGGCAGCCGACGGCGTGAGCGCCTCCAGCCCGAGCGGCTGCAGCCGTGCGTTGAGCTTCTGAACGGTCGCGTTCACGTCGCCACTCGCCTCGCCGGCGGCTTTGTTGTAGTACTCGAGGTCGGTCGCGGCGTATCCCGGATACAGGTCGATCTGTCCGTGCTGGATCGCGGGCGCGACTACCTCGCGCTTGCCCAGGCGGAGCTTGTAGTTGACGGTGTAGCCGTCGTGGGCGAGGGTCTGGCCGTAGAGCTGGGCCAGGATGGAGCTTTCGGGAAAGTCAAAACCGGCGACCGTGATGGTCCCCTTGCTGGTCGATCCACCACCCCCGGTGCTGCCGCATGCCGAGACGACCACGGCCAGCACCGCCAGCGTGGCCAGCAGTCCGACCGATCTGAACTTACGAATCATCGAAATTCCCTCCCAGGCCTTGGCGGGCTCTCCCCATCAAACGGCAGCCGTGAGCAGATTCTTCCATCTCAGGCGGTCTTGAAGGTGCCGGCCCGTCGAAGGGCGGGAGCCATCAGGAGCCGGATCCCGCGGGGCACGAGCAGGCGTTCCAGCCCAGACAGGCCCAGCTCGGTGGCGAGCGCGAGGAGCCCGACCAGGATGGCGCCGGCGATCAGCATCGGGTAGTTCAGCTGGGCGAAACCGTCGACGATGTAGCGGCCGAAACCTCCTCCCGCGATCAGCGCCGCGAGCGTCGCCGTGGCGACCACCTGCACCGCCGACGTCCTGACCCCGGCCATGATCAGGGGTACCGCAAGTGGTAACTCCACTCGCAGGAGCTGGGCCAGCTCGCGATAACCCATGCCACGCGCTGCGTCCTTGACGTCGGGATCGACCTCGCGCAACGCGACGTAGCTGTTGGTGACTATGGGCGGGATCGCCAGCGCGGTCAGGGCGAGGACGATCGGTGCATCTCCGAGGCCAAAGACCTGAAAGGCGATGACCAGGATGCCGAACGACGGAAGCGCTCGGCCGACGTTGGAGATGTTGATCGCCAGGTTGCCGAAGCGCCCGTAATGGCCGAGCGCGATGCCGATCGGCAGCCCGATCGCGGCGCCGAGCAGGACCGCCTCGGCCGAGAGCTGGACGTGCTCGACGAGGCGTGTGGGAATGCCGTCCGGACCCTGCCAGTGGCTGCCGTCCGCAAACCAGGCCCACACCGAGGGGAGGATGCTCATGCCTGCCTCGCCCATGGCAGTGCGAGCCTCTGCCCGGTTGCCAGCAGCAGGTCGGCCGCGAGCGCGAGAGCAATCGACAGCACAGTTGCAACGACAAGCGGCGAATGGAAGCTCTCCTGCAAACCCTGGTTGATCAGCTGACCGAGGCCGCCGAGCCCGATCACGGCGGTGATCGTGATCAGCCCGATGGTGGAGACCGTCGCGACGCGCAATCCCGCAAAGATCGCAGGCGCCGCGAGAGGTAGCTCGACCCGCAGCAGGCGCACCAGGGGCCGGTAGCCCATGCCGTTCGCCGCATCGATGACGTCTCTAGGCACCGAGTCCAGCCCGACCACGACGTTGCGCATAAGGATCAGGACGTTGTAGCCGATGAGAGGAATCTCGGCCGTGGTTTCGTTCGCGATTCCAGTGAACGGGACGAGCAGCGCAAACAGCGCCAGCGACGGGATCGTGTAGAAGGCGCCGAACGTGCCCAGGAGCGCAATCCGCATAGCCGGCGACCTGTAAGCGAAGACGCCCAGTGGAAGCGAGATCGCAAGGCCGGCGACGACCGCGATCAGGGTGAGGACGATGTGCTGCTGCAGGGCGCCCCAGATGTATGGAACGTGCGTCGAGACCCAGTCCCAGTTGACCCAGGGGTCGACGTAGTCGAGGAATAGCCGGCCCCGCATTCGAATACGGTAATCAAGCGCGGTTGAGGACCGCGGCCTCGCCCCACGACCTCGTCGTGGGGTCCCCAAAGGACGCTTCGCCATGAGTGACGTAGGTGACGATTTGGGAGTGACCGGTGCTCAGGGATATCCGGCCGGAGGACACCGCGTGTCTTCATTAGATTGGTCTGAGCCGTGATCCGCCTGGAGACCGTGAGCAAGCAGTTCGCGGGCGGCTCGAACGCCGTGCGCGATCTCTCGCTGGAGATCGCCGACGGCCAGACCTGCGTCCTGATCGGGCCGTCGGGATGCGGCAAGACCACGACGCTGCGCATGATCAACCGGCTCCTCGACCCCGACAGCGGACGTGTCCTGGTCGACGGCGTCGACACGCGCGGGGTCGACCCTGCGGCGCTGCGCCTGAAGATGGGCTACGTCATCCAGCAGACCGGTCTATTCCCGCACATGACGGTCGGCGAGAACGTCGGTACCGTGCCCAGGCTCTGGAGGTGGGACAAAAAGCGCATCGAGAAGCGGGTGGATGAGCTTCTCGACCTGGTCGGCCTGGCGCCGGCCGAATATCGCGACAGGTATCCGCACCAGCTGTCCGGCGGACAGCGTCAGAGGGTTGGCTTTGCCAGGGCGCTCGCCGCGGATCCGCCCATCCTTTTGATGGACGAGCCGTTCGGCGCGGTCGACCGCATCACGCGCGAGCGGCTGCAGCAGGAGTTCATCAGCATCCAGCGGTCGGTCCGGAAGACCGTGGTGTTCGTGACCCATGACATAGACGAAGCGGTGATGGTCGGAGACCGCATCTGCCTCATGAAGATGCAGGCGGAGATTGCGCAGTACGACACGCCGGAGCGAATCCTTACCCAGCCGGCGAGCGAATACGTTGCCCAGTTTCTTGGTCGCGAGCGATTGATCCGGCGCATGTCGGTGGTGACGATCGACCCTCACACTCTCGAGCAGTCGCACAAGGCTGGGGTCGACGAACCGCGGGTGCAGGTGGGGAGCACCTTGACGGAGGCGTTTGCCGCAGCCCTGTCCAGCCCGACAGAGCGAGTCGCGGTCTTCGACGGCGAGCGTTACCTCGGAGAGTTCACCGCAACATCGCTGCTCGAGACGCTGCGGCGGCCCGGCGCCGAAGGAGGAGACCAGGTTGCGGCAGGAATTTGATGTCGTGTGCCTCGGCGGCGGTGTTGCCGGCGAGTGCATCGCAGGCGAGCTCAAGGGCAGCGGCCTGTCGCTGGCCGTAGTCGAGCGCGAGCTCGTCGGAGGGGAGTGTCCGTACTGGGGCTGTGTGCCGTCGAAAACCCTCCTTCGCTCCGCCGAGACGCTGGAGGAGGCGGGACGTGCGCGGACGCTTGCGGCGTCGCGCGTCGAGTGGGACGTGGACTTCCCCAAGGTCTCCAAGCGCGTGCTGTGGATGGCGCGCGACCTCGACGACAAGCGTCCGGCGGCCGCGCTCGAGGCAACCGGCGCCAGGCTCTTTCGCGGCGCGGGCAAGATGACCGACATGCGCACGGTCGAAGTCGGCGGGGAGCAGCTCGTGGCGCGCAAGGCGGTGGTCATCGCCAATGGCGGGACGGCCGCCATTCCGCCGATCGAAGGCCTCAACAAGGTCGAGTACTGGACCAACCGCCAGGCGGCGGTTCCCCACGAGCTGCCGGGTCGACTGGTCGTGCTCGGCGGCGGGGCCGTCGGCGTGGAGCTGGCGCAGGGCTATGCCAGGCTCGGATCGCGAGTCACGATCGTCGAGGCCATGCCGACGTTCCTCGCCCTCGAGGAGCCGGAGGCCGGCGCCGCGCTGCTGCCGCACTTGAAAGCGGACCGGATCGAGGTCATGGTCGGCGATCCGTGCGTGGCGGTCGAGATGCAGGCTTCGGACGTCGTGCTGCACCTCAAGTCGGGCGCGATCGTGTCGGGCGACCGGCTGCTGGTCGCCACCGGCCGGAGGCCGAACTTCGAGGCGTGGCGCGCGACCGGCCTCACCCAGACCGAGCGCGGGTGGTTGAAGATCGACCCGTTCACGCTCGAGGCGCGCGACGGCGTCTACGGCGCCGGCGACATCACCGGCATCGCGGGCTTCACGCACCTCGCCTACTACCACGGCCAGATCGTGGCCCGCCGTCTTCGTGGTGAGGACGTGCGGGCGGACCATACCGCGGTGCCTCGCGTGACGTTCACCGACCCCGAGATCGCCGCGGTCGGCTGGTCGGAGCGGTACGCGCGCGACCACGGAGTCGATGTCGCTGTGGTGACGACCGATCCGGCTGAGGCGGCCCGCGGATACATCCACGACTTTCACGGTGGAGCGCTCAAGCTGGTCGCGGACCGCTCGCGCGGAGTGCTGGTGGGCGCCACGCTGGTGACACCGCGGGCGGGCGAGATCCTGGGCGAACTCATCCTGGCGATCAAGGCCGGCACGCCGATCCGAACCCTGGCCGACGTGATCCACCCGTACCCGGCTTTCAACCGGGTGCTCGGGGCGGCGTTCGGTGAGCTCGTGGTTAAGGTGGCCTGAGTCTCCAGGGCGTTCTATTCGGTGGACGCGTTCAAGTTTTGTAAAGGAGGCTCTGAACTCGCATGACCATCACGGTCAATGGCTCGCCGCTAACCCTCGACATCGACCAGGTACTGCTCTGGATGGTGGTCGGGCTGGTGGCCGGCTTCCTGGCCAGCCATCTGGCTCTTGGCCACGGTCTTGGACTTATCTGGGACATCATCGTCGGCATCCTCGGTGCACTCTTCGGTGGAATCGTGCTGGCGGGCATCTTCCACTTCAACATCGCGATCGCCGGCCATCCGATCATCAGCGCGATGGTCATGGCGTTCATCGGGGCCGCCATCCTGTTGATCGTCGTTCGCCTGTTTGCGGGTAGAAGCTACCGGCGACGCGCGTTCTGACCCGTTTGAGCTAGCAGGCGCCTGGGGGCGGTTCGCTCCCAGGCGTTCTTGATCAGCCGCTGGCCAAGCTCGGGCCCGAGGCGTGCGAGCCTCACGCTGACCCAGCCGAAACGACCGGTGTAAGCGGAGACCGAGAAAGTCCTGGGATCCATCGCGACCAGTCCGGCCTGGTCGTCGAGGGACGCTTTGATCGAAACCGACGCACCCTCTGATGAGCCCATCGCGAAGATTCGGCCGCGGACGCGAAACGTGGCTTCGCCCCACGTCTCGAGCTCTTCCGCCTCCGGCATCGAGAGGCACAGGCGCCGGAACTCCCCGAACCTCACAGCGCTAGCATCGGTGCTCCCAGGTGTCGCACGCAATTCCGCCGCTTGACCAGGCAGCGATGCAGCAGGCGGCCGCGCGCCAGGCGCGCCTGACCAAACCTGCGGGCAGCCTCGGCCGCCTCGAGGACCTCTCGGTCCAGCTCGCGGGAGTGACAGGCACGCTCGACCCTCCGCTGCGACATGCGGTGATCTTCACCCTGGCCGCGGACCACGGCGTCGCGATTGAAGGCGTCAGCGCCTACCCCAGCGAGGTCACTGCTCAGATGGTGCTCAACTTCCTGCGCGGGGGCGCGGCCATCAACGTGCTCGCACGTGAAGTCGGCGCGCGGGTCGTGTTTGCAGACATAGGCGTCGACGGCGAGCTGCCGCGGCATCCCAAGCTGCGGGCCGTCAAGGTCAGGCGTGGCACGGCCAACTTCACGCAGGGGCCTGCCATGACCGCCGCCGAGGCAGAGCGGGCGCTCGAGACCGGCCGGCGCCTGCTGGTCGAGGAGCAGGACAAAGGTCTCGACATCGCGCTCACCGGCGACATGGGGATCGGCAACACGACCGCCGCGGCGGCCGTCATCTGCGCCCTGACGGGACTCGCTCCCGAATCGGTGGTCGGTCGCGGCACAGGCGTGGATGACGAGGGCCTGGCGCGAAAGCTCGCTGCGGTGAGCCGGGCGCTCGAGGTCAACCGGGAAGCCATCTCACGCGGGCCCGCCGAGACTGTGGCAGCGGTCGGTGGACTCGAGATCGCCGGCCTGGCCGGAGTCATCCTGGAGGCGGCCCACCACCGCAAACCCGTCATCATCGACGGCTTCATCTCCGGAGCCGCGGCGCTGGCGGCCGCGGCCATGGAGCCGCTGGCGACGAGGTACATGATCGCGTCCCATCGATCGCAGGAGCTCGGCCATGGCGCGGTCCTCGAGCGCCTCGGGCTGCGTCCCTTGCTCGACCTCGACCTCCGGCTTGGCGAGGGCACCGGTGCCGCACTTGCGCTCCCGCTGGTGCGCGCCGCGCTGCGCCTCTTGAACGAGATGGCGACCTTCGACGAGGCCGGCGTTTCGGAGCGCGCCATAATGATCCCCACAACCGAATAGCTCGCTCGGACGCGGGAAGCCGGTTCAAATCCGGCGCTGTCGCGCAACTGTGAGTGAGGAGCGTCCGGCCGGCGACCACTGAGGCTCACGCCTTGGGAAGGTGGCCGGAACGCTGTGATCCACAAGCCAGGAGACCCGTCCCGTGAGCAGCCATCCCACTTGCGCGGATCAGTGGGGATGCCTCTTGCGGCGAGGTCTCCCCTGCTCGGTGGGACCGTCGCCGCGGGAGGATCGCTGCATGCGGACGCATCAGCAGCAGGCCAGCGCGAAACTGGCCGCCCGATTCGGAACTGTCGTCGTCGCTGCGTTTTTCGGACTCACGTCCTGCGGAGGGGGACAGTCGGCTCCCCCTGCCAGCGCGCACTTCCCGGTGACCATCACCGAGTCAAACGGCGGCACCGTGACCATCACCCGCCAACCACGCCATATCGTCTCGCTGTCGCCGACGGCCACCGAGATGTTGTTCGCGGTCGGCGCCGGATCACAGGTGATCGCGGTCGACGACCAGTCGAACTACCCGGCTGCTGCGCCCAGGACCAAGCTTTCAGGCTTTCAACCCAACATCGAGGCAATCGCCGCATACCAGCCCGACCTGGTGGTCGCATCGGATGACGTGGGAGGAATCGTGCACGGCATGCAGGCATTGAACATTCCGATCCTCATCGAGGCTGCAGCGAAGACGCTCGACGATTCATACCTCCAGCTGAAGCAGCTCGGGACGGCAACCGGCCACCCTGCCGAGGCGGACGCGGTTGTGGCCAGGATGCGATCCGATGTGGACTCGTTTGTCAGGTCGGTTTCAAAGCCGGCGCGCCAGCTCCGCGTCTACCACGAGCTCGACAACACCTACTACTCGGTCACGTCCGCGACCTTCATCGGGCAGGTGTACAGGCTGCTTGGCTTGAGCAACATCGCCGATGCGGCGCAGGGAGCCGCGCCCGACTACCCGCAGCTGTCGGCGGAGTACATCGTCGCCGCGAATCCCGACCTCATCGTGCTGGCCGACACCAGGTGCTGCCAGCAAGACCTCAACTCCGTTGCAGCTCGTCCCGGATGGGCTGTCATCAAAGCGGTCAAATCAGGCCAGGTCGTCGGAGTGGATGACGACATCGCGTCGCGCTGGGGGCCGCGCATCATCGACTTCATGAAGGCGGTTGCTCCTCACGTGCAACAGCTGGAGAAGGCCGCTTGATGCTTGGTGTAAAACGCCGGGCGAGCCCGTTGGTCCTCAGCGGGCTGCCGAGCCTGCCGTGGATATGGGGCGCGGCGGCCCTGCTTGCAGTGGTCGCCAGCGCCGGAATCGGCGTGCTCGTGGGCCCGGTGCACATCAGCCCAGGCGCTGTCCTTCGGGCCATGGTGGGCGGCGCCGTCGATCCGGGTCAGGCCAACATCCTGTGGTCGCTTCGTTTTCCCAGGGTGGTGCTCGGCTTGCTCGTTGGCGGCATGCTGGCGGTTGCGGGGGCTGCGTACCAGGGAGTCTTCCGCAATCCGCTCGCCGACCCCTATCTGCTGGGAGCTGCCGCGGGTGCAAACCTCGGCGCCACGCTTGCAATCAGCGTTGCCCCAGGGACGTCGGTGATCGGAGTCAACGTCGTGCCGCTGGCCGCCTTCGCGGGCGCAGGCGCCGCGGTCGCGGGAGCCTATGTCCTCGGTCGCACGGTCACGGGCTTGCGCTCGAACACAGGATTGATCCTGGCCGGCGTCGCGATCGCCGCCTTCTTCAACTCGATCCAGGAGTTCATCCAGCAGTCTCAAACCAGCTCGATACGTGAGGTCTACTCGTGGATCCTCGGCCGCCTCGTCACGGCCGGGTGGGACGGCGTCTTGCTCGTCTTGCCGTACGTCGTGCTCAGCACGGGCGTGATCTTCCTGCACCGCCGGCTGCTCGATGCGCTGATGGTCGGAGAGGACGAGACGACAAGCCTCGGCATATCGGTGCGACGAGTTCGGCTGATCGTGGTGGTGGCCGCCACATTGGGGACGGCGGCAGTGGTGGCGGTGGGCGGGACGATCGCGTTTGTGGGCATCATCGTGCCGCACACGGTCCGGCTGCTCGTCGGTCGAAGCTATCGAGTCGTGATCCCTCTATCTCTTCTTTTCGGGGCCGCGTTCCTCGTCCTGGCCGACACGGTTGCGAGGACGATCGTCGCTCCGGGGGAGGTGCCGATCGGTGTGATCACGGCCTTCGTCGGCGCACCTTTCTTCATCGTCGTCATGCGCTCGACGCGGGCGGCCGCGCTGTGAGCGACGTCACTCTCAGCGGCATCTCGGTCTCCTACGACGGCGTCAAGGTCGTGGAGAGCCTCGACATGCAGGTGTCGTCTGGAGAGTGGCTGTCGCTCATCGGTCCCAACGGCGCCGGCAAGACCACCGTCCTGCGAGCGATCGCAAGGCTGACGCCCTTCGAAGGCGACATCCGCCTCGGCGAGCAACCGGTCATGCAGCTGGGAGCGCGGGACCTTGCACGAGTCGTCGCAATGCTGCCCCAGGAGCCGCAGATGCCGTCCGGGATGACCGTCTCACAGTACGTGCTGCTGGGCCGGAGCCCCCACCTCGGCTATCTCGCGCGAGAAAGCCCACGCGACCACCGCATCGTGGCGGACATCCTGCGCAGGCTGTCCCTGGATACGATGGCAGCGCGTCCGCTCGAGCACCTGAGCGGAGGCGAAAGGCAGCGCGTCGCGATCGCGCGCGCACTGGCGCAGCAGGCGCCGGTCCTCCTCATCGACGAACCGACTACGTCCCTCGACGTCGGCCGCCAGCAGGAAGTGCTGGAGCTGGTCGACCAGCTGCGAGCGGAGGATGGGCTGACCGTGATCGCGGCGATGCACGAGCTGACCCTCGCGGGCCAGTACGCCGATCGCCTGGCGCTGCTCGTGGCCGGCCGTCTCGTCGCGATCGGACCTCCTGCGGAGATCCTCACCGAACCGGCCATCTCAGAGCACTATCGCGCTCGCGTGAGAGTCGTCTCCCTCAACGGGGCCGGCCACGCGGTGGTGCCGGTACGAAGGTGAAGCGTTCCGAGGTCCCGGTCGACGCGCCGCCCAGGGCTTCGCGCAAGGTGGATTCGATCGTGATCGTGAACACGGGCAACGGCAAGGGCAAATCGACGGCGGCTTTCGGCACGGTGCTGCGCGCTGTCGCGCGCGGCTGGAAGGTGTGCGTGATCCAGTTCATCAAGTCGGAGAAATGGAAGGTCGGCGAGCGCGATGCCGCGCTCCGCCTGGGTGTCGAGTGGTGGACCATCGGAGACGGATTCACCTGGGACTCACGCAACATGGAGCGGACCGAGGCCATCGCTCGGGAGGCCTGGCGCGTCGCCAAAGAGAAGATAGGATCGGGTGATTACGGGCTCGTCGTACTGGACGAGATCACGTACCCGATGAACTGGGGTTGGGTTCCCATCGCGGACGCGATCTCGGCGATCCGTTCGCGACCCCGAACGGTAAGCGTGATCGCGACAGGACGTGATGCACCTCCAGAGCTCATCGATATCGCCGACACGGTGACCGAGATGCGGAATCACAAGCACGCGTACGACAGCGGCGTCAAGGCGATACGGGGGATCGATTTCTGATGGGGTTCCTCCTCGTTCTCGGGGGTGCCCGGAGTGGGAAGTCATCGCTCGCCGATCGCCTCGGGCGCGAATCGGCAGCAACCGTGACCTTCATCGCCACCGCAACCGCCGGTGACGCGGAGATGGCCGAGCGGATTCGGCAGCATCGGGAGTCGCGCCCTGGCGAGTGGTCCACCGTGGAGGCCCCGATCGACCTGCTCGCCGCGGTCGAGGCGACGCCGGCCGACGATTTCGTGATCGTCGACTGCCTGACCCTGTGGGTCGCCAACCTGCTCGAGTCGGGCACCGGCGCGGCTGAGATCTGGCAGCTGGCCCGGGAGGTGGCCAGTGAAATCGCCCTCCGTCGTGGAATCGTGGTCACCAACGAGGTCGGTCTCGGCATCGTGCCGGCGAACGCGCTGGCGCGCGCATTCCGGGATACGCTCGGGGCGGTCAACTCGATCTTCGTAGAGCGGGCGGAACGCTCGGTGCTGATGGTCGCGGGCCGCGTCCTGGAGCTGAAACCGGCGTGAAAGCGCGGTCGCTGCGCGCGGCCATGTCCTTCCTCACGGTCCTGCCTGTGGCGAACGCAGACGGCAGCCCGGGTGAGCGGCTTGGCCGTGCTTATTTCCCGGCCATCGGGGCGCTCGTCGGCCTGGCTGCGGCCGCGGTGTTTGTCGTGACCACCGCCGTGGCGACGCCTCTTCTGGCGGCAGCCGCGGCGGTCGCCGCCCTCAGCGCTCTGACCGGCGCGATCCACCTGGACGGTCTGGCCGATTCTGCGGACGGCCTGCTCGCACGGGGGGATGTCGCGCGGCGCCTCGAGGTGATGCGGGACCCGCGGCTCGGCTCGTATGGCGTGACGGCCGTCGTCCTCGCCCTCGTTCTCGAGGTCGCCGCGCTGTCGGCGATGTCACCCGCTCGTGCCATCGCGGCACTTGTCATCGCCGGAGCTCTATCGCGGCTGGCGACGCTTTCGGTCCTGGTATTCACTCCGTATGTAAGGTCGGCCGGCCTCGGCGCGGCGGCGTGGGGTTCGAAGCACCGCGCGATCGACCTGGCTGTGGGTGCGGCCGCCACCGCCGTCGTGTGCCTTCTCGACTGGCGGCGGGCACTGATCGCGGTGGTGCTGGTTGCGCTGACCGCGCTCCTTGTTGTCGTCCTGGCGCGCCGCCGCATCGGCGGCGCGACCGGGGACGTTTGCGGTGCGACCGCCGAGCTGTGCGAGCTGGCCACGCTCGTCGTCTTCTCGATCCGCTGAGCACGGGCTGAGCCGCGACATTGCAGTCTTTGCGCATCGCGGACGGCTGGCAGCCCTTCAGTCGGTGATCGTCCCGCGGTCCTTTGGCGGAGAGCTTCAAGTTTCCGGCGAGATGGGTGGATGCGTAGTCACTCGAAGAAAGCCCTCCCCGCGGCTGACAGGCATGGCGAAGCCGAACAGATCAGGCGCGAGGGACAGGTCGAGGTCGGTGGCAGGAAACCCTGGCCACGTCCCGCTGCGCGCTCTTTGGTAGCGCTCACTCTCACGCAGCGGCTCGAGGAGCTCGTCGAGGTCGGACTCGCGGCTCAGGAAGATGCCCTCCATGTAGAGCGCACAGGCGTGATCCTCCGGGTGATCGGCCGAAGCGAGAAGCGTTACGGTCTCAGGCACTCTTAACAGGCAGGCTTGTACCGTCGAGCGTGCGACGACCAGACTCGCGGCGAAGATGGCGTCAGTTTCGACCGCCGCCGCGACCTGCGTTCCCGCGGTTGAGCGCTGGATGAGAATCCGTCCCTGGAGATCCAGGCCACGGATCTGGGTCGGGGAGTTGCTGATCGCGATGCCGGCGACAGGCATTGCATCCTCCTCAGCACACAGCAGGGCGCCGGGCGTCTGCGCCTCGAGCGCGCGCGCCTCCTCGACGGTCCTGACCAGACGGCACTCTCGCGCCCCGCCGGCAAGCGCGTAAGCGCTGACAGTGAACGAGCGGAGGACGTCGATCACGACGACAGTGCCGCGTGCCTGCCGCGCACCTTCGATGCCAGTCGCGTGGATGATGTTCATGTGTCAGGTCCAGACGCCGGCGTGGAACCACGCGCGTTCGGCTTCGAGCAGATCGCTGACTGCGGTTCGATGCGAGTCGTCGGGTTGCAACTCGACCCGGGCCAGACAGTGCCCGAGCACCGCAACGCGATCCCGGTCGCCGTCATCGTTACGGCCGGGCGGCTCGAGTTCGACGACGGCACGCGCTCGGGCGAGGTACGAGCGGGACAGATGCTGCTGATCAACCCCGGTGAACGGCACATGTACCACGCCGAGGTCGCCACCTCGGCGTACCTGGTGTTCGCCGGCCTGCCGGGCGTGCGCAGCCGCACGTGGACGCTGCGCCGGAAGCGGTAGTCGTACTCACGGCGCGTTCCACAGCGCGATGACCCGGCCGCGGCCACCGTCGCTCAGGATGCTGAGCGTGGCCACGTCCAGCTGCAGCCCTGAGGCGATCCTGATCCCCGCGCGGATCCATGCCACCGCGACCGCCCTGAGGATGTGGCCGTGGCCGAAGGCAAGCACCGATGCGTCCGCGTGCCGCGTCGCGAGGTCGATGAAATCCCCCGCCCTGGCGTAGATCTGGTCCGGGCTCTCGCCGGCTGGAGAGCCATCATTGAAGAGCTCCCAATTGGGGTCCGATTCGTGGATCTGGTGGGAGGTCAGGCCCTCGTACCGGCCGTAGTCGACCTCCTTCAGCAACGGCGTGATTTGCGGATGGTCGAACCCGGCGAGTTTCGCGGTACGCATGGCCCGCTGCATCGGGCTCGAGTAGACCGCGTCGAAATGAATGCCGGCGAGCCTGCGACCGAGCGCGGTCGCCTTCTTCTCGCCGCGCGGGGTCAGCGGTAGATCGGTGATGCCGGTGTGCTGCCCCGAGAGACTCCACTCTGTCTCGCCGTGGCGGGCGAGATAGATCTCGAGCGTCAGGCGGGCTTGCCCATCATCTCGGGCCGGCCCGAGCGCAGCGAGCGGCCCGCGCTTTCGATCACGGCGCCGGCGCGTACACGCTGACCGGGCCGCACGCAGACGAGGCCGACAGCCGCCTGGCCGCCCTGGGCTTTGAGAGCATCGTTGACTGCCGCCAGGACCCGGTTTGCGGCATGGGCGGTGCCCGCCACGTCGGTGTCGGGCAGGATGGCGAGGAGCTGGGGCGGCGTGCGGCCGAGAACGCCCGGCGTGTCGACGTCGCGGACGGTGCCTGCCAGGGCCGCGGCCATCGTTTTCAGCGCCTCCTCCGCCGGCAGAGCGCCGTTTGACTCGATGAGCAGCACACCGAGGTTGCGCTGATAGCGGTGAGCGCGTGCCAGCTCGTCTTCCAGCACCGGGCGCACGAAGCGGTCGTTGAAGAGGCCAGTGGTCCGGTCGACGATGTGAAGAGGCTCGGCCTGAGGGTCATCGGTCCTCACACCGCACGATGGACAGAACACTGCGCCATGAGGAAGAGGAGATCCGCATGCCTGGCAGGTTTGCGCCTCGGGCCGGCGGCGGAGAAAATCGCCAATCGGCATTCGATAAAGCCTATCAGTCGTGTTCGCCATGCCTTTTCTGATCCTTAACAGGCCGGGTTGTGATTGATTTTTTCGAATCCTAAGCTCGACGGAGGTGTGCTGGCGGGGGAGGGACGGCACGGTGGAGGAAGGGAGGGCCCGACGTGAGGTGTGCCGGTTTGGGGCGCCGGCCTCAGCCCACCGCCGCGGCCGGCGTCGCCAGCCAACTCTCGGCCCAGTCCGCAACCGCGGCCAGCACCGGCTCGAGCGCGCGGCCTCGCGCGGTCAATCGATAGCTCACCCGCACCGGCGGTCCTGGGTCGACGAGCCTCTCCACGATTCCCTCCGTCTCGAGCTCACGCAGGCGCTCGGTCAGGACGCGATCGCTGATGCCCGGGATCCCTGCGAGCAGCTGGTTGAACCGTGCGGGCGCGGGAAGCAGCGCCTTCACCACCGCCCCCGTCCACCGCTTCCCTATCAGCTCTATTGCGCGCTGAAATGGCGCGCTGTAGTCGAGGCCCCCTCCGACCATGGGGAGTGATTCTATGCGCTATCGAGAGTCTCCGAAAGGGACCGGCAGGTGTTTTCCACAGGAAATTTCTACCGGCCACAATCAGGCATCGTTTCCGCGACGTCACGGAGCGCCAGGATTGAAGCGGTGATGTTCAGGGAGACACGTTCAATGAGCTTGCGATGGAGCTGAAAGACCGGGTCATTGTGGTCACAGGAGGCGCGCGCGGCATTGGTCGCGCGCTCGCCACGCGCTTCGCGAACGAACGCCCGAAGGCAGTTGTCGTCGCCGATCTGGACGCCGACGGCGCCACGAATGTGGCCCGCGACATCGGTGGCATGGCAGTGCCGTGCGATGTCTCGCGCGAGGCTGACATCGAGCGTCTGGTGAGCGAGGTCGAGTCCGCACATGGGCGGATCGACATCTTTTGCTCGAACGCCGGCATCGCGGTGGGCGGCGGACCAGAGGCTCCGAACCGCGATTGGCAGCGGATCTGGGACGTCAACTTGATGGCACACGTTTTCGTCGCGCGTCATGTTCTCCCGGGCATGCTCGCGCGCAAAGAGGGCTACATCGTCGGCACTGTGTCGGCGGCCGGCCTCCTGAATCATGTCTTCGCGGCGCCGTATGCGGTAACCAAGGCTGCGGCACTGTCCTTCTTCGAATGGCTCAGCATCACGCACGGCGACGAAGGGATCCGGGTCTCCTGCCTTTGCCCGCAAGGAGTGAAGACGGACATGCTCGCACTCGAGCAGAGCCGGCTGGGGATCGACTTCTTGACCATGGGCGCGCTCGAGCCGGAAGTCGTCGCCGAGTCCGTGTTGAAGGGCATCTTCGACGAGAGCTTCCTGATCCTGCCGCATCCTGAGGTCGCCGACTACTTTCGTCGCAAGGCAGACGACTACGATCGATGGCTTCGCGGCATGCGAAGGCTGCGCCTCAACCTTCTCGCCGGCGCCGGCTGATTGCGCTGGCTTGCCCTCCTTGCAGGAACAACGCTCGTGGCCCTGGCGTTCGCGGCCGTCACTCGAGTCAGCGACACCAGGGAGGGTCTCGTCGCTGAGATCATCACGCTGCTGGCAGGCGCGGCTGGCGTTCTCCTCCTGGTCTACGGGCTCGCCGCCAGGCGCAGGTACGGCCCGAGCCTCGCGCGAGTCCCACCTGTTCCATCGCAGCACGTGCCGCGCCCGCGCTCGCGCAACGACCTCGTGCTGGGCGTCGGCGGGATCGTGGTTACAGCATTCTTGCTGGGAGGGCTGGCCTTCAGCGGAGGCTTCCTGTGGGCTTTGCTCGGTTCGGCGCTGCTGTTGCCCATGGCGGCCGGGAGCGTTTACCTCTGCGTGCGATTCCTGCGGGCTAGTCCCTGAGGGCGAGGATCTCGCCGACGAGGTAAAGCGATCCGCTCACCAGCACGTTGCCTGCTGGTCCCGCCAGCTCGCGGGCCTTCTCCAACGCGGCGCCGGCGGGCCTTGCAACATACGCCCCAGGGCCGTACAGCTCGTCCAGCGTGTCGGCCTCGATCGCGTGGCCATGGGCGCTTGCCGGCTCAGTGAAAACAACCGCCTCTGGCTTGAGGGTGCGAAGCGCCGCCAGCAGCTGGACCGGGTCGCGCTCGCTCAACATCGCGAAAACAGCCACCAGTCTCTCCGACCCGATCAGGCCGCGAAGCGCTGCCCCCGCCTTGATCATCGCGGCCGGGTTGTGGCCGCCGTCCAGGATCACCCGCGGTCGCTCCGCAATCACCTGCAGGCGCCCTGGCCACCGCGTGGAAGCCAGCCCGTCCAGAATCGGCTCGTCGAGAGTCACGCCGAGGCGATGCGCGGTCGCCACCGCCACCGCCGCGTTGGCAGGCTGATAGTCCCCAACGAGCGGAAGCCGCAGGTCGTCGTGCTCGAAGCCTGGTCCCTTGACGCTCAGCAGGTGACCGCCCCATCCCCGAGACGCCGACTCCACCGTGACCTCGCGGCCCAATCGCCAGAGTTCGGCGGAGACGCTCGAAGCCCGCGCCTCGACGATCTCGAGCGCCTCGCCTTCGCAGCCGGTCACCACGTGATTGCCGGGCTTGATGATCGCCGCCTTCTCGCGCGCGATCTCGCCGATCGTGCTGCCGAGGTACTTCTGGTGGTCCAGGTCGACGTTGGTGATGACCGCCGCGCCGAGGTCGAGCGCGTTGGTGGCATCGAGGCGACCGCCAAGCCCGACCTCGCAGACCAGCACGTCGATGCGCGGCGCGAGGTAGGCAATCGCCAAAGCCGTGAGCATCTCGAACTCAGTGGCCGGACCCATCTCCGACGCCACGCCGTCCAGTACCGGCACCATGTCCTCGAGCGTGCTGACGAACTCGTCCTCAGTGATCGGGCTGCCGTTGATCTCGATCCGCTCCGTGTACGAGAGCAGATGGGGCTTGGGCATGAAGCCGACCCGCAATCCCGCCGACCGCAGGATCGAGGTCAGGCATGCGCCGGTCGAGCCCTTGCCGTTCGTCCCCGCGATGAGGGCGCCCTTCATCTTTCGGTCAGGCGCGCCCATGCGGTCGAGGATGGCTCGTGTCCGTTGCGTGCCCAGCTTCATCGCGAAGCGACCCTGCTTCGAAATGAAGTCGAGGGCCTCCTGATAGGTCAACGTCTTGAGGTCAGGCCCGGACGGCCTCGATCGCATGAAAGTCCGAAGCCATAGGGATCTCGCGGGTCAGCCGCAGTCCGGCAGCATCGAAGAGTTCGCGGTACTCAGCCGTAGTGCGCTCGCGGCCCCCGAGCGCAACCATCATGTGCAGGTCGCTCATGACGGTGGCCAGCACGTTTTCGTCATCCCCGATGCGTTCGGGCACGAGCCTTTCGACCAGCACAAGCCGAGCCTCTCCAAGCATTGCCTCGCGGCAGGTCTCGAGGATCTTCCGCGCGTGCGCGTCGTCCCAGTCGTGGATGATCGACTTGAGCATGTAGAGGTCGGCCCCGGACGGTACCGATTCGAAGAAGCTTCCCTCCGTGAGCCTGACCCGACCGCTCAGTCCGGCGGCGTTCATCCTTTCCACTGCGCCCGCGAGTCCTGCCGGCAGATCGAACAGGATGCCGTCCATCTCGGCGTTCGACTGCAGCACGGCCGCAAGCAAAGCGCCGTTGCCGCCGGCCACATCGACAACTGTGTCCATCCCGGTGAAGTCGTACGCGGCAACAAACGCCTGCGCGACGCGGGTCGTGAGCTCGACCATCGCCGCGTTGAATCGCGCCGAATCCTCGGGATCTTCGGCCAGCTTCTCCCAGCGGCTCTTACCGTGAATGTGCTCGAACGCCGGTTGGCCCGTCTTTAGCACATACAAAAGCTCGCCCCAGGTCCGGTAACCCTCGATTCTGAGCATCAGCGTCGTGCTGCGGAGGCCGGGCCGGTCGGAGCGAAACATGTCGGACACCGGAGTGGCCGCGAAGCGTCCCTCGGCGTCCTCGGTGAAAAATCCCCACGCGACGAGCCCCCGCAGAGCCCGCTTTAGCGACGAGGCATGCATCCCGGTCGCGGCCGCAAGCTCCGCGGCATCTTTGGGGCCGGCGGCAACCCTGTCCGGAAGGTTGAGCTCGCAAGACGCGGCCACGAGCTGATAACCGCGATATCCGTTCAGCAACCGGACGGCTTCTCGAGCCGCCTCGTTACGGGTGAGCAAAGCGCTATTAGCATGCGCGCGTGAAGACTCTGGGGTATCGACACACCGCCTACCCAAGCGCGTGGCTCGCGGCAGCTGCCGGATTCCTCTACTCGGCCACCTTTGTGTTCGCGCCTCGACCCGCGCCGGCCCTCGCAGCGGGGTTGAGCGCGGCCCTCTTGCTTCTCGGCGGGATCTTCAGCGCCAGCGCGCTCCTCGGACTGCACGAACGTCTCCTGACGTCGGCCGGTCGGTACGCGACCTGGGCGCTCATCTTCGGCCTCGCGGGCGCATTCAGCGCGACCCTCCACGGTGGCTACGACCTGGCGAATGCGATCAACTCGCCCGGCCAGACGCCCGCCGACCTGCCGAGCGCCGTCGACCCACGAGGCCTCGGCACCTTTGGCCTGGCCGGAATCGCGATCCTCGCCTTCGCGTACCTCATGGGCCGCGAGGCAAGCTTTCCACTGAACCTGAGCTATCTCGGGTTCATCTCAGGCGCGCTGCTGATCGTGATCTACCTGGCGCGCCTGATCATCCTGAACGCGTCCAACCCTTTTGTGCTGGCGGTAGCGGCTCTTGAAGGGTTCGCCGTCAATCCGGCCTGGTACGTCTGGCTCGGCCTTACCTTGCGCCGCTCGACCTAGCCGCGGCGGCGGACCTCCGCCTGAAACGTGTTCCGGATCAACATGGCTCGCGTCATCGGACCGACGCCGCCTGGATTTGGCGTCAGCCATCCGGCCACCGAATCCACCCCCGGCCCGAGGTCCCCGACCTGGCGCCCATCAACCCAGTTGGTGCTGACGTCGACCACGGCCGCGCCCGGCTTGACCATCGCCTTGCCGATGAGGTTGGCCCGACCCGCCGCCGCGACGAGGATGTCAGCTTCGAGGGTGTGGCCGCCGAGGTCGCGTGTCCTCGTGTGGCAGACGGTGACGGTGGCGTGGCGCTGGAGCAGCAGGAGCGCGGTGGGTTTGCCGACCAGGTTGCTACGACCGACAACTACAGCATTCGCTCCTTCGAGCTGCACACCCGAACGCTCGAGCAACAGCATGATGCCTGCGGGCGTGCATGGTTCGACACCTCCCGTGAATCCGAGCGCGATCAAGCCGGCATTGATCGGGTGAAAGCCGTCGACATCCTTGATCGGATCGAGGGCAAACGCCACGCGCTTCATGTCGATCTGCCTCGGAGTCGGCTGCTGGATGAGGATGGCGCTCACCACGTCATCGCGGCTGAGCTGGTCGACGAGTGCAAGCAGCTCTTCGGTGGTGGTCGTTCCTGGAAGCCGGTGGTCTTCAGACTCGATTCCGACGCTTTGCGCGTTGCGCTGCTTCAGCGCGACATACGTCGATGACGCCGGATCGTCTCCGACCAGGACGGTCGCCAGCCGCGGCCTCGAGCCGCCGCGTGAAGTGCGTTCGTTGACGGCTAGTGCGACTTCGTCGTAGACCTCCCTGGCGACGGCCTTGCCGTCGAGCACGCGAGCGGTCAATCGATTCCGAGCTCTCTGCGAGCCGCCTCCGCGACCACGCGCATGACCTCGCGCAGGTCGATGCCCGTCTCGCGCGAGATGCGCCGGCAATCCTCGTACTCGGGGGCGGCGTCGACCGGCTTGCCGTCGAGCTCCTTGACCTTCACTCGAGACGAGCCGAATCGCGTCTCGACCTCAACCACCCGGCGGCCCGCGATGACGCGCCGCAGCGGCGCGAGCCGGACACCGAGCGTCGTGCTGTGGCGCAGGAGGTGGTCGCTGAGCTTGGCGACCAGCTCCGGGGGTGACATCACGGTCACCACATGACCCGGTCTTCCCTTTTTCATCAGAGCCGGCATCACCGTCACGTCGAGGGCGCCCGCGGCCATCAGGTCCTCGGTCAGCGCGGCGATCAGATTCGGAGCCATGTCGTCGAGGTTTGTCTCCACCAGCGTGACGCCGGTCTCCTGCGCAACCTCGTCGCCGATCCACACCGCCAGCGCGTTGCCTGGCGCTGGATGCGCCCCGATTCCATAGCCGACGCGACGCAAGGACATGGCCGGCCGCTCGAACGTGGCGGCCGTCGCCAGGATGGCGGCGCCCGTCGGGGTCACCAGCTCGCGGGCCTGGTCGCTTGGCTCGAATACCGCGCCGGTGCCCTCGAGCACACGCAGGCTTGCCGGCGCAGGCAAGGACATGCCGGCTTTCTGTCCTCGCGGGGCAGGCAGCGGCGATGCGTAGACGCGCTGGACGTCGAGCGATGACAGCAGCCAGAACGCTCCGACGAGATCGACAAGCGTGTCGGCGCCGCCGAGCTCCTGGAGGTGGACGCGCTCCTCCACAACTCCGTGGACGACGGCCTCAGCTTTGGCCAGCAGGTCGACGGCTTCGAGCGCCTGGGCCCGCACCCGGTCGGGCGCGCCCGACTCTTCGATGACCTGGCGCAGCGCCGGCACCGTTCGCTCCACACGGTCGGTCAACGCAACGTCCACGCGAGTGCCCCCGGTGTGGCCGCGGTTTTCGTGCCGGACGTCTAGCGTCACCTCGTCGCCCAAGCGCAGCGCTTCGACCGCCGCGTCAAGCACCGCCCGATCCGCCCCACAGTCGAGCAGCGCACCGAGCGTCATGTCGCCCGAGATCCCAGAAAAACAGTCGAAATACGCAATGGTCATGCCCGCGTCCTATTAATACGTACGGCCGCGCCCTCGATGGGCTGCATGCCGGCAGGCCGCTTGGCAACCCGGACCGAGACCGAAGTCACGCGCGGCATTGCGGCCACCCGCTCCGCGATGGCCGTGGCGAGCGACTCGAGAAGCTGCATGGACCGACCCTCGATCACCTCTTTGGCGACCGCGCGGACGGCCGTGTAATCCACTGTGTCGGCCAGGTCGTCGCTTCTGGCCGCCTCGCCCAGGTCCGCCTCGACATCGATGTCGACCCTGAACTCCTGGGTCTGGTCTCTCTCCGCCTGGCGCACGCCGTGGCGGCCGTGGAACGACATACCCCGCAGCTCGATGTGATCCATGCCGCCAATTGTCGGAAATAAACTGAGGCGCGTGATCGGAGCCGGCGCTGACGTGCGGCCTGGGACCAGGAGGGACCTCAAGGCCGTCAACGACATCTACAACCACTACGTGGTCGAGTCGCACATCACCTTTGACGCTGATCCGATGACGATGGAGGCGCGACGCGTTTGGTTCGACCACTATGCGAAGGCCGGACGGCATCGATTGCTGGTGGCGGTGGAGGGCGATCGGGTCGTCGGCTACGCCACGAGCAGCCGGTACCGGCCCAAGCCCGGGTACCTGACCTCGGTCGAGACGAGCATCTACCTGTTACCCGACGCGGTCGGCAAGGGCACCGGGGGCAAGCTCTACGCCGAGCTTTTCAAGGCCCTGGAAGGTGAGGACATACACCGCGCCTACGCGGGAATCGCGCTCCCCAACCCTGCGTCGATCGCTCTGCACGAGAAGCTCGGCTTCAAGCGCGTCGCGCTCTACACCGAGCAGGGCCGCAAGTTCGGCCGCTACTGGGATGTGGCCTGGTTCGAGAAACCGTTGGGAGTCGCGCCGCCGATCTGAATCGTCGTCGCCTTGATGCTGCCGTCGGCCTGGCGCGCCACTGCCGGTTAAGGTGCTCGCGCTGGAATACTTGAGCCCGGATATCAGGTTCGGTATATTCTGTGTGGAGTATGTCGCAGACCCCAAGACACATCCGGCCCCGATTGCCGGTGTTGCCCGCCCGACCGGACCACCCAACCGAGGACGAGATCTCTCCGCTTGCGCTGTCGATCCTTCAGCTTCTGGAGGAGCGGCCCATGCACCCGTACGAGCTGGCCTCCATCATGCGCGACCGCCATATGGACGAATTCATCCGCCTCAACTTCGGCTCGCTCTACCACACGGTCGACGTCCTCGAGCGGAACGGCTGGATCGTTCCTACCGAGCGCGAGAAGGAAGGGCGCCGGCCCGAGCGCACCGTTTATCGGCTCACCGGTTCAGGTCGCGAGGTGCTCCTTCGGGTGGTCAGCGACATCGTGGCCTACCCCCGCAAGGAATACCCGCATTTCGCTGCAGGCTTGATGTTCATGCACCATCTGGACGCAAGCCAGGCCGCTGCTCAGCTGCAGGCCCGTGCAACAGCGCTCGCCGCACTCGTTGCAAAGCTGACGCTCATCAACAGCGAGCTCCAGGCGCACGGGCTCAAGCGCCTGGCCCTGGTGGAGATGGAACACAAGATCGCGATGCTCGAAGCAGAACGAAAATGGGCTTTGAAGCTCGCCCAAGAGATAAGTGACGGCAGGCTGGAGTGGAGCACCGGGACGGTGCACGACATCGAGGGATTGAGGAGGAGACATGGCAAAAGCCCGCACTAATCCGTGGCTGGTTCTTCTGGTGCTGAC
>DASPXA010000037.1:0-2681 GCA_035637495.1 Verrucomicrobiia bacterium
GGCCTCGACCCGCAGGCCAGGCACCTGGTCTGGGACCGCCTCTACCGTCTCAAGCAGCAGGGCGTGACGATCGTGCTGACCACGCACTACATGGACGAGGCCGAGCAACTTTGTGATCGATTGGTCGTGATGGACAAGGCGAAGATCGTCGCCTTCGGTTCGCCACGCAGCCTCATCGACCAGTACTCCAGTCGCGAGGTGCTCGAGCTCCGCTTCCCGGTCGATACGACGCCCGCGCTCAACAAGCTCGATGGCCTCGCGGACCGTATCGAGGCACTGCCCGACCGGGTTCTGCTCTATACCGGTGACGGCGAGGCCGCCGCGGTCGCGGTGCACAACCGCGGCCTGCGCCCCGAGTCGACACTCGTCCGACGTAGCACGCTCGAGGACGTCTTCCTCCGCCTCACCGGCCGGAGCCTGATCGAATGACCGGCGCGCTGCGCGTCCTCGAGCACCATCTGACCGTCTACCGCCGTACCTGGAAGGGCTCGGTCTTCATGTCGTTCATCTCGCCGATCCTGTTTCTGACCGCGATGGGCCTGGGGCTGGGCAGCCTGATTTCGCGCGGCCCTGTCCGGACCGTCGACGGCGTCTCCTATCTGGTGTTTCTCGCGCCCGGCCTGCTCGCCGCCAGCGCGATGCAATCCGCCTACGTCGAAACCACCTACCCGATCATGGCGCGCCTGCAATGGGAGCGCACCTACGAAGGCATGCTGGCGACGCCGATTGCGGTCCTCGACGTCCTGGCGGGCGAATTCGGCTGGCTCGCGTTTCGTCTGGCGCTGGGCAGCAGCGCGTTCTTTCTCGTCATGCTCGTCTTCGGCACCATCCATTCGGTACTGGCGCTGCTCGCCATCGTGGCTGCCGTGCTCACCGGCCTGGCGTTCGCGGCGCCCATCCTCGCCTGGACCGCGACCCGGCGCAGCGACCAGAGTTTTGCCCTGATCGGGCGGTTCGTGATCACGCCCCTGTTCCTGCTGGGCGGCGTGTTCTTCCCGCTCCACCAGCTCCCCCAACTCCTCCAGGGCATCGCCTGGCTCACCCCGCTCGCGCATGGGGTCGCGCTCGCCCGCAGCCTCTCGCTTGGGGCGCTCAGCGCATCGGCGTTCGTCCACCTCGCGGTCTTGCTCGTGTACGCCGCGATCGGCATCGCCGCCGCGCGCATCACCCTGCAGCGGCGGCTGGTCCAATGATCGCGATGCTGGCCGGGCGGCGGTCGCTCCAGCTGCCTGCACCCGACCGCGCGGCGCACGTCGTCGAGCGCAATGCGATCATCCAACGGCGTGGCTGGCCGGTCATCCTCTCGGGCTTCGTCGAGCCGCTGCTCTACCTGCTCGCGATCGGCTTCGGGGTCGGCGCCCTGGTGGGCGCGAGCGTCGTGGTCAACGGTCATCCGCTCCGCTACGCGGTATTCGTCGCCCCGGCGATGATGGCGTCCTCCGCGATGAACGGCGCGATCTACGAGACGTCGTTCAATTTCTTCTACAAGCTGAAGTACGTCAAGCTCTACGATGCCGTGCTGGCCACCCCGCTCGGCGTCGCCGATATCGCGCTCGGCGAGATCACCTGGGCCTTGCTGCGCGGCACGCTCTACGCCTTCGGCTTCATCGTCATCATGGCCGCGCTTGGTCTGGCGATCTCCCCCTGGGCGCTGCTCGCCCTCCCCGCCGCCATGCTGATCGGCTTCTCATTCGCCGCCGTTGGAACCGCGGCCTCGACGTTCGTCCGCACCTGGCAGGACTTCGATCTCGTCCTCACGGTGCTGATCCCGATGTTCCTCTTCTCCGCGACCTTCTATCCGATCACCGCCTACCCGGGACCGTTGCAACTCCTGGTGCAGTTGACGCCGCTCTATCACGGCGTCGACCTGCTCCGCAGCCTCACGACCGGCCTGATCGGCCCCTCGATCCTCGTCGACACGGTCTACCTCGTGGTCCTCGGCGCGGCCGCCCTCGCCGTCGCCGCAACCCGGCTTGAGCGGCTGCTTCTCAAGTAGCGACCCGCTACATTACTAGGGGATGCATCCGGGAAACAACCTGACGCGTGACGAAGCCCGTCGCCGGGCGCAGCTGATCCAGACTCCCCTCTACGACATCTCACTCGACCTGACCCGCGACAGTGCCACCTTCGCCTGCGAGGCGACCATTCATTTCCTCTGCCAGGATCCGGGAGCCAGTAGCTTCATCGACTTCCTCGCACCCTCGGTCGACAGCTGCGAGCTCAACGGCGAAGAAGTGCCCAAGGAGGCCTTCAATGGCGCCCGCATCACCCTCAGCAACCTTCGCGACGCGAACGAGCTGCACGTCCTGGCCACCTGCGACTACCAGAACATCGGCGCTGGGCTGAACCGCTTCAAGGACCCGGTCGATCACAAGATCTACCTCCACAGCCAGTTCGAGACGTTCGACGCCCACCGCATGTTCCCCTGCTTCGATCAGCCGGACCTCAAGGCGAGCTTCACGTTCACGGTGCTGGCCCCCAGCGACTGGGTGGTGGTCTCCAACAACCCCGGTCAGGCCCAAACCGTCTCAGGCAAGGAGAACATCAAGCGATGGACGTTCGGGGCGACGCCCAAGATGTCCTCGTACCTGACCGCGATCGTGGCAGGACCGTACCACGGCGTCCGCGATCGTCACGGTGACGTCGACCTCGGCATCTTCTGCCGCCAGTCACTCGCGCCG
>DASPXA010000038.1:0-10519 GCA_035637495.1 Verrucomicrobiia bacterium
ACGGCCAACGGTCAGCGTGCCGACGAGCCCCGCCAGGGCGAGAATGCCGACGCCACCCCCGTACCACAGCGCCGCGTCATGGAGGCCGATTCGTGTCACCAGGACACCCGCAATCACGGCCGGCACCGCAAACGAAAGGTAGGCCACGATGTAGATCGCAGCCAGGAGCGCACCTCGCTCGGTCGGAGATGAGCGGCCAACGAGGCTTCGCACCACGCCGAGCCATCCGACTCCAAAGCCGATCCCGGTCACAGCGGCCCCCGCGAAGAAAAGGACTGGCATTCGCGCGGCCACGGCAAGGACCGTCAGGACGAGTCCTCCCAGCATCGAGACGCCGCCCACAACCATCGCCCTTGGTGGCGGCCATGACGCCGCGGCGACGATCGAAACCGCGCCCACACCGGCGAGAAGGGCGATCGCAATCCCGCCGAGGACTCGGTTGGAAGATCCGGCAAGCTGCAAGACCAGGCTGGGACCCAGCGACAGATAAAAACCGCCGACGCCCCAGGCCGCGATCAGGCTGGGCAGCGCCGCGGCGAACGCAGGCCGGATCGCCGGCTCCACACCGACTCGGGGCACCCAGTGCAGCGTTCCGCGCTGGATGGCGGGTTCGGGGATCAGGGAAATCGCCACCGCTGTGGCGATGAATCCGGCGAGCAGCAGCCAGTAGACGAGGTGCAGCGGGTCAGGGGCGTACTGGACCAGCGCGGCCGACGTCAGCGCGCCGAGGGCGAGGCCGGCGATCGGTGTGGCGCTGTTCACGACCGGCCCGAGCATCGGCCGGTCCGGACGGTGCAAGTCGACGAATGAAGCGGCCAGGGCGCTTGTCGCGAGACCGGTTGCGATGCCTTGTACTGTGCGGGCAACGAACAGCCACTCCACGCTCGAGGCGAGGACGAAGCCCGTCATGCCCGCGAGTTGAATCAGAAGGGCGGCGAAAATGACCGGTCGCCGGCCGAGCGCGTCCGAAAGCGACCCCGTGAAGAGCAGGGTGACGAGCAGCGCAATGGCGTACACGCCAAAAACCTCGGTCAGCGTGATCGCCGAGAAGTGCCACCTCGCGGCATAGACCGCATAAAGCGGCGAGGGCGCGGCCGCTGCGAACAGGAACAGCAAGAACGTGGCGGCGATGATCCAGAAGGCGGCCCGAGAATCAACGCGTGGCACGCTGGAGTAACCCTAGCGGCTGGGGGAAACTACAGGTGATGGAGGCGACGCTCCTGGTGCTGGCCGGAGGCGAGAGCCGGCGCATGGGCCGCTCGAAGCCGTGGATCGAGGTGGGGGACACGGTCTTGCTGCGGTATGTGGCAGCGCGCCTGGCTCCTGCGTTCTCAGAGGTTATGGTCAGTTTCAGCGAGCCCGAGCAGATGGAGCAGCTGATCCCCTATCGCGTGGTGTTCGACCGTAAGCGTTCGGCGGGTCCGCTGGCCGGCCTTGAGGCGGGTCTCCTGGCCGCTCGCAACGAGGTGATGTTCGCAGTCGCATGTGACATGCCCTACGTGACCCAGTCCGTGGCCGAGCTCGCGGTCGCCACCGCGCGGAGCTGCGATGCGGCGATACCGCGTCACGAGGGGCTCTTCGAGCCTGTTTGTGGCGCATACCGCAAGACCGCGCTTCCGGCGATCGTCGGCGCTCTGGACGCCGGCAACTACACCGCGCATGACGTGGCCGAGTATCTAGACGTGACCTGGCTCGAAGGGCTCGACCCCGCGCAGTTCGAGAGTCTCAACACTCCTGGCGACCTCGAGCGTTTCCATGCCGCTCTTTCGGCGCAGCGATAATTCATAACCGTCTCTTGAAAATCGTCGTCACCGTCAAGCAAGTACCAGATCCGAACTCGACTCTCAGCCTCGACGCCGATAACACGATCTCCCGCGAGAAGGAAGTCGTGCTCGACCCTGGCGATGAGTGTGGGGTCGAGGAAGGCCTCCAGCTGAAGGAAGCCCACGGCGGCGAGGTGATCCTCGTTGCGATGGGCCCAGAGCGGGCCAAAGAGGCGATTCGCAAGGGCCTCTCGATGGGCGCCGACCGCGGCGTGCTGATCTCCGATGCATCCCTTGCGGGTGCCGATGCGCTGCTCACCGCGCGAGCTCTCGCCGCAGCGATTCAGCAAGAGGGGCCGGACCTTGTGATCTGCGCCACCGAGTCGTACGACGGCAGCACCGGAATGGTGCCGCCGATGCTCGCCGAGCTGCTCGGATTGCCGCAGCTTACCTTTGCGAAGAAGGTCGAGATCGATGGGTCGACGGTGAAGGTGCACCGGCAGACCGCCGACGGCTATCAGATCGTCGAGGCTTCCACGCCGGCGCTGATCACCGTCACGGCGGCGATCGCCGAACCGCGCTACGCCTCCCTCAAGGGCATCATGGCGGCGCGCTCCAAGGAGATCAAACAGGTCACCGTGTCAGACCTCGGCGTGGAGAGGAGCGAGCCGGCGGAGACGATCGAGGGCGTCGTCGACGCTGAAGCGCGCAAGGCGGGCGAGGTGATCGAAGACGACGGCACCGCCGTAGACAGGATCATTCAGGTGCTCGCCACCGCCAAGGTGCTGTAGTTGGCTGCGATCCTGGTCTACGCGGAGCTGAACGAAGGCAAGCTCGCGTCGACGTCGCTGGAGCTGATGACCAAAGCTCGAGAGCTCGGCGACGTGTACGCCGTCGTGTTGGGCTCGGGCGCCAAGGACGCCGCCGCCACGCTCGGCAAGTACGGCGCCAAAGCGGTCCACGTCAACGAAGACTCTGCATTTGACGACTACATCGCCGAACCCGCGACCGAAGCCATCGCTTCGCTTTATCAGATCGAAAAGCCGGACCTGATCCTGTTCGGGTTCACATCGGACTCACGAGAGGTTGCGGGCCGCCTCGCCGCCCGACTCGGTGTCGGACTCATCTCCAACGCCGGCGACGTGACAGCACAAGGCGGAGGGTTTGTGGCCAGGGTGCCCTACTTCGGCGGCGCGAAGATGGCATCGATGAGGGCGAACGGCAAGCCCGCCATCGTGCTGATTCGCCCCAAGTCGTTCGAACCGTCTGAAAAGGGCGGCACCGCGGAGGTCAAGCAGCTCGACGTCGCACTCTCCGACACCGCCAAGCGCGCTCACATCGTCGAGCGCGTCGCCGAGGCCTCGGAGAAGGTGAAGCTCGAAGACGCGCGCGTCGTGATCAGCGGCGGGCGAGGGATGGGCGGGCCGCAGAATTTCCCGCTGCTCGAAGACCTCGCCGGCGCGCTCGGCGGCGCCGTCGGCGCGAGTCGTGCCGTGGTCGACGCGGGATGGGTGCCGTATTCGATGCAGGTGGGGCAGACTGGCAAGTCGGTGCGACCTGGCGTCTACATCGCGGTAGGAATCTCGGGCGCGATGCAGCACACCGTCGGCATGAAGACGTCCAAGGTGATCATCGCCATCAACAAGGACGCCGAAGCGCCGATCATGAAAATGGCCGACCTCGGGGTCGTCGGCGACGCCCTCAAGATCGTGCCAGCGCTGACGGCTGCGGTCAAAAAGAAGAAGAACGGATAGATCCGAAGCTGAAAGGCTCTTGACCGAACGCGTCGAGCACCGGCGCGAGCGAAACTATGCAGCCGCGGACAAGATCCGCGAGCTGCTGTGGCGAGGTGGGTGGGATGTCCTCGACAGCGCGACTGGCAGCGAGCTGGTGGCGATCGCGGCACCTCGATCCGCTGACCTGAGACCTGCGCCCCTGGCCGTCACGCTGCTGACCATCGTCCACGGCTGGCGGGCCGACGCCGAACGCTGGCTGCTGTCGGTTTTCACGCATACGAAAGCAGATTTCGAGGCGGTCGTGGTCGACAACTCAGGCGACGCGCGAATCGCGGGATGGCTGGCCGGCAGGAAGGCGGAGCGCCTCCGTGTCGTCATGCTGAATCCGCCTCTCGGGTTCGCGGCAGCCGCGAACGCGGGCATCGACGCCGCGGCCGGCCACGCCGTGATCCTCTTCGACCCCGGGGTCGAGCTCACGGGCGACGCGATCACGCCCCTGCTCGGCGCGCTCGGCGATCCGACGGTCATGGTCGCCGGCCCGTTTGGGCTCCGCGGCCGCGGAACTTTGAAGGAGTTCGATGCATCAGCGGGTCCTGAGGTGGACGCGATCGAGGGCTACTGCATGGCCTTCCGGCGTTCCGACGCCCTCGCGACCGGTGGCTTCGATCCGAAGTTCCGCTTCTACCGCATGGCCGACGTCGAATTCAGCTTTCGCCTTCGCGACCGAGGAGGCCGCGCCCTGGCGGTGCCTGATCTGCCCGTCATGAAACATGAGCACCGACTGTGGGAGGCGACCGAGCCGCAGGAGCGCGACCGGCTTTCCCGCCGCAACATGTACCGTTTCCTCAATCGCTGGCGGGACCGGGAAGACCTCCTGGTCGGTCAATAGAATGCGGCCATGACCGATGAGTACGGCGCCAGGGTCGAGGACCTCAAGTCCAGGCGCAAGAAGAACCTCGCCATGGGCGGCGAAGAGAAGATTGCCAAACAGCACCAGCGCGGCAAGCTGACGGTGCGGGAGCGCATCGACCTGCTCTTCGACGCCGGCACTTTTGTCGAGCTCGGGCTGCTCGCCCAGGCCCGGGATGGCTCCGAGGACACGCCGGCCGATGGTGTGGTCACCGGCCACGGCGACGTTGACGGCCGGCAGGTCTGGGTGGTCGCGTACGACTTCACGGTGATGGCCGGCTCCATGGGCGCGGTCGGCGAGCAGTTCAAAGCAGCGCGCGTGCGAGACCTCGCGCTTCGCTACCGCAAGCCGATCGTGTGGCTGCTCGACTCGGCAGGTGCTCGCATCCAGGAAGCGTCGGGCTCGACGTTTGCCGGCACGGGCTGGCTTTTCGCCGACCAGGTCGTGATGTCAGGCGTCATCCCGCAGGTCGCGGCAATGCTCGGTCCCTGCGCGGCGGGGACGGCGTACATACCCGGCCTTGCCGACTTCGTGCCGATGGTCAAGGAAACCTCGTCAATGGCGCTCGGAGGCGCGCGCCTGGTCAAGGCCGCCACCGGCGAAGAGGTGACCGATCACGACATGGGCGGTTCCCAGGTCCACTGCTACGAATCCGGCGTCGGCGACAACGAGGTCGAAGACGACAGAGACTGCATCGCTGCAGTGCGTCGGTTCCTGTCGTATCTGCCTTCGAGCAACAGCGAACAGCCGCCGTTCGAAGACACCGGCGATCCACCGGAGCGACTGGTCGCCGGCCTGGAAAAGATCGTTCCGGTGAATCCGCGCACGGCGTACGACGTGAAGAAGGTCATCAGGGCCGTGTTCGACGAGGACTCATGGTTCGAGATCAAGCCCACGTGGGCGAAGAACATCGTCATCGGTTTTGCGCGTGCGGGCGGGCGAGCGGTCGGTGTGGTCGCAAATCAACCGATGCAGAAAGGCGGAGTCCTCGACTCCGACGCCGCCGACAAGGCTGCTCGGTTCATCCGCATGTGTGACGCATTCAACGTTCCACTCGTCTACCTGATGGACGTGCCGGGATTCATGGTCGGGTCGCAGGTCGAGAAGGACGGCATCATCCGGCACGGCGCAAAGATGCTGTACGCGACTGCCGAGGCGACCGTGCCGAAAGTGACCGTGATCATGCGCAAGGCGTACGGCGCCGGCTACTACGTGATGAACGGTAAGGGCTACCTGCCGGACACGATCGTGGCGTGGCCGCTCGCCGAGATCTCGGTGATGGGCCCCGAGGGTGCCGTGAACATCATCTTCAACAAGCAGGTAGAGGCCGCTGCCAATCCGGAAGAGACGCGAGCGCATCTTGTGGCCTCGATCCGCGAGCAGATCAATCCGTACCTCGCCGCCGGCTGGGCGATGATCGACGACGTCATCGACCCTGCAGAGACACGCCGCGTCATCATCAAGGGAGTCGAGCAGGCGCGGGACAAGAAGATCGACCGGCCCTGGCGCAAGCATGGAAACATCCCCGTATGAGCGCTGCGGTCGTCATCACGGCGGCCCTGACGGGCGTGCTGGCGACCCGGGACCAGTGCCCGGCCATCCCGTACACGCCGCAAGAGATCGGCGAGGAGGCGAAGCGAGCGGCCGACGCCGGCGCAGCGATCGTGCACATCCACGCCCGCTCGCCTGAAGGCGGCCCGGAATGGCGGGTCGAAGTATTTGCCGAGATCCTGAACGAGGTGAGGTCTCGGACCAAGGTGATCGTCAACTTCTCCACCGGCGCCATCGGGATTCCCGTGGAGGAGCGAATCGCGCACATCCGCGACCTCAAGCCCGAGATAGGCGCCTTGAACATGGGCTCGATGAACTACGCCATCTACTCGGAGAAGAGGAAAGTCTTCTATCACGACCACGTGTTCGCAAATCCGTTCAAGGACATCCAGTTCTTCCTGGAGACGATGAACAGCGCAGGAGTCCGACCGGAGCTCGAGTGTTTTGACACCGGGCACATTGCGAATACGGCGCCGCTCATCGACTTGGGTGCGCTCAGGCCGCCGTATCAGTTCAGCCTGATCATGGGCGTGCTCGGCGGCATTCCGGGCACCACAAGGCACCTCGTGAACCAGGTCGACACATTGCCGGCCGAGTCCCACTGGCAGGTGATCGGGATCGGGCTCAAGCAGTGGGCTCTGGTCGCCGCGGCCATGAGCATGGGAGGCAACGTGCGGGTCGGCCTGGAAGACAACTTTTACGTCGAGCAAGGCCGGATGGCGAAGAGCAACGGTGAGCTGGTCGAAAAAGCCGCGGCCATGGCGCGCGATCTGGGCCGAGATGTCGCCACGGTGGATGAAGCCCGCAGAATTCTGTGTTTGAGCGAGAAGGATGACTGAAGTCAAGGCTGAGCTCGTTGGCAACGTGTGGAAGGTCAAGACCGAGGCCGGGGCGCAGGTCGCGGAGGAGGACGAGCTGCTGATCCTCGAGTCGATGAAGATGGAGATTCCCGTCACCGCCCCTCGGGCGGGCACCGTCAAAGAGGTCCGCGTGAAGGAGGGTGAGGTGGTCAAGGAGGGCCAGGTCCTGGTCGTCCTCGAATGAAGCCCGCGCAGCTCCTGCTGGCCTACCAGCGGCTGGTCGAGAGGGAGCGAGAGCTGCGCGACGAGATCGAGCAGGTGGAGGCGGTGCTCACCTCTGATCCGAACGTGGTGCATGCGGAGGAGACGCTGGCGACCGCGCGGGCCTCACGAGACGCCATCCAGCTGCGTCTTCGCGAGTCCGACCGGGAGCGCGAGACACACCGCTCGCGTCTGCGCTCACGCGAAAGAGACCTGATGAGCGGGCGCATCCGCAACCCGACCGAGCTGATGCAGCTGAGTCAAGAGGTCGATCACCTGAAGGCGAGCTTCGCCGAAGAGGAGGAGGCGGAGCTGCTCCTGATGGAGGAGGGCGAGCTGGCCGAGCAAGGGTTCCTCGAGGCCTCAGAGCGCCTGCAGGAAGCGCGCACTCGCTCCGCGTCAGACGAGCCGGCGCTGCGCCACGACCTCGAGTCGTGGCAGGCCGAGCTTGCCTCGGTCAAGGCCGACAGCGACGCGGCCTGGGCGCAGGTTCCCCCCGCGTTTCAGACCGCGTATCTGCGCATGCGCGTGCACCCGGCTGTTGCAGAGGTTGACCACAACCAGTGCCTGGCGTGCCACGTCACCGTGACTTCGTCGGGGATGCAGGTGCTGCGCAAGGGCGACGAGATCGTGCACTGCGACAACTGCGGCCGAATCCTGGTGATCGCCTGAGGACGCTGCGGCTCCGGACGGACGGAGCGGCGCGAGGCAATCCTGGGCCCGCCGGAGCCGGCGTGCTGATCGAGGACGACCAGGGCATGCGGCTGCAAGCAAGGCATAAGTGGCTTGGGGAGATGACCAACAACCAGGCCGAGTATCACGCCCTGATCGAAGGGCTCAAGGCGATCGGGGACTGGAAGCCGGCTCTTGTCGAGATCTACCTCGACTCCAAGCTCGTCGTCGAACAGATAAAGGGTCAGTACAAGATCAAGGACCCAGAGCTGCAAAGGCTGCACGCAGAAGCGACGCGTCTCCTGGCGACGGTGCCATACGAGATCAAGCACGTCGCGCGGGAGGAGAATCGCGGCGCCGATCACCTCGCGAACATGGCGATCGACGAGAAAGTCCCGAAGAAGAAATTCGGTGGCTAGGGTCACCTATACCGTCGAGACCGACCTCGATCCAAAGGTCGTCTGGGAGGCGCTGACGGAGTTTGGGCCGAGGCGCGCCCAACTGTGGCCAGACCTTTCGCCCTCGTCGTTCAGGGTCCTGGATCGGGGTGATGACTGGGCGCGGGTGCGGGAGGGCACCGCCAGCCTCGGAATCTGGTCGATCGAGCGCTACGAGTGGAAGGAGCCCGTGATCACAGCTACGGTCGAGGAGGCAAGCGCCACCCAGCCGGGCGGGACGTGGCGAATGGAAGTGCTGCCTCGCTCAGGCGGCGGAAGCGTGCTTACGATCGCCATGGAGCGGCGCGCCAGGGGGTTCGTGGGCCACATCATCCACGGTTTGTTCCAGGTCACGAGCGGCCGCTTCCTGGCGGCACGGACCCGGCGCATGCTTTCGAACCTTCGCGGGTAGACTTACCGGCGGGCCGAGGCGGACGGGTGACCGCCGGCGAAGTAAATAGCGTTGGAGGAAAGTCCGGGCTCCACAGAGCAGGGCGCTGGGCAACACCCAGTCGGGGCGACCCGAAGGAAAGTGCCACAGAAAACTACCGCCGGTCGAGGTTGATCTCCGGAGAAACGTCGACAGGTAAGGGTGAAAAGGTGGGGTAAGAGCCCACCGGCGGCCGGGCGACCGGCCGGCCAGGTAAACCCCGCCCGGAGCAAGACCAAATAGGAGGACGTTGTAACGGCTGCTCGCCCAGTCCTCGGGTATCGGTCGCTAGAGACGCGGCGCAAGTCGCGCCCCAGACAGATGGTCACCGTCCCGGAAACGGGATACAGAACCCGGCTTATCGCCGCTCTCGGCCCACCTTCTGTATCCCTTAAACCGCAAGTTGGAGGTGGCAGATTACGGTCTCCGCTTCAGATTTAGCAGCGGCGCGACGCTTCGCGGACCCGATACAACGTGCCGCGGCAACAGTAAGTCGCTGGCCAACCTTCTGTGCGCCTACGCGGTGCCTGACGACGCACGGGCCCGGACCGTGAGGCCTCGGTTCAAATCCCGGGCCCCCGACCAAATCTCAGTTTCTCGGCTCACGCCCCGATTCGTTCTGAAAGTCGGCCGCGGTGATCCCGTAAGGGTGCCCCGGTGGCCACTGCACCAGCTCGATCCGGTAGCCGTCGGGGTCCGTGAGCCATGAGATCTGAGGCCCGTCCTGTCCACCTGGTCGTTCCACCGGGCCGGGCTTGAGCCCTGCCTCGGACAGCCGCCCAAGGGTGGCGGGGAGATCGTCGACCTGGACCGGAATGTGACTGAACCCGGTGCCGATGTCGACCGCTCCAGCGGCCGGTCGGTGCACCAACTCAAGCGTCACGACCTCCTCGCCTGGGAAATTGAGCATGGTCAGACTCGCACCGCCGCCCAGATCGACGCGGCCGACCTGCGTGTACCCGAGTGCGGTGTAAAAGTCGAGCGACGCGCTCAGGTTGGAAACCCGGTACGACGTGTGGAGAGTCCTCATGGTCAGTTTGCCTGGAAGAATCATGCCGCGCCAGCGGCGCAGGTCAGCGATCGACGCGGTGAGCCCGGCAGTCTCAGGCACCCGGAGCGGAGCGGTGATCACTGGGTGATCGCGCCGGCTACTTCCAGTAGCCGAGTTCTAATGACGTCCAGAGTGGCCGACCACACCCCTACGCGCGCGTAGAGCGAAACGCCTTGACTTTAGTCGTGTGCGGATCGTCCAGTAGCTGCGTGTACCGTGACGATTCAACAGCGATCAACGCGATCTTGCCTGCAACGTTGTTGTGAATGCGCCAGCCGTGGCTTTGCCAGCGGCGACACCCGCAGGTGCGGATGGCTCTTACTCAAGAATTTCTTTCGTTCCTTGGACCAGATTGCGATGAGTTTGCTGGTCGTCTGGCGTCTAAGTAATCACGCTAGCGTCCGACGCGATGATGGATTCGGCTTGTGCTCGAGGGCTGCCGGACTGGAGGAGATGAGATGCAAGAACACAGGATCGGAACCCGCGAGGAATGGCAGGTGGCCCGGAACGAGCTCGCGAAGCTCGAGGCCGAGCAGGCCAAGCGAAACAAGGAGATCACGAACGTGCGTCGCGATCTGCCCTGGGTCCGCGTCGAGAAGGAGTACGAGTTCGACACCCAGGATGGCAAGAAGACCCTGGGCGAGCTCTTCGACGGGCGCTCACAGCTGCTCGCCTACAACATCATGTTCGGCCCCGACTACACGCTCGGCGCCTGCCCCGGCTGCACCAGCCTGGGCGACGGGCTCGACGGCTCGCTCGTTCACCTCAGCCACCTCGACGTGACCCTTCTCTGTTTTTCGCGGGCGCCGGTGGAGCGGCTGACGGCCTACAAGCAACGGATGGGCTGGCAGTTCCCCTACGTATCTACCTACAACAGCGACTTCGCATTCGACTTCGGCCTCGCGCTG
>DASPXA010000039.1:0-1538 GCA_035637495.1 Verrucomicrobiia bacterium
GCGGCCGGTACCGGCGGCTTCCTGCTCGCGGCGTACGAGCGGATGAAGTCGGCCCAACTGGATCCTGACGAGAAGCGATTCTTGCGCGACGATGCGTTGCGGGGCTGGGAGATCGTCGACACCGCGGCCCGGCTCTGCGCAATGAACCTGCTGCTGCACGGCATCGGTGCCCCCGAGGGTGAAAGCCTCGTAACCGTCGATGACTCGTTGCGGTCGGCACCGGGTGAGCACTTCGACATGGTCCTGACCAATCCGCCCTTTGGCAGGAAGTCCTCGTACAAGGTGATCAACGCCCAAGGCGAGGCCGAGCGCGAGGAAATGAGCTACCTGCGCGAGGACTTCTGGGCGACCACGTCCAACAAGCAGGTGAACTTCCTCCAGCATGTCCGGTCTCTGCTGAAGATCAACGGACGCGCGGCGATCGTGGTGCCGGACAACGTGCTATTCGAGGGTGGCGCTGGCGAGACGGTCCGCCGTCGGCTCCTGGAGCAGTGCGACGTCCACACTCTGCTCCGGCTGCCAACGGGTATTTTCTACGCTGGCGGCGTCAAGGCCAACGTCCTCTTCTTCGACCGGAAGCCGCCGTCCGAGAGGCCGTGGACCAAGAAGCTGTGGATCTACGACTTCCGGACCAACCAAAGCTTCACTCTCAAGACTCGCAAGCTCACCAGACCTGATCTCGATGACTTCGTCACGTGTTACAACCCCGCCGACCGCGGGGAGCGGACCGAGACGGAACGATTCCGGGCCTTCGAGTACGACGAACTGGTCGCGCGCGACAAGGCATCGCTGGACATCTTCTGGCTTCGTGACGAGTCCCTGGAGGACACAGAAAACCTGCCAGCACCCGAGGTTATAGCTGCCGAGATCATCGAGGACCTCCAAGCAGCGCTGGACCAGTTCGCCGCGGTCGCTTCCTCACTGGCCAGCGCCAAAACGGTGGATTGAATATCAGATCCCGCGTCCTCAGATCAATGTGGGCGACGGAACAAGGTCCTGGTGGCGGCAAGATGGGCGGCCTTCGCGCCCGGCGCGATCGCTCGTCGGCGCGCTTGCACAAGCCGTCTGCGCTCTGGACGTAACCGCCGACCGTGTCACGGACATCGTGGGCGGGTGGGGTTACCAGACGGGCCGCACACACTCGCGCTCGCACATCGCCAGATACTCGGAAAGACCACGGGCAGACGCGGCGATCGTCCTGGGCGCCCACACCTGATCGAGCCAGATCTGCAGCCACTTGGCCGCCCGCTCGTGTCAGCATCGTCATGCTGCTCCAGGCACGCCGAACGATGCCGAATATTTGGCTCTCTTCGCGGGCAGGCGCCATCGCCGCATGGAGTACAGATCAGCCCGTACGGGGGGGCCCTCAGCGCCGCCGCGCGGTAGCCGCCGCGGCCGGTCCCGGCGCGGGCTCGGTCGCGATCACGAACGCTCCGGCAGCCACCGGGGATGCCCAGCGCGGTCACGGTCATGGGCACTCGGCCGTCCCGATAGACGATCCGCTAGTGACAAGGCAGCCGCGGTTCTGGCAGTCTGTA
>DASPXA010000040.1:0-13770 GCA_035637495.1 Verrucomicrobiia bacterium
ACTCGTGCGTGAGCGTCGTCGCCGCAACCGTGCGCGAATCGGTGCTGATCGTGCACCGCACGGCGCTTCTCACGAGGCCGGGCAGCGGGTGCTCCTGGAGCGTCGCCACCGCCTTGCACTTCCAGTTCGCGGTTGGGCACATGTCCAGGACCACACCCTCGCTCCGAATCCGCGCCACGATGCGTGGCTCGCGTGCGCCGATCACGCCGTGCGCGATCCGCTCGACCCCGAGGTCGAGCGCCTCCGCAACGTTCGCGGGATCGCCGGCCTCTCCCGCGTGGCAGGTGAGGCGCAGGCCGGCCGACCGCGCGGCCTCGAACGCGGGCTTGTGCGGACGCGCCGCGTAGCGGATCTCGTCCCCGGCGAGGTCGAAGCCGACCACACCACGGCCGGCGAACTCGCCGGCGATTCGGGCGAGCTCGACGTTTTCCGCCGGCGTGTGCTGCCGCATCGCGCACACGATCGCCACGGCCTTGATCGGCCCCGCTCTCAAACCTGACAGGACGGCGCCGATCACCTGCTCGACGCGCAGACCTTGACCAAGGTGCAGCCGCGGCGCCCAGCGGACCTCGAGGTAGTCGATGTTCTCGGCCGCCGAGTCTACGCACACCTCGTACGCGATCCGCTCGAGCGCCGGTTCGGTTTGCATCACCGCGATCGCGTCGCCGAAGTAGCTGATGTACTCCGCCTGGCTCGGACAATCGTTCGGCGCGACCATGCGAAGTCCGCGCCGGCCGGAGAGCTCTTCGGCGGTGGACACGCGCACCGCTCCATCGAGGTGCGAGTGCAGCTCGGCCTTCTTCCAGCCGAGGTACCTGGAGGTTATGTCAGCGAATAGATGTGAGGGAGCTCGCGATACAGCCCGGCGTAGTCGAGGCCGTAGCCGATCACGAAACGATCAGGGATCACAAAGCCGGTGAAATCGATCTTCACCTTGACCTGTCGCCGGGCCGGACGGTCGAGCAGTCCCGCGAGCCGGACCGAGGCCGGGCTCAGGCGCTGGATGCGCTTCGCCACGGCGTCGACCGTGACGCCGGAGTCGATGATGTCCTCGACGAGGAGCACGTGCCGTCCAACGAGCGGGCCTTCGACCATGTGCGCGAGCTTCAATCGTCCACTGCTCGACGTGCCAGTCGGGTAGCTGGACGCGCGCACGAACTCGAGCTCGGCCGGAATGCTCAGACTCCGCAGGAGATCAGCCGCGAAGACCGTCGCGCCCTTGAGGATCACGACCATGACGAGTGGGGTGTCGATGTCCTTGTACACCTCTGAGATCTGGCGCCCCAGCCTATGCACACGCCGCGCGATCTGGTCGGCGGTGATCATTGGCTTCCCGCTGCTTCGGTCCAGGCGCAGGTCGGTGGTGTTCTCCACCGCCGGCTGCACGAGCACCTCAGTCATGCAATCGCAATTCTAGGAAACGTCAAACCCCGATGGGATGCCAGATGGTCTTCAACTCCATGTACGCGGAGATGAGATAAGGACTCCGCTCCTTCGATTCGACCTTGATCACCCGCTTGACGTTGCCTGCCGCTGATTCCTCGATTGCTTTGATTTCCTCGGTGGTGCAGCCCGCGGTGTCGATCGCGTTGACGTCCATGTGCGAGGCGAGCCAGGGCAGCAGCTCCTTGCGCTGGCCGCTGATGATGTTGACCACGCCGGCCGGCACGTCGCTCGTCGCCAGCACCTCCGCGAGCGTCAGTGCCGCCAGCGGCGCTGATTCGGGGGCGAGAGCCACGACGACGTTGCCGCCGCACAGCGCGGGCGCCAGCCTGCGCACCAATCCAAGAAGCGGCGCTTCCTCGGGGGCGATGATGGCTACGACACCGGTCGGCTCGGGGATCGTGAAGTTGAAGTACGGTCCGGCCACCGGGTTCACGGTGCCGCTGACCTGCGCCAGCTTGTCCGTCCACCCGGCGTACCAGACCAGCGTCTCCACCGAGTGCTCGAGCTCGCGGCGTGCACGGACTCCTGCGCCCAGCAGGCCGGCGAACTGCGCGGCGCGGCCGTCGAGCATCTCCGCCGCGCGGTACAGGATCTGTCCGCGGTTCATAGCCGTGCGGCCGGCCCAACCTGGGAAGGCGGTCCGGGCGGCTCGTACGGCATCGCGCAGGTCCTTGCGCGAGCCGCGCGGCACGTTGACGTTTCCGTCGGGCCGATAAGCGCGACCGGATTCCGAGCGCACGAACTCTCCGTTCACGAAGAGCTTGTAGGTCTTCCGAACATCCATCTAATTGAGCTCCAGGTACGGCAGCAACCCGTGGACGCCACCCTCGCGGCCGAAGCCTGATTCCTTGTAGCCTCCGAACGGCGACGTCGGGTCGAAGCGGTTGAATGTGTTCGCCCACACGACGCCGGCCCGCATGCGCTCGGCCATCCAGAGGATGCGCGAGCCCTTGTCGGTCCACACGCCTGCCGAGAGTCCGTATGGCGTGTTGTTCGCCTTCTCCACCGCTTCGTGCGGCGTTCGGAAGGTGAGCACCGACAACACCGGGCCGAATATCTCCTCGCGCGCGATCCGGTACGACTGCGACACGTTGGTGAACAGCGACGGCGGGAACCAGAAGCCGCGCTCCGGCAGCACGCACTCGGGCTGGTAGAGCTCCGCGCCCTCCTCGATTCCCGACTCGACCAGGCCCTGGATCTTCTCCAGCTGCGCGCGCGAGTTGATCGCGCCGATGTCGGTGTTCTTGTCCAGCGGGTCGCCGAGTCGCAGCGTGGACAGGCGCCGCTTCAGCTTTTCGAGCAGCGGCTCCGCGATCGATTCCTGGACAAGGAGCCGGCTCCCCGCGCAACACACGTGACCCTGGTTGAAGTAGATCCCGTTGACGATCCCCTCCACCGCCTGGTCTAGCGGCGCGTCCTCGAAGACGATGTTCGCCGCCTTGCCGCCGAGCTCGAGGGTCAGGCGCTTCCCGGTGCCCGCGATCGAGCGCTGGATGAGCTTGCCGACCTCGGTCGAGCCGGTGAACGCAACCTTCCTGACGTCGGGATGGGTCACGACCAGCGACCCGGTCTTGCCCGCGCCCGTGACGATGTTGACCACGCCCGGCGGAAGGTCGGCCTGCATGCAGATCTCAGCGAAGAGCAACGCGGAGAGAGGCGTCGTCTCGGCCGGCTTCAGCACCACCGTGTTGCCGGCCGCAAGAGCCGGCGCGATCTTCCACGCGAGCATCAGAAGTGGGAAGTTCCACGGGATCACCTGGCCCGCCACGCCAAGCGGCCGCGGTTTGCGATTGGGGAACGCCCACTCGAGCTTGTCGGCCCACCCGGCGTAGTAGAAGAAGTGCGCAGCGCTCAGCGGGATGTCGACGTCGCGCGACTCCTTGATCGGCTTGCCACCGTCCATCGTCTCCACCACCGCCAGCTCGCGTGACCGCTCCTGGAGGATCCGCGAGATGCGGAAGAGATATCGGGACCGCTGCGAAGGGGAGATGCGCGCCCAGGAGTCGAACGCTTTTCCTGCGGCTTTGACCGCGCGATCGACGTCGACCTCATCGGCTTCGACGACCTCGGCCAGCTTTTGCTCGGTCGCCGGGTTGATCGTCGGAAACCGCTTCTTGCTGTGCGCCTCGACCATCTTGCCGCCGATGAACAGGCCGTAGCGCGACTGGATCTTGACGTGGTCGATCGACTCGGGCGCGGGCGCGTACTCGAAGACCTGCTTGGCGAGCTCCGCGGATTGCTTTTTGGCCAGCGCCATCAGTCGATCGTGAAGTAGTCGATGGACTGGTAGGCGCCGCTGCGCTCCTTGTCGACCTGCATCAGCACGTCGTTCAGGAGCGTGGACGCGCCGAGGCGCAGCAGCTCCGGGGTCATCCAGTCCGGACCGAGGGTCTCGTACGTCAGCACCAGGTATGCAATCGCCTGCTTCGCGGTGCGGATTCCGCCGGCCGCCTTGAAGCCGACCGGCCGGCCCGTCTCGCGGACGAAGTCCCGGATCGCCTCCATCATCACGAGGGCGACCGGGAGCGTGGCCGCCGGCTGCACCTTGCCGGTCGAGGTCTTGATGAAGTCGGCGCCCGCCGCCATGGCGAGGATGCTCGCTCGCCGCACCGCGTCGTAGGTCCCTAGCTCGCCGGTCTCGAGGATCACCTTGAGGTGTGCGGAGCCGCATGCCTCTTTCACCGCAACGATCTCGTCGTAGACGCGCTGATAGTCGCCGGACAGAAACGCGCCGCGGTCGATGACCATGTCGATCTCGTGCGCGCCTGCGTGCACCGCCTGCTCCGTCTCGGCGACCTTGATCGACGTGAAGGTCTGGCCGGAGGGAAACGCGGTGGCCACCGAGGCGATGCGCACCGAGGTTCCGCGGAGGTGCCCGACGCAGTCCGCGATCCGCAGCGGGTACACGCACACTGCAGCCACCGGGGGGACGGTCGCGTCGCCCGGCTTGGGCCGGATGGCTTTCGCGCACAGCGCGGCCACCTTGCCCGGCGTGTCCTGACCCTCGAGCGTGGTCAGGTCCATGCACCGGATGGCGAGGTCGAGAGCCCACAGCTTCGAGGACTTCTTGATCGACCGCTTGGCCAGAGACGCGGCTCGCTCGTCGGCCCCGACCTCGTCCACGCTGCGCACCCCGCGCATCAGCGAACCGAGGTGCGTAAGCGAGAGGGCGGTGGCCATGGGTGGATTATGCGACGGCGCGCTGCGCAGCCCTGCCTCGGCTACGCGTCGACGCCCGTGAACTTCATCCGGTAGTTGCCGAAGTCTGAGAGCAGGACTGCCGGCCGGCCCTGCGCGTCCACCCCGAGCAGGACCGGGAAACCTCCGTCGGCGCCTGTGCTGGTGCCGAACACGTTGGCGCCCGTGGTGTTGTCCACCGTGAGCAAGCCCCACAGCCAGTCGTTGGCTTCCTCGCGCTGGCCCATCTGCCCATAAAGGCCGAGCTCCTCTTCACTGAGCGTGGCGTCCATGAATTTCATCGCCTCGGGTGACGCAAACCCGCCGCTTCCACCGTCCGTTCCCCAGATGAACAGCTCGCCGGTTTTCAGCTCCGAAGCGGAGTGGCCCACCGGAACTGCAGGCTTCCACTCCGCCACCGGCGAGCTCGACAGGATCAGCTCCTCCCAGGCCACTGCCTCGTACTCGTCGCCCTCGTAGCGCGGCCTGGTGGTGACGATGTGGATCGGGTACCGGCCGCCCGCCTGCACGCCGTAATCGAACTTCAGCATGCCGTCGCTGGACACGACGTCGCCCACCATCACTCTGCCCGAGGGCAGCACCAGGTCCCCGACGTAGAGGTCGCGGTACAGGATGCCAACCTTGTCGGTGGAGACCGCGGCGGGAGGCAGCACCGCATCGGTCGCCAGAGGCGCCTTCCACGGCTCGTCAGGGATCCTGACCTGCTTCAGGGTTGAGTCCGTGCCCGTCACGACGAGCGGGACGGCCCAGGCATGGTTGAACGCCTCCAACCTCCAGCTAGTTGCCGTGGGGTAGGGATCCATGAGGCGCGCCGCACCCCACAGCGACGGGTCCTGCGCGTTCACCCACGCGGCGATGCCCGCGTTTCGCATGAGCAGGTCGAAATGCCGCGAGACCTCGCCGTAGTTGGCCGAGGACGGTTTGGTCAGGTCGGTCAGGGTCTTCAGCGACGTCCGCGCCTCGACCGTGTCGACAACACGCAGCGGCGAGGGTGGCAGTCCCGGTTGCGACGCTGCCAGGGAGCCGATCTGAAGCGTCGTCACGACCTCGGTGGTCAGGGGGTCGACGCTCAGCTGATTCGAAGTTCCGATGGTGGCGGTCATCGTGTAGTTGATGGGCTGATGGGCGGGTAGGACCGGCGGCGCAGATTCGTCACATGCCGTGGCAGCTCCGCTCGGCGTGCCTTTCTCTTGCGCGAACGATCCGATCTCGTCGAGCGAGCGGCGGTAGTCCATCACGTGCGTGCGCAGCCCCGCGGCGGCCGGCGAGTAGGTTCGACTTGCGGGCGGGCCCAGCGTCGAGGCGAAGCGCACGCGTGCGGGCGCGTAGCACGGGATGCCCACGTAGTAGATCGCCGCATCCGAGCTGTTCACAACGGTCACGTTTGCGACCACGTCGTAGAGACCGTTGCCTTCCTGCTTCATCGACACCAGGGTCTTGAGCTCGACACCGGCCTTGGCGGCTGAAGCGGGCACGTGTGCGGTCGTGTCGACGTGGTGGTGATTGCGCAGCCATCCGACCCCGAGCACGGTCGCGAACGCCAGCACGCTGACCCCGAGGACCAGCCATGCGGCGCGGCTCATGAAGGGCCCGCGCGAACTCATCGGCGCCGATTATGGGTTTGCGATGGGCAACACTTACGCACTTAGTGATCGAACGAATGAAGCTCGCGGCGGCGCTGGCGATATGCCTCGTGATGACCGCGTGCAGCCAGGGCACCGCCGCGGTGCGCTCTCCGACGCCCGTCCCGTCCCAGGCTTCACCGTCCTCCAGCCTGTCGCCGTCCCCGTCTCCGCAGCCGCCTCAGCGAGCGGAGCCGTCGCTGCCGGCGCTGGTAGAGGAGACCGCGGCCGCCACGGCCGAGGGGAATCTCTACGTGATGGGTGGCCTCAACGCGGCCGGCGCCAGCCTGTCCTCGGCGTACGTGTTCGACGGAACCGGTTGGCGCTCCGGGCCCTCGCTTCCTCTCCCAGTCGATCATCCGTCAGCCGCCAGCCTCGGCGGCTATGTCTACCTGGCCGGCGGCCACAGCAACGGTCGCGACTCGGCACGCCTGTTCCGGCTCGAGGGCGAGCAGTGGACCGAGCTGGCGCCGATGCACTTCGCGCGGGGCGGCCACGCGCTCGTCGCGCTCGGCGGCCGGCTGTACGCGCTGGGCGGCAACACCAGTCGAGGCAACGTGGCGGCGGTCGAGGCCTATGACCCCATCGCAAACACCTGGACGGTCATAGCCTCGCTGCCCAGCCCGCGCAACCACGTGTCCGGATTTGCCGCCGGCGGCACCGTCTGCGTGGCGGGCGGCCGATCTCCGACGACGGCTCGCGTCGATTGCCTCGATCCAGGATCCCTGGCCTGGTCGAGGCCGCCCGACCTGCCGCAGCCGACGAGCGGCGGCGGAGCAGTTGCGTTCGACGATGGCAACGTGATCGTGGTCGGCGGCGAAGACGCCGGCGAGAGCCGGGTGATCGACCAGTTCGCGGTCTATCGGCCCGGAAGCGCCTGGAAGACCGCCGGCTCGATGCTGTCCGCGCGCCACGGCTTCGAGCTCGTGCTGTTCAACGGCCGCGGGTGGGCGTGCGGCGGTGGCAGCGCGCCGGGTTTGCACCCGGTCCCGACGTGTACCTCAGTCGGGGATCCGGCTTCCACGGACGGCTGAAAGCAGCGACACGCCCACCACGGTCATCGCGATGACGAGGAGGGGCACGCCGTAGTTGAACTCGGGAGTCGTCAGCAATGAAACGTCGGCGTCCCAGACCTTCTCCAGCAGCAGGTCGCCCAGCTCGATCACCGCGTAGAAGAGGAGGATCACGACGTTGGCGATCAGGGCAGCCACCGGAATCGGCTCTCGAACGTAGAGCAGCAGGGCCATGAAGGGGACCGCCGCGATTGCGGGGCCGAAGAAGTTGACGATCGACTGCCGCACGACGTCGAGCTGCTGCGCCGGCTGTGCGTGCAGCGCGTAGATCGTCACGGGCAGGTAGCCCATGCGCCACGGCCGGACGATGATCGAGCCGTCAGAGCCGACCGCGTAGATCACGAGCAGGTGAAGGACCTCGTGGGCGCCAAAGCCCACGATGAAGAGAAGAATCGAGAGGATGAGCACCCGGAGCCACACGTCCGGGGAATGTAGCGCCTAAACCCTGGAACATGCGATGGTTCACCATCAACATGAGCACCACGATCAGTGAATTGCAACGCGACTACATCAAGGAATACAGCCACTCCTTGGGCCGCGATATGGAGCTCCTCCACTTCGGCCACGCCGGCAGGCCGATCCTTGTCTTTCCGACCTCGATGGGCAGGTTTTACCAGTGGGAGGACTTCGGCCTGGTCGGGGCGATCAGCGACTTCATCGAGTCGGGGGCAGTCCAGCTCGTCTGCGTCGACAGCGTCGATGGCGAGTCGTGGTACGCGAGGGACAGGCACCCGGCGGAACGGGTTCGCCGCCACCTCCAGTACGAGGGTTACCTCCTGGACGAGATCCTGCCTCGTCTCCCGGACCGTCCGGTCACCTGCGGCACCTCGTTCGGCGCCATGCATGCAGTGCTCCTCGCCGCCCGGCATCCGGACCGTGTGGGTGGCTTCATCGCGATGAGCGGCGCCTTCGACACCGCGCGCTGGCTGGACGGCTACAACGACGACGGCACCTACTTCACCAACCTCATGGCCTTCCTGCCCGGGCTGACCGACGAGGCATACCTGGGGCCCCTGCGCGCGATGCACCCGAAGGTCATCGCCACCGGGGAGCAGGACCCGAACGTCGAGGACTCGAAGAAGCTCGCCGGGCTGTTCCGGGCGGACGGGGTCGAGGTCGGGCTCGAAATCTGGCCCGGATGGGCGCACGATTGGCCCTACTGGAAGGACATGATGCGCAGATACCTCGCCGCCGGCTGACCGCACAGGAGAGGAATGGAAGATGGCCCAAAAAAAGATCATCGGACTGCTGATCGGGCGCGAGCACACGTTCCCGGGGCCATTCATCGAGGTCGTGAACCAGAAGGGCCGGGACGATGGGATCACGGCCGAGCTCGCCGTGCTGGGCGGCACACCTGAGACCTTCGAGCCGTATCACGCCGTCCTGGTCGACCGCATCTCGCACGAGGTGCCGTACTACCGGGCACACCTTAAGAGCGCGGTCCTCCTCGGCACGACTGTCATCAACGACCCGTTCTGGTGGCAGGCCGACGAGAAGTTCTTCGAGTGCACGCTGGCCCGGAAGCTGGGCGTGGCGGTTCCGAAGACCGTCGTCCTGCCGAACAAGCAGTACATTCCCGACATCGACCACGTGCAGTCGCTGCGCAACCTGCAGTTTCCGCTCGACTGGGAGCACCTGGTTTCGTACACGGGCCTCCCCGCCGTGCTCAAGCCGAACACCGGCGGCGGGTGGAAAGACGTCTTCATCGTCCACTCGATCGAAGAGCTCATCACCGCCTACGACCAGACCGGCTTGAAGACGATGATCCTGCAGGAGTTCATCGACTGGGACGACTACGTGCGCTGCATCTGCATCGGCCGGCAGCACATCATGCCGATCCGTTACAACCCGAAGGCGCCGTTCGAAGAGCGCTACCAGGTCTCACGTCCCGTCGAGGGTTCGCTCCGCGAGCAGGCGATAAAGGACGCGCGAACCCTGGTCGAGACGCTCGGGTACGACATGGACACGGTCGAGTTCGCGGTGCGGGATGGCGTCCTCTTTGCAATCGATTTCCTGAACCCCGCGCCCGACTTCGACAACTTCTCGATCAAGGAAGACAACTTTCGCTGGGTGCTCGACAAGATGTCCGACCTGGTGCTTGCCTACGCCCGCGGCGAGGCCACGCCGCCGTGGCGCGACGAGCATCGATGGTGGAAGCACGTCAGCAGGATGCAGACGCCGAAACCCGTAGAGGCGTGAAAGACCCGGTCGCCGCCTTTCACGCCCTGCTCGAGGACGCGCGGCTGGCGGAAGACAGCGCCGAAGCCCTTGCCGCGGGACAGAGGCAGCGGCGCCTGATGTTCGGCGAGCGGCCGCTGTGCGTGGCGATCCGCCCGCAGCTGCTCACCCAGAGGCGCTACGACCAGGCGGTGGCTGCAGCCGAAGGAGTGGCCGGCGCACTGGCCAGCCTCGAGCGGGCGCTCCTGATGGACGACGAGCTCCGAAGCGAGCTCGGCCTGGAGGGCGAAGAAGAGAAGCTGGCGATGGCAGATCCCGGCTTCAGGTTCTCCTCGCCCTCGGTGCGCCTCGACAGCTTTTTTGCCGACCAGGTGAGGTTTGTCGAATACAACGCGGAATCCCCCGCGGGCATGGCCTACAGCGACAACCTCACCGACGTCTTCCGCGAGCTGCCGGTGATGAAGGCGTTTCGCAAGCAGTTCCGCGGGAGGTTCATGCCGACCCGACGGCGCCAGCTGGGCGCGATGCTGCACGCCTTTCGGCAGTGGGGGCGGAGCTCCACGCCTGTGATTGCGATCGTGGACTGGGAGGGACTGCCGACCGCCCCCGAGTTCGAGATGTTCAAGTCCTTCTTCGAGCAAGCAGGGATCAGGACGCTGATCTGCGACCCGCGCGCGCTCGAGTTCAGGAGGGGCAGGCTCTACGCCGGCAACAGGCCGGTCAACCTCGTCTACCGGCGAGTTCTCACGAGCGAGCTGCTGGCGAGCGGAAGCGACACGCGGGCGCTGCGTGACGCCTATATGGCCGGCGCGGTGTGCGTGGTGAACAGCTTTCGGGCCAAGCTCCTGCACAAGAAGATGAGCCTGGCGCTGCTCTCGGATGAGCGGTATCAGCGTCTCTACACCCCGTCGGAGCGGGCGGCGATCCGCCGCCACATCCCATGGACCCGGCGGGTCCGGCCCCAGCTCGCCGAGCAGATCGCGCGGCGCCGGGAGACGCTCGTGCTGAAGCCGAACGACGAATATGGCGGCAAGGGAGTCGTGCTGGGATGGACCGTCGGCCAGGCCGAGTGGGAGGACGCGATCGAAACCGCGACACGCCAGAGCTACGTCGTGCAGGAGGCGGTCGAGATTCCTCGAGTTCCCTTCCCGGTATCCCTCGACGGCCTGCGCTACATCGACCTTGCTGTCGACCTCGACCCGTACCTCTTCAACGGCAGGGCCGGCGGCTTCATGACGCGGGTCTCGGCGGCTGCGCTGCTGAATGTGACGGCCGGAGCGGGTAGTGTGGTGCCAACATTCGTGGTCGAGGGGCGGGCATGAGTCGAGACGGCTTTCTGACGATCGGGGTCGAGGAGGAGTACCAGATCATCGACGGGTCTGGCGAGCTCCACGCGCACATCGACACCCTGCTGGCCGAGGCGTCGCCGAAGCTGGGCGACAAGGTCAAGCGGGAGATGATGCAGTCGGTGGTCGAGGTCGGGACCACCATCTGCGAGAACGTCGACGAGGCCCGCCAGCAGCTGGCCGACATGAGGGGAACGCTGTCCGAGCTGCTCAAGGGCGACGGGCTGCGAATCGCCTGCGCGGGCACCCACCCGTTCTCCCGCTGGCAGGAGCAGAAGATCACCGAGTACGACCGCTACAAGATGCTCGAGGAGGAGCTGCAGGACGTCGTCCGCTCGCTCGTCATCTTCGGGCTCCATGTGCATGTCGCGATCCCGGACCAGGAGCAGCGAATCGAGGTCCTCAACGAAGCCCGTTACTTCCTGCCGCACCTCCTTGCGCTCAGCACGTCCAGCCCGTTCTGGATGGGCAGAAACACAGGGTTGAAGTCATACCGGAGCGTGATCTGGTCGAACTTTCCGCGGACCGGCATCCCGCCCGAGCTTTCGTCCTTCGACGAGTACCAGAACTACGTCGAGCTCCTGGTCAAGACAGGCTCGATCGACAACGGCAAGAAGATCTGGTGGGATCTTCGCGCCCATCCGAACTTCCCGACGATCGAGTTTCGCGTCTGCGACATGCCGACGCGCCTCGAGGAGACCATCTGCCTCGCGGGCCTTATGCAGGCGATCTGCGCCAAGCTCCTGAAGCTTCGCTCCGGCAACCTCGGTTTCCGCAAGTACATGCCTGCCCTCATCGCCGAGAACAAGTGGCGGGCGATTCGCTACGGGATCGACGGTCGTCTCATCGATTTCGGCAAGCAGAAGGAAGTTCCGATGCGCGACCTCGCGATCGAGCTGCTGGATTTCGTCGATGACGTGGTCGACGACCTGGGATCGCGCCAGGCCGTCGAGTACGTGCACACGATCCTGGCCGAGGGGACGAGCGCGGACCGCCAGCTTCGCGTGCTGAAGAACGGCGGTGACACCCGGGCAGTCGTCGAGATGCTGGCCGGCGAGACCGTCGGAGAGCGCGTGGCCGTTCGTGAAAAGACCGGGTGAGCTGATCCGAGAGGCGGTCACGTCCTGGCCGGGCGTGACGGCTGCGCCCCACCGCTTCGGCGGAGTCGAGTACCGCTACGGAAGGAAGGAGATGGGCCACGTGCATGGCGACCGCCTGGCCGACCTGCCCGTGCCTCGGCGCCTGCATGACGACCTGATTGCGGCAGGTCGTGCCCAACCACATCACGTGTTGCCCGAGACAGGATGGATCAGCGTGTGGATCAGCGGACCGGACGATGCCGCCGGCGTGATCGAGATCTTCAGGCTGCAGTACGAGCGGTACGCGAAGAAAGGTTCTCAATCAAGTGTTTAATTAGTCCGTGGCGACGCGGACTATCAGCGAGAGAAGGCGGGAGGAGCTGGTCCTCGCCGCCTATCGACAGATCGCCGAGCACGGCTTCGAGGGGCTCAGGACGCGAGAGGTGGCGGCGGAGGTAGGCGTGAACATCGCCACGCTCCACTACTACTTTCCGACCAAGGAGGCGCTCATCGGCGCCGTGCTGGCGCACGCGATGGGCCGCTTCCGCACCACGCTCTCGCCGCATGGATCGCCGTCCGAGCAGCTGCGCAACTATCTCCGTTCGGTGCGAAAGCTCCTCGCCGACGAGCCCGAGCTCGGCGCGGTGATGGCCGAGCTGGCGCTGCGTTCGGTCCGAGACGACTCGATCGGCTCGATCATGAACCAGATGTACGACGTGTGGCTCACCACCATGCGTGGACTCCTTCGCCGCGCGGTGAAGGCCGGCGCCCTGCGCCCGGAGCTCGACAGCGACGCGGTGGCAGCGCTGATCGTGTCGACGCTCACCGCCATGACCCTTCCGGTCATGAACGATGGAAAGCGGGGTGACCTGGCGCTCCGCCAGCTCGAACGCTGGCTCGGTATCGGCAGCTCGAAGGCCTGACCCGCCGCCGGTCTCGAGGCCTCGGAATAGATCAGCCAAGCAACTGATTGATTAACGTGGTACGCTAGATCTCAATCATCTGATTGGCCATGGAGGTTGGTGACTGTGGGCGTCCGTGTTCCTTCGTATGTCGGGCTTTTCAATCCCATCGCGCGCCGGGTGCTGAAGGTTGGGGCGCTGATGGGCCCCAACGCCCTCATCACCGTCCGCGGCCGCAAGAGCGGCGTCCCTCGAACGACGCCGGTTGCGCTTGTGGAGGTGGGCGGCAAGCGGTGGGTGATCGGGACGTTTGGTGAGACGAACTGGGTCCGCAACCTTCGTGCGGCCGGTGAAGCAACGCTGTCAGTGGGCCGGAAGCGGGAAGAAGTGACCGCGGCCGAGCTCTCGGTCGAGGCTCGGACGGCTTTCTTCCGAGATGTCGTGGGCCCCTACGTGCGCGGGCTGCGGATCGGTCCGTTGCTGCTGTCGGTGCTCGACGCCGGAGACATCCTTTCGGATCCCGCGGCCGCCGCAGAGCGCAGGCCCGTTTTCGAGCTGAAGGCCGCCTAGGCCAGGCCTGGCATCGGCCAGCCCTCTGCCGGAACCTTGAGCACGATCATCGGAAGCCGGAAGTCCAGCACCATGTCGATGCATCCGCCGTTCGGCACCTCAACCATGATCGTCCGCGAGTCGCCCGGCAGCCGAAGACGGTAGGTGCCGGGCGCCAGGCGGGCGACGAAGGCGCCGTCCCGCCCGACGGCCGCGCGACCGACGGCATGAGCAGCGCCGTCCTCGATCACGACATACGAGGGCGGCGCCCCGAGCACATCCAGCTTCGCCGCGATGCCCGTACCCATGAACTGATACACGTGCCCCTGGTCGGTGCGGTAGCCGAGCAGGACGGCGACCATCAGCAGGCCAGACAC
>DASPXA010000041.1:0-42076 GCA_035637495.1 Verrucomicrobiia bacterium
CACGGCGCTTCGGTCGACCGGATCGAGCCGGTTGAGATCGATTTCCTTTAGGTAGCCGACCGCGGTCGCCATGTGATTGCGGAGGTTGTGGACGACACCTTCGACTGCGCGGCTGTGGAAGAGGTGGCGATCGGCATCGGACAGTTCGGACTCGAGAACCCTCCTGACGCGCCGGCCCGCAATCGTGTCCGTCAAGGCCAGCGCCAGCACGCAGGTGATCGACGCCAAAAGGAAGCCTATCAGTGAACCATCAAGTACGTAGGTGATCACTAGAGATCCGAGAGCGAAATATCCGAAGGCTATGTAGAAGGAGGCGTTGAAATTCCGTCTGACGATGCTGACGACCGACTCACCGGTCCGCACTGACAGTCCGACCGCCACGAGGGCGAGACTTCCAATTGTCATTATCAGAATTACGACCATCCTGGCCCAGACAGGCAGCGGCGCAACCGATCGCAGTTGCATTGCCACTACCGCGCCAATGCAGGCGAAAGCAGCTGTGATTACGGCGTTCCCGATGATCGGCCATGCGCCACGCCGCGCCATTCCTACCCCAATCGATAGGCCGACTATTGTCGCGTCCAGTGGGTTAAGCAGGACCGCCGCGGCCCCAAGTGCGAGTCCAGACAACGTCAGGCGCCCGCGATCTAGTCGAACATCAGCGAAACTAAGAGCTACGACCGCTGCCGCGAGATAGAGAACAACCGGGACTTGGTCTGGGTGACCGGCACTGTAGCTGCGACTCCATACGTTGAGAATCACAACGAGCGCCCCGACGAGGGCGAAGTAGCCATAGGAGAGGGCTCGCCTGCTCACGTCCTTGTTGCTAAGCTGCCTCCATCTCACGGGTCGCTCAAGGTCGAACGGTTTTCAGGGTACTCGTCGTCGACGACAGCATCATTCCACGCACAGCAGCCAGAGCAATGCTTGCCTCGGCAACACAACTGAGGCTTGTTGGGGAATCGTCGTCGGGCGCCGAGGCTCTGAAGGTGATCGGTTCGCTGAAACCTGACCTGGTGTTGATGGACGTTCACATGCCTGAGCTCGACGGCCCGGCCACGACAAAGGCTGTCCTGGCGTCCTATCCCAACACGAAGATCATCGCTTGGACCGTGTCCGAATCAAGTGATGACCTCCTTCGCATGATGCAGGCGGGCTGCTCCGGGTACGTGTTGAAGGATTCGGGGCCTGGCGAGCTCCAACGCGCCCTACTGGCTGTAACCCGATCGGAGAATCCCGTTCCACGAAGGATGATTCCAGAGGTCATTAGGCGGGTGTCTGCTTCGACTCCACTCTCCCGAGGTACCACGGTTGACCTGACCTCACGAGAGATGCAAATCCTGAGAGGAATCGCGAAAGGCCACACGACCAAACGTTTGGCCAAGGACCTCCAGTTGAAGGCCGCCTCCATTGACACTCACCTGCGCAACATCTTCAAGAAGCTGGGCGTGAACAACCGAGGCGAGGCCGTCAGCACGGCACTTCGACTGGGTCTGATCACCCTGGCGGACGTCTAGTACTCAATTTCCGGTAGGCGGGGCTCATCGATTTCCATGAGGCGGCCTCATGGAATCGCGCGATTTCGCTAACCACAGCCCTCCCCCACACTTTGCTCGAACGAAATGACTTGGCAGTGTGACGCCGCAACAAAGGGAATCTAGGAGGCAAGGAGGGAGTCCGGTATGGTGCGCATGTTCCGTCGCCTGTTTCGTAGTGGAGCAAGGTCGCGCGTCGTTGGTGGTTGGATCGTCTAGTTCAATCTCAGGGTAAGTGAGCCCGGGGCGCCGGGCAGGGTCCTCGTGGAATCTCGCTTTGGGTGCTCTGGGCCGCCGGTAGCGGTCTAGAATTCTGCCGCCGTGCCTGCCTTTCGGTCGTTGCCGTGGTCGGCTCGTTTCTACTTGGTTGCTGTCGTCTGCGTTGGGCTGGCCATGCTACCTATTGGCTGGCTCCTTCACCGGCCGGCCGGAAGCGAGCTCCCCACCCTCCTGTACCTGGCTGTTGGGACCCAGATCGCAGCCCTGCGGCCCATCCCGTGGAGAACAGGTCATCAGACCGTCGCCGATCCACTGCTCGTGGCTACAGGATTGGCTTCACCGGGTCTTGGCGTCGGTTTGGTCGCATGGTTGGCCCTGTTTGATGGCCGGATTCCCGGTCGCGGCATTACCTGGTGGGCCTTCTTCTTCAATCGGGCAATTTTCGCCGTCGCGCATGTAATTCCCTCCGTGCTAGTTGCTTCGATCGGAGGTGACCATGACTGGTGGGCTATACCAGCTCGGACAACGGTCTACGTGGTGAGCTCGGTCGCAATCAACTACTTCACAACGGCCATTCTGTTTTCGTTCATCAGGCAAACCTCGATCTGGACGACTATCGCCCAAAACGTCGGCATCACGACCCTGTTTGCGACGCTAGTTTTGAGTTTTGCCGGCGGAATCTTGTTCTTGCTCCTTCAGGCCGAGCCGTTTCCTGTCGGCTACATCATTGCGCCAGGGCTGTTTGGCTTCGTCTTGGCGGTGCGGGGCAACGTCGCCGACGCCCAGCGGCAGACGGTATTAAAGGACCAGACGCTTGAGCTTGCGGCGCAGGTTCTCGATGCGCGGGACCGGTATACGGAATCTCACTCAATCCGGGTATCCGATCTGGCGGGCCGTCTGGGTGAGCACCTCGAGCTCGGAGACCGCGAAGTAGAACTAATCCGCACGGCAGCCTCCCTGCACGATCTCGGAAAGATTGGCGTGCGGGACGACATCCTGAACAAACCCGGTCCCCTGAGTGAAGAGGAGTGGGAGATCATGCGGCGCCACCCCGATATCGGAGCAGACATGATTGCACAGCATTCGGCGCTTGCTGAAGTCGCGCCGCTTGTGAGACACCACCACGAACGTTGGGATGGCTCCGGCTACCCGGAGGGTCTAACAGGGGATGTAATTCCGTTCGGCGCTCGCATCCTCTCCGTGGCGGATTCATTCGACACCATTACAGGCGCTCGTCTTTATCGGCGTTCTGTGATGACACCAATCGAAGGCGTTGAAGACATAAGCCGCCGGGCAAACCAGTGGTACGACCCAAACGTTGTCGATGCGCTTCGTGAAATCCACGGTCTACAGCCGATGGAGGTTCTTAACCGGCCTGAAGTGCCACGGCAGATCACGACCCTCCGGGTTTTGCGAACCAATCCTGGATTTAGCAGCCTGATTACCGCGATTGGCATCTCGGCGATTGGCGATCCCCTAACTCTTGTTGCGACGTTGGTGTCAATCTACGTTCGGACTCGCGACCCGAGGTTCGTAGCGTTGGCCCTGATAATCCAGGCGGTTGCAACTGTGCTGGTAACAGGTGCTATGGGCGGACTGACAGACAAACTCCCACGGCGAGGCTTGCTTGTTGGTTTGGAGCTGGTCCGCGCAACAACGCTTGTCGCTATCGCGTTTCTCATCCCAATGCAATGGTGGCTGATCTTCCCGGCTGTCTTCTTGCTCTCGACCATTAACGCAGTTGTTCAGCCAGCCCGCCAAGCCGCAATCCCGAACCTCGTTGCAGCAGGACATGTTGGAAAGGCAAACGCCATGGTTACCGCCACAACCATGATCGCCAACGCTCTCGGCTTCGGTCTTGCGGGTGCAATTCTCGCGCTGTATCCGGGTTCGCCGACAGTCCTCTTCATCGTGGACGCAGCCACGTTCGTGCTGGCCGCAACGCTCGTCGTCGGAATTACGACTCTGGGCGGTGGATCGCCTGCGATGTCTCTGACAGGCGCGTTCCGGCGCACCTGGGCAATCTCGGCCGCCCGCGCTCAGTTGGTAATCGGCACCCTTGCAGCCCTTTTGATTCCCATCAGCTTTCCCGCTTTGTTGGCATTGGCCTTCAGTAGAGGTGGGGAAACCTATGGTGGTCAGATTTACTCAACTCTCGAACTGATCCTTTCAGTTGGTCTTTTCGCCGGTTCTTTGATGGTCTCAAGATTTGGCTCGATCGGCACGATTCGGACGGTCGGGGCGGGACTCTTGCTCACAGGGGTCTTTTCCATAGCTATCGCGCTAAGTCCATCGCTGCAGCTACTTGCAGTGGCGCTGTTCCTTGCTTCAGTAGGAAATCCCATCTATGCCGTTGCAAATCAGACCGCCTTGATGGAAGCAGCGGGTCCGTCGATTCGTGGCAGCGTGATGGCGACCAGATACGGTCTTGTCCAGACCGCAAGCATCATCGGGATGGCAGTAGGGGGGTTCGTAACCGAGCAGTACAGTCCAGTGGCGGCATACGGTGTGTTGGGTGTTGGGCTCGTGTTGCTGGCGATGTATGCCATCGCGGCCGGGCGCAGCACCACCAACCCGCTCCACGGCGCCGCCTACGAGGAGGCCACGAAGCGTCGCGCTGTTCGGCTAACAGGGAGTCGACCGCAGAACGGCGAATACGAACCCGCCCCGAATCCCGCTCCCGACGGCGAACTCGAAAAGACCTCGCCGGTCCGTCAGGCCGAGCCCTAAACGGGCTCGGCGCCGGGTTCGCCTCGTCATACTGCGCGTGATTGCGTAACGTGCGTCCAAACCCGCACCCGGGAGCGCCCCACGAGAGAGAACTCGAGAGCCCAACCCCGATCAGCGGGGTTACGGTCTCAGCCTTGTCTTTCGATCCGAAGCGGCGTCGTCGTTATCTACAGGTCGCATTCGGTTTGGCGGCGCTCATCGTCGCGGTGGTTGTCCTGTTCCTGCTCCGCGACTTTCTCGGTGCATTCGTCCTGGGCTCCGCGATTGCGTTTCTGATCCAGCCGGCCGTGACACGCCTGCATGACGCCGGCGTGCCGCGCCTTCTGGCCATTTCGGCGGTATTCGTCGCGATCATCATCATCCTGGCCGGCCTGGTCCTTCTGATCGTGCCTCTCGCAGTGAGCGAGGTCGAGCAGCTGCAGGTCCAGCTGCCGGGCCTTGCCGCATCTGCCCAGGACCGCCTCAACAGCCTCCAACCGGTACGCGTGTTCGGCATCGATGTCGACCTGAAGGGAGTCACGGCGTCCATCAACTCGCATCTAAGGGAGTACCTGCTCGGGCAGTTCGGCAACGCGGTCACACTCGGCTTGACTGCGCTGACCACTGCGCTGCAGGTGCTGCTCATGTTCATCGTGGCCATCCTGCTCGCGCTGGAGGCACCAGCGGTACGACGCGACCTGCGCCGCCTCGTTCCCAACGACTATCGGACCGATTTCGACCAGATCTGGCGCAAGGTCCGCAAGATGCTTTACGCGTACGTGCGCGGTCAGCTGATCATCGCGGCCCTGATCGGAATTTGCTCAGGCGTCGCGTGCTGGGCGATTGGACTACCGGACCCTATCGCGCTGGGATTGATCGCCGGAGTCACGGCTCTGATTCCTTACCTCGGGCCGTTCATCGGGGCCGTGCCTGCAATCCTGGTCGGCCTCTCCGAAACCCCCGGCAAGGCTCTCTTGATTGCACTCCTGTACTTGTTGATCTCGAACGTGATCCTGAACCTGGTGTACCCGAAAGTCATGGGCGACGCAGTCCGATTGCCGCCAATCCTGGTGATCGTGGCCCTGATCGCCGGCTTCAGCTGGGGTGGAATCCTCGGCATGTTTGTCGCCGTGCCGATCGCGGCCACGCTGCGAATCCTGTTCGACCATATCTATCCGCGCCTTTATGAGAGGCCGGCTTGAAGGTCGCGATCCTCTCGGACATTCACGCCAACTGGCAAGCGCTGGAGGCGGTGCTGCGAGACTGTCCGTCTGTCGATGAAACGCTGTGTCTGGGAGACGTCGTTGGGTATGGCGGCGATCCGAAGCGTTGCGTGGACGAGGTCACCAAGCGCCAATGGCTGACCCTGGTCGGAAATCACGATCGCGCATGCACGGATCCTGAAATTCTCGAATGGTTCAATGAAGACGCCGCGTCAGTTGTTCGTTGGACCATTGAAGTTATCGGCGACGAGCGGCTTCAGTGGCTGCGCGGGTTGCCGGACAGTCACTTTGAGCACGAGGTGCTTCTCGTGCACGCCAGCCCGCGCGATCACATCTATGAATACGTCCTCGACAGTGCGGTCGCCCATGCCAATCTCGAGCTGTTGGACGGCGGGGTCTGCTTTCACGGCCACACACATGTGCCGGGGATCTTCGGACTGGCCAGCGACACCGTGACCCACGAATACCGCGTCGACACCTTCAAGCTGACCGGCCCAGCGCTCGTGAACCCGGGAAGCGTCGGCCAGCCGCGTGACGGCCTGCCGACCGCCAGCTACGGCGTCTGGGACGCCGACGCGAAGACATTCGAGTTTCGCCGCGTGCGCTACGACATCAAGGGCGCCCAGCGCGCGATCAGAAAAGCCAAGCTACCGGAGCGCTTCGCCCTTCGTCTCGAAAGCGGTCGATGAACGCGCGCCTGGCCAACCGCCTGGTGCGCCTTGGCTATGCCGCCGCGACCGGTGCCGGGATAGGCTCACTGATCTTCTGGGTCATCTACTGGTTTTCATTCGTTCGCGGCAACCTGCGCGGGCCTGACTTCTTCAACTTCTACGCGGCAGCAAAGCTGTATGTCACCGCAGGCGGATCAGCGGTTTATGACATCGCGATGCAGCGACAGGTCGAGTTGCAGATCACGGGGCAGGATCCGGCCCGCTTCATCGTCTTGCCCTACTTTCATCCTCCCTACTACACCCTCCTGATCGCGCCGCTCGCGTATCTCGACTATCGGACTGCGTACTACGTGATGGCGGCATTCAATGTCCTGCTGGTGGTCGCGCTGATCGCGATCCTGGTCAGCAACAGCCTGAGAGTCCACGCTCGGGGATGGCTAATCACCGCGGCGATGGTCGGCGGCTTCTTCCCGCTCTTTGTCACCGTCCTGCAGGGACAGTCCGACCTGGTCGTGCTGGTGCCCCTCGCTGCCGCTTACGCGGCCTGGTCGCGAGGCCGGTATGGCATCGCCGGCGCGATCAGCGCCCTCGCACTTGCCAAACCGCAGCTATTGCTGCTCATCCCGGTCCTGTTCATCGCCAGGCGGGCATGGCGGGCTCTGGCAGCCTTTGCGGCTGTGCTTGGGGGCCTTGGACTCATTTCCATCGCCGGATTCGGCATCGGTCCAGTCATCACGTACCTGAGTTCTGTCGGCACCTGGGCAGTCACGGGCCGGCTGCCGAACACCAGCGAGCTCGTCTACACGGACCCGGCGGTTTACTCGCTGCGCAACATCCTGGAAGCCGTGCCTGGGGGCGGCAAGGTTGTCGCCTTCGTCGTCCTTGTGCTCTTGCTCGCACTGGTTGCACTGTCACTCAGCTGGAGGCCAGACAAGCCGCGGCTGGACTTCGCGTTGGCGATCGCGGCGTCGCTCGTATTGAGCCCACACCAGAACGTTCACGACCTCGCCCTGCTCGTGATTCCGGGCTTTGCGCTTGCGGACCTGGCACTGGCCGGGATGCTGCGCTGGCCGCACGCCGCGGTTGGGGTGCTTTTCTTCGCCTATGCCGCGATCAACCTGACGCTCACCATAAGCTTCTGGTCGGCCGCTGTCGGCGCACTTGCAATCGCAGGCTATCTGACCCTGGAAAGGATGGCCGTGCGGCCGGATCCGATTCCACTTGGGGAGCTGCAGTGGAGCGGTCCGCGCCCGCGCCGTGTAATCGTGCTTCCCGCATATCGCGCTGCCAAGACCCTTGTCGAGGTGGTTGGCGATATTCCGCAGGGGCACGCCGACCGCATCCTGCTCGTTGATGATGCGAGCGCCGACGCAACCGTGAGCGTTGCCACGGCGCTCAGGCTCGACGTGATCCGGCACCAGCGCAACCTCGGTTATGGGGGAAATCAGAAGACGTGCTATCGGCAGGCGCTGGCCATGGGCGCGGACGTGGTCGTGATGCTGCACCCGGATGGTCAGTACGACCCGGCGATCATCCCCAACCTGTGCAAGGTCGTCGAAAGTGGAGAGGCGGACATCGTGCTCGGATCGCGATGGTTGGGGCTCGACCCGGCCAAGGCTGGAATGCCGTGGTGGAAGCGTCTGGGCAACAGGTTTCTGACCGCGTCAGAAAATCAGGTGCTCGGGCTGCGTCTCTCCGAATACCACACCGGCTACCGCGCGTATTCGCGGCGTTTTCTCGAGGCAATCCCCTTTCTCGAGAACAGCAACGATTTCGTTTTCGACACGCAGGTGTTGATCCAGGCGGCGACGTTTGGTTTCAAGATCGGCGAGGTGCCCGCGATCGGCCGCTACCATGCGGACGCGAGCTCGGTCAGCTTTGCGACCTCAACGGTCTACGGTCTCAAAACGCTCGGTGCCTTGATGCGCTACGTGCTGCACCGTGCTGGTTTTCGGTCCGAGTGGCTGACGCCGGTTTCAGATGCGGACAGAGAGACGCCCGCGATCAGCCAGGTTGTGCACCACAGCCAGGTTTAGAGCACGCGGACTCGGCTTACAGATCTCCTTAACTGGCTGGCTTGTTAAGGGCCGTCGAGGCGGTTAGGGTCTTGGGTAGGCTCGGCGGGCTGAGGGAGGGCCCCGCAAGGGGTCGTTCAGTTGGCCGGCTCCCCGTCCCGGTGCTCTCGGTGCTCCCTGAACAGCATCACCCGGCAGTTCGCGTTCTTCAGCACGTACGGAACGGTCTTGCCGAGGTTGAACTCTCCGAAGCGCCGCTTGTACGGCAGCCCCATCACGATCAGGTCCGCCCCCCACTCGACCGCCTCGTCCACCAGCGCGGGCCCGGTGTCCCGCGCTTGAACCAACTCGGTCTCCACCAGCAACTGCGACGCGGCGGCCAGCTTCTCGACCTCGTCCAGGATCTTCTCGCCGCGCTCGACCACATCGTCGAGAACGGCGCCCAGCGGCAGAGACCGGTTCACCTCGATGATGTGCACGCCGTACAGGCGCCCCCCGTGTGGGTCGGTCATCCGGCACGCAAGCCGCACCGTCTCCGCATCGATGTCCTGGCCGCCAACCGCCACCAGGACCTTGCGCGAGGTCGTCGGGTGGGTGTGTTCGCCTCGGTCGGCCATCAGTGCTGCGGCCCGCGCCTCACGCGGCGGATCAACACATAAGCCGCGAAGCCAAAGCAAACGACCGCCGTGCCTAACGCGAGCTCTTGCGAGCCCGGGTCCAGCTCCCGGTGCGCACCCAGATAAACGACCACCCAGATCCCGATCGCGAGCGCGATGAGGCCCATGAAAGTGAATGGGAAACGCAAGCGTCCAAATGCTAGCAACCTCCGGCCGCAGCGCCCGATGCCGTTCACGGCCATCCCTATAATCAACCGGCGTTGAAGCTGGTCATAGTGGGGTGTGGGCGAGTTGGTTCGCAGATCGCGGCCAACATGGATCACGCAGGCCATGAGGTCGTCATCGTCGACCGGGACCCCAACGCTTTCTCCCGCGCCGCCAATCGAGGCGTTCTAACCCGCGAGTTCAAAGGGGACCAGGTCGTCGGCAACGGCGCCGACGTCGACGTGCTGCGGCGCGCCGGCATCGAACGGGCCGATGGGTTTGTCGCCGTCACCGAGGGCGACAACCGCAACATCATGGCCTCCCAGATCGCCAAGCACGTCTACAAAGTGCCCCACGTCGTGGCCCGCATCTACGATCCCGAGCGCGCCGAGGCCTACGAGAAGCTGGGCCTCCATACCATCTGCCCCACCATCGAGGGCGCACGCCACATCGAGAAGGTCCTGCTCGAGCGGGAGCCCAGCTGATCCGATGTACGTGATCGTCGTCGGCGGCGGTACGGTCGGCTATTACATGTCCCGCGATCTCGTCGAGCGTGGGCACGAGGTGACCCTGATCGAGAAGGATGCACGACGAGCCGACTGGCTCGAGACTCAGCTCGGCAGCATCGTGATGCGCGGTGATGGATGCGAGGTGAGGTTTCTCGCGCAGACGGGTATCGAGCGAGCCGATGCGATCATCGCCGTAACCGCAGACGACGAGGACAACCTGATCGCGCTGCAGATGGCGAAGCGACACTTCAATGTCAAGAAGACAATCGCTCGCGTGAACAATCCGACCAACGTCGAGATCTTCAAGATGCTGGGCGTTGATGAGGCAGTGTCAGCGACGGAGGTGCTTCTTGGAGCGCTCGAACCGCCGCTGACCACCTGATCGGAAAAACAACAGACCGCTCTGCGTCAGCGGCCTCGACGCCGGCTGTCTGTCAGTTACTGAGCCTTGCCGATCTTGTAGATCTTGGTGCCGCAGTATGGGCACGTGCCGACTGTTGCAGGCTTGCCGTTCTTCATCGTGATCGGCTGAGGGTCTTTCATCTCAACCTTTCTTTTGTCCTTCAAGCAGTAGCCTTCCACTAAGTCACCGTCCTTATTGAGATTCTGTTGTGGGGGCGGACTTGCCCATTCTAGGGGTGGGGTTTTGGGCAGCACAACCCCAATTCGAACCGAATTCAGGCTGACGGGCTCTGAAATGCGCGAAAAACGTGCCAGAACGCGGTCTCAAAAGGTCCTTTTGAATCCTCGCCAAAGAGTACGAAGCGAACCTCAGTCGCTCGCCAACCTTCGCGCAGCGCATGTTCCAAACACTCAGCCATGACGCGCCCGCATTCATCAATCGGAAATCCAGCGATGCCAGTGCCGACTGCAGGCACCGCGATTGTCTGCACCTCATGCTGATGCGCGAGCCGGAACACTTGTGCCATCGATGATGCGAGCGAATCCCGTGTCGTCCGTCCGCCAAGCGACATGCTCGCGGCGTGGATGACGTAGCGCGCGCGCAGCTTGCCGGCTCCAGTGATGGCAGCCTCGCCGACCCGCACAGGTCCGTGCATGTCGCATTCCTCCTGGATGCTCGGACCGCCTGCGCGCCGAATCGCACCGGCGACCCCACCGCCCAGCTGCAGGTCGTTGTTGGCCGCATTGACGATGGCGTCGACCTCCTGCTCCACGAGGTCGCCGCTGACGATCACGACTCTTGTCTCAGAAGCTCCCATACCTCAGCCATACGCTCCTCGAGCAGTTTCGGGGTCGCGCTTGCGATGCCGCGCACACCGATCGACTCGATGGTGAGGGAAGCGCATGCCACACCGCAAACAAGCGCATCATGCAGGCTGGCCCTCTGTCCGCCGGTCGTCAACCACCGGGCGAGCATCCCTCCCGCCACCGCATCCCCGGCGCCGGTGGAGTCGAAGGCCGGATGCCTGGGGAGCGCCGGCACGTGCAGGCTGCCGTCCGCCGTGTGGGCGGTCACGCCGTCCCGGCCGGCCTTGAGAACGAGACCATCGAGCCACCAACGGCGGCGAAACTCCTCCGGGTCCGTGCCTCCCAACGCGGCGAACTCCTCCTGGTTGCAGAAGTACCAACCCGAGCGCCCGAGCACGTCCTTTGCATCCTGGGTCCGGTCCCTGACGTAGGAGAGCATCGCGTCTGCGGTCAGCAGCTGTGCCGTGTGCAGCGCCTTCATCGCCTGAGCCTGGCGGTCGGGTCGCATCGATCCGACGAAGGCCCAGCCGGCGAAGTCGGGCGGGACGGCCGGCTCCCACTTGTCGTAGATGCTGTCCGAGCTGCCCAAGTCAAGGTTGCGCCCGTGCTTCTGTCGAGCTCTCCACCGATATGTTGGCGCGTCGACGACCTTGAGCAATGACGTGTCTATCGGCCTTCCCTCGAAGGCCTTGGTCGCGAGGTCCGCCGCATCGCGCCCGACGGGTGCAGAGACCCTGACCGGTGTGATCAGGCTCGCTGCAAGCGCGAAGTAGACGGCCGAGCCGCCGAGCATATCGTGGATCTTTCCGAAGGGGCCATCGCGGGTGTCGAGAGCGATCGACCCTACGACAAGGAGCTCGGGTATGTCAGGCACGCCGGCCGCTTCCGCTGCTCGCGGTCACGACATGGCGCGCAAATCGCAACTTTTCCAGGAATTCCACAGGGTTCGAATATTCGTCCATCTCCATCCAGCTGCGTCCGAGCTCGTCAGCGGAATGCGAGTCCGACCCGGTCGCCTTCACCTTGCCGAGTCCCTCCGCCAGGCGCGCAGCCGCGCGATTTGCTTCAGCATCGCACCACGGGTTGTACGTCTCGATGATGTCGATCCGTGCCGCGAGCTCCACGATTCGTTCCGGCCGAAAGTGCGAGCGACTCCGGTCGAGTGGATGCGGGAGGTAGGTCAGGCCTCCCATACCGCGAATCAGGTCCATCGCGTCTTCTGGAGCCAGGAAGTGCGGCACGCGACTGCTGATGAAGAGCCCGATCACCTCGCCCTCGAGGGTTTTCACCTCTTCGCCGACGATCGCGAGCTCGGGCGCAATCCCGACGAATTTCAGCGCGCCCTCGACAGTGTTGTGGTCTGTCAGCGCGAGGCGATCGAGCCCGCATTCGTGGGCACGGTCGATCAACTGCTGAAGAGAGCTTCGTCCGTCGTGCGAAAAATGCGAATGGAGATGCAGGTCAACTCGCAGCACGAAGGTGCTACAGCGTTGCGGCTTCTTTCAGTGTCCGCTCACGCGTTCGGGAGAACAGAGGTATGACCTGCGCGGGCCCGCGGCTGAGACATGCCTGCTCCATCAACGCGGCCTGCGCGTCATAGATGATCTCCATCACCTGCTCTGGCCGTCGCTCGCGTCCCAGTCGCGCCGGCAGTTGCGGGTGCGCGTGACGAAGCACGTTCATCAGCCTTGGAATCAACCAGCCCGGAACCATCCGGATCTGCTGCACGAGACACTCCTCGACCCAGTAGAGAAGCTCATCAGACTCCTGCAGCAGCCGTCGTGGAGTCATGGCTCGCTTTCTCCTGCGATGCCAGCGCCGATGCCGCTCCTGCTCCTCGATCGTCTCCTGAAGCATGGGCTGAAACCCACTATATCAGTGACCTGTCGCCGTTCTGGCTCTCATTGGATAACACAGGGTCCGCCATCCGCCGGCGCCCGGCACCAGGTGGACCTGGCGGTCGAACGTCCACTCTTTCCACTGCTGACGGACGCGATAACGCATCACGAGCCGAGCCACGTTGTTGTAGGTCCGCTGGTGCAGGTGATCGGTCCACGATTCGAGCACCGTTATGTTGGTCACCTGCATTTCGAGGATCTCGAGCCATTCATCGAGCCGAGGCATCTCGCGGATGAAGTTCTGGAGCCCACCCCAGGCCCGCTGCGCGTCCTCGGCCAGCATGTCCCACATGTCTTCGAAACGGCCTTCGGCGTGCAACTGCATGAATCGCATCTCGACCGTAGCCGGGGTTGTCGACACGGGAGACGGCGGGCGAATGGGCTCGACGTGGGGCGGCATCGCCGCCATAGCTCCCGCCATGCCGGTGCCGACTGATGCGCTGACGAAGCGTCCGAAGTCATCCGCCGGCCACGTCGTGAACTGTCCGGCGAGTCGCAGAAGCAGCGTCTCGAACACCGGCCAGCCGCGGAGTGGTCGAAACAATCTCTTGACCATTGGCGCAAGATGTTGTGTGATCTCCACAGACTGTATACAGAATGTGGATAACTCGCAAGTCCTGCAGCGTCCGGGCGCGAAGGCGAACACATTCGAGATGGCGCCGGCGGTGGCCCAATGGCGCCGTCAGGTCCAGGCGGAAGGGTTGATCCGGATCGGGCTCGCCGCCTGGCGCGTAGCGCCTCGTCCTCAGCGCATGGTCATCCGCCGGACCACCTCGGCCACTTCCTCGAGCGGAAGCCCCACCGGGCAGACTGCTGTTGCCGCGACCAGGTCGGGCGAGTCGCCGGCCACGTCAAAGGACGCGTCGCCCAGTCGCGGATAGAGGCGCATATAGGAAGACGCGAGGTCGGGCAAGCGCGTCTGGCCGATGCGTCCGGCAGCCAGCGCGCACAGGCCGCAGTTGATGCACGTGACCAGGTGGGGATGGCGTTCCCGCTCGGCTGGCTCGAGGGCCTGGATGCCCTCCGGGTTGTAGGTCGCGTACACCTCGCGCAGCTGTGATCGGGTTCGACGCACCCGCCGCCGCGCAAGGTGAAGCCCGTATGCCCACGCCAGCCTGACGAGTGAGTCAGCGCGTCCCATTGACCATCATCAATCCGCGCATCGCGCCCTGCGCCAGCTCTTCCTGCGCCCACCCCGCGTGACCCAGCACCGGCGCCCGTCCGAGCCACGCGCCGCGGACAAACTCTCGCGCCGCATCAAATCGCTGCGACGCGCTCCAGCCCAGCTCCCTTCCCATGACCTCGGCGGACCGCAAGATGCACGCGGCTCCGGCGCAAGGGCCGCCGGCGACGCCGACGCGACGAAATGCATCTGCCAGCGTGCGGACCTGCTCATATCGCGCGGCGTAAATGAGCTCTGCCTCGGTGACCGGCTCGCAGCGGCAGAGGATCCGCGACGTGGCGCCTTCGTCGAGGACTTTCTCCGCGTTCGATCCGTGCCGGCTCTGCAGCTTCACCACCGCGAGCCCTGAGATTCCACACCGCGACGCGAGCTCCGCGACAGGCACGGGATCAGACTCGTTGCCGGGAAGGGGTCGACTTGCGGTCGTGCTCTTCACCTGGTGGCCGATCCGGGCGCACACGGCATCGGACGTCTCCTCCGCCATCAGGCGATACATCGACAGCTTGCCGCCCGCGATGGTGATGAACCCGTCCGCGCCTTCGGCCGCGTGGTCGATCACCTCGTAGCGACGGGATAGCTCGTCCTCGTGGCGCCTCCACTTGAAAAGGGTCGGCCGGACCCCGGTGGTCGTGCGAACGGGCCGGTACTGACGGATCGTAGGAAAGACGCGCTCGAATCCCTGCAGCAGGTAGTCGACTTCGTCCTCGAGCACGTCGACCGAGTCGAGGTCTCCGTAGAAGTCATCGTCGGTCGTGCCGAGGAGCGTGAAACCCGCATGAGCCACCATCAGCAGGTCGCGGCCGTCGACGGACTCTGCGGTGATGGAGAAGTTCGAGATGCGATGCGGGTAGACGATATGGATGCCTTTGGCCGGCCGCAGGTGAATGCTCACGCCGGCCATCGCGCCCAACTCTGGCGACCACGGACCCGACGCGTTGACCACGACCCGGGCGCGCGCCTCCGAGATCTCGCCGTCGGGAGCGCGAAAGCGGACTCCGATGACCTTGCCGGCGTCTTTGATCAGTTCGATGACCCGCGTGTGATTCATTGCCTTGGCGCCGTGGGCGACCGCGTCCTGGACGTTGGCATAGACCAGGCGGTGCGGGTCGACGCCCCACTCTTCCACAGTCATCGCACCGACGATGTCGGGCGCCAGGCCGGGTTCCACCTGATGGGCCTCATCGGGAGTGAGGCGGCGGTGCGGGTGTGAATGCTTGAGGGGCTGGTAGCGGTCGTACACCTCGAGCGCGGTCTCGACCTCCTCGATGTTGTTCTTGTCGCCGGGGAGAACCGGGACTATGAACACGATGCGGGTGACGAAGTTGCGCGCGATGGTCACGATGTGTCCCGAGTCGAGGTTGGAGAGCCGCGTCGTATCCCAGTCGAACTCGAGGTAGCGCAGCCCGCCATGGATCATCCAGCTCGAGGCGCCGCTCGTTCCCGCACCCCAGTCGCCTTTCTCCAGCAGCAGCACCGACAGACCACGCAGTGACAGGTCTCGGGCGACCCCAGCGCCGGTCACGCCGCCACCGACGACGACCACGTCATATGAGGACGGCCCGGCCACGGAACGGATGCTAGCTCGCGGCTTCGTGCTCTTTCTGGAACTGCTCGATGATGCCCTTGGCCAGGTGCGCCGGCATCTCCTCGTAGTGGTCGAACTTCTTGGTGAAGCTACCGCGCCCCTGGGTGATCGAGCGCAGGTCCAGCGCGAACCGCAGCATCTCGGACTCGGGCACCATCGCTTTCACGTTCTGATAGCCGTCCATTGGCTCGGTGCCGAGGATCTTGCCGCGGCGTCCGTTGATGTCAGACATGATGTCGCCTAGGTTCTTCTCGGGCACATGAATCGTTGCGTCGACGATCGGCTCGAGGAGCACCGGTCCCGCGTCGAGGGCGGCCCTGCGGATGGCCACCGAGCCCGCGATCTGAAACGCCATGTCGTTCGAGTCCACCGTGTGGTACTTGCCGTCGAGCAGGGTCACCTTGACGTCGACCATCGGGTATCCAGCCACGACTCCCTTAGACATCGTGTCGACGATCCCCTTCTGCACCGACGGCCGGAAGTTGTGGGGGATGGAGCCACCGAAGATCTTGTCCTCCCAGACGAACCCCTCGCCACGCGTCGTGGGAGAGACCTCGATCACGCAGATCCCGTACTGGCCGTGACCGCCTGACTGCTTGACGTGGCGACCCTCGGCGCGTGCGCTTGCGTGCACCGTCTCGCGGTAAGGGACGCGCGGAGTGGCGGTGCTCGCCTCGACGCCGTACTTTCGTTTCAGCTTCTCGAGCGTGACGTCGAGGTGTACGTCACCAAGGCCCGCGATGACGAGCTGCTTGGTCTCCTCGCTTCGTTCCACGTGTAACGTCGGGTCTTCCTCGCTGAGGCGGGCGAGCCCTGACGAGATCTTGTCCTCGTCGCCTCGGGCCTTGGGAGTGATGGCGAGGCTGTATGCAGGGCCGGGAAGGTCGAGCGGAGGCAGCGGCCCGCCATCCTTGAGGCCGAGCGTGTCGCCGGTCAGGGTGTGCGTGAGCTTGGTCGCCGCCGCGATGTCGCCGGCGCGCACCTCCCGCGCGGCCAAGTGCTCTTTGCCGCGCGGGAAGAAGATCTGCGCCAACCGCTCCTCACCGCCGCGGCTGAGGTTGGGTAGATGAGCGTCGGCTTTCACTGTGCCGGCAACGACCTTGAAGTAGCTGACGCGACCGAACTGGTCGCCACCTGTGTTGAACACGAAAGCCTTGACGGGTTTGTCGGGTTCGACCTCGGGTGGGGGCATCAGCTCCGCGATGGTCGACATCAACGTGCGGACGCCGAGAAGCTTGGTCGCAGAGCAGCAGACGACCGGAGCGACCTTGCCTTCGAGGATCCCCTGCCGCAGGCCGCGCTGGATCTCCTCCTCGCTCAGCGTGCCGGAGTCCAGGTATTTCTCCAGCAGCGAGTCGTCGCTCTCCGCGGCGGCCTCGATAAGCTGCCCTCGGTACTCATCAACGCGCTGTTTCATGTCGTCGGGAATCTCGACCTCGCTGCCCTTGCCGTCCGGTGCGGTGACGAAAGCCTTCAGATGCAGCAGGTCGACGATGCCGCGAAATTCCTGCTCGGCTCCGATGGGGAGATGCAGCGGAAAGGGTCTCGGCGTGAGGCTCGCCCGCATGGCGGCGACCGCGCCGTAGAAGTCGGAGTTCTCTTTGTCGAGCTTGTTGACGACGACGATGCGCGGCTTGTTCGCGCGATTGCAGTGCTCCCACGCCACCTCGGTGCCGACAGCGAGCTGCGAGCTCGGGCCGACCACGACCACGGCGCCCTCCGCCGCGCGCATCCCGCTCGCGACCTGGCCCGCAAAGTCGAAAAAGCCAGGCGCGTCGAGGATGTTGATCTTGAAGCCGTTGTGCTCGGCGAACGCGACGCCGAGGTTGATCGAGATCTTTCGCTTCTGTTCCTCGGGCTCGAAGTCGGTGGTCGCGGTCGACTGGTCCGGGGAGCCCATACGGGCCACGGAGCCGGAGGCGAAAAGCATCGCTTCGGCCAGCATCGTCTTGCCGTCGTGCGAGTGGCCCAACAGGACCACGTTGCGGATCTTGTCCGGAGCGTACTCGGCTATGAAACAAGGTTAAGACACGACCGCCTGCGGCTGGAGGCTCGGTAGAATTCAGCCCGAATGGTCAAAAAGACGGCATCGATCGAAGAGGTTCTCGCCGCCATTGAGGCGGCCCGCGACAAGGTGATGGCCGACGAGGTGAAATCGCTCACCAAGCTGGGCATTCCGAAGGCGATGGCCTACCAGATGATCGCCAGCAGGTTCCACCAGAAGGTGGGGAACCAGGAGGAGGCGGAGCCCGACCCGTTCGAGGGTAATGCCACGTCCTGGGAAGAGATCAGCTAGAAAGCGCGGGTGAGGATGGGTGTCCTCCCCCGCGGAACCCCCACCTCCCACATGCAACGTTGGAAGGCGTCTGGAATGAGACGCCGGGGGACGGCCGGAGTGAATCCGGCCTTTAGCTCCACTTGACAGCGCGGGTGAGGACGGGTGTCCTCCCCCGCGGAACCCCCACCTCCCACATGAAAGGTTGGGAGGCGTCTGGAATGAGACGCCCGGGGGACGGCCGGAGTGAATCCGGCCTTAAGCTCCACATCGTCGAGTTGGAAGCTTGAAAGCGCGGGTGAGGACGGGTGTCCTCCGCCGCGGAACCCCCACCTCCCACATGCAACGTTGGGAGGCATCTGGAATGAGACGCCGGGGGGACGGCCGGAGTGAATCCGGCCTTAAGCTCCACTTCGTCGGGTTGGAACCTCAATGAATCGGGCGGAGCGCCTGGCTCGGCTCCTCCGAGTGCTGGCCGCGATCATCTCCGAGCCTGGGCTGAACCCCCTCGAGCTCGCTGAGCGCGCGGGGGTGTCGGAACGAACCCTCCGCCGCGACCTGGCCCAGCTGCGAGACCTGGGCTACGAGGTTGCCTACACGAGCGGGTATGAGGTCCAGGAGAGGCTGAACCTGGACGGCCGCTCCAAACGCGTCCGTGGACGGGGCGACGACGCCCTGCTCCAGGCGGTCGCGAAAGCGGTCGAAACCGCCGGCCTCTGGCGCGACACGGAGCGCGAGGAGACAGCCGCCCCGCGGCGTGGCAGACCACGCCGCAGGGGTCAGGCGCCGATCGTCTTGATCCCTACAGGTGAGGGCGATCCCGACTTCATCTACGCGACCGGGTTCGGCGTAGAGACGGGCCTCTACATCCGATACGGGGAAAAGGACGACGTGCTCGTGGTCAGCCCGCTCGAGATCGACCGGGCGCGGGTGCAGTGCAGGGCGTCCAGCATCGTCGAGGACCGGGAGGCGTACGTGCATCGCTCATGGGCGCGGCTGGCCGCGCGAATGCTCACCGAAAAAGACACCGGTGAAGCCCGGGTCTCGCCCCACCTTTCCGCCGTCCATCTCGAAGACCTCCGCCTCAACGGAATCGACGCTCACGTGCAGCGTGATCTCTTCGTAGCGGAGCGGCGGCACAAGTCTGCCGAGGAAGCGGGCGCGATCGAGCAGGCTCAAAAGGCGGCCGAGTCGGCGGTCGTCGAGGTCGTTCGTGAGCTCGCCGCGGCCGAGATCCGGGATGGGGTTCTCTGGTCGAACGGCGGCCCGCTTACGTCCGAGCGCCTTTATGCGAAGGCCCAGCTGACGCTCGGTGAAAGGGGATTCACGTGCCCGGACATGATCATTGCGGGGTCACCCGAGTGCGCGCTTCCGCACTACCGTGGAACCGGACCGATCAAGGCCAACGCGCCCCTGATCATCGACATCTTTCCGACCAGCCGGACCACCCACTACACGGGGGACCTGACGCGCACGGTCATCGTCGGCGAGATCAGTGATGACGTGCGGCGAATGCACGCCGCGGTCGTGCAGGCGCTCGACGCCGGGATCGAGACGATCGCGGTTGGCGTCGCGGGTAAGGAACCTCACCTGAACGTCTGCCAGGTGCTCGTCGATCGCGGCTTCGGGACCACGACGGACGGATACGAGGGCGCCCCCGGCGCGGCGCGCATGAATCACAGCACCGGACATGGCGTCGGACTCCAGACGCACGAAGAGCCCTCTTTGCGTGTCACCACAGAGGAGCCGCTGCAGGACGGCGATGTCGTGACCGTCGAGCCCGGTCTCTACCTCCTCGGATTGGGCGGAGTTCGCGTCGAGGACACCGGCATCGTGACGGCGCATGGATTCAGAAACTTCACAACCCTGACCCGAAGCCTGAGCCCTCTCGACTACCTGTAAGCTGCCTCTTTCGATGGACGAGGACATCAGGCCGCTCGAGGAAGGCGAAACACTCGGCCAGCGGATCAGGCGAATCCGCAACGATCGGGGCATGAGCCTGGCCAGGGTCGTCGGAGGCGATTTCAGCCGGGCTTTTCTCAACCAGGTCGAGATGGGCAAGGCGCGGCCCTCGATCCGCCTGCTCCGTGTGATTGCCGAACGCCTCGGCACGGAGGTCGAGTACCTGCTCGAAGGCCACGAGGCCGGCATCAGCCGCGAGCTGGCGCTGGAGAAAGGCCGCGTCCTGCTGGCGCAAGGCGAGCCCCATCGTGCGCTGCTGACTCTGCGGCCGGCGGTTACCTCGTACGACTGGCCGCTCGGTTCTGACGCACGGGTTTGCCAGGCCGAGGCACTGCTTGCGATGGGCCGCAAGGATGAGGCCGAAGCGATCATCGCCGGCGAGCGCAAGGCAATCCAGCTGCACACCGATACGCATCGGATGGAACGGCTGCGTGCGATCGAGCAAGGCGAGCGATGGCGCTTTCCCGGCGATGGTGTCAAGCGGCATCTGCAGCTCGCTGACCGGGCACACCGCAAAGGGCTCGAGTACGACGAGCTCGAGCACTACCGCGCAGCGCGCGTTCTGCTCGAAGCCGGTGGTGAGGTTACAGCCCCGACGGAAAGCTGAACGCGGGCGGTGGCTTCACTTCGGGAGGGGTGATCTCGATCGTGATCACCTCGTGGTTCTTCAGCGTGATCCCCCGGGGGTCGCCGGCGTAGACCTGGGCGCCCTTGCCGTCGCCCAGGTCGATGTAGGTGACGACCTTGTCTTCCGACCCGACGGTGAACGTCGACACGTGAGCCGCGTCGAGCTTCTGCTCCGGAAGTCCGCTGTCCTTGCTCCACTTGTTCCAAATGTCGAAGAACTGTCCCAGCGTGAACGTGTCGCTGGCCGGCGCCTCGACATGGATGACGTTCTTCTCTCCCGTGTGGACGTGCAGCCAGTAGTAGCACTTGACGCCGGTTCCGGCCGAGTTCATCTGGATTCCGGCGTTGTCCGTGATGTTCGTCGTGACCCCGTGGTAGATGATCTGGAGCGCGGCGTGGTAGTGCGCCGTCGAGTGCTCGAGCTGATCGCATGAGATGCCCGAGACCGGCTGTGGCGGCGGGGTCGGACGCTGGAAGTAGACGATTAGCCCGATCATCGCGACGGTGAGCACGACCAGGATGCTGCCGACCACAATCGGCAGCAGCGGCACGCCGCTGCCGCGCTTCGGCCTGACTGGGGCCCGGCGGCCGGCTTTGCCTTTTGTGCCCGCGCCGGCCTTGGCTCGGGATTTGGGGGCCATGGCCCTTGGTAGAATACCGGCCTGACCTTTCTGGCCTCGGCCGCAGGCGGCAGCCTGCGTTGGCCCGAGGCCTCAAACCCACAGGAAGGAGGTTTCCCTTTGCGGGAGTACGAGGTTTTGTACATCGTCCGCGCCGACCTTGACGACGACAAGGTCCAGGATGCGGTGAAGCGGGTGAACACGCTGATCGAGAGGTCGGGCGGCACAGCCGAACGTACCAATCTCTGGGGCAAGCGGAAGCTGGCGTACGAGGTCAAACACCAGAAAGAGGGCTCGTACGTGCTCCAGGACTTCAAGCTCGACCCAGGTCGCGTGCCCGAGCTCGAGGCCGGGCTCAAGATCACGGAGGAGGTCTTGCGCCATCTCGTCGTGCGCAAGCCGGAGAAGGCAGTCGCGACCCCCGTCACCCCGCCGCCGGCGGAGGTCGTGGTGGAGCCGATCACCGAAGCATCGGCCGCGGCGGCGGCTCACCGGGCGAATCGAGAGGATCGGGAGGAAGCCTAATGTCGAACTTGAACAAGGCGCTGCTCATCGGCCGGCTCACCAAGGATCCTGAGATGCGTTACACGCCAAGCGGAACGGCCGTGACCAACTTCAGCATCGCCACCAACCGCTGGTCCACGGGACCGGAAGGCGAGCGCAAGGAGTTCACCGACTACCACAACATCGTCGCCTACAACGCGGGTAAGCGAAACCTGGCTGAGATCGTCGCCCAGTACACGAGGAAGGGCGCGCTGGTCTTCGTCGAAGGCCGGATCCAGACCCGTTCGTGGGAAGGTCAGGACGGCCAGAAGCGCCGGACGACAGAGATCATCGCGAACGACGTGCAGTTCCTCGACAGCCGCAGCGGCGGTGGGACCGCCGGCGATGGGGCTCCGCGCAGCAGGCAGGCCGCGACCGACGACATTCCAGCTCCGGACGAGGCGCCGCGTGACGTCGACCCCGACGAGATTCCCTTTTAGGAGTTATCCATGGCAGTTTCACGTCCACCAGCACGCGAAGACAGGCCCTCGGGGCCAGGCGGGCCGCGAGGGCCCAAGCGCCAGCACCGCAAGGTCTGCGCGTTCTGCGCCGACAAGATCGACTACATCGACTACAAGGAGACCTCGCGCCTGCGCCGGTTTGTCAGCGACCGCGGAAAGATCCTGCCGCGGCGTGTGACCGGGACGTGCGCCAGGCATCAGCGCCCGCTGACCACCGCGCTGGAGCGCGCTCGAGCGATCGCGCTCCTGCCGTACACGACCGAGCTGCACTAAATCAGAATTAGCTTGCCGCCAAAGCCGATTACTGGAGCGCGCCCATGACCTTCTCGACCCAGCTGCGAATTCCAGGACCGACCCCGCTTCCCGAGCGGGTGGTCCGCAGCATGAACCGCCCGATGATCGATCATCGCGGGCCCGAGTTCGCGGCGATCCTCGCCGAGATCACAGCCGGGGCCAGGCGCGTCTTCAAGACCAAGAACGACCTGCTCCTCCTCACCAGCTCTGGAACTGGCGGTCTCGAGTCGGCGGTGGCGAACCTCGTGTCGCCGGGCGACGAGGTGATCGCAGCCCTGTGCGGAAACTTCGGCGAGCGCTTCGCTGCCCTCGCGGCTGCGTACGGAGCCGACGTCGTGCGGCTGGAGTTCGAATGGGGTCAGCCTGTCGACCCGGACGACCTTGCGGTGGTGATGCAGCGGCATCCGAGAGCGCAGATCGTGCTCCTGACGCACAACGAGACCTCGACCGGCCTGACCAACCCGCTTCGCGATCTTGCGCGCACCGCCCGCGGGGCCGACCGGCTGGTGGTGGTCGACGGCGTCAGCTCGATCAGCTCGATCGACATCGACACCGACGGGTGGGGGATCGACGTCGCAGTGAGCGGCTCCCAGAAGGGGTGGATGGCGCCTCCCGGTTTTGCTCTCGTGAGCGTGAGCGAGCGGGCGTGGGCGCAGCAGGCGCGGGCGAGGTCGCCTCGCTTCTACTTCGACTGGAAGGAGGCGAGGACCTGGGCCGAGAAAGGAATGACTCCGTTCACGCCGGCCGTGCCGGTCGCCTTCGCGCTGGAGGAAGGCCTCCATATGCTCGAAGAAGAAGGCCTCCCCAACGTGTACGAGCGGCACTCACGCCTCGCGCGTGCGACGCAGGCGGGTCTGCAGGCGCTCGGTTTTGAGCTTTACGCGCGGGAGGGCTACCGGTCCAACACGGTGACCTCTGGACTCCCGCCGCCCGGCCTGGACGTCGGAGCGCTCCGCAAGCTCCTGAACGACAGGTACGGCGTGGTCATCGCGGGCGGCCAGGGCAAGATGACGGGCAAGATGGTCCGGGTCGGTCACCTTGGTGCGGTCGCCGAGGGGGACGTCGTGCAGGTCATCTGGGCGATCGAGCAGGCGCTGGAAGAGCTCGACCTGGCGCCTGCCGACGGCCGGGGGGTCGCCGCGGTCACCGCCTCCGTCAGCGCCTCCCTGCTGGGGGTGCCCGCCGCCGCGCGCTAGCGCGGTTTTCCCCGTGCCGAAGATTCTGGTCGCCGATCCGCTGGCCGAGGACGGCCTTGAGCGCCTGCGTCGGGCGGGCGAGGTCACGGTTGTCAGCAAGCTCGCCGAGGCGGAGCTCATCCGCCGGATCCCGGATTTCGACGCGCTGGTCGTGCGCAGCGAAACGCGCGTGACGGCGCCGATCATCGAGGCCGGCAGCAAATTGCGCGTGGTCGGGCGAGCGGGCGTCGGGGTGGACAACATCGACGTCACCGCCGCGACGCGGAAGGGAATCCTGGTCGTAAACGCGCCGCGCGGCAACATCGTGGCCGCTGCGGAGCACACCATGGCGCTCCTTTTCGCGCTGGCTCGATGGGTTCCTCAGGCCGACGCCTCGGTGAAGCGGGGCGAGTGGAACCGGACGAACTTCATCGGCACGGAGATCCGCGGCAAGACGCTGGGCGTGATCGGTCTCGGAAACGTCGGCTCCGAGGTCGCCAAGCGTGCGCACGGACTCGAGATGGACGTGATCGCCTACGACCCCGTCGTGTCGGTCGAGCGGGCAGAGCTGTTCAACGTTGCGCTGGTCAGCCTCCACGAGCTGCTCGAGCGAGCGGACTTCGTCACCATCCACGTCCCGCTCGTCGAGTCCAACCGCAACCTCATTGGGGCCAAGGAGCTGTCGCGGATGAAACCGACGGCGCGGCTCATCAACAGCGCGCGGGGAGGCATCGTCGACGAGTCGGCGCTGTGCGCGGCGCTGGAGGCCGGTGGTCTGGCCGGCGCCGCCGCCGATGTTTTCGAGACCGAGCCACCAGGCGAGAATCCGCTTCTCGCCCAACCCAACTTCGTCGCCACGCCCCACATCGGGGCGTCAACGCTGGAGGCGCAGGTCTCGGTGGCGTTCGACGTTGCAGAAGAGGTGGCGGCAGTGCTGGCCGGCGACCTCCCGCGCTTTGCAGTCAATGCGCCCGCCCTTCCACCCGAGGAGATCGCCTACCTCCGCCCGTTCGCGAGCCTGACCGAACGTCTTGCCGCATTACATTCCCAGCTGTTTGGGGGTCGGGTCAGCGCGATCGAGCTCGATTTCGAGGGTGAGCTCGCGGACCACGACGTGGGCCTTCTCGTGGCGTCGGCCATCAAGGGCCTGCTCCAGCCGTTCACCGAGGAGCGCATCAACGCGGTCAACGCCCGCCTCATCACCAGCAACCGGGGGATCAAGGTGGTCGAGCGCCGCAACCGGTCGCACAGCAGCTACGCGAGCCTCGTCACGGTGCGAATGCTCGGCCACGAGATCGCCGGAACCCTGCTGATGGGGGAGCCGCGGGCGGTGCGAATCGACTCCTTTCGCGTCGACCTCGTACCGGAGGGCCGCTTCCTCGTCAGCCGTCACGAGGACCGGCCGGGGGTCGTGGGCAGGGTCGGCAGCATCCTGGGCGAGCACGACGTGAACATCGCCAGCATGCAGGTCGGCCGTGACGCGCCGCGCGGCAACGCGATGATGATCCTCGCGGTCGACGACCGGGTGGCGCCCGACCTGCTGGCGCAGCTGAGAGATGTCGGTGGGATGTCGGACCTCCGCTACGTAGAGCTCGGCGGGAACAACTCCGACGGCTGACGTCCGCGCCTTGCCAGGGATCAGGTACTTCCTGGCACGGGCAGGCGACCCGAGCAAGCTGGTCGCTCCGCCTTACGACGTGATTTCGGACGAGGACCTGGCGCACTACCGCTCGTTGTCGCCTTACAACGTCGTCCACCTGACCCGTCCGGGGACCGACTATGCGGGCGCCGCCAGGCTCTTCGAGCAGTGGCTTGACGACCGAATCCTCGAACCGGAGCCGCGGTCGATGTATGTCCACGAGGTCGGCTTTGAGGGGCGCGTGCGGCGGGACCTGATCGCGTCGCTGCGCCTCCAGCCGTACTCAGACCGGGTTGTGCTCCCCCACGAACGGACGCACCCCGGCGTCAAGGAGGCACGCCTGGCGCTGCTCCGCGCAACGAAGGTCAGCCTCGAGCCGCTGTGGTTCCTGTACGAGGGCGGCGGGACCGGGGTGCCCGAGATCCTGGAGAAGGTCGTGGCCAGGGCGCCTGCGGTCTCCTTCACGGGGCCGGACGGCACCGACAACCGCCTATGGGTCATCTCCGACCCCGCCATCCACGCCACGGTGCACGCAGCGCTCGAAAACCAGCAGGTGCTCATCGCCGACGGCCACCACCGTTACGAGACTGCGCTCGCCTACGCCGAGGAGGTCGGCGGCGGCCCGGACGAGGCCTCGCGGTTCACGCTGGCCCTGCTCACCGACCTGGCCGATCTCGGCCTGGCCGTGCTGCCGACCCACCGAGTGATGAAGACGGGAATTGCCGTCACCGGCGGCGAGCCCATGGGATCGCTCGAGGAGACGCTTGGCGCTCTCCGCGGCAAGGTGGCGGCCGGGACCTATCGCGACCACCGGTTCCAGGTCCTGCCCCTGGAAGGCGAGGTGGCCGTCGCGGAGCTACACGAGCAGGTGATAGACAACATCCTCGGGAAGCGTGACCCGGAAGCGCACCTGCTCTATACCCGGGACGGCGCGGAGGCGGTCCGGTGGGTCGACGAGGGGGTTGGGACGGCGGCTTTCTTCCTGGACGCGCCCGACCTCGGGCAGGTTTTGAAGCTGGCTCGGGAAGGGAAAACTCTTCCTCAGAAGGCGACCTATTTCCACCCGAAACCGCCCTCCGGGATGGTTTTCGACCGGCTGGAAAGAGATCGACGTTTATAGTTCAGGAACTCAATCAAGTGCCTATTTACGGATACCGCTGCAGCAACTGCGGACACGAGTTCGAGATCCAGCAGAGGATGTCGGACGAACCGCTCAAGGTCTGCCCCCAGTGCCAGGGCAAGCTGACCAAGATGGTCTACCCGGCCGGGGTCAGGTTCAAGGGCAGCGGGTTCTACACGACCGACTACAAGGGAACCGGGAACGCGGAGTCGAGCAACGGCTCGAGCTCGGAAAGCAAGTCCGAGACCGCGTCCGAGTCCAGCAAGGAATCAAAATCCGACTCGAAGGATTAGTCTCAGAAAAGAGGGAGTGCACGTGTCAAACATCCAGGAAGTCACCGACAGCGAGTTCGAAACCGCGGTCCTGAAGGCGGACAAGCCGGTGCTTGTCGACTTCTGGGCGACGTGGTGCGGACCGTGTCGCATGATCGCGCCCATCGTCGAGCAGATCAACGGCGAGCTGGGCGACAAGATCAAGGTCATGAAGATGGACATCGACGAGAACCCATCGGTGCCGATGCAGCTCGGGATCATGTCGATTCCGACCGTGATCATCTTCAAAGACGGCAAGGCCGCCGAACGGACAGTTGGCTATCGCCCGAACATGAAGGGCGACCTCAAGGCCAAGCTCGAAGCGCTGATCTCCTGACATCGCCGACTCGGGCGGCATCAGCATCGGGGCCGACGGCGTCCCGCGCTGCTGGTGGTGCGACTCCGATGACCTGCTTCGCCACGACCATGACCTCGAGTGGGGCAGGCCGGTCGGAGACGATCAACGCCTCTTTGAGATGCTCATGCTCGAAGCATTCATGGCCGGCCTGAGCTGGCTCACGGTACTACGGAAGCGAGAGACCTTTCGGACCGCGTTTCGCGATTTTGATCCCCGCGTCGTTGCACGTTTTACCGCACGCGATGCGGCGCGACTAATGCGAGACCCAGGCATCGTGCGCAACCGGGCGAAGATCGACGCGACGATCAACAACGCGCGCCGCATCGGTGAGCTGGTCGACGAGTTCGGCAGCTTTGCCGCTTACGTGTGGAGCTTCGAACCGAAGCCGCGCAAGGGACTGCTGGACCGGGCTGCACTGATGAAGCTGACCACCAGCCCGGAGGCGACCGCGATGAGCAAGGACCTGCGCCGGCGGGGCTGGGCGTTCGTGGGTCCCACCACCGTCTATTCGTTCATGCAGGCGATGGGCCTGGTCAACGACCACATCAAAGGCTGCTTTGCTGTGCCTGAGGTGGAGCGACTGCGCCGGCAGTTCGTACGCCCGCAATGATGCCTCCGCAGCGGTCAGGCGGAGCTCAAGCGCCGAGCCAGAAGGACAGCACCCACTCGATGATGGCGGTGGCAATCCACCCGGCTCCGCACACCACCGCGGCCGTCATTGCGGCCACCACGGCGGACCGGATTCGCCACGCCACGACGGAGGCGACCACGGCGACGGCAATCATCACAAGGGCGGCGATGTTGACAACTGCGACCATCCGGTACTGCCCTCCCGAGAAGGCAAACAGGAATGTCGTGACCAGGTACATGAACGTTGAGGAAACCGCAATCGTCGCGCCGATGACGACGATCCAGACCCATGCCGGGGTCCGACTCGTCATCTAGCCGCTGGCGCCGCCCAGACGCCCAAGCGCCGCGATGAACAGGTCCCAGAAACCTTCGACATCGAGGTCGGTGCCAACCAGCGCTTTGGCGTGCCCACGGTGGCGCCGGCGGAAGTCGGTCACGGTCATGCCTCTTGTAAAAGTGCCGGCCAGCTCGACGTCGATATGCGCGTCGAGACAGGTGATGAGCTCAGGCTGCGCCACTCGAGCCACCGCGCAGGGGTCGTGGACGTGCGGCGCGTCCGTACCGAACTCTCGCAGCTGTTGGTCTCGATAGAACCCCAACATGCCGGCGACCGCCGATCCCAGCTCAGTGCCCAGGGCTTCGATGCGTTCCAGAACCTCCGCCGTTGCATTGGCCAGGTGCGTGACATCGAGCCCGATCATGGTCACGGGCCAGCCCGCATTGAAGACGGCCGAAGCCGCCTCTGGGTCGACGTAGATGTTGAACTCGGCGGCCGGCGTCGCGTTTCCTCGTGAGAAGGAACCGCCCATCAACACGACCGAGCGGACCAGGTTTGCGATCCGGGGCTCCTTGCGCAATGCCACTGCGATGTTGGTGAGGGGGCCCACCGGGACGAGCGTGATCTCTCCCGGTGACTCGCGGACCAGGTCGATGATCAGATCAACCGCGTGGTCTGGCACGGTCCGCACCGAGGGCTGCCCCCATTCATAGCCTTCGAGTCCGGTCGTGCCGTGAATCTCTTGAGCGGTGACCAGCGGCCGGACCAGCGGTGCGGCGCAGCCGGCCGCAACCGGCACGTCCCTGATACCGGCCAACATGCAAACCCTGAGGGCGTTGAGGGTCGTCATCTCGAGTGGATGATTGCCCGCGACGGTTGTGATCGCGGCCAGATCGATCTCGGGCGTGCCCTGAGCCAGGAGTATCGCCATGGCGTCGTCGTGACCCGGGTCGCAGTCGAGAATGATCCGGCGGCTCATCCGAGGTCAATCTCGAAGAGCCGCCGCAGGTCGTCTACCCGCGGAAGCGATGGACGCGCGCCCAGCTTGGTCGCGGCCGCAGCACCCGCGGCGCCGCCCAGCTGGACCGCCTCCAGCGTGCTGGACCCTCGTGCGATTGCGAAGGCCGCAGCGCCGACGAACGCGTCGCCCGCAGCGGTGCTGTCGACCGCCTCGACGGATCGTGGCTCGATGCGGGTCATCCGGCCATTCTCATAGAGCACGGAGCCGGCCTCTCCGAGGGTCACGGCAAGCGCACCGGGCGAGCCCAGCCTTTCGACCCCGCCGAGGTCTCGTGCCTCACTCTCGTTGACGATGAGGAGGTCGACATGCGGCGTGGGCTTGCCTTCGAGCGCGGCGCTTGGCGCGGCGTTCAACACGACCTTCGCCCCGGCCGACCGCGCAATCTCGATCGCGCCCAACACCGCCTCCACAGGGATTTCCAGCTGCAGCACGACCACGTCGTTTGGCGTGAGCCCACCTTTCAGGCGAGACAGCTCGTTGTCCCCGAGCGTCGAGTTGGCCCCGGGGGCGACGGTGACGGTGTTCTGACCGCGGCTGTCGACCACGATCAACGCCACCCCGCTGGGCTGTGTCGGGTCGATCACCACGCCTGACGTGTCCACACCATCCTCGTTCAGCCCCGCGAGCAGCTCAGCGCCAAAAGCGTCGCCGCCGACCCGACCGATCATGCGGACGTGCCCGCCCAGCCTTGCCGCGGCCACCGCCTGGTTGGCACCCTTTCCACCCGGGATCGTGACGAGTCGATCTCCGAGGACCGTGTCCCCAGGGCCAGGCAGGTGCGGGACGCGCACGACCAGGTCCATGTTGATGCTGCCCACGACCACCACGGCGCCCACGCCGCAAATAGTGATGGGTGAATCTGGGCTGAGCGGTAATCTAGGCCGTCGTCAGGCTGGGGATGTATGGGGGCTGGTGCCCCCCGCGGTCTTCAAAACCGTTTGCGGGGCGCTGCTGAGGCGTCCTGGGTGGGTTCGATTCCCATCCATCCCCGCCAGATATTGGCGAAATGACAGCCAATATGACAGCCACACCGGTGGTCGTTCTCGCACGGCAGACGCCGCATCCTCATACAAGCCGCGCGTGGCATCTCTAATTTGGCGCCTCAGCATTCAGGCTATGCCGAATCTGGCCCTTCTCGCCCCAGAACCACCAGCCAGCACCCCAGAACTTGGCCAGCGAACCACCCGAAGCGTCGAACTTCTGCCACGGTCCCACAACTCGGCTGAGCACTGCTGCGTAGGAGCGGTCGAGCGCTGGCGGAAGTGTCAACCTTGGGAATGGCCGATTGCCGCGAACTTCGATGCCGGTCAGGCCGGCGCCCTCCAGGATCCTGTTGTAACTGCGCCAGCCGAGCCGGCTTTCGTAATACGACGGTCGGAACTGACGGCTAGCCTTCTTCAGGCCCAGTGCCGGCTTGCCCTTCAGTGCCCAATAGCCTGAGGTCACCACCGCGTTGAAGATGCTGCCCAGCGTCTGAGTCGAAAAGCGGCTCGGAACGATATCAGCAAAGAAGAAACCTCCGGGCTTGATCACTCGAACCATTTCGCGAATCGCCGTGGAAGGGTCCCTAAAATGCTCGATCAAACCAAAGCTCGTCACGACATCAAAGCCGCCACTTGCAAAAGGCAGCCTCTCCGCATCACAGCAAACGAAACAGCCTCGCAGTCCTTCCCGGCTGAAGTTCGCCTCGGCCTGCTTCAGTATCCTCGTGTTGACGTCAGCACACGTCGTCGCATAGCCGCGCTTCGACATGTAGAGCGAAACAAATCCGGTGCCAGAGCCGACTTCGAGCACCTTCCTCGGGGGTCGTGGAATGACTCCCTCCAGGAAGCGGGCCTTGACGATCTCAAAGAGCTTCCCCTGCGTCTCGGGGCTTTCCGAGTAAGACAGGTCCAGTCCTTCGTAAACGTCATTCCAAGCAGCAGGAGAGCCATGCTCGAAAGTGTCGGCAGAGCTGGATTTTCCCAACCGTGGTCCTTTTCGCGGCTGTGAGGAATGTCTTGGAGAATCGGTCATAGCATTCCCGCCATAAGCTCCAATGACCGCCCGAATTCGGGGTTCAACTGACTCTACGCATGCTGGTCAGGCGGTGCCGGAAGAACCGCGAGCGCTCGCTGCAGTCCTTCGAGCCGCGGCGGGAACATGCCGCGCATCGGCGACAGGTCTGTGTCAAGTTCGGCTCGGGATGCTAACAGCAGCGCAGACACCTGGCCCAGTGCAGCCGATCCGCTAGACACCGCTGCCGGGCATCCATCTCCTTTCCCGGCCAACTGGGCTGACTGAGCCGACACAAGCCAGACGCCCTCGATTAGAGCCGCGAGGTTCAAATCTGGGCAAACGCTGACGGACGAACACGCACGATAGACCCGCCATCTTGAACACCGTTTGCGCGGCGCAGCTGAGGCGTCCTGGGGATTCGATTCCCATCCATCCCCACCAGATTTGCCGAAGGGTCTCTATTGATCGGGTTCGCTCCACCGGCGCGACAGATCTGAAGCCGCCTCCACGTCCAGGCTGCGACCGTCCTGCCAGCTGCGCTCCGCCTCCGCGTCCGCCATCTGGCTGCGTGCCTCCGCCGCCGGGTCGCCCTCCAGCATGCCGCCGAAGCCCTGGGGCGGGCCTCCACCAATCCTCTCGCGCAGAGTGTCAGCCGCCCCTGCAAACTGGAGGGCGTCGCGCGGGCGCCCTTCCCAAACGGCCAGGAACGCGAGATCTCGGAAGGCGAGCGCGATCCCGGTCGCATTGTCGGCCTCGCGGAAAATCGAAAGGGCTTCGACCGCAGCCTGGTGTGCATCCTGCCGGCGACCCGCACGACCGTAGGCAAAGGCAAGCCAGATCAGGTCGAACGCTAGCTGTAGGCGCTCACCCAAGCGGCGCCAGATCGACACCGCCTCCTCGATCCGCGCTGTAACCAGGTCCCACTTACCGGCCTGAGCGTCCGGGAGTACGAGCATGACCAGCGCGCGGGCCACCCCCTGCTCGTCGTCCACCTGGCGGTACAGTCGGAGGCTCTCTTCGAGTAAATGATTCGCAGCCTGGAGATCGCCGGCGGCTCCCAGCGCGAAGGCATCGTTGTAAAGCGCTTCCGCGATCCGGGCCGGCTCGCCGACCTGCCGCTCGACCGCCAGAGCCTCGTCGTAAAAAGCCCGGGCTGCTGGATGGTCGATCTGCCACCAGGCAATGCCGCCGGCTCCCGTCAGCGCCTTGCCGCGAGCCGCGTTGGGTTGGTGGCCGGACGGCATGGCCAGGATCTCGTCGAGCCATCTCCGGCCTTCGGCCAGATGTCCGTGCTGGTGCCAGAATCGCCACAACGCGCCCGCGGCCTCCTGCGCCAGCTGGGCCTGGCCAGTGTCCACAGCCCACCGAAGCGCCCCGCGCACATTGCCGTGCTCCCGTTCCAGTCGGCCGAGCCACTCACCCTGGTCCACACCGGTCAGGTGAGCCTCAGCCTCGAGAGCAAGCTCGAGAAAGTACTGGCCGTGGCGCTGGCGCACAAGGTCCAATTCGCCGGCGGCCGAGAGCTGCTCTTGCCCGAACTCGCGAATCGTCTCCAGCATCGAAAACCGCGGTCGACCGTTGGGTTCGTCAGCCCGAATCAGGGACTTATCCACCAGTGAGGAGAGCCCGTCGAGGGCATCGAGCCCCAGCTCTTCCGGCTGGGCGACACCTTCAGCCGCCGCCAGCGTCCAACCCCCGCCGAAGACAGACAGGCGCGTGAACAGGCGTCTCTCGGCCTCGGTCAGGAGGTCATAGCTCCACGAGATCGCGCCTCTCAGCGTGCGTTGACGTTCTGGAAGCGTTCTCGCCCCGGAGGTCAGCAGCGTCAGGCTCCGCTGGAGCCGAGCCAGCAGCTCTTCGGGAGGCAGGACCTTCGTGCGGGTGGCCGCCAGTTCGATGGCCAGCGGCAGGCCGTCCAACCGGGCCGTGATCTCAGCCACTGCCTGTGCGTTCTGGGCGGTCAGCCGGAATCGCGGCTGCACCGCCAGCGCGCGCTCCGTGAACAGCCGCACTGCCTCGAATCGTTTGAGGTCATCCGGATCGGGTCTAGGCTGGAGGTCAGGTGACTGTAGCGGCGGCACCGAGTACTCGTGCTCACCGCGCAAGGACAGCACCACACGCGAGGTCACCAGCGCTTTGACCCTCCGCGCAGCGGTCAAGAGCTGCTCCAGGACGGGCGCGGCAATCGCGACCTGCTCGAAGTTGTCGACCACGAGGAGAAGCTCGCGCTCACGCAGATGGGCCTGGAGACCCTCGATGATCGATATCCCCGGCGTTTCCGGCACTCCCAGCGCCCGGGCCATGACCGCGGGCACCAGGGCCGGATCGGTGATCGGAGCGAGGTCGACGAAGAAGCAGCCGTCCCGATAGTCGGTCAATGTCTCGGCCGCGATCTGTAGCGCGACGCGGGTTTTTCCGGTCCCACCCGGCCCGGTAAGAGTGAGGAGTCGCGTGCGATCGAGCAGCTGCCTGATCTCGGCGATCTGCTCCTCGCGCCCGACGAACGAGGTCAGTTGAGCGGGCAGGTTGTTGGGGCGCGCGTCCAGGGTCCGGGGCGGCGGAAATTCCGCCGGCAGACCGGCGACGACGAGATCGTAAAGATGCTCAAGATGCAGGATGTCCTTCAGCCGGTGCTCGCCAAGGTCGCGCAGCGAGATCCCCACCGCGAGCGAGTGCTCCACCAGGCTGCGGGTTGCAGCCGAAACGACGACCTGTCCGCCATGGGCTGCGTCGGCGATGCGAGCGGCTCGATGCACGTCCATGCCCACGTAATGGGAACCGCTGACGACCCCTTGACCGGTGTGGAGGCCCATGCGGACCCGCACCCGCGCGCCCTCGGGCCAATCGTGGGCCTGAAGGTCGCGCTGGGCCATCACGGCGGCGTTGACTGCGCCTTGAGGACTTGCGAAGGCGGCGAAAAAAGAGTCGCCGGCGGTGTCCACCTCCGTGCCGTCACCCGCCGCAATGGCGCTGCGGATGATGCCGGTATGTTCGCTGCGAACCTTCGCGTAGGCATCGCCCAGAGCGTGCACCAGTCGAGTCGAGCCCTCGATGTCGGTGAAGAGGAACGTGACGGTGCCGCTCGGCAGGTCCGGCATCTTTGAGGCAATGTAACTATTTGCTTGCGTCTCCAGCCGGCGCTCTCAGGATGGAGGGAAACGAGAAACCTCCGCCAGGTCTACCTCGTTGGGACCGAGCCGCAGCTCAGGTTGACGCCGGTAGCGGTCAGGGCGCCGGCGCGGTCGGAGGCCACGAAGGAGGCCATGTCCGCCACGTCCGCAAGCGTCGTGAGCCGGCCGAGCATCGTCTTGCTCTTGAGCCAGCCGACGAATTCCTCGCCCGACATCGGCCGTCCGGTGCCGTAAGCAGGCTGCTGCCCGCCCGGCTCCTGAAACGCCTCCGGGATACCCGTCGTGTGCAGCCAGACCACCCGGATGCCCAGGGGACCGAGCTCTGCCGCCCACTGCCGGTAGAGGCTCTCGATTGCATCGAAAGCAACTCCAGTACCACCGACCTCAGGAATGGAGTGTCGAGCCGTGGTGGCCGTGATCCCCATGATCACGCCACTCCGGCGCTTCGCCATCTGTCGCGCCGCTGCCCTGGTGGTGAGAAAGTTCGCCTGAGTCGCGCGAGTGACCGGACGCGCGAACTCCTCGTAGGGCATCTCCAGCAGCGGCTTGCCGTGGACGTCGCCATGGCTGATCGCGTTGAAAGAGATGTCGACGCCGCCGGCTCGCGCGGCCACGCCGGCCATGTGCTCCTCAACAGCGCCCTCATCCAACGCATCGAGCAGGGCGGTCTCCGCCACGTGGCCTGCGCGCGCGATCTCGAGAGCCACTCGCTCCATGGGCACCTGGCTGCGGCTCGCGAGAAAGACGCGCGCGCCCTCACGGGCGAAAGCGCGTGCAACCACCCCGCCGATGGCGCCGCCGGCGCCGTAGATCACCGCATTCTTGTTTTCGAGCAGCATCTCTATCCCCTCAGTTGAACCTCGTGTCTGGATGCGCCTGATTGAACGTGATCATGCCGCTGGTTTCAGGGATTGACAGCCAAGGTGACAGCCAACCTCGCGAATCTTGGCGCACGCTCGCGGAGGAATGCGAACGCTCAAGCTGGGTTTGACTCCGAACGGACGTCACCAGGCGGCTGCGGACCTCGATAACGCGGTCGTCAAACCGTCTGCTTACTCTCGACGAGGAGGGCGGCGGCTACGAACCAGCCGCGTTTTCGTCCGAGCTCAGGCTGAGTCGCCGCCGCAGCCCGCCCTCCCTTGACGAGGACCACCCCGAGGCCGAGAAGGAGCGCGCCGCCCATCCCTTCCTCCCGCTCCTCAATATGCTATAGGATATTGGCATTTCCCACACACTTTCGCGACCAGGAGGTACGTTGTGACTGGCAAGAGGGAAGCGATGTCCATCCTCGCGGCGCTGTTCGTGCTGACCGCGTGTGGCGGCACGACGGGCGGGGGCGGCGGAACCACGGCGGCATCGGTGGCGATCGTGCCGGGCGGCCCGCACCCGTACTTCGAACCAATGCGCGGCGCGATCACCGACGCAGCGGCCGACTTCAAACTGACCAAGGGCAGCTTCCAGGTCCCCACCGACTGGAAGCAGGACCTCCAGAACCAGCTCCTCACAAGCCTGGCGTCGCAAGGCTACAACGGCTTCGGCATCTTCCCGACTGACGGCGACGCGGCGAACGGAATCGTGAGCCAGCTCGTCTCCCGCGGCGACCCCGTGGTCGCGGTGGGCGGCTGCGTCCACGAGCCGACCAAAACGAGCTTCTGTCTCGCCACCGACGTCGGCGCGTCCGCCTACACCGCGGCCAAGACGGTGATCACCGCGATGGGCGGCAAGGGCGTGCTGCTCCACGGCACCGGCCTGCTGACTGACCCAAACACCCAGCTGCGCGACCAGGCGGTTAAGAAAGCCGTCAGCGAAGCCGGCAGCGGAGTGACTCTGATCACGATCGCCGACATCGACAAGGACGCCCAGACTGCCGACACGGCGATCAACCAGGCGCTCGCCGCGCACAAGGACATCACCGGCATCGTGACCACCGCGTACAACCCAACGGTCGCCGCCGCCAAGGCGCTGCGGACGCTGGGCGACAAGCGGATCAAGATGGTCGGCATCGACGACGACCCGATCACGCTCGCTGCGGTCAAGGACGGATTCCTCGTCGGCACCATGGGCCAGAACCCATACGGTCAGGCCTACATCGGCGCCTACACACTGGACCAGCTGCACCGCGGCTGCAAGAAGAAGGACGGCGCGCCGTACTTCATCGACTCGGGCACGCTGCTGATCACCCCTGACAAGACGGCCACGTACGCGAACGACTTCAAGACCCTGACCAAGCAGCTCACCGACGGCTTCAAGGGCAAGTACCTGACCTGCTGATGGAGCGCGCCGTCACTCCGCAACCGGCCATGGAGAGCACGATCCGGCGGGTCGACGCGTACCTCGTCGACCTCATGCCGGAACGTCCCCGCACCGATGCGATCCAGGCCTTCGTCAAGCAGGAGACCATCTTCGTCGAGGTCGAGAACGACGACGGGATGGTTGGCGTCGGCTACGCGTACACGATCGGAACAGGTGGGCGGGCCGTGCTCGCCCACCTGCGCCACGACCTGCTCGGGCTGCTGAAGGGAGAGGACGCCAACCAGATCGAGGCGGTCTGGCAGAAGCTCTTCTGGTCGACCCACGGAACGGTGGTCGGGGCGATCACGAGCCTGGCCCTCGCCGCCATTGACACCGCGCTATGGGACCTGCGCTGCAAATCGCTCGACCAGCCGCTGTGGCGGCTGGCCGGCGGGGCCAAGCGCGAAGTGCCCCTGTACGACACCGAGGGAGGCTGGCTCCAACTCTCCATCGAGGAGCTCGTGGAAGGCGCGATCACCGCCAAGAAGCAAGGCTGGCCCGGCGTCAAGCTTAAGGTCGGCAAGCCGCGGCCCGGCGAGGACTTTGAACGCCTGCAGGCGGTGCGCGAGGCGGTGGGCGACGACCTCGACATCATGATCGACGCCAACCAGTCGATGACCTACGCCGAGGCGAAGAGAAGGGCGCAGCTCTTCGAGCCGCTGCAGCTGTACTGGTTCGAGGAGCCGCTGCCCGCCGAGGACATGAGCGGCCACGCCCGTCTCGCCTCGAGCACGTCGATCCCGATCGCCGTCGGCGAGAGCATCTACTCGCCGAGCCACTTCCGCGAATACCTTGCCGCCGGTGCAGCGGGCATAATCCAGCCGGACGTCGCGCGCCTCGGCGGGATCACCCCGTGGCTCAAGGTGGCGCACCTCGCGGAGACTTTCAACGTCAAGGTCGCCCCGCACTTCCTGATGGAGCTGCACGTCAGCCTCGCCGCCGCGGTCCCCAACGCGCTCTACGTCGAGCACATCCCGCAACTGCGCAGCATCACCAGGAACGCTATCCAGATCGCCGGTGGGAGGGCGATCGCACCCGACGTGCCCGGGCTCGGCATCGACTGGGATTTCGAGAAGATCCATCATCTGAAGGTGGAATGATCGCGACGCGCACAGCCGCCGTGCGGACTCGGCTCACCGAGCTGCGCGGCACAGGCCTGCTGCGCACGTTGGGACTCCTCGCGCTGCTCATCGTCACGTCAAGTTTCTGGATCTTCTTCAGCGCCTTCGCAATGGGTTTCACGTCCGACTTCAACCTGTTCTTCCTGCTGCGCTCCGCCGCCATCGCCGTGACCATCGGCTTCGCCCAGATGGTTGTGCTTTCAATCGGCGACATGAACCTCTCGGTGGGCGCGATCGGCGGCGCGACCGGGATGTTCGCCGGCTGGCTGATGCAGGTGCTCGGCGTGCCGCCCGCGCTGGCGGTGCTGCTGGCCCTCGCCCTCGGCACGACGCTCGGATTCGGCAACGCGGCGCTGGTGGTCTGGACCCACCTCAACAGCTTCATTGTCACCCTCGCCACGGCGAGCCTGATCACGGGCGGCATGCTCATCCTCACCCAGGCCCGGCCGTTCAGCACCCTGCCCGACTCGTTCATCGCGATCGCGCAGGTCGAGCTCTTCGGGATGCCCGTGGCGCCGCTCGTCCTGATCACACTCGCGGTCGCCGTCCTTCTCGGCCTCGTCTATCGAAGCACGAGCCTTGGCCGCGAGATGCTGGCGACCGGCGCCAACCGCCGGGCCGCGCGCATGTCGGGCCTTTCGGTGGGAAGGGTCGTGCTGGTCGCTCACGGGCTGTCTGGCCTGCTCGCCGCGCTGGCGGGCGCCATGTCGGTCGCGGCCAATAACACTGCCTCACCCGGGATCGGGAGCGACTGGGTGTTGTCGTCCTTCGTCGCGCCGGCGATCGGCGGCACGCTGCTTTCAGGCGGCCTGGTCTCGGTATCGGGCACGGTGCTCGGCGGCTTGCTCGTGGCGACCATCTCCAGCGGGCTGCTGCTGATGAACGTGAGCAACTTCTGGCTCAGCGTCTTCCTCGGCGCCGTGCTCCTGCTCGCGGTGGGGCTGGATCGGATCACGCGTACGGTCGGCGGCGCGGCGAGTTGATGGTCGCGACAGCCCGACGGATGTCACCGGTGGCCCTTGGCCTCTTGATCGTCGATCTCATGGGCGCACTGCTCCTAACGGTGATCACGCCGTCCTTCACCTCGACCTACAACCTTTTCATCACGGGCCGCGACTTTTCGATCCTGCTGCTGGTGGCGCTGGCGCAGATGATCGTGCTCGCGATCGGCCAGATGAACCTCTCGATCGGCGCCATCGGCGGGCTGGTCGCGATCGTCGAGTCGGGACTGATGGTCAACGCCGGAACGCCGGTGGTAATAGCGCTGGGTTTTGGGCTGCTGCTCGGCACGGCATGTGGTGTCGCGAACGGGCTCTTGATCCACTGGACCAAGGTCAACAGCTTCATCCTCACGCTGGGCACTTCGTACGTCTACGCCGGGATCAACCTCGGCATCACCCACGCCACGCCCTTCTATCACATACCCGACGTGGTCTCCGCCTTCGGCCAGGCGCGCACAGGCGCGTTTCCTCATGTGGCGATCGTCACGATCGTGCTCACGATCGCGCTCGCGGTCTTCCTGCGCCAGGCCGTACTCGGCCGCCAGCTGCTCGCGGTCGGCGGTAACGCTGTCGCGGCGGCCCTGTCCGGTCTTCCGGTCAGGCGAGTGATAGTGACTGCGCATGGCATCTCGGGCTTTTTCGGCGCGGTCGCGGGCACGCTGCTCATGGCTCAGCTCGGCGAGGGCCAGCCCACGATCGGTGTGACGTGGATCCTGCCTTCGTTCGCCGGCCCCATCATCGGCGGAGCAGTCCTCTCCGGCGGCAGCGCGCCGCTTCTCGGCACAGTGTTCGCGATGGTGCTCGTGTCGCTCATCTCCGACGGGCTGATCCTCGTCAACGCCAACCCCTACTGGGTCCAGTTCCTGGTCGGTGCGCTCATCCTCGCCGGCGTGCTGCTCGGCCGGATCCGCGCGGTCGGCCTGCGCGACGTCTTCAGGCTCAAGTCCACGGTGCCGGGGGTGGCGGAGCAGAAGTGAGCACGATCGCGCCGGCTCGACTGGTCCTCGCGGCCACCGGGATCCGCAAGCAGTTTCCGGGTGTCGTCGCCCTCGACGACGTCTCGCTGCGCCTGCGCAGCGGTGAGATCCAGGCGCTTGTCGGCGAGAACGGCGCCGGCAAGAGCACGCTGATCAAGATCCTGACAGGCGTCTACCAGCCGGACGCCGGTGCTGTTGTGATCGATGGCGCGCCTGTCCGCTTCGGCTCCGCGCGCGACGCGTTGAAGGCGGGCATCAGCGTCGTGCACCAGGAGCACAACCTCATCCCGCAGTTCACCGTGGCGGAGAACATCCTCCTCGAGCGCATCCCGACACGGCTTCCGCAGTTCGTCGATTACGGAGCCATCCATCGGGAAGCCCGACCCTGGATGTCGAAGGTCGGACTCGGCATGCGGTCCAGCAAACCGGTGTCCGAGCTGAGCGCCGCGCAGATGCAGCTGGTCGAGATCGCCAAGGCTCTGTCGCTCGAGGCGCGAATCCTCCTGCTGGACGAGCCGACTGCGTCCATCACGCCACACGAGACGGGCTATCTCTTCCGCGTCCTGCGCGAGCTGCGCGCCCAGGGCGTCGCGGTGGTCTTCGTGAGCCACAAGCTGGAGGAGGTGTTTGAGCTGGCCGACCGGGTCACCGTGCTGAGGGACGGCCGAAACACCGCGCTGGACTACGAGATCAAGGGTTTGACCCAGGACCAGATGGTCACCTTCATGATCGGAAGGTCGGACGTGCTCGCGCAGCTGCCCGGGCGTCCGGTTCACGGCGAGCCCGTGCTTGAGGTGCGAGACCTGGCCACCGAGGCCGGGGCACGCGGGATCCGCTTCACCCTCCATCGCGGCGAGATCCTTGGCCTCTATGGACTGGTCGGCGCCGGGCGAACCGAGCTGGCCAGGGCGATCATCGGCGAGCTCAAGGTGACCGGCGGCGAGGTCATCGTGCGCGGCCGCGCCGCGCACATCCGCGACCTGCGCGACGCGCTGGTCCGCCACCGCATCGGCTACGTCAGCGAGAACCGCAAGGAGGAGGGGCTCATCCTCCTCCACTCGGTGCTCACCAACCTGTCCATCACCATCTGGCGTCGCCTCAGACTTTTCGGCCAGTGGATCCGGCGCTCGTCCGAGAAGGCGGCTGTGATGCCGCTTGTGCAGCAGCTCGACATCCGCGCGCACTCGTTGGGGCAGCAGGTGGGCACGCTGTCGGGCGGCAACCAGCAGAAGGTGAGCCTGGGTAAGTGGCTCGCCGCCGACGTCGAGGTCCTCATCATCGACGAGCCGACGATCGGGATCGACATCAAGACCAAGAGCGCGCTCCACGAGCTCATCTGGAATCTGGCGGGTGGCGGCAAGGCGATCATCGTCATCTCGAGCGACATGCCGGAGATGGTCCGGCTGACGGACCGGATCCTGATCATGCGCAACCACAGGCTGGTCGGTGAGATCGCGAACAATCACGATTACGAGGAGGTGAGCGCGGCGATCATGAGCCGCCTGAGCTGAAGAGATGAGGAAGGCGTATGGGTTGACGCTGCTGCTGAAGGACGATCCGGCGGTCATCGAGCGCTACAAGCACTACCACCGCGAGGCATGGCCCGAGGTCATCGCGCGCCTGAAGGAGATCGGCATCACCGAGATGAAGATCTACATGATCGGCCGCCGCCTGTTCATGTACATGGAGGCGGTCGAAGCATTCGATCCCGACCGAGACGTCCCCAAGCTCAACGACCTGCCGCGGTATCGCGAGTGGGACGTGCTGATGAGCTCCATGCAAGAGCGCGTGCCGGAAGCAAGAGAAGGGGAGTGGTGGGCGGCGATGGAAGAAGTCTTCGACCTCAACTGGTGATGAAAGAGCGTGCCCGTCCCGGGCCGCTTCCGAGGCTGATTCTCACCGACAGCGTCTACGAGGCGGTCAAGGAGCTGGTGATGGACCAGCACATCGAGCCCGGCGCGCGGGTGAACATCGACCAGCTCGCGCGGGAGCTCCGGGTCTCGCCGACGCCGGTCCGCGAGGCGCTGGCCCGACTCGAGATGGACGGCCTCGTGATCAAGGAGCCGCTGCGCGGTTATTCGATCGCTCCCATCCTGGACGCAGCCGCGTTCGAGCAGCTCTATGAGGTGCGTGGATTGATCGAGCCCTTCGCCGCCCGGCGAGCGACGGAACGGGGTGACCATCAGCTCGTCAACGCGCTGCGGCGCGAGATCGACGCAATGCGCAAGACCATCGATGGGCTGGGGCCCGAAAAGCCGCTCGGCTATCGCGACTACCGCGAATTCGCCTGGCAGGACGCGCGTTTCCACGAGGCCATCGCCGCGGCGTCGGGCAACGAGCTGCTCGGCGAGACGCTCAGCCGCCTTCGCTCGCATCTTCACCTCTACCGCCTGTACTACGCGACCGGGATCGGCCCCGAGACGGCGGCCGAGCACGAGGCGATCGTGGCCGCGATCGCCTCACACAAGCCCGACGACGCCGCGGCCGCGATGGCCGAGCATATTCGGCGCTCCCAGGGCCGCCAGCGGCGCGCCTTCGAACGCTAGCGATCCCGCCGATAACGAGTCTGTGGGGCTGCCGGTGGGGGGACACAAAGCCCATGGACGCGACCACACATCGCGACTACGATCCCGACAAGGCGTCCGTTTTTGCGTCCTACATAGGAG
>DASPXA010000042.1:0-10025 GCA_035637495.1 Verrucomicrobiia bacterium
GGTCCCGTGCCAGTGGGACCCAATGCCGATTGCCCCTGCCCGTCCCCCCGCGGAGAATCGTGATTGAAGGAGGGAGTGCAGCATCCTGTTGGTTATAAGGGTGGTCGCGCAAGTCGTGCGGCTGCTGGAGCGCCGGCGCCATCGTTGGGTCGACATCTCGCTCGCCAGAGCCTGGAGTCACGACACGCCACCGCGACTCTTCGACCTGAACAAGCTTTAAAGGTTCAAGGTCGCCGGCCTGACGAGAATCTCGCTACCGGCGTCTTGAGCCGACCTTTTCCGCGTCGATGGCGACGAGGAACGTGAGCACGCGTTGCTTGAGGAGCGCCGCCGCGGTTTGGTCGTAGTCGGGCAGGCTGGCGTCCGCGAAGAGGTGCCGGTCGCCGGGGTAGAGAAACAGCTCGGCATTGTCGGCCGTCTGGGCGAGCTGGCGGGCGGCGTCGAGGTCGCCCTCCTGGGCCCACTCGTCGTCCTCCATGATGTGGATCTGAACGGGTACGGCCTGCGGCCAGTCCGATCCGAACTCAGAGGTCGGAAAGCAAGAGTGGAATAGCAGGGCTCCCTTCGCCCCTTGCCGCGTCTGCGCCAGCAGCTGAGCAGGCATCACGCCGAGCGAGAAACCGCCATAGACAACCCCGACGGGTAGGCCCTCCGCGGCGGCTCGACCTCTTCCGATGATCGTGTCGAAGCCGAGCTTCTTTGCGTAGCCGACACCTTCGGTCAGGTCCGCGAAGACCTCGCCATCGTAGAGATCCGGGGTGTGAACGACATGGCCGGCCGCACGGAGCTCCTCGGCGAAAGACAGGACTCCAGTCGTGAGGCCATGCGCGTGATGGAAGACCAAAACCTCAGCCACGGGTCCAGCTTAACCGCGGCCCTCACGCGATAGAACCGCCGCTCTGACCGCTAATGACGCGGTCTCAAATGATCCAACCCGAGCGGTCCCGGTGAGACCACCCGGCTCAGGTCCTGAAGCACGACTGTCGGTGGTTTCGAGCCGGTCAGGTCTTAACCGTGCTCACGCCGCAGAGCACGCCTTGACGCGAGCGGGTGGACTGGAGCGCAAACAAGCCGGCCAACGCAGAAAGAATGATGAAGACCTGGATCAGGCGCACTTTGTTTCCCACCTCCACACCTCCTTGTTGAGAATTGGATCGCCTCTCGTGAGGCTTCCGTGAGGTAAACGCGAGCAGGGTGCCCGCGTTACGCCGCGAGACTCAGACGCCGAGGAAGCGCCGCTGCAGCGCATGGTCATCACGGAACGAGCCGGTCACGCCTTCATGGACAACCTCACCCCGTTCCATCACGTAGACGCGATCGGCGACCGCAAACGCGAGCGCGAGGTTCTGTTCCGCGATCAAGATCGAGACGCCGACCTCTCGGCGCAGCCGCGCAATCAGGTCGGCGAGGCTGCGCACAACTTGCGGCGCGAGACCCTCTGAAGGCTCGTCGAGCAGCAAAAGGTGCGGTCGCGTCATCAACGCCCTTCCGATCGCCAGCATCTGCTGCTCGCCGCCGGACAGCGTGCTCCCGGCACTGGCGGCGCGAGTTGCGAGAACCTCAAACAGCGAATACACCTGAGCCAGGTCGCCGCCGCGCGACGCAAGCGTCAGGTTCTCGCGAACGCTCAGCGTGGTGAAGATGCGGCGGCCCTGCGGCACGAGCGACAGCCCCAGTCGCGCGATCCTGTGCGAGGGCAGGCCGCTGATGGTGACGCCGTCCAGCACAACGGAGCCGGTGCTCGGCCGAATCGCTCCCGCGATCGCCATCAGCGCCGTGGTCTTCCCTGCCCCGTTCCGCCCGAGCAGCGCGACCGCCTCGCCTGAACCCACTCGCAAAGACACCTCGCGCACCGCCACGCTCGCGCCATAACCCGCGGTCAGGCCTGTGACCATCAGCCGGTCGCCGTTCGCCTCAGATCGCGCCAAGGTAGACCTCCTGCACGCGCGGATTCGCCCGCACGTCAGCCGGAGCTCCGTCGGCGATCTTGACCCCGTGATCCAGCACGGTGATGCGCTCGGCCAGGGCAAACACGGCGTCCAGGTCGTGCTCGACGATGACCACGGTCACGTCTTTCGGCAGCGACCGCAGCCGGGCCAGCGTCGCCTGGCGTTCGTCGCGGGAGAGCCCGGCCATCGGCTCGTCGAGAAGCAGCGCCGACGGGTTGACGGCGAGCGCGAGCTCGATTTCCAGAATCCTCCGCTCGCCATGGCCCAGCCTCGCCGCGAGTCGGTCGGCGAGATGCGCGATGCCGCCCGCTTCGAGCCGCCGGGTCACTTCCTCTTTCAATGCGCGGTCCCCGACCGGCCAGAAGCGCCAGCCATTCCTGTAGCGAGCCCGAACCGCCAACGCGACGTTTTCGGCCACGGTCAGCCGGCTGAAGAGCGTCGAGCGCTGAAACGTGCGGCCGAGCCCAAGCCGGGCACGCCTCCATGGCGGCAGTCGAGTGGCGTCGTGAACGCCGAGGCGGACCGAGCCCTCGGTAGGTCGCAGCTCACCCGCGATGACGTTGAGCAGCGTCGTCTTCCCCGCCCCGTTGGGACCGATGACGGCGCGCCGCTCACCACCGACCACTTCGAGATCGACGCGGTTGAGCGCCGCCAGCGCGCCGAAGCGGACGGTCACGCCGGTGGCGGCCAGATCCAAGTCACGTCCTCCGGACCAGGCCGATCAGTCCGCCTGGCACGAAGAGAACGAAGGCGATGAAGAGCGCTCCGAGGATGAGCTCCCACCGCTCGACATAGGTCGAGAGGCCGAGCTGCGCGAACAGGACGAGAAACGCCCCGAGCAGGGGGCCGATCAACGAACGCGCACCACCGACCACAACCGCGACCAGCGCCAGTCCGGAGGCCGTCCAGTAAAGAAAGTCGGGAGTCGCGTAGCCGTTCGACATCGCGGCGAGGGAGCCGGCGACGCCCGCAAACGCCGCCGCGACCACGAAGGCCGCGAAGCGAAAGCGAAAAGTTGGAACCCCGAGGGCGCGCATGCGCGTCTCGTTTTCGCGAATACCTTCCAGCGTGCGACCGAAAGGCGACCGGGCCAGCACCTGGAGCAAGGCGAAGGTCGCGATTGCCACGATCAAGCACAGGACAAAGAAAGCCCCGCGCTCGTAGAGGGAGATGCCCAGCGCGTCGAGACCGAAAAGCGTCGGGCGCGGGATGCCGATGAGTCCGTCTGTCCCGCGGGTGAGTGAAGTCCAGTTGACGGCGAGGCCCCACAGCACCTGGGCAAAGGCGAGCGTGAGCATCAAGAAGTAGATGCCCGTCGTGCGCAGGGATAGGGCGCCGATGGGGACGGCAACCAGGGCGGCCGAGGCCGCGCCCACCAGCAAGAGCGGCAGCAACCCGTCCACCTGTCGCAGCGCGAGCAGCGCGCAGGCGTACGCGCCCACGCCGTAAAAGGCCGCATGACCAAAAGACGGCAAGCCCGCGTACCCGAGAAGGAGGTCGAGGGACATCGCGAAGACGGCAAAGATCAACGCCTGGGTGGCGATGTAGATCCAGAAACGCGGCGCCCACAGCGGAATCGAGGCCAGTCCAAGGACCAGTACGACGAGGAGTCCGGCGTTCCGAGCCGACGCGAAACGGCCGCGGATCATGGCCTGCGGCCGAGCAACCCGGAAGGGCGTACCACGAGCACCGCCGCCATCAGCGCGAAGATCAGACCGATGGCGAACTGCGGGAAAAAAGTTGTGCCCACCACGTAGCCGAGCCCGATGACGAGGGCGCCCAGGATCGCGCCTTCGATCGAGCCGAGACCGCCGAGGACCACGACGACCAGCGCGAGGATGAGAACGTTGGCATCCATTCCCGGGTAGATCGCGAACTCAGGCGCTGCGACCACGCCGGCGAGACCCGCAAGACCGGCGCCGAACGCGAACGTAAGGGTGAAGACGCGCGGCAGGTTGATCCCCAACAGCCCGGCCATCTCCTTGTCCTCGACTCCCGCCCTCAACACGGCGCCGACCCGCAGGAAGCGCCATCCGAGGACGAGAAACACGGCGACTGCGATCGCGACGGCGAGGACGAAAAGGCTGTACGCGCTGAATGTGGCCCCGACCAGCTGAACGGCACCATCGAGCCCTGGAGGTGGTGGGATGGATCGAGTGGTCGGGCCAAACCGCGCGCGGACGAGGTCGACGAAAACGAGCGTGAAGCCGAACGTCAGCAACACCTGCGCGAGGTGGCCGTGGCGGTAGAGGCGTCGGAAGAACACCACCTCGAGAGCCGCGCCCAACAGCGCGAGCAGGAGCGGCGCGACCAGGAAAGCGAGCCAGAAACTATTCGTCACCACCACGACGGAGTAGGCGATGTAAGCGCCGACCATGTAGAAGGACCCGTGCGCGAGGTTGAGCACGTCCATGACGCCGAAGATGATCGAGAGGCCCGCGGCAAGCAAGAACACGAGGCCGCCGAATGACAGCCCGTTGACGATCAGCTGAAGTGTGGTCGCGATGGCGAGAAGGTTACTTGCCCGGGTCGGCGACTCCCGGGTACTGGTCGATCACCTGGTTGGTCCAACCGAGCTTTGAGTCCTTGACCGTTTTGCGGATGTAGATCGTCTGCACCACGTTGTGAGTGGCGGGATCGAATTTGAAGTCGCCGCGCGGGCTCTTGAAGCTCACGTTGGCGATCGCCTGCATGAAACCGTCCTTGTTGTCGGTGTTGCCCTTCACCGCATTGAGCGCTTCGACGATGACTCGAGCTGTGTCGAATCCCTGGACGGCGAAGACGTCTGCCTGCCGGCCGCTGAACTTCTTGCTGTACTTCGAGATGAAGTCCTGGTTTTCCTTGCTGGGGAGGGTGAGGGCCCAGTGGAGGCCGGTCACCGCTCCGTCGGGCGCCGCATCCTGGATCGCTGCGAGCACATCCTGCTCGACGAGAAAGCCCGCGCCCGAAACCAGGCCCAGCTTCTTGAGCGTTCCAAGCTCGGCGGCCTTCTTCAAAAAAGTGACCGCATCGGTGCCGGACATGAAGGAGTAGATGCCGTCGATCTTGTCGGTCTGGATGGCCTGGACGAATGGCGTCTGGTCGCCGTTGTTGGGAAAGGGAGTGGCGACGTCCGGGCCGACGATCGTGCCGCCGCTCGCGATGAAGGTCTCCTTGAACGACGCCACCGATTCGAGGCCGGCGCCATATTTCGCATAGACGAGCTGGATCTTTTTCTTGTTCAGCTTTTCGGCGACGTAGGTGCCCACGGGGTGCGCCGGCTGCCAGTTGCTGAAGGACGTCCTGTAGATAAAAGGTGACCTGGCGGCGCGCGAGAGCGAGTTCACGCCGGCGTTGGCGATCAGGGTCGGCATCTTGAGGCCGTCCAGATAGTTGCGGTTGCCGGCGGCGTTCGGGCTCGAGACGTAGCCCGCAACCATGTCCACGGCGTCCTGCTCAACCACCTTCTTGGTCGCGGCCACCGCGTCAGCGAGGGCCACCTGCTCGTCGGCGGTGACCATGGTGATCTTGCGGTTGCCGGCCTGGTTGCCGACGGAATCGAAGTACATGCGCATGCCGTTCGTGATGCTGGTGCCCAGCTCCGCATAGACGCCGGAGTACGGCAGCACGACGCCGAGCTTGAACTCAGGCCCGGTCGGGCCGCTCGGGCCAGAGGATGTCGTACCTCCGCATGCGGCGAAGACTGCCGCCCCGGCGACGGTCAGGCCGAACTGCAGGAATTCGCGGCGGTCTACCTGGCCCGCCAGCCTGTCATCGAGGTAACGCTCGATCTGGTCCGCCATCTGACGCCCCCCTCGTTTAACGGATCCGGATTCGAGCGAAACATACTCCCCGCCGGACAATGTGGCTTCGCTCGCCGGCTCGAGCGCTCCGCGATGCTAACCGAGACATTGCACTAGGGTCCGGCGGGTTGTTCCCAGACGGCCCGGGATACTCTCCCCCTCGGTTTGGGATGCAGGCCAGTCAAACGTCCTAGTCGCAGCCGACAGTCACCTTGTCGCTCGCCGCTGCACCGCGTATCCCTGTAGGGCGTTCTTCAGCGGAACGCAGCCGGGCCAGCGGCAGGCCGGCTCCAGCAACTGCCCGTCATGAGGAGGGATTACCTAGTGGCGTTTCGAAGGTTAAGACCCGAGGTCTTAAAAGCAGGCATCGTGCTCCTTTCTGCGGCCATCACATTAATGCCGGCCACCGTTGCAACGGCGGCGGAGGGCAACCCCAACTATCTCGGAATCCTGTCGTCCACCCCTCCGACCGGTTTCACACCGTCGCCCAGCATCTATTCGTTGGCGCAGGGCCAGAACACTCTGACGTTCGACCTGGTCGTGACCAACCTGACCAGCGAGACCAAGTCGATGAACCTCGAGCTCGACCTCGACCACATCACGACCTACCCGATCAACGGAGTGCCCACGGACATATCGGACGGTCAGCCGGGTGTGGTCAACGGTGTGATCGTGGACGGCCAGTTCAACGAGATGCTGGCGACCGAGGTCCAGGACCCGAACCCGACCATCATCCCGTTCTCGATCGGACCCAACGAGACGAAAACCCTGCACTTCACGCGGACCCTGGCCGCAGGTCACTGCGGTTACTTCCAGGTCGATGTGGCGAAGCAAGGGCTGACCAGCCAGAAGGGTCTGGCCGGCTTTGAGATTCGCGTCCTCGGTTGTGGGGCACCGAGCATCTCCACCACGGCTGCGCCGACGACCGGAGTTGTCGGCGACCCGATTCACGACAGCGCAACCGTGACCAGCACCATCAGCCCGACCGGTACCGTCAGCTTCTCGCTGTTTGGTCCGGGCGACAGCAGCTGCGCCACCGACCTCGTGTCGGGCAACGCCTCCTTCAAGAACATCGCGCTTGTCGCGGGCTCAGCCACCTCACCGAACTTCACAACGACTCAGGCTGGAACCTATAACTGGATCGCCAGATACAACGGGGACGTGAACAACGCGCCGGTCGCCAGCGCATGCGGCGCGGAGGCTGTTGTCATCCAGCCGACCACCCCCGGCATCCGCACGACGGCTTCGCCTACGACCGCGGCCGTCGGCGCCCTGATCCACGACAGCGCCACTCTGAGCGGCGGTGCGAGCCCGACGGGGACCATCACGTTCAGCCTCTTCGGACCTGGCGACACGACCTGTGCAACGAACCTGGTCGCAGGGGTCGGGGGCTTTATCAACGTCCCGCTGAGCGGCCTCTCCGCGACATCGGCCAACTACGCGACCACACAGGTCGGTACCTACAACTGGATCGCCACCTACAACGGCGACTCCAACAACAACCCGGTCTCGAGCAACTGCGGCGACGAGGCGGTTGTGATTCAGAAAGCGACGCCGTCGATCGCGACGGTTGCCGTGCCGACCACCGGTCCAGTAGGAACCGTCATCTCGGACACCGCAGCAGTCAGCGGCGGCTTCAGCCCCACCGGCACCGTCACGTTCCGGCTCTTCGGGCCGGGCGACTCGACCTGCGCCGGAGCAAGCCTCGTCAGCGGGGCCGGATTTGTCAACGTGCCGCTGAGCGGCCTGTCCGCATCATCGGGCGGATTCCACACGACCGTTGCCGGAACCTACAACTGGGTCGCCACCTACAACGGTGACGCGAACAACAACGCCGTGAGCAGCCACTGTGGCGACGAAGCGGTCGTCATCAGCAAGCCACTTGGTGGCCAGGGTTGCACACCGGGCTTCTGGAAGAACCCGAAGCACTTCTCACTCTGGACCGGGGTTACGCCCGGACAGTCGGTTGGCTCGGTCTTCAGCGTTCCAGCAACCTTCCCGGACGGTTCCAGCGGCTCAACGCTGGCGAGCGCGACGCTCGCCGATGGGCTGGCCTTCCAGGGTGGCAGTGACCTCAATGGCGCTGCGCAGATCCTTTTGCGAGCCGCCATCGCCGGCGTGCTCAACGCTAACAACCCCAATGTCGCGTACTCGCTGACAGCGAGCCAAATCATTAGCTCTGTGAACTCCGCCCTTGCGAGCGGAGACCGCAACACAATCCTCAACCTCGCTACTCAGATCGACAACGCGAACAACGGACAGGCGGGCTGCCCCCTGTCCTGAGCTGACCTAAACCGGAGCCGGGCGACCTGGGTCGCCCGGCTCTTTTGTTTGTGGTCGAAACGCCCGTCTAGATATCTCGCGCGGGGCGGAACTCCGGCGCAGCTCCGAACCCGTGCTGGCGCCTCGCCAGGCGGATGTAGTCGGCGAGGGCATCGTTGACTCGGAGACGGAAGGAGTGAAAGGCCGGCAACAGGCGGCCGGTCCTCCCGCGCGACGGCGCCGGGTAAGTCGAAAGCGCGGAAACGGCGCGAGGAGATCGTGGAGGACGTGACCCGCGGTCTCGGGAGCCAACGCTTCGGCGTCGAATGTCTTCGCTGGTCCCCCGCGGCTGATCACCGCCACCCGGGACGCGTGGAGGTTGCGTACCCAGTTCGCGTCGTTTGAGGCGGCCTGGAGAAGTCCCCACTCGCCGAAGTCTAAGAACGCGACCCGGGACGACCGAGGCTGCCCAGTTCTTCGCCCGCGAACCGTCAGCAGGGCGTTAGGACCGGCGGTAAGGGCGACATGAGAAAGCCGGCTCATGACGGGTTGAAGAGCCGAACGAGGGGCCGTGCGAGTAAAGCGAACACGAACGCTGCGACGAGGAGCGCACCGAGCCGGTGCGTGATCGACACGACCGCATCGTTGGAGAAGGACTGAGGCGCCGGTATGAGCCCCTTATCCCTGCCTTTGACCCCGCACGCCAGGATGGGCCGGGAGGGCAGCGGCGGCCGCTCTGTGGTGACCTCGCGGTCGTAGCCTGCCGGCTGGGGGGCGGAGTGCACTTGCCAGAGAACGTCGCGCTGCCCACGATCCAGGGATGGACCCTCATATGGCTGAGCAAGGCCTCCCAGCGCGATATTCGTTCAGGACCAGTCAGCGTCTCGTCCGGGGTTACCAGGAGTGCGTCGAGGATCGGGTCAGGATCCTTCTGAGCCGCGGAGCAGCGGTTTAGAAGTGAGCGAGCACCTGCCTCAGCTCGACAGTCTCCACTTGCATGAATGGGGGTCGCTGCGCAGTGCGTATCCGGTTCACAGCCATGCGTGCGGCCTCCTCATTCTCGAAGACGAGCACGTTCAACGTCCTCCCATCCTCATCTGTGGTCCAGGTTGCTGAAACGATCCCAGGAACCTGCCTGACCTGAGGGAGGACGTTTGCCGCCACATGTTCCCCACTTCCTCGTACGCGCGTCGCATCCCCCTTCTCCTGCACAACGACAGCGAACATCAAATCCTCCCTTGGCTTTCCGCCAATGACCTTCCCTTGCCCAGTCGATAGAATTCGAGTTAACGATGCTGTATTGGAGTCATGAGTATTCCATCGAATAAGCGGAGTGTCAAGCCTCGCCGCTACGACTCCAAACGGCGGCGGGCGCAGGCGGCTCAGACCCGCCAGGACGTGCTCAAGGCATCGCTCGACACCTTTATGGAGCGGGGGTACACGGGTACCACGATGAACGCTGTCGCCAGGGCTGCGGCCGTTGCCGTCGAGACTATTTACCGGGCATTTGGCAGCAAAGCGGCTCTCTTCACGGCGGTGGTCGAGGCTGCGATCGCGGGCGGCGCCACGCGTGCCGAGGTCCCCGTCGAGCAGCGTCCTGCGATCCGAGCGATGATCGAGGAGAGAGATCCGCGCCGCGTGCTCGAGCTGCACGCCGCAACGCAGCCCGGGATCCATGGCCGGGCCGGCCCTCTATATCGGGTGTTGATGGAAGCGGCCGCCACCGATCCCGAGCTCGCGGGTGTCCGGAACCAGTTGGAGACCCAGCGACTGACAGGGATGAGGCGGCTTGCCAAGCTACTGAAGGACCGCGGTGACATCAGGCAGGAGATTTCGGTCGAGGAGGCCGGTGACATCCTCTGGACGGTCAACTCGGAGGCTGTGTACGACCTGCTCGTTGTGCAACGCGGATGGTCAGCCGAGCGCTACCGAGACTGGATCGCGTCCACCAATGCGCGAGCGCTTCTCGCAGAGCGAAGGCGACCGACCCGGCGGAAAGATCGCCTGCGGCCACGAAATTCGCGGTCATGAT
>DASPXA010000043.1:0-3201 GCA_035637495.1 Verrucomicrobiia bacterium
CCAAGGACTCGATGATCCGCGATCGCCGAACCGGCGTTTTGAAGGGCTCGATCCTGGTCGAAGCGGCCGGCCAGGTTGTCATCCAGCGACAGATACGCGAGCCGATAACCGCGCAGGGACGGATGGGCGGCGACCGCAGCGGCCACCGCGCGCTCCGCGCCTTTCTCGCCGGCGTCGGACAGCGGGAACTCGCTCGCGATAGCGATGACGGGGCCGGCCGCCTCTGGCGCCGGGGACGCCAATGGCGAGCAAGCCGCAGCAACGAAGCTGATGCACACCAGCGCTACCGCCAGGCGTCTCATTTGGCGGCAAGACCGTGGATCACGACAAGGCGGCTGTGGCCCATGTCGGCGACGTACACATCGCCCGCAGGAGAGATCGCAAGTCCGGCCGGACCGTACAGAACGCCCTTCCCCCCGGCTACCGTGGTGATGATCCCGGCGCGCGTCACGCGCCGGATCACGTCGTTTCCGGTGTCAGCGATGTAGACATTTCCGTCCGGCCCAACCGCCAGCCCCCAGGGAAGGCTCAGCCTGGCGTGATCGGCCGGGCCACCGTCTCCCCCGTAGCCGTAGACATCGTTGCCGCCGGCGACGGTCGTGATCCGGTTCGACCCGGCTTCGACTCGCCGGATTCGGTTGCTCCCGGTGTCGGCAATCAGCACGTCTCCGCTTATGTCGACCGCGACCGCATGCGGGTGGTTCAGCATCGCGTCAGCGGCCGGTCCCTGGTCGCCGGCCGAACCCGCCTCGCCCTTGCCTGCGAACCGGCTCAAGACGCCGTCGGGGGTACGTACCCATACCGCATTGCCGGCGAGATCCGCGATGTAGAGCGACCCGTTCGGCGCGAACGCGAGACCGACCGGCTGCAGTAGCGACGGTCGACCGGTTACGAGATGCACGGTGCTGTCGGCGTCTACGCGGCCGACCATGGAACCGTTGGCGAAGTACACCGTCTTGCCGTCGGGCCCGAGGGCCACAGCGGTCGGATTGCCGATTGAAGCAGCGAGCGCGTCGTCGCCATTGACGAAGTCGTCGCTGTGGCCACCGGCGAGGATGCGAATCGAGCCACGAACAGGGTCGATCCGCTTAATCGCCAGGTTGTCGGTGTCGGCGACGTAGACGAGACCATCGGGCCCGACCGCGACCGCTGTCGGCCGCCGGAGCTCCGCCCCGGCCGACGTGCCGGTCAAGACGGTGATCGAGGGACCGGCATGGGTCGGTGGCCCGATAAGCCGCGGCACAGCGACGATCGCCACCAGGGCGAGCACTGCAAGCGCGGCGGTCGGCACCAGCCGCGACGGAATCTGCACCCGGCGCCGGGATGGCGCAACCATCGCCACGCCGGCTGCTGGCCGAGCGGCGTACCAGACAGCCACCTGGGCTCGACTGTTGACTCCGAGCTTCTCGCGGATGTGCTCCAGGTGACCGTCGACCGTGCGCTCAGAAATAAACAGGCGATCGGCGATCGCCCGGTTGGTCAGGCCCTCGGCGACGAGGGCGGCGACCTCCTGTTCTCGCCGACTCAGCGGGGCGCGGCCGGCCACCTCTCGTGCCATCCCTGAAGTCGCGGGTGATCTTAACCCACGACAAACGGGTACCCGATGGGTACCAGAACGGGTCATTTGCCCGATGGGAGAAACCGCCGCCGGAGCCTAGCTTCGAGACCGCGGCCGGAGACCGGCCAGCTTTGTCGACAGGAGGGCAACGACGCAGGTGCTGCGCAGGTCAATCTCGCGGATCGTGGCTGTGGTTGCGACCCTCGCCGCGGCCACGTTCGCCACGGACCTCGCGGCCACGATGCTGCGTCACTGCCCGGCTTCGGCACCGGCGGTCGTCGTTCTGCGTACGGACCCAACCCACCTCTCCCAGGAGCGCATCGACGCCACCGCCCAGCCGACTTATCAGCAAGTCGACCTCACCGTCAGAACAAGGAGCACGCAACGATGAGAACCCGATTTCACGCAATCGCCGTCGGCGCTGTCGTTCTGGCCGCACTCACTGCGTGCGGTGGGAGCGGGCAGGTCGCCAGCAAAGGTGCCGTCAAGATTGGAGTCGACCTGCCCGAGGCCCTGCCCGAGGGGGCTGCAACCTTGAACGGCGTCCGCTTCGCCGTGCAGAGGGCCGGTGGCTCGGTTGGCGGGTGGACCCTCGTGATCGACCACCGCGACGACACGCGCCAGGGCTCGCCCAGCGCAGACGTGGGTGTGGAGAACGTCCGAGCAATGCTCGGCAACGGCGACGTGGGCATGATCGGTCCCTATACCTCCTCAGTGGCGAACGCGGAAATTCCGATCGCCGCGGCGCAACACTTCGCCATGATCAGCCCATCTACAACCCAGCCCTGCCTGACCCGCGACGAAATCTTCTGCTCGTATCACCCGCAGGACCTTCGGGCCGGCAACCCGAACAACTTCTTCCGGCTTGTCACGACGAACCTCGAGCAGGCGCGCGCGATGGCAGACTACTTCTACGACACGCTCGGGATCAGGAACGTGGCGGTGCTCGACGACTCGTTCACGATCAGCGTGACGATGGCCGCCACGTTCGAGGCTGAGTTCAAGAGGCTGGGCGGCCACGTGGTCGCACGCTCTGAATATCGGAAAGAGCAGACCATGGACTGGAAGCCCATCCTTTCCGGCTTCGAGAAGGCTGGCGCTCAGGCCGTGTACGCGTCCGGATTCGACTTTTCGAACATCTGCATCCCGCGCCGGCAGATGGAAGAGATCGGATGGGAGGTGCCGTTCGGCGGGGCCGACAGCATCGGTAGCTCCGATTGCATCGACCAGGCACAGAACCAGGCCGTTGGAATGCTCAGCACGATCGCAGCCCCGGACGCGATGCAGATCCCCGCCGCGCAGTCAACGATCCGCGCCTTCAAAGCGACCTTCAAGCGGACCGGGGACTATGGCGCTTACACAATGCTCGCGTACGACGCGACTGGGATCCTGATCCAGGCGATCAGGAAGGCACTTGATGATCGGTACAGCCCCCGCGACGTCGCCGAGTTCCGCGACGCCGTGCGGGCGAACGTCGCGTCCACGACCGGCTACGTGGGGGCAATCGGTACGACGAGCTTTGACCAGAACGGCGACACGAGCTTGAGAATTGTCTCGATCTATCAGGTCAGATCGGTCGGCACCAGCAGTACCGATCACTTGGTTTGTGGCTCGCGGCTGGCAAACCTCTGCTTCGTCTGGCT
>DASPXA010000044.1:0-58273 GCA_035637495.1 Verrucomicrobiia bacterium
TCACCAGGCGGCGTCTTCGCCGTCCGCACCCGCCTCACCACAGCCACTGCTTTTCGCCCTGCTCCAGGCCAACGGCACCCCGAATGCATGGACGTACAACACGGTCGTGATCGCCGGGCTCGACGGGCGGGTACGCGCCACGGCCACGTTCGCGCCGATGCCCATGCCGGCCACCGGCTGTATGGGCGCAATTCTTCAACGGTCGGCGCACGCCGCCGCCGGCAAAGTCTTCTTCGCGGACGCCAAAGGCGTCATCCGGAGTCTTGCGATCTACGGAGGGGTAACCGACGTCACGACGTTTCCGATGACTTCGAGCCAGCAGATGCTGTCTTTTGCGGTGAGCCCTGACGGCACGCGGCTGCTGGGCACCGTCTTCACCGTCCCGACGAATGCGTGGCCATGCGATGGTTCGTCCCCGAACACCGAATACATCTTCGACACATACGCGGCAAACAGCGGCGAACCCGGTCGGCTGGTCGGGCACCAGACCTGGTCCAAGCCTCAAAACGCTCTCGCCTTGACTGGATGGGACGCGGTGGGACCGATCGGGACCTTCCCGACGGTCTGGGCATCCCAAGGTGGCGGCCCCGGCTCGACGCTCGGGGTCAAGGTCAGGGTGGATGCAGCGACCGTCAAGCCCGGCGCCGCCCTCTCCGACCCAAGCAAGTGCCTGGCCTGGGACTCGAACCAGAGCGGATCCTTCGTCTGCACCAAGGACGGTGTCATGACCAGCGGCGGCACGCCGCAGCAGCAGGTCGCGGTGCCCGTGAGCGTTCGCAGCGCGGATGGAACGGAGCTCTGGGATTCGACAGTGACAGGGCAGAACAGTCCGTTTGGGCCATTTCTCGCTCCAGACGGACAGCACGTGCTGATCTGCTGCAACGACCTGAACCTCGCCGATCCACATGAGCTGCTGATCGGACGCGATGGTAGCCAGGTCAACCTGGCGAAGGGCTTCTACGCGACAGGTTGGCTCGACGCGACCACGGCGATCGGCTTTTTGAGTCCGAATCCGCTTAGCCAGTCGCCTGTCCCGTTTGCTTACGTCACCGCCAGTGCCCCAAACACGGCGGTGTCGATGGACTTCTCCGGGACCTTCATCGGCACGGTTCGCGCCTAGTGCGTCTTCGCGCCTGAGAGGCTGACCAGCACCACGCCGCCGATGATCAGCACCATGCCGATCATCGCGAGGGGCGGCACTGGATCATCGAATATCAGCTTGCCCAGGATCGCCACCAGAGCGACGCCGACCGCGGACCAGACCGCGTAGACGATTCCGACGGGCAGCGTCTTCAACACGAGGGCAAGCAGGATGAAGCTCACGATGTAACCGGCGACCGTGATGATCGAAGGCACCAGCACTGTGAAGCCGTTTGATCCGCGGAGCGCAAGCGTGCTGGCCACCTCGGTGGCGATGGCGCCGGCAAGCAGCACCCACGGCATCACGTAGTTCAAGAGGACTGGGCGCGGCTCAACACCGCGCCCAGATGATCAGCTCTCAGGACCCGAGGAACGCGGCCAGACCGGATTGGTCCTCGACGAATCGCCAGAATTCCTTCACTCGGCCCTGGTCGTCTGGGTGGATCACGTCGACGAACCTGTCTTCCCGTGTCTTGCCGCCGCGCGTGATCTTCGAAGTTCCGAGGGCGACCGTGTGCTCGTCATTGCCCAGGACGTCGTGGACGTCGGCCTTGTAACTGCCCTCGGTGAGCTGGCCGAACTTCATGAAGAAGTCGAGGATCGCGTCCTTGCCCGTGTAGTCGCCGGCCAGCGGACCAATCGATCCCGCATGCCAGACGCAGTCGTCAGTGATGAGAGCCATCACAGCTTCGATGTCCGCGCTGTCGAACGCCGCATAGCCCTTGCGGGCAAGCTCGATGTTGCGCTGCACAACCGTCGTGCTCATATCTGCCCCTCCACCTGTGAGCCGGCACGCTGGCGCCGGTTATCAGGCCGCCCGGCCGGCGGCTACATTCTGCCCCCAATTCGGGGCCGTGGGCGCCTAAAGGTCGAGGGCCTGCGCGACCAGCTCGCGGTGATAGGTGGCGTCGCCGAGCGTGACCTCAGATGATTTCGCGCGCTTGAAGTAGAGGTGCATGTCGTGCTCCCACGTGAATCCGATGCCGCCGTGCACCTGGATGCCGTCTCCGGCGACCTTGCGATACGCGTCCGATACGTACGCCTTCGCCATCGACGAGGCGAGAGAGCGATCGGGGGCGTCTGCGTCGACCGCCCAAGCGGCGTAGTAGGTCGCGGATTTCCCGCTCTCGGACAGCACCAGCATGTCCGCCAGCTTGTGCGACACCGCCTGGTAGATCCCGATCGGCTTGCCGAACTGGTGACGGGTCTTCGCGTACTCGGTCGATGTCTCGAGCACCTTCTGCACTCCGCCGACCATCTCTGCACACAGCGCCGCGGTCGCCCATTCCAGCGCGCGCCTGAGTCGCGGCCACGCTTTGTCGGGAGCGCCCATCACAGAATCGGCGTCGAGCTGGACTCCGTCGAAGTGGAGCTCGCTCCAGCGCCGTGTCATGTCGAGAGTCTCGACCGGATTGACCGTGAGGCCAGTGGGCCGGCCTTCGATCAGGAAGAGAGTGATGCCTTCCTCGCCTTCGCCTCGGCTGCGCGCGACGACGACCATGTAGTCGGCGGTCGCGGCGTCCGGGACGAAGAGCTTCACGCCATCCAGCTGCCAGCCGCCGCCTTTCGGCTGCGCTCTCAGTGCGACGCTGCTTGCGTCCCAGCGGCCCGACGGCTCTGTGAATGCGAGCGTGGCACGCGCCGAGCCTGATGCGATCGCGCCGAGCGCTCCCTTCTTCTGCCCGTCGGTGCCCGCCTCGACGATGACCGGGACCGCGAGTCCCATCGTCGAGAAGAAAGGACCCGGCAGCAGCGCGCGTCCCGCCTCCTCGAGCACGACGACGAGGTCCAGGAACGTGCCGACGCCGCCGTACTGCTCGGGAATGCCGAGCGCCGTCCAGCCGAGGTCGGCGATCTTCTTCCACAGCGCGGCGTCGTATCCGTCCTCGCTTTCCATGAGCTTGCGCACGACCTTCGGGCCGCACTCCTTGGCAAGGAACTCGCGTGCGGAGCGGCGCAGCATCTCCTGCTCCTCGGAGAACGCGAAATCCACGAAGCGAGTCTAAGTACTGGGGGGAGTTGACTTCTCCGGCGGCCTGTCTTCGCCAGTCTCGACGTCGTCCGTGTGCGGCGGCAGCTCCGGCTCCTCTTCATGGGCCGGAAGCTCCGGCTCCTCGGCATGGGCGGGAAGCTCCGGCTCCTCTTCGTGGGCGGGAAGCTCGGGCTCCTCCTCGGCCGGCCTGGCGCCGTCGCCGGTCTCCTTGGTGACGGCTTTGCTTGGGACCGCCGCGGCCTCGGGCTCGGCAGACTTCTCGGCAGGCTTCTCCGGTGCGACCGGCGCGGCGCCCACCGGCGGGATCTTGCGCACGGGCGGCGTGAATGGCGGCGGTGCGGACCGCCGGTACACCAGGACGAGGCCGAAAAATCCGACGAGCAGGGAAACGATCGCGAACCCGGTCGCGACGCCCATGGTGCTGTTCTCGGCCAGGGTCAGCGGGCGTTCGAGGCCGCTGGTGCACGGCGTCGGCGGCGCGGGGCAGGTGCCGAGCACGGCCAGCTGGAGCGGTAGCGCAAACATCGCGAGGATCCCGTAAACGAGGGCGAGCCCGGCGAGGAAGTAAAGGACCGAGGTGACGCCGCGACCCTGTGAGTGCAGAACGGCGCTGGCCGCCATCGCGACGGCTGCAACACCGAATGGGATGACCGCGCTCGAGAGCCGGTTCGAGGTCCCACCTATCAAAAGCGGCACGATGCCGGCGACTGCGCCGGCGACGGCCGCCACCCAGTAAGCGAGGTTGATCCGCCGTTCCTGCCCGAGCGAGGGAATCACGCGCGGAATTCTGCCTTGCGTGCCGCCGCAAAACAAGTCGATATCAGGTCAGAGGCTGATCCTCGACCGCGACCGGCCTCCGGCCGGCGGCGACATGCGCGGTCTGGCGAAGGGGAACCTCCTTGATGAGCAGGGTCACCACGAAGGCGACCGCGATGATTGGCAGGCCCGCCAGGAAGACCGGGTGAAGGGCGTCCGCGAGCCCGTGCCGGATTCCTGCCGCGATCACGGGGGAGAGGCGCGCCAGCTGCGCAGGATCGAACACCGCTGTCGCGGTGGCGCCCCCGCCGGCAGCCTGAAGCTGGTGCAGCGCCGACGCGGGAAGGTACTTCGCCATCGAAGTAGCCATTCCCTGCGTGAGGATGGTGCCGAGGATCGCCAGTCCGACCGCGGCGCCGAGCGAACGTGACAGCTGCGTCGCCGAGGTGGCGACCGCCATGTCCTGGCGGTCGACTGAGTTCTGGACGACCAGCGTGTAGGTCTGCATGGTGAGGCCGAGGCCGAGACCGATGCAGATCATCGCCTCGATCGCCTGCTGATTGGTCGTGCTGACGCTGAACGTGGACAGCAGGTAGAAGCCCGCGCCCATCAGGACGAGGCCGACAAGCAGAGGGCCCTTGTAGCGGCCGGTGCGGGAGATGAACTGGCCGCCGCCGACGCTCGTGACGATCATTGCGACCAGCATCGGCACGAGGATGGCGCCCGAGTTGGTGACGCTGTTGCCGATTACTCCCTGCACGAACACCGGCAGGAAGAAGATGGCGCCGAACATCGACATCGCCACGCCGATGCTCGCGATGTTCGAGAAGGTGAAGATGCTGCTCTTCCAGAGCCGAAGCGGCAGCACCGGTTCAGCTGCGTGAAGCTCGACCCAGACGAACGCCGCAAGCAACACAGCTGCCACCCCGTAGAGTCCTGCGATCTGCCACGAAGCCCACGGGTACTGCACGCCGCCCCACACCGTCGCCAGCAGCGCGCACGTGATCCCGGCCGACAGTGTGACGCTGCCCCAGACGTCGATCGAGTGCGGCCGCCGCTCGTTGGGCACGTGCATGTAAAGCGCGATCACCACCAGCGTGATGACGGCGATCGGCAGGTTGACGATGAACAGCCACCGCCAGGTGAAGTGCTCGGTGATGAATCCGCCGGCCGCCGGTCCCACGATCGAGGCGAGGCCGAACGAAGCACCCATCATGCCCTGGTACTTGCCGCGCTCGCGCGGCGAGATGATGTCGCCGATGATCGCCTGGGACAGCGGCATGATGAAGCCCATACCGGCGCCCTGGACGAATCGCGCGAAGACGAGAAACCAGAAATTCGGGGCCAGGCCGGAGAGCAGCGACCCAAGCGCGAACACTACGATCCCGGTCGTATAGAGGGGCTTGCGTCCGTAGATGTCCGACAGCTTCCCGGCGACCGGCACGACGATCGTCGAGGCGAGCATCGCGGAGATGGGGATCCAGCTGTAATCGGCCAGACCGCCCAGCTCGGCGACGATCGTCGGCAGCGCCGGAGCGACCAGGGTCATGTTGAGCGAGGCGACCAGCGAGCCAAGCATCAGACCAGCGAAAACGGCCATGACTCCGCGGTCGACGCCTTGCTTCGCTGTCGTGCTCGCCGCCTTCGTGGCGACAGCAGTCATCGGACTCCTACGTTACCGACTCCGCGGCAGTCCCAGCACCCTTTCGGCGAGGATGTTGCGCAAAACCTCCGAGCTCCCCGCCTCGATCGTGTTGGCGCGGGCGCGTAGAAACTGGTACTTCCAGCCGTCGCCGTCGCCGACCTGAGAGGCCGGCCCGCCGACGTCCATCGCGGTCTCGGTCATGCGCTGGTTGAGCTCTGACCACATGAGCTTCAGGATCGATCCTTCCGGACCGGGGATGCCGGTCCGCTTCACTGCGGTCACCGCCCGATAGCCGTTGAGCTGAAGCGCGCGCGCCTCGATCGAGTGCTGCGCGATCTTCTGGCGGACCAGAGGATCGTCACCGCGCCCCAGCTTGCGGGCGCGATCGGCCAGGTTCGAAACGGTGATCTGCGCGCGGGTCGCGAGGGCCAGGCCGAGGGTGCCGCGCTCGTGCAGGAGAGTCGTCATCGCGACCGCCCAACCGCCGCCCGCCTCGCCAAGGATTTGCGATTTCGGGACCTTGACGTCCTTGAAGAAGATCTCGTTGAACTCGGCGTCGCCGGTGATCTGGACCAGCGGGCGCACCTCGATGCCGGGGCTCTCCATGTCGACCAGCAAATAGGTCAGCCCGTCTCGAGGATTGGTCTCCTTGCGCTCGCGGGCGAGGAGCATGCACCACTTCGCGACGTGTGCCAGCGTCGTCCATACCTTCTGGCCGTTGACGAGATAGTGGTCGCCGCGATCCTCAGCCCGCGTCTGGAGGCCGGAGAGGTCGCTGCCCGCGTTCGGTTCGCTGAAGCCCTGGCACCAGATCTCATCGGCGGAAAGCAGCGGCGGAAGGTAGCGCTCCTTCTGCTCGTCGGTGCCGTGCGCGATCACGACCGGCCCGCCCATGCCGAGGCCGATGACGTTGATCGGTTCAGGCGCATGGGCCAGGATCATCTCGTCGTTGAAGATCAGCTGGTCCATGAAGCTCCGGCCCTGCCCGCCGAACTCCTTCGGCCAGGTGATGCCGACGTAACCGGCTTCGAACATCCTCCTCTGCCAGCCCCGGCGGCTGTCGATGAAGGTCTGCATGTCCAGGTCGCCGTCCTGGTCCTTGGGGGCATTGACCTTCAACCAGGCGCGGACCTCGTCGCGAAATTCCGTCTCCTGAGGGCTAAGCTCGAAGTCCACGTCCATACCTTAACCTCGCCCCATGCAGCAGTCCGGACAGGTGTCGGGAGACGGCTACTGGCTGTGGAACGGGGCGGAGTGGGTGCCGAATCCCTACCGACGCGCGGCGTACGCCCCGTGGATGCATCCGTACGAGTCGGCGCAATTCCGGGCCACGATGGTGACCGTATTCATCGCCGCGAACCTGATCGGCGTGCTCCTGTTCATCGTCTTCGACGGGCTCGACGTGATCCACGTCGAGCAGGGGAGCCCGAAAGACACCCTCTTCCTCGCCGAAGGTTTTGTCGCGCTGCTGGCCTTGCTCGCGTATTACGCGACGTTCATCCCTGCGGTCGTCTTCTACTGCATGTGGCTGCATCGGGTCGTTCGCAACATGCCGAGCCTCGGCTCGATCGACCCGCGCTGGACTCCAGGCGGTGCTGTCGGCCGGTGCTTCATTCCGTTTCTGAACCTGCTCCATCCGGTTTCCAGCGTGCTGGACGCGTGGCGTGGCTCATGGCCCGATCAGCGCTGGGTGGACCTCGGCAGGCGCAAGTCGCTGCGGGCCCCGGTCCTCATCGTCGCCTGGTGGGCCGCCTGGCTCGGGGCGCGGTTTGTGGGCTGGTCCGGGTTCGGCTTCCAGCAGGCCGAGGATGTCAACTCGAAGCTCGTCGGCATCGCAATCGACCTCGCCAGCCAGGTCTTGTTGGTGACCTCGGCACTGCTGGCGATTCTCGTCGTCCGGCGCTTGACAGCACGCCAGGAGAGAAAGCAGGAGCTGATCGCTTCCGGCCAGCTGGCCTGAGCTTTGCGTCAGGCGATGGCCGGGATCACCTCTCGCGCAAGCAGCTCCAGGGCGTCCGAGTCGTCCAGCAGGAAGTGCTGGAGCATGAAAAGGTCAACCCCGAGCCGGCCGTGCTGGCGTATCTGCTCCGCGATCTCCTCCGGCGTTCCAACCAGCCAGGCGCGTCTTCGGTTCTCGACCACCTCTTCCAGGCTCATGTTCTCGAGGGACGGGATCACGTTGCGCACCTGTGATGCGCGGTCCAACAGGTCGTCACGGTCGCGGCCGATGAGGTAGCTGCACATCACTGAGCGGCGAACGGTCGATGGGTCACGGCCGACCTCACGACAGCACTCGTCGAGCCGATCGCGACGCTCGCGGAACTGGTCCGCGTCAAGCCGTGAGAAGTTCCATTCGGCCGCTTCGCGCGCGACCAGGGGCAGCGTTCGCCTCGCGCCCTTGCCCCCGACCAGGAACGGAATCGGATCGCGTGCGGGCTTGGGGCTCGTCGTCTTCCAGATCTCGCGGATCGTCTTGATCCCTTCTTCGAGACGGTCGAAACGCTCGCGCTCGGTGAGGAAGGGGATCTGGAACATCGCATGCTCGTTCTCGTTCCATCCCGCGCCCACCCCGAGGACCAGCCGGCCGCCGGACAGCGCGTCCACCGCCGCGGCCAGTTTTGCGAGCAGCGCCGGCGGGCGAAATGTCATCGGGCTCACCATCGGGCCGAACTCGATCCTCTTCGTCCATTCCGCGGCCAGGGCGAGTGAGGTCCAGCACTCGACGCAATCGCGCTGCGGGTCGCCCATGAGCGACACGAGGTGATCGCTGCGACGTAGGGAGGCAAACCCAAGGGTGTCGGTGTCCGTGCAGATCCGCCGCCACCGCTCCCAGGAGAGGCCTTCCTGGCCTTCGATCATGATCCCGAGCTGAGTCACAGACCGAGATCGTAGGTGGTCTCAGGCCTCTGGCTCGGTCAGCGCCTCCATGGCCCCTTCGATCCGGTCGCTGGTCGCGCCCACGTCTTTCAAAACCTTGGCCGCGATCCCCTGACCCTCGGTCGAAAGCGCAAGCAGGATGTGGCCGCTGGTCACGCGCGGATCTCCGGCCGCGCCGCATAGCTGGAATGCGATCTCGATGACCCTCTTGACGCGCGAGGTCGGAATGATCCGCGGGTTCGCAGGCGACTGCTTGCCGCGCAGCAGGTTCTCGAGCATCGAGCGAACCGCTTCCTCGCCCACGCCCAGTGAGGCCAGGACCATCGCCGAATGCGACGTGGCGTCCGCAAACGCGGCCAGCAGCAAATGCTCGGTGCCGATGTAGTTGAAGCCGCTCCCCTGCGCCTCGGTCTGGGCGGATGTCAACAGGTTCTGGGCGGTGGACGTGAAGCGCGCAAATGGATACTCCGGCGGCCGCGATCGTCCCGCCACGGCCTCGACGACCGCGCGCCGAATGGTCGCCCAGCGCGGTGGGGGCGCCAACATCGACAGTGGAACGTTCAACGGGGCGCCGGGCAAGGTCGGCGGCGGGGTGTGCCGCTCCATCCATTCAAGGCACGCGGCCACCACGATTGAGTTGACCGGCATGCCGGTCCGCGCCGAAGCCTGGTCGAGCCGGGCGAAGATCTCGTCCGTGAAGCGGACGGTCGTGGCTTTGGGCACCGCCACAATTTGACATCATTTTGCAATCATCGTCAAGGAATCCAGGGGCTGGAAGTTGACTATCCGATCCTCCCGAATACCCGCCCGGCGGGCCATCCACATCGCCATCGGGACGTAAGCGAACTCCCCGGGCGCGTGAGCGTCCGCGTCCACGACGAACCTGCATCCGAGGTCGCGTGCCATCCGGGCCATCTCGGGCGATAGGTCCATTCGCGCCGGGTCGCAGTCGATCTCGAGCGCGACGCCATGCCGGGCCGCCTCTTTGAAGACCGCCTCGAAGTCATAGGTCGCCCCTTCGCGGGCCCCCGGGCGCCGGCCGGTGGGGTGGCCGATCACGTCGACGTGCGGATGTGACACGGCGCGCAGCATCCGCTCGGTCATCGCGGCCGGGTCCTGCCGGAGCTTCACGTGCGGTGAGGCGATGACGATGTCGAGGATCTCGAGCACGGCGTCGGGCAGGTCGAGGGAGCCATCCTCGAGGATGTCGACCTCGATGCCCTGAAGGAGCGTCAGGCCGTCGACCTGCTTTTGGACCTCCGCCATCTCGCGCGACTGAGCCACCAGCCGCTCGGCGTCGAGGCCGTGCACGACGGTGATGCGCGGCGAATGGTCGGTGATGCCGAGGTAGCTGTAGCCGAGGGCCTGGGCGCCCTGCGCCATCTGGAGCATCGTTGCGCGGCCGTCGCTCCAGTCGGTATGAGAGTGGATGTCGCCCATGTAGTCGGCGTAGTCGAGGACCGGTTCGTCGTCGAACTTCGGCTGCTTGAGCTGCTCGCGCAGTCGATTGAGGTAGCGGCTCTGTCCCGTCTGGAGGAGGTCGGTGAGCACCCGCGCGATGCCCTCGCCGACGCCTTCGATCGAGGTGAGGCTGTCGCGCTTCTGGAGCGAGACCAGGTCCGGTCGCTGGAGCACAAGCGACAAGGCCGCCGCGGAGAACGCCTTGGCGCGAAATCGCTCCTTCGGATCCTGGCGCAGGAGATATCCGATCTCGGAGAGAACCTGGGCGGCAGCGATGGCATCCACCTCGTAAATTGTGTGAGCAACCATGGCCACACCTGAACCGGCGCATGGAGACCCGATCGCGTCCCTCGTCGACTCGCTGCTGGTCGAGCTCGGGGAAGATCCCGACCGCCAGGGTTTGAAGGCCACCCCCGAACGGGTCGCGCGCGCGCTGCGCGAGCTGACCAGCGGCTATGGCGTGAAACCCGAAGAGGTCATCGCGGACGCGGTCTTCGAGCAGGACTACGACGAGATGGTCGTGGTCAAGGACATTGCCTTCTACAGCCTCTGCGAGCACCACATGCTCCCGTTCTTCGGGCACGTCCACGTTGGCTACCTGCCCAAGGGCAAGGTGGTCGGGCTGAGCAAGATACCCCGGCTCGTAGAGGTCTTCTCGCACCGGCTGCAGATCCAGGAGAAGCTGACCAACGAGATCGCCGACGCTCTCAACGTGGTGCTGGCGCCCAAAGGCGTGGGCGTCGTCGTCGAAGCCCGACACCTCTGCATGGAGATGCGTGGAGTCGAGGCGCCCGGCGGCCGCATGATCACCTCGTGCATGCTCGGCACGTTCCGCCGCGACGCGCGGACAAGGTCGGAATTTCTCGAGCTTGTGCGCCGCGCGCCTGACGTTCTAAACAGCCAGTAGCCCACTAGACTGCGCCCTGCAAAAGCCACGGTGACGATCAGGGTCTGATCCCGAACCGCCGACACATAACGCACCCTTTATGCGTTAGACTGGCTTATAAAGCAACCTTTATGTTTCTTCAGAATCCGCGAAACGAGCTGCCAGACCACTTCCTGGCCTTCGCCAACCCCACGCGCCTGCGCATCCTCGAGCGCCTGGCCGAGGCCGGCGAGGTCAACGTCAACGACCTGGCCCTATTCCTGCACATGAGCCAGCCGCGGATCTCGTGGCACCTCCGGATGCTCCGCCTCGGCGGGGTGATCCGGACGCGGCGCTACGGCCGGCAGGTGTACTGCTCGCTGGACCTGGAGAACATCAGGCGCTTCCGCGAGCGCCTCGACGAGATGCTGGGGATCACTCCGACGAGAGGCTCGAAAGTTCGTGAGGAGGTGGGCGCATGAGCGCCAATCACAGGAACGGTCATCGCAACGGAGCGGACGGGAAAGTCCGGGTGGCCATCGTGGGGGTTGGCAACTGCGCCTCCTCGTTGGTCCAGGGCGTGAACTACTACAAGGACGCATCGCCGAAAGACTCCGTGCCCGGGCTGATGCACGTCGAGCTCGGCGGCTATCACATCCGGGACATCGAGTTCGTGGCCGCGTTCGACATCGACAAGAACAAGGTTGGACTCGACCTTTCGGAGGCGGTCTTCACCACGCCCAACAACACAGTGAAGTTCTCCGACGTACCGCACCTGGGCGTGAAGGTCCAGCGCGGCATGACCCACGACGGCATCGGCAAGTACCTCTCCGAGGTGGTCCAGAAGGCTCCGGGCGAGACGTCCGACGTGGTGGGCATCCTGAAGAAGTCCAGGGCGGACGTGCTCGTCAGCTACCTCCCGGTCGGCTCCGAGGAGGCGACGAAGTGGTACGTCGAGCAGGCGCTGGCCGCCGGCGTTGGATTCGTGAACTGCATCCCTGTCTTCATCGCGCGAGAGCCGTACTGGCAGAAGCGCTTCCTGGACAAGAACCTGCCGATCATCGGTGACGACATCAAGTCACAGGTGGGGGCGACGATCGTCCACCGCGTGCTGACGCGCCTCTTCCGCGACCGCGGCGTGAAGCTCGAGCGCACGTACCAGCTCAACTTCGGCGGCAACACCGACTTTCTCAACATGCTCGAGCGGGACCGGCTCATGTCGAAGAAGATCTCCAAGACACGTTCGGTCACTTCCCAGCTCGACTACAACATCGGCGCGGACAACGTTCACATCGGACCCTCCGACTACGTGCCCTGGCTCCACGACCGCAAGTGGGCCTACATCAGGCTCGAGGGCCGGTCGTTTGGCGACGTGCCGCTCAACGTCGAGCTCAAGCTCGAGGTCGTCGACTCCCCCAACTCGGCCGGGATCGTCATCGACGCGGTGCGCTGCGCCAAGCTGGCGCTCGACCGCGGCCTCGGCGGCGCGCTGGAAGCCCCGAGCTCGTACTTCATGAAGTCGCCCCCTGTGCAGTACACCGACAACGAGGCCAAGCGCCTGGTGGAGGAGTTCATCGAAGGTGATAAGGCCGGAGTCAATGGGCGCAACGGCCGTCGCGTCGCCCGCACCAAACCGGCCGCGGCTGCTCGCCGCTAGCTACCAGGCAGGGGCGCGCGTGCTGCGCGTACTTCCGGCTGGCCTGCGCGATGCCGTGGCCGCGCCGGGAGGCGCCGCGTGGTTCTGGCTGAGCCGTGGTCAGCGCAAGGCCGCGCTGAACAACTACGCCGCGGCGCTCGGCCGCGACAGCTCCGACCCGGAGGTCGCGCGCGTGGCCAGGCGCGCCTTCCAGAACTACGGACGGATGTTGATGGATTTCGTGCTGATCGGCAGCATCACGCCCCACGAGCTCCTTGCGCGCGTTTCGTCCGACGGGCGGGAGAACCTCGACGCGGGGTTGTCGACCGGGCGCGGTGTCATCATGGCCGCGCCTCACATGGGGTCGTGGGACATGGGCGGCTCGCTCGGCGGCGCGCTGGGGTATCGGGTGACGGCCGTCGCCGAGCGATTCCCTGGCTCTTTGAATGACGCCGTGGTCCGAACCCGCGAGCGCTTCGGAGTCCGGGTGATCACCCTCGGCCGCTCGGCGGTCCGGGGCATCACCGAGACCCTGGAGGCGAACGGAGTGGTGGCGCTGGTCTGCGATCTGGAGCAGGGGCCGGGTGTTGGCGTGAGATTTTTCGGCCGCTCGGCGGTGGTGCCCGCCGGTCCTGCAGCCTTCGCCATCAAGACAGGTGCGTCTCTTCTGCCGAGCTGCGTCTATGCCGCCGGACCGGGGCGATACCACGTTCACATCGACCCGCCCATGGCAATCTCGCGCGAGGACACGAAGGAAGCCGTCATGCAGCGCGTGATCGCGCGCTTCGAGGATTTCATCAAGGAGCGACCCGACCAGTGGTTTGCTTTTCGGCCGATGTTCAGTCGCTGAGGGATGGGCGAATGGACCTGGCGCGTCTTCAAAGTCGTCCAGTCACTGGTCGAGCATCTGCCTCGCTCCTGGGCTTACGCACTCGCCGTGCTGGCGGCGCGCTTCGCCTGGTTGTTCTCGCCGCTGGCACGGCCGCGCCTCGAGTACAACCTCAAGGTCGCCTGCCCCGAGCTGCAGAACGACCCCGCCGCGCTGCGCCGGCTTTCCTGGCTCAACTTTCGAAACCACGCCAAGGCGTACGCGGACCTGATGCAGCTGCCGAGCGCGAGGGTGGAGGGGATGCGGTCGCGGCTGAAGGTGCAGGGCTGGGAGTATCTGGAGGAGGCGCGCGGCAACGGCAAGGGAGTGCTGGTGGTGTCCTGCCATATGGGCTCGTACGAGGTCGTCTCTGCGATCTGGTCGGCGACGCTGGCGCCGGTGAGCTTCTTCGCAGAGGAGCTCGAGCCACGCGCTTTGTTCGAGTGGTACCGCGACACCAGGGCGCGCCTCGGGATCAGCGTCCTGACGCTCGATCACGGCGGCATCCGCAAGGTGCTCGACGCTCTGCGGGAGCAGGAGATGGTGATCACCGCGATCGATCGCGACGTGACCGGCACCGGCTACCCGATGTCGTTCTTCGGCCGGCCGGCGCCGATCCCGCTCGGTCCTGCGGCGATCGCACTGCGTCTCGGCACCCCACTCTTTCCGGTGTGCGTCTACCGATTGCCGGACGATACGTACATGGCGGAAGGGGCACCGCTGGTCTACGCGAAATCGACCGGCGACAACCGGGCGGACCAGGTGCGCACGACGCAGGAGCTGCTCCGGCCGATCGAACGCTTCATCCAGAGCCACCCCGAGCAGTGGCACGTGCCGCATCGCATCTGGCCTGGGTCTCCATGAAGAACATGCGTGGGGGGATCAGGATCCCCCCACGGACCCCCCTCTCGGTGCGACGCCTGGGTGGCGTTTGGTGCGAGGACGTTTGGGGGACGGCCGGAATCAATCCGGCCTTCACACATTGCGGGGTTTCGAATTGAGAGTCGGGCTCGTGTCGCCATACGACTTCGCCTCGCCTGGCGGCGTCAACGACCACGTCCGGCACCTCGCCATCCGGCTGGGTCAGCGCGGGCACGAGACACGGATCTTCGCGCCATCGAGCCGCGCCGACGTCGACTTCGACAGCGCCCGGTTCTACCGGATCGGCACGCCGATCGCCATCCCGGTCAACGATTCGGTCGCACGCATCACGCTCAGCTTTCATCTCGCCAACCAGGTCGCGGCGATCATCGCCGACGAGCGGTTCGACGTTCTCCATTTCCACGAGCCGCTCATGCCCGCGCTGCCGATCACGATGCTGCGCATGTCCACGACGGCCAACGTCGGCACGTTCCACGCCTTCGCACGCTCCAACGTGGGCTACTTCTACGGACGTCCACTTCTCCAGCCGTACCTCGAGCATCTGCACCGCGCCATCGCCGTGAGCGAGCCGGCTCGTGCGTTCGTGCGTCGCTACTTCCCCGACTTTGCGGTGCGCGTGATCCCGAACGGCGTGGACCTCGACGTCTACCGTCCCGGCCTTCCGCCCATCCGGCACCTGCGCGATGAGAACCTGAACATCCTGTTCGTCGGCCGGCTGGAAAAGCGCAAGGGACTTGGCGATCTCCTGCGCGCGTATCGGGCGATGTGCGTGCGCGTACCGCGGTCGCGATTGATCGTCGTCGGCGACGGCCCATTGCGCGGACGCGTCGAGTCGTATGTGACACGGCATCGCCTGCCGAACGTGGTCATGGCGGGCTATGTGCCGGACAGCGTCAAGCCGCGGTACTTCGGCAGCGCCGACATCTTCTGTGCGCCGGCCACTGGCGCGGAGAGCTTCGGCATCGTCCTGCTCGAGGCGCTCGCCTCGGGCCTGCCGGTGGTCGCCACCGAGGTGCCGGGCTACATGTCGGTCCTGGAGACCGGCAAGGACAGCATCACCGTGCCGCCGAAGAACTGGCGGGAGCTGGCGGCGTCGCTGGTCATCCTGGCGCGCGACGCCGAGCTGCGCAGGCGCCTGGGCGAGTACGCGCTGCAAAAGGCCCGACGCTACTCGTGGGACACAGTCGCGACAGAGGTCATCGAGGTCTACCAGGAAGCACGGAAGGCGCTTGCCGCGCAGCCGGCCAGGTCTCTGGAGGTGTCGGGTGTTCACCACGCGGTTTGAGGCCTGGGTCCGCCGCCATGCCCAGGCGCTCGTGTCCGCGCTCGGCCGCAGCCCGCTGACGCCGAACCAGGTGAGCGTGGTCGGCGTTGCGCTCACGTTTCTCGCGGCGACGCTGGTTGCCATAGGTCAGCTGCGATGGGGCGGCGTGGTCTTGATCCTCGCCGGCCTGTGCGACATCCTCGACGGCGCGCTGGCGCGCTCCACCAAAGCGGCGTATCCGTATGGCGCATTTCTCGACTCGACTCTCGACCGCTACTCGGAGGGCGCCGTGTATCTCGGCCTTGCGGCGTACTTCGTCACCGTCGTCCCTCCGCTCCAGGAGTGGCTGGTCCTGGCCACCCTGGCCGCGCTGGCCGGCTCGTTCCTGGTGAGCTACGTCCGCGCCCGCGCGCAGAGCCTCGGTTTCACCTGCAAGACCGGACTGTTCCAGCGCCCGGAGCGGGTGGTCGTGACCGTGATCGGCCTGCTGATCGGCGGTCCGGTCCTCTACGGCGTCGTCTTCCTGCTCGCGATCGTGACCAACATCACCGCGCTGCAGCGGATCCGCGAGGTCTGGCTGCAGGGTCGCGCGCAGCGACTCGAGCGCGAGAGGCAGATGAAAGCCTCCCGACCCGCCCCGCACCAGGTGCCGTGAGCGATCCGTTTGCGGGCGTGGTCGGGCACGCGCAGGCGCTCGACCAGCTGCGCTCGCAGCTCGCGACCGACCGCCTGACGCACGCCTACCTGTTCGTCGGCGAAGCCGGGCTGGGCAAGACGACCGCCGCGCGCGCACTGGCCGCGGCGCTGCTTCCTGAGGCCCCGCTCTCACGACATCCCGACTACTGGGAGGACGACCGCGTCAAGCTCCTTCACGTCAACGAGCTCCGCCTGATTCCCGAGAAGCCGCCCGAGTTCCACGAGCTCTCACTCCAGCATTTCCTCAACCTGAAGCCTGCGATCGGCACTCGACGCGTCGCCCTCATCACGAACATCGGCCGGGTACGCGACGAGCACCAGAGCATGCTTTTGAAGACGCTCGAGGAGCCGCACCCTCATCGCGTCATCGTGCTGACGACCCCGAGCCTCAACCCGTTCGTGGTCACGCCGACCGTGGTCTCGCGCTGCCAGCGGGTCTTCTTCCACCCTGTGCCAGCGCCCGAGATCGAGGAGCTCCTCGTCGCCCAGGGCGTCGAGGCGAGGCGCGGCAGGCTCCTGTCCGAGCTGTCCGGCGGCCGGCCGGGGTGGGCGACGCGAAGGGCGAGCGACGAGAGCGTGATCGAGCTGCACCACGCCTGGACGCGGCGACTCGAGGAGATCTTCGGCGCACCCGCCGACGTGCCCCTCCAGGTTGCGGCACAGCTGGACTCGGAGCAGATGGGCTGGCGGCGCAGCGAAGGCGACGAGGAGGACCCCGCGCTGTTCGCCATGGCCAGCTGGCAGGTCGAGCTACGCCGCAGGATGCTGCTCAGCCGCGGGCGCGAGCAGGGGATGTGGGCTCGCCTGCTCGAGCTCAGCTACGACACGCTCGGCTATCTCGAGCAGAACGTCAGCCCGCGCCTCGCGCTCGAAACTTTCTTGCTCGAATGCCGAAGAGCGTCGTAAGGAAGGCGCTCCAGGGCTTCCAGCCATACGTACCGGGCGAGCAACCGCCGGACGAGGAAGGCTGGGTCAAGCTCAACACCAACGAGTCGCCTCTCCCACCTTCGCCACGAGTGATCGACGCGATCAGGGAGGCAGCCGGCGAAGCGCTGCGCCTGTACCCAAGCCCGACCGCGGCGCCCGCGCGGCAGGCGATCGCGCGCCGCTTCGGGCTCAACCCCGATCAGGTGACCGTGGGCAACGGCGGCGACGAGCTCATCGAGATGTGTTTCCGGGCTTTCGTCGGCGCCGGTGATCGGGTTGCTTTTCCGACACCGACATACCCGCTGTTCGAGCCGCTCTGTCGCATCTACGAAGTAGAGGCTTCGACCCATCCGACCGAGCAATTTGCGGAGCTGCCTCCCAGCCTCGCGCCCGATCCCGCACCGCTGAAGTTCATCGTCAACCCGAACTCACCCACGGGCGCATTGTTTGGACCGCCGGAGGTGGAGACGGCGGTCGCCGCTTCGTCAGGTGTGGTCGTCATCGACGAGGCATACGTCGATTTCGCGCCCAGGTCGTGCCTTCCCCTTATCGAGCGTCACGACAACGTCGTGCTGCTCCGGACCTTCTCCAAGTCATACGGTCTCGCGGGGATGCGGATCGGCTTCGCGCTCGGGCCGGCCGAAGTGATCGCGACCCTCGACTCGGTCAAGGAGTCCTACAACGTCGACCGCCTGGCGATCGTGGCCGCCGTGGCGGCAATCGAGGACGAGTCTCACCACAGGAAGGTCGTGGACGAGGTGGTGTCCAATCGCGGGCGGCTCGCGGGGGCTCTCCAGGAGTTGGGTTTTGAGGTGACGCCCTCGGCGGCGAACTTCGTCTTCGTGCGGCCGCCAAAGCCCGCGAGCGGGGTTGTCGCCGGCCTGCGCGAGCGAAAGGTCCTGGTCCGCCATTACGATCGGGAGCCGATCGCGGGGTGGATCCGCATCACGGTCGGCACGCACGATCAGCACGAGCAGCTGCTCGAAGCGCTGAAGGAGATCCTGTGACTTTCGTTGACGTGACCATCGTGTGGTTGGGTCTGATCGTGTTTGGCCTTGGCCTGTTTCAGTTTGCAACCGGCCGGATTCTGGTCGGCTGGCGGCCGCGGAGGCAGCGGCTGCCCCCATCCTTTTTTCGGGCCTACGCAGCCGCTTACGCGTTTCTCGGACTGCTGATCGGTTGGACCGTGGTGCAGCGGCCGCTCGGCCCCGCCTTCCAGTCATTTGCAGGGGCCGTGCTGAGCATGGGCTTCATCGTGTCGGCGACATGGGCATTCGTGCCGGCGGCCCGAAGCAGGCCGGCCCGATGAGCACGCCGACGCGAGACGAGGCATGGGAGCTCGTCACCACGATGACGAAGTCGGATCAGCTGCGCCGGCACATGCGCAGCGTCGAGGCGGCGATGCGCGCGTACGCGCGCCGGTTCGGCGAGGACGAGGATCGGTGGGGGGTGCTCGGCCTCATCCACGACTGGGACTACGAAACGGGACCAACCGCCGAGCTCCATCCGATGCGAGGGATCCAGATGCTGCGCGAGAAAGGGTGGCCGGAAGACATCCTCGACGACATCGCGTCGCACGCCGATTACCTCAACGTGCCCCGCGACTCCAACGCCCGCAAGGCGCTCTACGCGGTGGACGAGATGTGCGGATTCATCATCGCCTGCGCGCTCGTCAAACCTGACCGATCGCTGAGCGCCGTCGAGCCGAGCACGGTGCGCAAGAAGATGAAGGACAAGGCATTCGCGCGAGGCGTGCACCGCGAGGAGCTCGTCGCGGGCGCAGAAGTCCTCGGTGTACCGTTCGACGAGCATGTGGAGATCGTGCGCGACGCTCTGAAGCCGATCGCCGGCGAGCTCGGCCTCAACCCATGAGCAGCAGCGGGCGCCCGCGCGTGCTCCTGATGCACCCGATCCTCGACCCTGGCCCAGCCATCCTGGCCGAGGCGGCGGAGGTGATCGCCTATCCACAGGATCGGCCACTCACCGAGGCCGACATCAGGCAGGCAGCCGATGGGTGCGTGGGCATCGTGAGCCAGCTGATGGATCCGATTCGCGACACCGTGCTGGCCGCACCGGGACTCAAGTGCGTGAGCAACGTCGCGGTCGGCTTCGACAACATCGACGTGCCGGCCGCGACCGCGCACAAGGTGATGGTCACCAACACGCCCGGGGTGCTCGACGACGCCACGGCGGATTTTGCCTTCACGCTGCTGATGACGACGGCGCGGCGGGTCGTCGAAGCTGACAACTTCACGCGCACCGGGCGTTTCCGCGGCTGGGCGATCGACATGATGCTCGGCCACGACGTGTTCGGCGCCACGCTCGGCATCGTCGGAATCGGGCGGATCGGGCGCGGCGTGGCCCACCGCGCGAAAGGATTCAACATGCGCGTCCTCTACTACGACCCGCAGCCGCTGCCGCCGGAGGCCGAGGAGCAGCTCGGCGCAACGCGGGCCGACCTGGGCCGCCTGATCGCGGAGTCGGACTTCATCTCGGTCCACGTCCCGCTCACACAGGAGACGCACCACCTCTTCAGCACGGCCCAGTTCAACGCGATGAAGCCCAACGCGATCCTGATCAACACCTCCCGCGGACCGGTGGTCGACGAGGCCGCGTTGGTCCAGGCGCTGACCGCCAGGAAGCTCGCCGGCGCCGGGCTCGATGTCTATGAGCGTGAGCCGGCGGTCCATCCTGGCCTGATCCCCATGCCCAACGTCGTGCTCGCGCCGCACATCGCCAGCGCCACGGTGCGCACCCGCTCGGAGATGTCGGCGATGGCCGCGCGGAACATGGCGACCGCCGTGCGCGGGGGGCGCCCGCCGAACCTGCTCAACCCCGAGGTCAAGCGATAGCGCTCGCTCTGAAGTACAAGCTCCTCGCCCTTGACCTGGACGGGACCATCCTGGACATGCAGCTCAACCTGGACCCTCGCGACGTAGAGGCGGTCGCGCGGATCGCAGGCGCCGGCGTGACGGTGATTCCATGCACGGGTCGACCGTATGCGGGTGCGGTACCTTGGGTCGAGCGCCTCGGTCTCGCAGGGCCGATCGTCTGCTACCAGGGCGCCGAGGTGCGCACCCTTGCGGGCGACGTGCTGCTCGATCACGGGGTGCCGCACAACCTGGCGATGGAGGTCATCCGCTACGCGCGCGCTCGCGACCTGCACGTCCAGGCGTACCGTGACGACGAGCTCATCATCGAGCGCGACCGCCCGGAGGCGCACAGGTATGCCGACCACGCCGGCATGGAGCTGCACGTGGTGGGCGACCTCGACCAGGGAATGGGCTCGACGACACCGAAGCTCGTGATCGTTGCGCGGCCTGAGACCCTGGAGGAGATTCTTCCCGAGGTTCGACGCCGCTGGGCAGGCAAGCTCAACGCCGCGACATCCACCTCCGACTACCTCGAGTTCACGAGCATCGAGAGCGACAAGGCATCCGCGCTGCGCTTCCTGTGCGACCGGTTTGGCATCCGGCGGGAAGAGGTCGTGGCCGTCGGCGACGGGCGAAATGACGCCTCGATGATCGCGTGGGCGGGACTCGGCGTCGCCGTCGAGGGATCCCCTGCAGAGGTCATCGCCGCCGCCGACAGCACGATCCCGCGTCCCGGCCACGGCGGAATCCCGCAGCTTGCCGAGGCGTTGCTTTCTTAGATGGCAACTCTGCTCCTGGTTCACGCGCATCCGGATGACGAGGCGATCTCGATGGGTGGAGTGATCATGAAGGCGAAGGCGCGCGGCCACCGTGTGGTGCTCATCACCGCGACGCGAGGCGAGGTCGGCGAGATCTACAACATGGACGAGGCGGAGGCTCGCCCGCGGTTGGGCGAGATCCGCACCCAGGAGTTGAAAGCGGCGGCCGAGATCCTGGGCGTCGACCGTCAGGAGTTTCTCGGCTATCGCGACTCGGGCATGGTGGACACAGCCGACAACAGGAACCCGCACTCCTTCCACCAGGCCCCGCTCGACGAGGCGGCGGGCAAGCTCGCGGTGTTCGTTCGTGAGGAGCGGCCGGCGGTGGTTGTCACGTACGCCGAAGACGGCGTGTACGGCCATCCCGACCACGTCAAGGCGCACCACGTCACGAACGCGGCCCTGGACCTGCTCGAACAGGAGGGCTCGCCGGTTCGAAAGCTCTACTACACCGCGATTCCGCGCTCGATGATCGAGGCGTTCGTCGAGCAGATGCCTGAGGAGGCGCGGCGCGCGATGGGCGGCAACATGCGCGTCGCCGGCACGCCCGACGAGCTGGTCACGACGAAGGTCGACGTGCATGACTATGTCGAGCGGAAGCGGGACGCGTTTCGCGCCCACGTCAGCCAGAACGATCCGAACTCCTGGTTCTCGACCATGCAGGACCAGGTGTACGAGCTCGCTTTCGGCACCGAGTACTACCAGCTGGCGCGGGGCAAGCCGGGGTCGGCGCTGCCGGAACCTGACCTGTTCTCGGGAATCGACTAGGGCCTCCCACGTAGACTCGAAGCCGTCCGATGGAAGTCCTGAAGATCACGCCGCGCGGGTACTGCCACGGCGTCGTGGACGCGTTCCGGATCGCCAGGCGGGTCCGCGAGGAGACACAAGGGCCCGTGCACATGCTCGGCATGCTCGTTCACAACACGCACGCCACCGATGACCTCCAGACGCAGGGGATCGCCCTGGTCGATCAGCCGAACCGGCTCGCCGGCCTCGAGCACGTCAGGGAAGGTACGGTCATCTTCACCGCCCACGGCGTGTCCCCCCAGGTGAAGGCCCGCGCGGTCGAGCTGGGTTTGAAGCCGGTCGACGCCACCTGCTCTGATGTGGTGCGCACGCACGAGCTGGTGGCCGACCTGGCGCGCAAGGGCTACGAGGTCGTATACATCGGCCGCAAGGGCCACCCCGAGCCGGAAGGCGTCATGGGCGAGGCGCCCGGCAAGGTGCACCTGGTGCAGGAGCCCGAAGACATCGACGCGCTCGAGCTGAGCGGAGACCGCATCGCGGTCACCTGCCAGACCACGCTGTCGGTCTGGGACACGGAGGACCTGATCGGGCGCGTCCAGGCCCGCTACCCGCAGGCCGAGGTCTACAACGAGATCTGCCGCGCGACCCAGGAGCGCCAGGAGGCGGCGGTCGAGGCGGCCAAAGAGGTCGACCTCGTGATCGTCGTCGGCAGCCCGCGCTCCTCGAACTCGCTTCGCCTCGTCGAGGTCGTCAAAAAGCTCGGCCACAAGCCCGCGTACCTGGTGGACAGGTTCGAGGACCTCGATTTGAGCTGGTTCAAGGGCGCCAGCAAGGTCGGCGTGACGAGCGGGGCCTCGACTCCGACGCAGCTCACCCGGCGGGTGATCGAGTACCTGGAGGCGCTCGAGGTCCCCGCCTAGCTTCTAGGTTCGGCGGAGGCGGCGCAGCACGCCCCCCAGTCCTCGGTCGGCGGTTTTCGCGGCGGGCGCTGCCGGCGGAGCCGGCGCCGTCTCAGGGGCGTGCGCCGCCCTGGGTTCGTGCTCCTCCTCACGGGCGGCAGAGCCCGAAGCGCGACGGCGGCGCCTGCGCCGCGATGGGCCGGCGGCGCGTTCGGGCTTGGCCGTTGCCGCAGGCGGAGCGGCCACCGCGGGAGTCTCGGGCAGGCTGCCGTTGGAGCGGCCGCGCCGTCGCCGTCGCCGCGGTGCCGGTGCTTGCTCTGCTGCCTGCCGGCGTGCGGTCGCCCGCGTCACCTTCGCCCCGATCTCGCCCTCGGCGCACAACGCGCCGTCGGCCGTGTGCACGTCGACCCGCCAGACCACGATCGAGGAGGGAGAGCCGCCCACCGGCGGGCGCTTCTGGGTGAGCATCCAGTGCGCGTAGATCGTGTCCCCGGCGTGCACCGCGCGTGGGAACTTCCAGTTCAGCCACTCCCACTCGGCGACCAGCGGGACCGGCATGTCGACCGAGCCCAGGCCAACCGCCATCGCCACCACCAGCGCCGGGGGGGCGGTCCGGCGGCTGCCATCGGCGGCCTCGATGGTCAGCGGCGAGAGGTCGCCGGCAACGCCGGCAAACAGGGCTATCTCGGCTTCGAAGACGGTGCGGCGGCGCGTCGTCCACTCGCCGCCAAGGGGAAGGTCGTCGAAAGAGAGCGGCTCCAGATCGGGCCGAGTATAGAACCAAGTCACAGATCGCCGCGTTAACCTATCCGGACTCTTTAGATGGAACCGGCCGGCGTACTGCTCATCGTCTCGGTGCTGCTGGTCGCCTGTCTCATGCTGCTGACCCTGTCTCTCATGCGGCAGCGGGGCACCGCCGGCGAGCTGGAAGCCTCGCTGGCCGACCAGACCGGCGCGCGAGACCGTGCCGACCTGCTCCTGGCGCTTGCCTCCGCCGTGAACTCCTCGCTGTCGCTGGAAGAGGTGCTCAACGTCGCGCTCACGCACGTCGGCCGCCTGATGGGCTCTGTTGCGGGCGCCATGTACCTGGTCCGTCCGGGCAAGGCCGAGCTGTACCGCGAGTCTTCGTACAACCTCACCGCACGGGCTCGAGGCTCCGTCCGCAAGCTCGACGAAGAGCCGCTTCGCTCTGCCCTGTCGGTGATGCGACCGCTGGTGGTCACGCTCGACGAGCACACCGCGCCCGGCCTCGACCAGGGAGGCCATCCGCAGCACGCGCTGGTGGTGCCGATCCAGCGATCCGGCCAGCTGATGGGGACGATGGAGCTCTATCTCAATGCGTGGCGCGAGCTGAGCGAGGACCAGGCCGACCTTCTCAACGGTGTCGCCTCACAGGCCGCGATCGCGATCCGCCACGCTCAGCTTTTTGCCGCGCAGGAGGAGAACGCCCTCACCGACGAGCTCACCAGGCTGCCCAACCGGCGCGCGCTGGCGCAGCGCTTCCTGCAGGAGATGCAGCGAGCCCGCCGACACCATGCAGGGATCTCATTCCTGATGATCGACATCGATCATTTCAAGCAGGTCAACGACACCTATGGTCACCTGAACGGCGACGCGGTCCTGGCTGAGCTGGCTTCGATTCTTTCGACCGGCCTGCGCGAGTCGGACATCTGCGCTCGGTACGGCGGCGAGGAATTCGCGTTGATCCTGCCCGAGACCACGGAGTCAGGCGCGCGGGTGCTGGCCGAGCGCATTCGATCCAAAGTGGCCTCGGCGACGTTTCCTGGCGGATTGAAGCTGACGATCAGCGTGGGCGTCGCTGCGACTGACGAGCCCGCGCTGTTCACGCAGCTGATCGACCGCGCCGACCAGGCTCTCTACGCGGCCAAGCAGGGAGGCCGCAACCAGGTCCGCGTCGCCGACATGAAAGGCCCGGCGCCCAAACCCCACCCGACGAAACCAGAAGCAGAAGCGGTCTGAATTCGCAGAGCCTTGGCGGGCGTCGATGACGCCAGAGAAACGTCTAGATTTCAGGCCTGGTGGGTCACTTCTGCGTCAACTGCGGCGCGCAGCTGGTCATCAAGGTCATCGAAGGTCGCGAGGTCGAGGCCTGTCCCAACGACGACTTCGTGCTCTGGCGCGACCCCAAGGTGGCGGCGGCGGTGGTGGTCGAAGCCGAAGGCGGAATCGTCCTTGGCCGGCGCGCGATCGAGCCGGGCCACGGCCTGTGGTGCCTGCCGGGCGGATTCGTGAACCACGACGAAGACCCGGCGACGGCGGCGGTGCGGGAATGTCGCGAGGAGATCGGCGCGGCCGTGGAGCTCCTCGAGCTGCTCGGCACGTATCACGTCGCAAAGACTGTGGCGCCGTCGATCATCGGCATCGCCTATCGAGGGCGGCTGCGGCACGGCGAGGCGATCAGCGCCGGCGCCGAGATGCTCGAGGTTGCGGTCTTCAGGCCTGACGCCTTGCCGGAGATCGCGTTTCCGAGTCACCGAGAGGTGCTGGCTCGCTACGTCGCCGAAGCCTATCGGTCTGCAGCGTCAGCAGAGCCATCGCACTGACGAGAACCATCGCGGCGATCGCGCACGCCGTGAAGCCGGCCGCGTAGCCGTAGCCCTGCACTATGGGTCCGAAGAAGAGCGGACCGAGCCCGAGGCCGAGGAAAAGGACCGCTCCGTACGTTCCCATCGTCACGCCGCGCGTCGACGCCGTCGATAGATCTCCGAAGACGACACCGATCGCGACGAACGCCGCCGCCATGAAAGGAGTCCCCACCGCGAGCGCAACCGCCGGCCACAGAAAGCCGGTCATGTGGCCCAGCACGATCATCACGGCCGACCAGACGACCGCCCCGACCAACACCACGGGCCATCGCCTGGTGATCCGGTCGATCAGTCGACCAGCGGGGATGCGCGAGGCGCCGTTGACCACCGCCTGCAGGGCGAGAAGGTAGCCGACCTGGGAGCTCGGGAGCTGAAGCGCTTCCTTGCCGAAGATCGGCAGGAAGGCGCCGATCGTGCCCCAGGTCAGGGTCACGCCGATAAGGCCGAGCGTGACCGGAGTGAATGCCGGCTGGCGGACCAGGGCGCGCAGCGGTTCGCGGAACGAAAGACCCTGGCCTGTGTGCTGCCGGGTGCTGCTCGCCGCGATCGCGCCCGGGATGGTCAGGATCAGCAGCGCCGTTGTGACCGCGATGTCGGTTCGGACGTCGATCCACCTCAACGCCACGCCTGCGATCGCGGGTCCCGTGAAGAAGCCGATCTGCATGGAGAACGTGAGCCAGCCCATCGCGCGGCCGAGCCTGGATCGAGAGACCGACTCGGTCACGGCGCTGAACAGGGACGACTGTTGCATTCCAGCCGCGAGGCCTCCGATCACCTGCCACAGGAACAGGGGCGCCACGCTCGGCGTGAGCGCGATCGCAACCTGGGAGCCGCCGGTCAAGACGAGCGAGATCGCCAGCAGGTTTCGAGATCCGAAGCGGTCGACGAGCACTCCAGCCGGGAGCGAGAGCACGGCGCCGGCGAGCGTCGCCACGGAGAAGAGCGCCCCGACCTCGAATCGGTTTGCACCGAGGTCGTGCGCGAAAAGGGGCACGGTCAGCCCTCGCGCCGCGATGGTGGCGAAGACGGCCGCCGCCGCGAGGTAGAGGAACGGCATGCGGCGTGCCTCGAGGCCGGCTCGGGTCACGTGCCTAACATACCGGCGACATGGTTCGGGAGAGGGTCGGCGACTGGCGTCTCGCGTGGCGCTTCGCTCTCGCGGGCGTGGTCGCTGCGCTGCTGGTCATCGCTCTAGCTCAAACCGGGCTGACCGCCGGAACATTCGACGCGGGACAGGATCGGCTGTTCCCGGCGCCCGCTCCAGATCCGCAGGTGACGCTGGTGGCGATCGATGCGCGCAGCCAGCGGGCTCTGGGCGTCTATCCGTGGAACAACGAGAACCACGCGCAGGTCATCAACTACCTGGCGAGCCTGCACCCGAAGGTGATCCTCTTTGACATCGTGCTGGACCACCTGACCGGGCCGAACATAGAACCGCCGAACGAGCCGACCGATCCGCCGTTGACGAAGGCGATCAAGGACGCGGGAAACGTCGTCCTGGTCTGCAATGCGGACACCGCGCCGCGTCCGGAGTTCTCCACCGTTGCGGCGGCAGTCGGTGATCGCGGACTGGCCGTCGCGGACCATGCGAACGCCGTCCGAGGAATGATCCTGCGTCCAGCGCCGGATGCCACGTGTCCCCAGAACGAAAGCGACGAGCCTGCCTTCATGCTCGCCCTGAGGATTGCCCAGAACATCAGCGCGCCCCTGACGGTGAAAGACTCGGTCGCGACTTTCGGGGGTCACACGATCCCGCTGGTGGATGGCCAGATGCTCATCAACTTCTCGCGCGGCACGAGCCCGACGTGCTCGTACGTCGACGCCTTCAACCGATCCTGCCCGAAGCCTGGGCTCATCACCGATCACATCGTGGTCGTCGGCACGAAGCTCATCGACGCCGGCGACATCTATGGACAGGCGGTTTCGTTCCCCCATGACCCGAGCTTCTGTCCGGCCCGGCGTCCGAGCTGCATGCTGGACAGCCAGAACTACGGATACCGAATCGAGGGCGACGCGATCGGGACGGTCCTGCAGGACCGCTACCTCAAGACTCAGCCCGAGATCTCGATCCAGCTGGCCGCGCTGGTCCTCGGCGCCATCGTCGGGCTCATCGTGTACGTGCTCTCGTTTCGCGCGGGCATGCTGCTCACCGCCGGCATGCTCGCCGCGTATTTCGCCGGCGCATATCTCCTCGGGCAGCTGGGCTACCTGGCCGATCCGCTGTACGCGCCGATCACGATCGTCCTCGCCGCCACCTTTTCCCTTGGCGCGCGCTACGTGCTGGAGGAGCGCGAACGCCGCAAGGTCGAGCGCATCTTCGGTCACTACATCGATCCGCGCGTCGCGCGCCAGCTCGCCGCGACGCGGTCTGTCGACGAGCTGATCTCGAGGGGAGAGCGCCGCGACCTCACCGTCCTGTTCATGGACATCAGGGGCTTCACCTCGATGTCGGAATCGATGCGGTCGGACGACGTGCTCGCAGTGATCCAGGACTACCTCGACGAGATGAGCAAGCTGATCCTCAAGTGGGACGGTCTGATCGACAAGTACGTGGGCGACGAGATCATGGCGATGTGGAATGCACCGCTGCCGCAGAAGGACCATGCCCTGCTCGCGATTCGATGCGCGTATGACCTGATCAGTGGAGCGCCGGCGCTCCAGACCAAGCTCGCCGCGCGCGGTCTCCCCGCGATTGCCTGGGGCATCGGCATCAACACGGGTCCGGCGGTTGTGGGCAACATGGGCAGCCATGAGCGCCTCCAGTACACGGCGCTTGGCGACACCGTCAACACTGCCGCTCGCTTCTGCAGCGCAGCGCCTGCATTGGACGTGCTGATCGGATATGCGACCTACACGGCGTGCGCGGACTACATCGCCGTCGAGGAGCTGCCCGGCCTTCAGCTGAAGGGCAAGTCGGCGGAGACGTTCCGCGCCTTCAAGGTGACCGCGATACGCGAGGATCCGGGATCGCCATGGGTGCCTTTTCCGGGCGGCACGGCGGCGGCGGTCCACGCATGACGGTGCAGCTCGCCGCGGACATTCTTCGCGGCGCGCGGCGAGGCGTGGCGCTCACGGGCGCGGGTGTCTCGGCCGAGAGCGGGATTCCAACCTTTCGCGGCGAGGGCGGATTGTGGACCAAGTACGACCCGGTCAAGGTCGCGTCGATCGACACCTTCCTGGCCGACCCCGCCGCTTACTGGCGAGTCTCCAAAGAGCGCGGCTCGGTCGCCCTGGCGGCGAGACCGAACCCGGGTCACATCGCGCTCGTCGCGATGGAGGCGGCAGGCCACCTGGTCGCGGTGGTGACCCAGAACACCGATGGCCTGCACCAGGCATCCGGCAGCAGGCGGGTGATCGAGCTGCACGGGTCCGGGCGGACGGTGGAGTGCCTGGAGTGCGGTCGCCGCGAGCCTCGGGCAGACGTCCAGGCGCGCCTGGACCTCGAGATGCCGCCGAAATGCCGCAGCTGCGGGGGCACGATGCTCAAGCCGACCGTCGTCCTTTTCGGCGAGGCCATGCCGGTCGCGGCCGTGACCGAGGCGTTCGAGCTTGCGCGCCAGGCCGACGTCGTCCTTGTTGTCGGGACGTCGCTGGTCGTCTACCCGGCGGCGGAGATTCCCCTCGAGGCGGTCAGCTCAGGGGCGCGAATGATCGTCGTCAACGCCGAGCCGACTCCGTTCGACCGTTTCGCGGACGTCGTCATCCACGGCCGCTCGGGCGAGGTCCTTCCCGAGATCGCCCGTCTCACAGGTGAGTGACGCTGCCGGCTACGTAAGCGACTCCGTCTACGATGAGCTCGCCGCGCGGACCGATGTCCTCGGCGACGCCTTCGGTGGAGTCGATCCGAACCCGCCGGCCGAGTGTCGCTGACAGCCCGCGCCAGCACGCGAGGATCCGATCTTCCGGCGCGGCGGTCCACCGATCCAGCTGATCGCGGAGCGATTCGAAGAGCTCGTCTCGAGGCCGGTCCAGCCGGGCCGCCCCCTCAGGCGCCCACGTCAGGTTGATGCCCACCCCGCAGATCGCCTTTTCGGGCATCGCCTCGACCAGGATCCCGCCGAGCTTGCGGCCCTCCAGGAGCAGATCGTTGGGCCACTTCAAGCGAACAGGCTCACCGCAGGCTTCCGCCGCCGCCACGCCCGCGGCGAGGCTGAGGAGCGGATGCGCCGGCAAAACGAACGACACCAGCAATGAGGTCCCAGGCGGTACCTCCCAGCGCCGCTCGTGACGCCCGCGGCCCGCGGTCTGGTGATCGGCGATCACGATCGACCCCACCGGCATGGCCCGCGCCACATCCTGGGTCGAGGTGACGGACACCAGGCGCACGACTTCGCCTCTGGTCACGCTCGGTAAGCTAGCCGAGTCGATGAAGTTGCACCGGGCGATCGTTCTCGTCCTGATGATGCTGGTGGCACTGGGCTGCCTGGTGCTGCTCACGCTCGCCGGCATTGCCAGCTTCGACAGCCACAGCCTGATCACGCTGCTGGTGGTGATCGTGGCGGCCGTGATCAGCGGCGTCGCGTTCAGCTGGAAGCGTTACAGCAGGCGGGGCTGATTGCAGCCAAGACTTCGGCTCGGCTACAAGGCCTCGGCCGAGCAGTTCGGACCGACCGAGCTCCTCGGGTTTGCGGTGGAGGCTGAATCGAGCGGCTTCGACTCGGTGTTCGTCAGCGACCACTTCCAACCGTGGCGCCACTCCGACGGCCATGCCCCTTTCGCGTTCGCCTGGCTCGGCGCCGCCGGCCAGCGCACGAGGTCGGTCACGCTCGGGACCTCGGTCGCCACGCCGACGTTTCGCTATCACCCCGCGATCGTGGCGCAGGCATTCGGAACCCTCGGATGCCTCTACCCGGGTCGGATGATCCTGGGCGTGGGCACCGGCGAACATCTCAACGAAGGCGCGCTCGGCGTCCAGTGGCCCGACAACCGCGAGCGGTTCGCCCGGCTGCGCGAGGCGATTCGACTCATCCGCCAGCTCTGGAGTGAGCAGTCGGTGACCTTCGACGGCGACTACTACCACACGCGCAACGCAACCATCTATGACCGTCCCGAACAAGCCGTGCCGATCTACGTCGGCGCGGGCGGCCCGCAGCTCGCTAGATACGCGGGGCGGGCAGCAGATGGGCTCATCTGCACGTCAGGTAAAGGAATGGAGCTGTACTCGGAGCAGTTGCTCCCCTCGTTCAGCGATGGGGCGAAGGAATCCGGCCGGGATGCGGGCGAGCTCGACAGGATGATCGAGGTCAAGGTGTCGTACGACAACGACCGCGCCCGGGCGATGGAGGACACCAAGATCTGGGCCGCCCTTGCGCTGCCCGGCGAGGCCAAGGCGGGCATCGACGATCCTCGTGAGATGGAGCGGCTGGCCAGGACGGTCGAGGACGTCGCGCACAAGAGATGGCTCGTCTCCGACGATCCTGACGAGCACGTCGAGCAGCTGCGTCCGTACCTCGAGCTTGGATTCAATCACCTGGTCTTTCATTCACCGGGCGACGCCCAGTCGCGGTTCCTGGAGCTCTACGGCGCGCAGATCCTGCCGAGGATTCGCGAGCGATGGGGATGAAGACGTGGGTCGTCGTCCTGATCAAGGACTTCGACTCTGCCAAGCAGCGGCTGCGGCCTGCCCTGGGAGTCAAGTCCCGGCGCGCGCTGGCCCGACGCAATGCGTTGCTTGCGGTCAGGGCGGCGGCTGCGGGCGACCACGTGCTGGCGGTGGCGGGCAGCGACGAGGTCGCCGAGCTGGCCGCGGTCTGGGGTGCCGACGTCCTTCTCGAGACGCGCGAGGAAGGTCAGAACGTCGCCGCCGAACGTGGCCTCCAGCGAGCAACCGAAGGCGGGGCGGGCGCGGTCCTGCTGCTGTCCAGCGACCTTCCTTTCGTCACCGAAGCAGCGGTGCGCGACCTGCTGGCGTCCGCCTCACGCCTGAAGCCACCGGTCGCGGTCGCCGTGCCGGCGAGCGGCCGTGGTGGCACCAACGCGCTGTACGTGCGGCCGCCAGGCGCGATCGACATGCAGTTCGGAGATGACTCGTTCGCGCGGTTTCGGGCCGAGGCGAAGGCAAAGAAGGTGAACTTTGCGGTCCATCACTCAGACGCGATGGCGCTCGACCTCGACGAACCGGCCGACCTCGCCCGACTCAGCCGCGCGGGGTGAACCGGCTCGAGCTCATCGGGGTCGGCGGCCTGCCCGAGGTTCGGCCCGGCGACGACCTGGCGGAACTTCTGGCTGCCCACGCCACCTTCAGGGAGGGCGACGCCGTCGTCATCGCCCAGAAGGTGATTTCCAAGGCCGAGGGCAGGCTGATCGACATCACACAGGTGACCGCCGGCGAGGAGGCAATCCGCCTGGCGCCGCGCTTGATCGCGAAGCCCGATCCGCGCATGGTCCAGGTAGTGCTGGATGAAAGCGTTCGCCTGCTTCGCTCCGAACGCGTCCTCATCACCGAGACGAGGCATGGATTTGTCTGTGCCAATGCAGGCGTGGACCACTCGAACGTCGGTGGGCGCGACGTGCTCACGCTGCTGCCGGTCGATCCCGACGCGAGCGCCCGGGGAATCCGCGATCGCCTCCTCGAGCTGACAGGTATCGAAGTGGGCGTGATCATCTCCGATACCTTCGGCCGCCCGTGGAGGCTGGGCATCGTCAACGTCGCGCTGGGAGTGGCCGGCCTGCCGGCAGCGATCGACCTTCGCGGCACACCCGACGACGATGGCAAGCCGCTGCGTGCGACCGTGCTCGCGGTCGCCGATGAGGTGGCCGCCGCTACCGGCCTCGTGATGGGCAAGACGGATCGAACGCCGGCCGTGATCGTTCGCGGGCTCGACCTGCAAGGAAGTGGCAGCGGTCGTGACCTCATTCGCCCGCCGGCGGAGGATCTCTTCCGCTGAAAACGGTCGTTCTCGCGGGCGGCACCGGTGGTGCGGCGCTTGCGGCTGGACTTGAATCGGTCGCGCCGGACGATGACCTCACCGTGATCGCGAACACCGCTGACGATGACGAGTTCTGGGGCCTGCTGGTCTGCCCCGACGTCGATGCTGTCATCTACCGGCTCGCCGGTGTTTTCAACACGGACTCCGGCTACGGCATCAAGGACGACACGTTCCACGTGCTGGACAGCCTCGCCGAGGTGGGAGAGGACACGTGGTTTCGCATCGGCGACAAGGACTTCGCCACGCACGTGCTGCGGACGGACATGATCCGTCGGGGCGCGCGGCTGACCACGGCCACGCGGGCGTTGTGCAGGCGCTTCGGTGTCACAGCCCGCGTGCTGCCGATGACCGATGAAGCGGTGCGCACCCGATTCACCACTGACCGGGGCGAGCTTTCGTTTCAGGAGTACTTCGTCCGTGAACGGTTGGTGCCGGAGCTCCGCGGCATCGAGTTCGCCGGCGCGAAATCGGCGCGTCCCACGTCCGAGGTGACGCACGCACTGCGGGACGCCGACCTCGTCGTGATCGGTCCGTCGAACCCGCTCATCTCGATCGCACCCATCCTTGCGGTGGCAGGCGATCTTGTGCCCCGCGACCGCACCGTCGCGGTCACGCCGATCGTCGGCGGCGCCGCGCTGAAGGGACCGACAGTCGAGATGATGCGGGCCTTGGGCCACTCACCCGACCCGGTCGAGGTGGCCCGCCTGTATAGGGACGTGGCGAGCGCGTTCGTGCTGGATGAGCTCGACGCCGGCCTGCGCGGAGCGATCGACGAGCTTGGTTATCGGACGCTGGTGGGGGATACGGTCATGCGCGACGGAGGCGGCGCGCTGGCCGAGGCGGTCCTGACCCTAAGTCACGTGTGAGTTGGCGACCATGACCAGGACGCCGATCAGGACCATCACCAGGCCGACCACCAGCACGGCGTACTGAGCCACGGCCATCAGGGTTCCACTGGAGCGCCGGACCTCCGACTCCTCGCTGTCCGTCCCGGGAGCGTCGCCGGAGGCCAGCTGCCACGAGCCGGCGACCTGCTCCCCTTTGCCCTTGCCCCTCTTCTTGTGCGCGGGCTCCGCGGAGGCTGCCGGCTCCTTCTCGGTGCTGACGACCGACCAGGAGCCCGCGGCGGCGGATGAGGACGCTGCTGCCGCGGGCGCCCCCGGCTCCCTCGGTCGCGGCGGCTCGACCGGAATCGGCTCCGGCGTCCAGGCGGGCTCGCTCGCCGGCATCGGGATCGGTTCGGGCGCGGGTCGGTCGGGCTCGACCGGCGCGGAGGGCGCGTAGGGCTCTGCGGCCGGCGCGGCCGGAAAGTCGAATGAGCTGGGCGCCGGCGCCGGGATGCTCGGCTGCTCCCACGGCATGGTGGCCGGAGCCTCCTCCTGGCGTCGGGGTGGAGGGGCAGCCGGCGGCGCGACCGGCGGGGGCTCGTAGGCGGGGGCCTGATAGGTGGCCGCCTGGGAGGCCTGGGTCGCGAAGGGCGAGACGTCCGCCGGCGCCGCGGAGGGCTTTTCGGTGTGACCGTGGGGCGTCATCGTCCGCTGGCGGGCGGCCCGGACCTTGTGCTCGATCTGCGACCGCCGCGCCGAATACATCGAGCGCTTCTCGACCGACTTGCGGCGGAGCACAAAAAAGATGGCCACGATGCCGACGACCGCGACCAGCGGCCCCGCCAGCAGGTAATACATAGGCGCCGATTATCGGGGATCGGTCCATATGTGACAATCGCCAACGGTGGCCATTTACGACCGCATTCAGACGGAAATGGTGGACGCGCGCAGGCAGCGCAACGACGTTGCCCTCAGCACACTTTCCCTGCTCAAGAGCGAGGTGGTGCGCGCGAGCAAAGAGGGTCAAAGCGCCGGAGCGATCGATGACGACCTGGTGGTTCGCGTCGCAAGGAAAGAGGTGAAGCGCCGCGAGGAGGCGATCGCCGTCTATCGCAAGGCCGGCCGGACGGAGGCAGCACGGCGCGAGGAGGCCGAGATGGCGGTGCTCCGAACCTTTCTGCCTGCGGCCATGAGCGAACAGCAGATCGAGGCTGAGGTGAGGGCGGTGATCGAGGAGGTCAAGCCCGAGGGACCAAAAGGCTTCGGAGCGGTCATGAAAGCGGCGACGGCCCGCCTCGGGGGCAGGGCTGATGGCAACCAGGTCGCGGCTGTCGCGCGCAGACTGCTTGGCTCCTGACAAAAAGAAAACCTGGATGAAGCCGCCGCCTCCGCGCGGCGCGCGCAAGCGAGCCCTGCTGACGGTGGACCGGCTCCGAGACCTTTATCCGGCGGCGACCGAGCTCGACCATGAGAACCCGTTCCAGCTGCTGATCGCGACCATTCTCTCGGCGCAGACCACTGACCGGTCGGTGAACCTCGTGACTCCGGAGCTGTTTCGGCGCTACCCGACTGCTGAAGACCTGGCCGCCGCCGACCCCGCCGAGCTTCAAAAGCTGCTCAAGCCAACGGGATTCTTTCGCGCCAAGACCCAGCGCATCATCGCTGCCAGCCGCAAGCTCGTCGAACTCTTCGGTGGCGAGGTGCCCCAGGACATGGACGGCCTGGTGAAGATTCCGGGAATCGGCCGCAAGACCGCGAACGTGATTCTCGGCGCGGGATTTGGCGTGCCCGGCTTCGCGGTGGACACCCACGTGATCCGCCTCACCAATCGCCTGGGCCTGGTCGCGACCAGGGACCCGGTGAAGATCGAGTACCAGGTGTGCTCGATGGTGCCGAAGGAGGAGTGGACCGCACTGTCCCTCCGCCTCATCCTGCACGGCCGGCGCGTCTGCGACGCGCGCCGGCCGCGTTGCGAGGAATGCGTGCTGAACGATTTCTGCCCCTCGTCCCTGCTCCGTCCGGGCCGGCGCCTGCGTAGGGGGCGGCCGATCGGCGAAGCCCCCAACTCGGACATCAGGCTCGTTCGCACGTAGGGAGCCGGTGCCGAACGTTTGTTCTATCATTGCGATTGGATGGCGGCTCCCGAACCCAGGCTGGCCGACGTCGAGTACCTCGAGATCGAGTGCAAGTCGGCGCTGAACCCGGTCAAGAACATGGGCTTCGCGTGGTCCCTCAACCCGTACACCGGCTGCGAGCACCGCTGCGCCTTCTGCTACGTGCGGGCTTTCGAGCTGCGCGCCGACAGGCCCTCTGACGACCGATACGGCCGCACGGTCCGAATCAAGAAGAACATCGCGGCGGTCCTGCGAGGCGAGCTGTCGCGGAGGTCCTGGCAGCGCGAGACGGTGGTCATCGGGGCGGCCACGGATCCCTACCAACCGGCCGAGGGACGCTATCGCCTCACCCGCCAGTGCCTCGAGGCGATGCGCGACTTTGCCAACCCGACGTCGATGATCACGCGCGGTCCGATGATCGTCCGCGACATCGACGTGCTCGCCGCACTGGCGCGCCGCGCCGACCTGCACATCACCTTCAGCATTCCCACCGTCGATGACGAGGTCTGGCGCAAGACGGAGCCGGGCACGGCGCACCCGCGACAGCGTCTTCGCGCACTCGAGAAGCTGGTCATCGCGGGGATCGACGTCGGGGTGGGAATGGCGCCGATCCTTCCGGGTCTGTCCGACCGGCCCGAGCAGCTCGAGGCTGTGATCAAGGCTGCCCGCGCCGCGGGCGCGACAGGTCTGTGGGCGGGGATGCTCCATCTGAAGGACGGCACCCGCGAACACTTCATGTCGGTGCTCGCGCGTCACTGGCCGGAGCTGGTTCCGCGCTATGAACGGGCTTACCGCGACCGGGCGTACCTACCCTCTGCTTTCGGCGAGAAGACGATGCACGAGGTGGCTCGGCTGCGATCGCAGGTCGGCGTGTCCGACCGGCGCCGGGTGGTCCTCAAACCTCCGCCAGAACCCGAGCAGCTCTCCCTCCTCAATTAGCATTCATGCCATGCGCAGCCCCATCGATGTGCTGGCGGGCAACGTCGGCGGTTTTCGGAAGGTCGAGATCGCCCGCAGGACCGTGCCCTGCTACAAGCACGTGATCGAGAAGGATGGTCAGCAGCTTTCGCTCTGCCTGCTCGTCGACTCGGGCAAGCTCTACCGCTTTCCGTACGAGACCGCGAAGGGAATCCGAGGGCTCGAGATCAAGGCGCGGTTCGTTCGTGGTGAGATGGAGCACCTGCGCCTTCGCGAATTTCAGCCCGGTCTCTGCCGCTATGTCGAAAGAGCAGACAAAGCCGTCTGAGTCTTTAGTCCAGGACCTTCTTGCCGAGCGCCGACAGCTGAAGGTCGCCGTCGAGCGTCTGAAGCTCGAGCTGGCCGACGTGCAGGCCGGCGGCGGCGCAACCGACGCGAAGGCTCGCGAGGTGGCAGAGATGAAAGAGGAGATCGAGCGACTCCGGTATCAGCTCGCCTCATCGCGCGCCGAGGCGACGCAGCTTCGCGAGGAGCGGGACGAGCTGCAGGCCGGAATCGTGCGAGCGCTGGACCAGCTGGCGGCAGAAGACGAGAAATAAGAAAGAGCCCCGCCCGACAGGCGAGGCTCTCGGTTGTAGTTACTTGACGGCGTCGGCGAGCTGCGTGGTCAGCTGGTCGGTGAACTGGCCGATGCCCGGCGCCGCGATCCGGCCGCCTTTGTAGTTGAAGGCGCCGTAGAGAAAGATCGCCCAGTAGACGACGCCGACCAACCAGATGATTCCAGCATATGCGCCGAGGATGAAGCCCAGGATGAAAGCGATCAGCCAGATACCGCCGAGCACGACAACCGACTGCGCGGCGTTCCATTTGACGTCGGGGTCGTCCTTGCCGACGAACAAGAAGATCAGCCCCGTAACCCACCACAAAAGGTAAGCCAGGATCACGTTTGTCTTCGTGTTGCTTCCGCTGGCCGGCGTGCCGCCCATGGGCTCCGGCTGACTGGGCGGCGGCGGTGGGGTTTGTGCCATAAATCTCTCCTCCTGTTGGCTGCTTGCTGCGGCCAGATTATGGGTGGAAAGCCCGCAAAACACCATAGTCGGACGAGTTCGCGAACGAGCACTGGCTGCGAATGGACTCTGGTAGGCTCGCCCGAAGATGACCGATTCGGGTGAGCCGCCAAAATCACCCCCACAACAGCCGGACCCATTGTGGCCGCCGCCTCCTGAAGAGCCGGATCCCAAGCAGACACCGGCCGGAGGTCCAACGTCCAGCTCACCCTCATCGTTCGATGTCGCCGCGACGATGCGACTGATCCCTGTCCCGCCACCGTCGACACCTCCGCCGTCAGTCGCATCGATCACCAAGCCGGCCCCTGTCTCGGGTGAGCGCTACATCGGCAAGTACCGGGTGAAGGGCGAGCTCGGTCGAGGTGGCATGGGCGCCGTCTACCTGGCTGAGCAGCCGGGCCTCGGCCGCGAGGTCGCAATCAAAGAGCTCATCCAGTCGGCTGACCCGGTCGCGCTGCGCCGTTTCCTGCACGAGGCGCAGGTGATGGCGCGAACCAGCCACCCCAACCTGGTCCAGGTCCACGACATGGAGCTGATGGGCAACGTCAACTACCTGGTCCTGGAGTTCGTTCGCGGCCGCTCCCTACGCGACTGGATCAACGAGAAGCCGATCCCGCCGCCACAGGTGTTTGCGATCATGCACGGCGTGCTCCAGGCGCTCGACTACGCGCATCGCCGCGCGATCGTCCACCGGGACATGAAGCCGGAGAACGTGCTGATCTCGGACGAAGGCAACGTCAAAGTCGCTGATTTCGGCATCGCGCGACTGATGGACGACACCGAAGTCGGAGGCGCGGCGACCAAGACGGGGACCACCGTGGGGACGCCTCAGTACATGTCGCCGGAGCAGGTGTCGTCGAGCAAGGTCGACGGCCGGAGTGACCTGTACTCAGCCGGGATCATGTTCTACGAGCTCGTCGCCGGGCAACCTCCCTTCACAGCCACCGAAGCCGACGGCCCGTTCACCCTGATGGCCAAGCACGTCCAGGCGCCGCCGAAGCCGCCGTCCGTTTTCCGTCCCGGCCTCAACCCCGAGCTGGAACAGGTGATCATGAAATCGCTCGCGAAGCGGCCGGAAGACCGCTACCAGACCGGCCAGGAGTTCGACCACGCCATGTCACGGGTCGCGGACTTGATGTGCCCAGGGTGGCTGCGGAGCCTGGAGCCCGGCGCAGACCTGTCGCGCATGGTCCCCACTGCGACGCCGCCGTATCCGATTCCGTCGACGCCAATCGGGATCGCGATCTCTCAACCGGGCGCCGCGATCCAGCAGCAGCACGCGGCCTACAACCCAACCCCGCCCGTCAAGCCGGTGGTGAAGAAGTCGATGGGCTGCCTGAGCGTGTCCGGCTTGATCGCGGTGGCCACCATCGGAGTCGGACTGCTGGTCGGGAGCCTGATCCGCTAGTTAGGGTGCTGGCCCAGGCGCGCAAGCGCCTGCTGCGCCTCCTCGCCCACCAGGATGTCGATTGACCCTGTGTTTGCGGCCGCGATGACGGTCTGCTGCGTGTACTGGGAGGTGAAGGTCTGGTGCGCGTCGGTCGCCATCCGCGTCGGGAACTGCACCCAGGGCGAGTCAGGCCCATGCCGGATCGCGGTCACTTCGTAAATCCTGAACTTCTCGGCCGACTTTCCCTTCAACTGCACGCCGGGCACCAGGTCGACCGCGATGTAGTCCTTGCACATGTCGTACGTCTCCTGGCCGAGCAGGACCTGGAATGCAGGCGCATGCGAGCAGAACCGAGCCGCGGTGTTCACGGTGTCGCCCAGCGCCGTGTACTGGAGCCGGTCTCGCGAGCCCATGTTGCCCACCACCGCGGGACCTGAGTTGATGCCGATGCCCCAGCGGATCGGCGGCAGTCCTCTGGCCAGCAATTGCTGCTGCAGCTCGGGTGCGCGTTTGATGCAGTCGTAACCGCAGCGCACCGCGAGCAAGGCGTGATTCTCCTGCAACCGAGGCGCATTCCAGAACGCCATGATCTCGTCTCCGATGTATTTGTCGATCGTCCCGTCCCACCTGAAGATGATCTCGCTCAGGTGGTCGAGGTACATCTGGACGACGTCGGTCACGTCACGCGCGGCCATGGACTCGGACATCGAGGTGAACCCGCGGATGTCGACGAACATCAAGGTGACGTCGCGACGCTCTCCGCCGCGAAGGATGTCGTCGACTCCCCCGCGCGTCTTCGCCAGCTCGGCGACGATCTCCGGCTTCAGGTAGGTGCCGAAGAGCGCGGTGACCTTGCGTTTCTCGCGGTCCTCGTAAAGGAAGCGGTACGCGGTCACACCTGAATACGTCAGCGCGACCGCAAGCCACGGATGGAAAAGGTCGGGCACCCAGTTCTGGAACGTCGCGAGGACCGACATTCCGTAGGTGAACAGTCCGAGTGCGAGGACAGTGCCGATCAACCCCCACAGCACGGTGACCCGCGCCACGCCAATCGCGGTTGCGAGACCGAGCACCAGCAGCAGGGCGAGCAGGACCCACGGGGGCTCCGCTGTCAGGAATCGCGACGGGTTGACTGAGTTGCCCACTGCGTTGAGCAGCATCTGGACCACGTTGGCGTGGATCTCGACTCCGGCCATGGCGAGGGTCCTGTTGATGCCGAAGCTTGTGGTGACCAGCTGCTCGTCGTTGACGCCGGTAAGGCCGTAGTAGCCGACCAGGACGATCTTGCCGTTGACCTTCTCGGGGTCGAAGCTCCCGTTGACGACCTGGCTGAAGCTCAGGTAGTGGCCGAATTCTTTGAAGTTGCCGGGCGGGCCCGAGAAGTTGACGAGGACCGACCCGGAGCCGTCGACCGGGACGCTCCACGCTTCACCGAATCGCGCGGTCCCATTGGAGATCTCGAGGTCGGCGCCGCCCTCGCCCGACTGAACAAAGGTCCTGTAGGCGGCGAGGCCGAAGGTGTCGATGGACGACTTGGTGCACGATCCTGCCGCAAAGCAGGCCGGCTGGACGGTAAGGGGAATTCGCCTCACCACCCCATCGCGATCGAGCACCAGGTCGGTCGATGCGAGCGTGACTTTGGGATACGGACGCGAGCACGCGACTTTGGGGTCGGAGTTGGCATCCGCGCAGCGGAGCTGCTTGAGCGGGATCTGATCGATGCCTTGCTGAATGACCTTGCCGCTGCCGACGTCGGCGTTCCCGGAGCCATAAGCGAGGACAACGGGCACCGACGCCGAGGCCAGTGCTAAGGCAAGCACATTGTCCTCGTCACCGCTCGGATCGGTAAAGCCGATGTCGAAAGCGACCACCTGCGCGCCCGCCTTCTCGAGGTTCTGCAGTGCGTTCGCATACACGTGCCTCGGCAGCGGGTAGCGCTGGAGCGCGCGCACGCTGGCGTCGTCGATGCCGACGATCACGACGCTGTTCTCCGGCCTGCCGGGGTCGTACTGGGAGGCGAACCGGTCCTCCGGATGGACCGAGACGTTGACGAGGCATCCGGCCTGGTGTGCGTCGCAGGTGAGCTGCTGCGCGTAAAGCCAGAACATGACCCCGGTGAGGAAGAGCGCGATGAGGACCGCGACGGCGATGCGGTACGTGTACCAGTAGCGGATGTAGCGGCCCACGGGCGGACGGATCATATCTGTCGTGATGAGCACCTGAGCGTCCTTTGCGGCATCGCCGGGTGGGCCGACAAATCGCTCATCGACTCGAAGCTCTTCTACCCCCTGTCGGTCAAGACCTCCATCGAGCGGCTGAGCTTCTACGCCACGCAGTTCCCGCTCGTCGAGGTGGATTCCACGTACTACGGCATCCCGAAGCCTGAGAGCGTGGAGGCATGGGCGGCGCACACGCCCGCGGCCTTCGTCTTCGACGTGAAGTCGTTCTCCCTGTTCACCAACCACCCGACCCGGCCGCTCTCATTGCCGCCAGACCTGCGCGCCGAGCTGCCGGCGAATCTGCGCGAGAAGAAAACCCTCTACTTGGAGCAGCTGCCTGACGATCTGGTCGACGAGATGTGGGACCGGTTCCGCGCGGCCGTCGATCCGCTGCGCGCTGCCGGCAAGCTGGCCGCCGTCTTCTTTCAGTTCCCGCCCTGGTTTCTGCCCTCGTCGCGCTCGCTGGCATACATGGAGCAGGTTCAGGAGCGCATGTTCGGGTTCCAGGTCGCGGTCGAATTCCGCAAGCCCGAATGGCTCGACGCGAGGCACCGCGACGGCACGCTGGCCTTCCTTCGCACGCGCGACATCCCATACGTCGCGGTCGACGTGCCGGAAGGGCATCGGACGAGCATGCCGTTGGTCCACGACGTCACGTCATCGAAGCTCGCCGTGATCCGCTTTCACGGCCGCAACCACGAGACGTGGGACCTCAAGGGGGTGCCGCCGAACGTGCGGTTTCGGTACGACTACACGGACTCAGATCTCGGCGAGTGGGTGCCGCGGATCAAGGAGATGGAGCGGTCGGCCGGCCGCGTGCACGCCCTGATGAACAACAACTACTCGAACTACTCGGTCAAGAACGCCCAGCAGCTCGAGAAGCTGTTGGAGGCCTGGGACAAGTAGCACGTCAGTCGGGAAGGTTGCGCCGCCTGACCTCGCCGATCGCGTGGTCCATGAGGCCGCCGAAGACCGGCTCGGCGAGGTGGGCCAGCCGGAGCGGAAGCACCATCGCGTCGCGACGTGGATGGCGCGCAGTCCGCACGATCAGGTTCGCGACCCACGACGCGGGGTACTGAAACCCGATCGGCCGGTCAGGCTCCTTGAAGAACTCTGTGCCTCCGGTCACGCCCGGGTAGACGACGCACACCTTCACCCCGGTGCCAGACAGCTCGCCGCGCAGGGCGTGCGAGAAGCCGACCACCGCGTGCTTTGTCGCCGAATAGAGCGCCGAGTAGGGCGAAGGCCGAAACCCCACCACCGACGCGACGTTGATGATCACGCCTCGCCGTCGTTCCAGCATCGAGGGCAGGGCGGCCTGCGTGGCATTGACGACTCCCTTGAGGTTGGTGGCGATCAGCTCGTCGACCTCCTCCTCGGGCATCTCGTGGACGCGCCCCACCCATCCGACCCCAGCGTTGTTGACGAGGACATCGATCTGTTCGTGCTCGCGCAGCGCCGCGCCGATGAAGACTCGCGCCGATGCTTTCTGGCCCACGTCAAGCAGCCGGACGTTGACGACGGGCGACCCTGCCTTGCGACATCTCGCCGCCACCGCGTTCAGCTTTTCGAGCCGCCGAGCGCCGAGCTCCAGGCGCGCGCCGCGTCGAGCAAACGCCACCGCGGTCGCCTCTCCGATCCCACTTGACGCGCCTGTGACGAGGACGACCGCTCCCTTCAGCCGCACCGACCTATCATCGCGTTCAGGATGAAAGCTCTCACTTTCCAGGGCGAACGCGACGTCAAGGTCGCCGACGTTCCCAAGCCGACCATCAAGGGCTCGCAGGACGTGCTCGTCAGGGTGACCCTCGGCGCCGTCTGCGGCTCCGACCTGCACATCCTTCACGGCCACACGCCGATGAACCAGGGTGCAGTCCTGGGCCACGAGTTCGTCGGCGTGGTCGAACAGACGGGTCCGGAGGTCAAGCGCTTCGAGCCCGGCGACCGCGTGGTTTCCAGCTTCTTCACCTCCTGCGGCCACTGCGCGCTGTGTCGCAAGGGTTGGTTCAACCAGTGCGTCGACAAGGGGACGTTCGGTCATGGTGAGTACTTCGGTGGGCTTGGCGGCGGTCAGGCCGAGTACGTGGTGGTGCCGAACGCCGACCACACCATGGAGAAGATCCCCGAAGGGATGTCCGACGAGCAGGCGATCTTCGTCGGCGACATCCTTGCCACGGGCTATTTCGGCGCCGAGCGCGCCGAGATCAAGCCGGGCGACGTGACGGCGGTCATCGGCGCCGGCCCCGTGGGCCTCATGGCGACCATGTGCGCGCAGCTGTTCGGACCGGCGCGGACGTACGTCGTCGACATGGTCGACTCACGCCTCGAGATCGCCCAGGAGCTCGGCGGGATTCCGATCAACGCGAAGGAGGTCCATCCGGTACAGGCAATCGAGCGGGCGACAGGCGGGATCGGCGCCGACTCGAGCATCGAGTGCGTCGGGCTTCTGTCGGCCGTGGACACCGCGATCCACTGTGTGCGCGGCGGGGGGACCATCTCGATGGTCGGCGTGCCCAGCGCGGTCGCGGCCGATTTTCCCTACCTGCGCATGTGGCTCAAATCGCTCACGTTTCGGGCTGGATGGTGCAACGTGCAGCGCTACATGGCGCCGCTGCTCGACCTCATCGCGGCCGGTCGCCTGCACCCGGAAAAGATCATCAGCCACCGGATGAAGCTCGATGAGGCAGAGGAGGCCTACAGGATGTTCGACGCCCGCGAGGCCACGAAGATCGTCCTGACTCCGTAGACGTCGCACGCAAGGGAGGGGGTCCCGCGGGGCAGGCCTGCCTCCCCCGCGCTCCCATAGACGAGAGGTGAATGCAGGCCGGATTCATTCCGGCCGTCTCCCAGCGTCTGCCACCAGACGCCGCCAGACGTCGCTTGCAATGGTGGGGGCTCCGCGGGGGAGGCGTGCCTCCCCCGCGCTTAAGATCGTGCTTACGCCATAGCGTCGAGTGCGAGCAGATAGCCCTTCGCTCTTTCGGTAAGCGGATACCGGTTCTCGAGCTCGTGGAACTCCGGCCCGTGATCGCTGTGGACCAGGTGTGCGAGCTCGTGCACGACCAGGTAGTCGACTACCCACCCCGGCAGCGCCGCCGCTCGCCTCGCGATTCGAATGGCCCCGTTGGTGAAAGTGCAGCTGCCCCACAACCGCTCCATATCCGCGAAGCCGATCGATGTCCAGCGCAACGCACCGTCGAAGTGGCGCTCGTTGAGCTTGCGCGCGCGCTCGAGCAGGCGCTCGTCCGACGGCCGCGCTCGCTCGGCGCGGCGCTGCAGTCGCCGGCTCATGACCTCCGCCCAGTGCACGCGTTCGGACAGCGGCATCGAGGCGGGGACGAGCAGCTCGAGGACGCCTGAGCGCAATCGAGCCGCCACCGTGCGGCGACGTTTGCGGGACGTGATGATGCGGACCGGGGGGTGGCTCAGGCTGCGTCGAATTGTAGGATTGCCGCGCTAAAGACTTGCCCAGAAGCATCGTCCTCGGTAACGGAAACGCGCTCGTGGGCTTCGACGCCACGTACTCGATTCGCGATCTCTACTACCCGCGCGTGGGCGACGCCAATCACACGATGGGCAACGTCTGCCACACCGGCTTTTTCGTCGACGGCAGGTTCGCCTGGCTGGAGGACGCCGCCTGGGATCGGAACCTCGGCTACATCGAGGACTCGTTGGTGAGTGACGTTTCACTCAAGCATCCATGGCTCGGCATCACGGTCGAGTTCGAGGACTACGTCGACCTCGCGCGCAACTGGTTATTTCGCAACGTCGACGTCACGTCGGAGAGGGGCTTTTCCGCCTGCCGCGTTTTCTTCCACTACGACTGGTTCATCGAAGGATCCGACATCGGCAACACGGTGTTGTATGAGCCGCGCCACCGCGCGGTGATCGCGTACAAAGCCAACCGGTACTTTCTATGCGGCGGCCAGTTCGGCGCTGACTACGGCATCGCCACGTGGGCCAACGGGAAGAAGGGCGGCAGTCTGAAAGGCACGTGGGTCGACGCGGAGGACGGCGTGCTGGGCAGGAACCCGATCGAGCAAGGCTCGGTCGACTGCACGATCGGCTTCGACCTCGGCGGAGCCGCACCCAACCAGAAGGTGACGATGTGCCACTGGGTGTGCATGGGCACCCGGCTGAGCGAGGTCACAACCTACGGACAGGACCTGATCCTCGCCAGGGGTGCCGACACCTACCGCGACAGGACTCGGACTTACTGGCAGGTGTGGTGCGAGAAAGACCAGCGCCACATCGACACCGAGCTGGGCCAGGCCGCGACGGACCTCTACCGGCGCAGCGTTCTCACGGTCCGAACGCACGTCGACAACCGCGGCGCCGTGATCGCTTCGACGGATTTCGACATCACGAAGTTCGCTCGCGACACCTACGCGTATGCATGGCCGCGTGACGGCGCGCTGGTCGCGAACGCCCTCGACCGCGCAGGCCACGAGGACGTGACGCGGCAGTTCTTTCAGTTCTGTCAGCAGTCCCTGGTCGAAGAAGGATTCTTCCTCCACAAGTACACGCCTTACGGGCAGCCGGGCAGCTCATGGCTCCCCTGGGTCGACTCGCACGGTGTCCGAACGCTGCCGATCCAGGAGGACGAGACCGGCCTTGTCCTGTGGGCCCTCTGGCAGCACTACCGCATCCACCGCAACCTCGACTTCGTGGTCGACCTGTATTCGACGCTCATCGTTCCCGCCGCCGACTGGATGGTCACGTACATCGACCAGCGCAACGGCCTGCCGATGCCGTCGTGGGACCTGTGGGAAGAGCGTTGGGGCGTGCACGCGTTCACAGTGGCTTCGGTATGGGGAGGCCTCGACGCGGCGCGCAACTTCGCTGACCTGTTCGGCGACGACGGCGCCTACATGCGGTACCGCGACGCCGTCGAGCGGCTGCGCGAGGCATCGGATGCGAGCCTCTACAGCGCCGAGCTCGGTCGCTTTCCGCGCCGGATCACGGTCGAAGACGACGAGTCGGTGACCGTCGACACCGTTCTCGACAGCGCGATCCACGGGTTGTGGCGGTTCGGGATGTATCCGCCGGACGATGAGCGCATCGCCGACACGATGAAGGCGATCGCGGATCAGCTCTCGAACAAAGCGGAGACCGGTGGCATCGCCCGCTACACCGATGACTACTACTTCAGGGTCGAGTCGGACACCAGCAAGGTCCCGGGCAATCCCTGGTTCCTGTGCACGTTGTGGCTGGCGCAGTGGTACATCGCGACCGCCAGGTCACCCGACGACCTGAAGCCTGCCAGGGCGATGATCGACTGGGCGGTCGCGCACCAGCTGCCCGGCGGCCTGCTGTCAGAGCAGCTCGACCCGCACACCGGAGCGCCACTCTCCGTCTCGCCGCTGACCTGGTCGCACGCGGAGTTCATCGTCACGGTCGACGAGTACTGCCGCAAGATCGAATCGTTGCGCAAGAGCGCCGACGCGCCGATCTAGCCGACGGCGTGCGGGTGCAGGCCGAATTTACTTCGGCCGTCCCCAGGCGCTGTCCGCCAAGCGCCGCCAGACGTGGCACGCGACGGAGGGGGTTCCGCGGGGGAGGCCTGCCTCCCCCGCGAAGCTACAGAGGAATGTTGCCGTGCTTGCGTGAGGGTCGCTCGACCGTCTTGCGCAGGCATAGCTGCAGCCCACGCACCAGCTCGCGGCGGGTCTGGCTCGGCTCGATGACGTCGTCGATGTAGCCGCGCTCGGCGGCGACGTACGGACTGGCGAATCGAGTCGTGTATTCCGCCACCAGCTCCTTGCGCCGCGCGGCTGGATCTGGAGCGGAAGCCAGGTCGCGCTTGTAGATGATGTTGACCGCGGCCTCCGGGCCCATCACCGCGATCTCGGCGGTCGGCCATGCCAGGTTCAGGTCCGCGCCCATCTGTTTCGGCGACATCACCGTGTAGGCGCCGCCGTAGTTCTTGCGCGTGATGACCGCGAGCTTCGGCACGGTCGCCTCCGCGTACGCGTAGAGGAGCTTCGCCCCGTGCCTGATGATCCCACCGTGCTCCTGGTCGCGCCCCGGCAGGTAGCCCGGCACGTCCACAAAGGAAAGGATCGGAATTCCGAACGCGTCACAGAAGCGGATGAACCGCGCCGCCTTGACCGAGGCGTTGATGTCGATCGCGCCGGCCAGCACCTTGGGCTGATTGCCGACGACGCCGACAACATGTCCGCCCAGCCTGCCCAGGCCGACGATGATGTTCTGGGCGAAGAACGGCTGCACCTCGAAGAACTCGCGGCCGTCCAGGACGCGAGACACGACGTCGCGCATGTCGTAGGGCTTGTTGGGGGATTCGGGGACGATCGTCTGCAGCTCGGGGTCGGCCCGCTCCAGGTCGTCCGTGGTCGGCACGAACGGCGGCCGCTCAGTGTTGGATAGAGGTAGGTAGGACAGAAGCTTGCGCACCCCCGCCGCGCATTCCTGCTCGCTCTTGGGAAGAAAGTGGGCGACCCCCGAGGTCGCGTTGTGCACGTGTCCGCCGCCGAGCTCGTCGAACGAGACCGCCTCACCGGTCACCACCTTGATGACCTCTGGACCGGTGATGAACATGTACCCCTGGCCGGCGACGATGAAGATGAAGTCGGTGATGGCCGGCGAGTAGACCGCGCCTCCGGTGCACGGTCCGGCGATCACGCTGAGCTGCGGGATCACGCCAGACGAGCGAACGTTGCGAAAGAAGATGTCCGCGTAGCCCGCGAGGGCGACGACGCCTTCCTGGATCCGAGCGCCGCCCGAATCGTTGATGCCGATGATCGGCACGCGGTTTCGCAGTGCGAGCTCCTGGACCTTGACGATCTTTTCGGCTGTCACCTCCCCCAGCGAACCGCCGAAAACCGTCGCGTCATACGCGTAGATGGCGACCGGCCGTCGGTCGATCTCGCCGAAGCCCGCAACCACGCCGTCGCCGGCGATTCTCCGGTCTTCCATGCCGAACCCTTGCGCGCGATGCGTCGCGAACACGTCCAGCTCGACAAACGAGCCTTCGTCGAGCAGCATCTCGATGCGATCTCGGGCGGTCGCCTTGCCCGCGGCGCGGCGCTTGTTGGCGGCTTCGGTTTCCGCGTGCAGCGCCTGGTAGCGCCGCTTGCGGTACTGATTGATCTTCTGCTCGGAGACGCTTGGAGCGGCCTGCTGCGGCGCTTCGACTCCCTCCAGGTTCGGCGCGGTGCGGCGAACCGGAGAAAGGGAGCGGGGTTTGCGGGCGGCCATAGCGCATATATCGTAGGCGCCGTGCCTCGGCCTCAAGCTCAGCTGGACCTCGACCGAGCGGTCACTCTGCGGCAGCTCCGCACGTTCAAAACCGTCGCCGACCTGAAGAGCTTCAGCCTCGCCGCCCAGCGGCTCAAGCTCAGCCAGCCATCGGTCTCCTACCAGGTCAAAGAGCTCGAGGAAACGCTCGGCTTGCCGCTCCTCGACCGGCTTGGCAAGCGAGTCCATCTGACCGAGGCAGGATCGCTGCTGTACGGGTATGCGCGGCGCATGCTCGACGTCCTCGACGAAGCGACGGTGGCGATCGAGGAGATGCGCGGGATCCAGCGCGGCAGCCTGCGAGTCGGCGCCAGCACGACGGTCGGCATCTACCTGCTGCCGGCTGCGCTCGGCGCGTTTAAGAAGCTGCATCCCGGTCTGGTCATCTCGCTCGAGATCGGCACGCGATCCCGCGTCCAGGAGCAGGTGCTTCGGAACGAGCTCGACCTCGCGGTGGTAGGACCGGCGTTGAAGGATCCCGACCTCGCGATCGTTCCGTTTCTCACCGACGAGCTCGTGGTGGTGGCGCCTGCCGGCCACGAGTTTGCCGGCAAGCACCGCCTGACCTTGAAAGACCTGTCCACCCAACCATTCGTGATGCGGGAGGCGGCGTCCGGCAGCAGGTGGTCGCTGGAGAAGGCGGCCCGCAAGGCGGGCGCCAGGCTCAAGGTCGCCATGGAGCTCGGCTCCAACGGCGCCATCAAGCATGCGGTCGAGTCAGGACTGGGCCTGGCCGTGATCTCGCGCTACGCATGCGCCCTCGAGCTCTCGAGCGGCCGCCTCGTGGAGCTCGACGTGAGCGGCTTTCCGATCAGACGTGACTGGCACATCGTTCACCTGCGCAAGCGCAAGCTGCCGTCGTCGGTGCTTGCTTTCATCGAGTTCCTGAAGGATGCGAGCTGGCTCTCGCGCAACGGCTCGCGCGGTCGCGTCCGCCCGCCAACGGATTGATCCAGCGTCTGCAGCGCGCCGCCGCGGACGTCCTGTCGCGGCCGATCCTCTACTGGACGCTGGCCGCGGTGTTCGGGCTGCACCGACTGTTCTTCGTCGTCATCGCGCCGCGCCGCTTCGACGCCGAAGGGATGTGGGAGGGTGCGCATGCATACCTGACCGAGCCGCCCCACATGTACGACGCCGCGGCGAACTACCTTGCGCGGCTGCACATCATCGCGCCGCCGGGCGGGCTGGATGCGTTCGTGAGTCCACCCCCGGTCGCGGCGCTTGCGGTGCCGATCGCGCTGCTGCCTCAACGCGTCGGCGCGCAGGTCTGGACGGCGATCGACGCCCTTGCGTTGATCCTTGCACTGTGGCTGCTGTACCGCGTTCTCGCGACGCCAAACCCCCTGGCGCGGTCGGTGTTCTGGGCGGCCGCGGCGTATTTTCCGCCGGCGTTCGCCGACGTCAGCGCGGGCCAGCGTGGCGGAGTGCTCCTCGTGCTGGCGATGGGCTCGGTGTGGCTCGAGCGAGGTCGGCCGAAGCTCGCGGGAGCGCTAGGCGGAATTGCGACGGCGATCAAGTACTTTCCGGCGGCGCTGGTCATCGGTCCTCGGCCCGCGCATCGAATCGCGTACGCGGTCGTGCTGGCCGTGGTGGCCGCTCTTGTAACGGCGCTCACTTTCGTTCCGCTGGGCTGGAACGGCACGTTGTTCTACTACCAGCACGTCCTGCTGCCGTCGCTTGGCTCACACAACCCCGACTGCGCTTATGACTCGGTGCGCACGCTGTTCATGCGCACGATCGGTGGCGAGGAGTTCGCGGTGCCGGCGGGCGCCGGCTACCGAATCGTTGCGTCGCCGCTGCACCTTTCCACGTTCGCCCTCTTCCTTTCTTATGCGAGCGCACTGGCGTTTGCGGGCGCTGCGGCATGGGCGGCCTGGCGGAGCGGCTGGAACGCGGCGTACGGCATGTCGCTCGGCTTCGCCCTGGGGGCGTTGATTCCAAACGAAGTCTGGCCGTACCAGTGGCTGCCCTTGCTGCCCCTGGCGCTGATCCTCATCGTGCGCGCGCTGGAGCACCGCCGCGCGGCGACCCTCACCCTCATGGGCATCTTCCTGCTTGGCTTCCTGCGGCCGCCATGCGACCTGTTCTTTCCGAACATCTGGACCATCGCGGGGATCGGGATATTCGTATTGGCCGTGTGGGAAAATCGCCTTTTCCGCTCGGCACAAGGGGGGTAGTCAGCGAATGGCGCTCAACGCCGAAGTCAGCTTCACCTGGGTTGGTCACGGAACCTGGAAAGCTCGCAGCGCCAGAGGCAAGGAGATCCTGATCGACCCCTGGGTCATGAACAACCCGGTGGCTCCGGAGAACCTGAAGACCGTCGATCGGTGCGACCTGATGTTCATAACGCATGGTCATTTCGACCACGTCCACGACAGCCTCGAGATCGCGCGCCACACCAAGCCGACGATAGTCACCAACCATGAGATCGGCGCCTGGCTCAGCTCGAAGGGCGTCGACGGGGAAAAGATCGTCGCCACCAACAAGGGCGGCACCGTGGACATCGACGGCATCAAGGTGCTGCTCGTCCATGCGGAGCACACGTGTGGGATCACGGACGACGGCGGGATGATCTACGGCGGCGAGGCATGCGGCCTGGTCATCGAGTTCGAGAACGGCTTCACGATCTACTTCGCGGGTGACACCGACGTGTTCGGCGACATGGCGCTCATAGCCGAGCTGAGCAGGTTCGACGTTGCGTTCCTGCCGATCGGCGACTTCTACACCATGGGCCCGGCCCGGGCCGCCAAGGCGGTTCAGCTGTTGAGGGTCAAGACCGTCGTGCCGATGCACTTCGGCACCTTCCCGATCCTGGTCGGGCGGCCAAACCAGCTTCAGGAGCTCGTGGGGCCGGGAGTGAAGGTTCTGGACGTGAAACCCGGAGACACCATCTAACTCGCGCGAATTCGGTTGCCGAGCATCTAATCTCCCCGCGTGCGAGACGTCATCGGGGCCCCGGCCGGCTGGCTGGCGCGCGCCATCGTGTCCAGGAAGCTCTCCTCGGTCGAGGTGGTTCGGGCCCATCTGGACCACATTCACACCGTCAACCCGCGCCTGAACGCCGTCGTCTTCGCGACCGCCGAGAGCGCCATCAAGGAGGCCCGCGCCGCCGACCGCCGGAATAAGCCGAAGGCTGTGCTCGGCGCCCTGCACGGGGTGCCCTTCACGGCCAAGGACATCTTCAACACCGCCGGCCTGCCGACGACCGCCGGCGTGCGAATGCCCCGCAGCCGCATCCCCGACCATGACGCGACGGTCGTCGCGCGGATGCGGAGGGCCGGGGCAATCTTGATCGGCAAGACCAACTGCCCGCCGGGCGGCTCGGACGAGGACGGCTGGAGCCCGCCGCGCGGCGCCACCCGTAACCCGTACGACGTCAATCGCTCGCCGGGCGGGACGAGCAGCGGCGAGGCGGCGATCATCGCCGCCGGCGGTTCGCCCCTGGGCCTCGGCAGCGATTCGGGTGGCAGCCTCCGCGTACCGGCCCATTACTGCGGGGTCGCAGCCCTGAAGCCGACCGCGGGCCTCGTGCCCGTCACCGGCGCTTACGGCCTGGCCGGCGGTTTGACGGACATCCGGAGCCAGGTGGGGCCGATGGCGCGTTACGTCTCCGACCTTCGGATCGCGTTGCGTGTGCTCGCGGGACCGGATGGAATCGACTCCGGCGTGGTGCCGGTGAGCGCCTGGCGCGCAAGCAGGCTAGACGGCCTGCGCGTCGCGTGGTATGCAGAAGATGGCATGGCCAGGCCGACGCCCGCGATCGCGGCCGCGGTCAAAGCCGCGGCGCGCGCCCTCGCAGCGGCCGGCTGCAGCGTCACCGAGGAGCGGCCCCCGGCCCTGGGCGAGGCGTACCAGGTGACACTTGGCTACTGGGGCCGCAAACATATGAATCACGACCGCCTGTACGAACGCTGGGACGCATTTCGGACGTCGGTCCTCAAGTTCATGTCCCGGTTCGACGTCGTCCTCAGCCCGGTCGCGCCGAACGTCGCACCGCTGATCCGGGAGAAACCTGCGGGCGACCATCAGCTGAGCTACACGGTGCCATACAGCCTCTCCGGGAACCCTTGCGTGGTGGTACGGGCGGGCACGTCGCCGGAGAACCTGCCGATCGGCGTGCAGGTCGTGGCCGCAAACTGGCACGACGGCACCGCGCTGCGAGCCGCTCGCGCCATCGAACGGCGGCTGGGCGGTTGGCGTCCTGCTAGCGTGGTCGGGTGACGTTTCGCTACTCACGCTGGGACGGGACGCAAAAGCTGGACGATCTGGACGCGGGCGACGTCCTCGACGCGCTGAGCGACGACCTGATGAACTACGGCGACCTCAACGCGGCATTGCAGCGGTTTCTCCGCTGGGGAGCGCCCAACATGCCGGGACTGGAACAGCTCCTCAAGCAGCTCCGCGAGTCGCGTGAGCGGGAGCTAGGCCGCTACAACCTCGATTCGACCGTCGAGCAGCTGCGCCAGCAGGTGCAGGACGTGATCGACACCGAGCGCGGCGGAATCGAAAGGCGACAGCGGGAGGCCACCCCCCAAGCTCGCAAGCTTCTCGATCGCCTCGCTCGGCAGCGAAACGACCAGCTCGACCGGCTGCCCGATGACCTGGGCGGCCGCGTCAAGGGATTGCGCAACTACGAGTTCGTCGACGACGAGGCGCGGCAGAAGTTCGAGGAGCTGATGCAGCGGCTGCAGAAGCAGATCCTCGACCAGATGTTCCAGGGCATCAAGGGTTCGCTGCAGCAGATGCAGGGTCAGGACCTCTCGCGCGTGCGGGACATGGTTCGCGAGCTGAACAAGATGCTCGAGCAGCGCATGGAGGGACGAACGCCGGATTTCAACGGGTTCATGCAGCGGTTCGGTGACATGTTTCCGCCCGGAATCAACTCGCTCGACGAGCTGCTGGAGCACCTTCAGCGCCAGATGGCGCAGATGCAGTCGCTTCTGCAAAGCCTGAGCCCGGAAGCACGCGAAGAGCTGCGGCAGATGATGGACGCGCTGCTGCAGGACGACTCGCTGCGCCTCGAGCTCGCGCGCCTGGGCGGTTTCATGCAGGCGATGATGGCGCCGTCCGAGCTCAGCGAGCGATATCCGTTCTTCGGCGACGACCCGCTGACGATGGGCGAGGCCATGGGTCTGATGGAGCGGCTGCAGCGGATGGACCGCCTCGAGTCCCAGCTGGAGCGCGGCAGCTTCCGCCCCGACGACGTCGACCGCTCGCTGGCCCAGGAGCTTTTGGGCCCGGACGCGAGGCAGGCCCTCGATCAACTGCGGCAGGTGACCGACGTGTTGGAAAAGGCGGGCTACGTGGAGCGGAAGGGAAGGCGCCTAGAGCTCACGCCGCGCGGAATGCGGCGCATCGGCCAGTCGGCGCTGCGCGACATCTTCGACCAGCTCAAGAAGACGCGGATGGGTCACCACCAGCTGTGGCGCGGCGGTGTCGGCACGGACGCCTCCGAGGAGCTCAAGGTCTACGAGTACGGCGACCCGTTCCTGCTCGAGATGAAGGAGACCCTCTTCAACTCGCTCGTCCGAGAGGGTCCGACCGTGCCGGTCAAGATGTCGGCGCGCGACTTCATCGTCCACCGCACCGAACACATGACGCAAGCGTCGACGGTGCTGATGATCGACATGAGCCGCTCGATGTTCCTGCGCGGATGCTTCCTCGCCGCGAAGAAGGTCGCGATCGCGCTCGATTCGCTCATCCGGAGCCAGTACCCGCGCGACTCGCTGTACGTGGTCGGCTTCTCCAACTACGCGGTCGAGCTCAAGCCGCAGACGCTGCCGCAGCTGGCGCTCAACGACTACGTGTACGGCACCAACATGCAGCACGGCTTCCAGCTCGCGCGCTCGCTGCTGGCGAAGCACCGGGGCAACCGGCAGGTGATCATGATCACCGACGGCGAGCCCACCGCCCACCTTCGCCCGGACGGGCGAGCCGAGTTCGCCTATCCGCCGACTTACAGCACGATCCAGCAGACGCTGAACGAGGTGAAGCGGTGTACGCGAGACCGGATCGTGATCAACACGTTCATGCTCGAGCGCGGGCCCTACCTGACCGAGTTCATCAACCAGATGACCCGGATCAACAAGGGAAGGGCGTTCTTCGTCTCGCCTGACCGGCTGGGCGAGTACATCCTGGTCGACTACGTGAGTGGAAAGCAGCGCCGGCGGACGAGCACTCGCCGGGCGCGAATCGCGTAGTAGGTTTTAGCGTGGTCGCTAAGGGTGAGGTTGCCGTCGAACGGCGCAATCTGAGTCCCGCCGCGCTTTACGAGCACGCCGTGCGGCGCGACGAGGCCGCGATCGTCTCCACGGGGGCCCTGACGGCCGAGACCGGCAAGCACACCGGCCGCTCGCCTCGCGACAAGTTCTTCGTCAAGGAGCCGACGAGCCAGGACGCGATCTGGTGGCATCCCGGGAACCAGGCCATCGCGCCGGGGAGGTTCGACCAGCTCCTCGCACGCATGGAGGACTTCATCGCGACCAACGACGTGTACACCCAGGACGTCTTCGCGTGCGCCGACCCGCGGTATCGCCTGCGCGTGCGGGTCGTCACGGAGCTGGCGTGGCACAGCCTGTTCGCCCGCAACCTGTTCATCCGGCCGACGGCCGACGAGCTGATGGACTTCGAACCGGACTTCACCGTCATCGCCCTGCCTTCCGTGAAGGCCGATCCGTCGAGCGACGGCACGCGCAGCGAGACGTTCATCCTGGTCAACCTCGGCCGCAGGACCGTGATCATCGGCGGCACAGGCTACGCGGGGGAGATCAAGAAATCGATCTTCACCGCCCTGAACTACCTGCTGCCGGCGCAGAACGTCTTTCCGATGCACTGCTCGGCGAACACAGACCAGAACGGTTCCGACGTCGCGCTCTTCTTCGGCTTGAGCGGGACGGGCAAGACGACGCTGTCCGCGGACCCGTCCCGCCGCCTCATCGGCGACGACGAGCACGGATGGAGCGACCGCGGGGTCTTCAACTTCGAGGGCGGCTGCTACGCGAAGACGATCCGCATCCACAAGGAGTCTGAGCCCGAGATCTACACGGCGACCGAGAGCTTCGGCACGATCCTCGAGAACGTCGTCTATGACCCGCGCACGCGCGTGCCGAACTACGACTCCGACGAGAAGACGGAGAACACCAGGGCGGCATATCCGATCGACCTGATCCCCAACGCCGTGCTTACCGGCACGGGCAGCCATCCACACAACGTGATGTTTCTCTCCGCCGATGCATTCGGCGTCCTACCGCCGGTGTCACTGCTGGACGAGCACCAGATCCGCCATTACTTCCTGAGCGGGTACACGGCCAAAGTTGCCGGCACCGAACGCGGAGTGACCGAGCCCGAGCCGATTTTCAGCACGTGCTTTGCGGCGCCGTTCCTGGTCCTCCCGCCGGAGCGTTACGCGGAAATGCTCGTCGAACGGGTCAAGCGCCACCACGTCGACGTGTGGATGCTGAACACGGGGTGGGTCGGCGGACCATACGGCGTCGGTGAGCGGATGTCGATCGCGCACACGCGTGCGATCGTCCGCGCGATCCTTCAGGGCGAGCTGCGTGGCGTTTCGACCCATGTCGACCCGATCTTCGGGCTGCAGATCCCGAATCGAGTCCCGGGCGTGCCGCGCGAGGTGCTGGACACGCGCGAGAGCTGGCCGAATCCCGAGGACTATGACCGCCAGGCGGCCAGGCTCCGGGACATGTTCGAGAAGAACATCCACATGATCGGCAAGAGCGCGTCCACCGCCGGCTAGTTGCGCTTCGCGATCGTCGGCAGCAGGCACTTCTCGGACCCGCTGCGCGTGGTCGAGTACGTGAAAGGCCTGCCGCCTCGCGCCTCGATCATCACCGGCAGCGCGAGCGGCGTGGATGCCGCAGCCACGAAAGCTGCGCGCGAGAAAGGCATCCCGGTGCAGGTCATCCCGGCGTCCTTCGACGAGATGGCCGACGCAACCAAGTCGGCCGCGCGCAACCAGCGGCTGGTCGATGCGTGCGACGTGCTGGTGGCGTTCTGGGACGGGGCGTCGAAGGGAACCCGAACCACAGTCGAGAGGGCACTCGACTCAGGCAAGGAAGTGCATGTATTCGTAATGAGAGGGAACCTGCCGGTTCCCTCTCATCGGGGCGTCGGCGAAGCCGACCCGGCCTGACGGCCGGGCAAGCGCCCCTGCTCACCCTCCCGCCGTAGAGTTGCAAACTTGGAAAGTAAGATGCCCTCATGGCGATAGCAGTCGCCGTCCGGGTGCGATTCTTCGCCCGACTGCGCGAGCTGGCAGGAATCGAGCTCGAGGTTCTGCATGTGCCTCCGGATGCCACCGTTGCGGACGCTTATGAAGCATCGCGCGCCGGGCATCCTGCCCTGCCGCCGCAAGGATCCGTCCGGGCGGCGCTCAACCAGGAGTTCGCCGACTGGGACGCGAAGGTGTCCAACGGCGACGAGGTTGCTTTCATCCCGCCGGTCAGCGGCGGGGCGCACAAGGTCGGAATCGTCTTCGAGCTCACCACCGATCCCCTGGACGCGCGCCGGCTGGAGGCAGCGGTCGCGCACGCCGGCGCGGGCGCGATCTGCACGTTCACGGGCGTGGTGCGCGACCACTCGCGCGGCCAGTCGGTGACCGAGCTGGACTATGAGGCATACGCGGAGATGGCGACGGCGCAGATGCGCAAGATCGGCGATGAGATAGCCGAACAGTGGCCCGAGGCTCGGGTCGCGATGGCCCACCGGACGGGCAGGCTGCAGATCGGCGACGCCTCGGTCGTCGTCTCGGTCTCCTGTCCTCATCGCGCCGAAGCGATCGCTGCCTGCAAATGGGGCATCGACAGGCTCAAGGAGTCGGTGCCGATCTGGAAAAAGGAATACGCGGCCGACGGTACCTACTGGATCGAAGGGGACGAGGCTAGGCGAGTCTGAGCAGAAATTAGGTGTTCCGACCGGCGGGAAATAGGTACTTCTCCCGATTCTCCCTCGAGCGAACCTCGACAAGCTACCTGCATCAAGTCCAGCTCGTAGGAGGGTCCCGGAAATGCAGGCAAGTCTCCAGGTTCGCAGGTTTTCGGTGGCACGCGTCCTCATCGCGTTTGCAGTCGCGGCCGCGCTTCTCATCGGTCTCCAGCTCGGCTACGCGCTGAAGGCGACGACAGTCGCCACCGGTCCGAGCCGCGTCGTGGTCGTCACCTCACAGCCGGCGCAGGCGGACGACAGCAACTGCTACCTCGTCAACCGCCCGACGCTTTGCTGAGGGAGGGCAGTGGTGAGTCCGGGGCGGGACGCCCCGGACTTCTCCTCGTGACCTTCAGTCCTTGACCCTGGCCACCGATAGGCCGTCGCGGATCGGGATGACGACACTTTCCAGGCGGGGGTGCCTGGACACCGCCTCGTTGTAGTAGGCGACGTTTTTCGCCTGCTGGTTGTTGGGATCCAGCACCTCGCCCTGCCGCAGCGCGTTGTCCGCCATCAGGAGCCCACCGGTGTCGAGGCGTTCGACGCAAAGCTCGAGCACACGCCGCGTGATGTCTTCGGATCGAAAGGAGTTGAGCAGGTCGATGAAGCACGCGTCGAACCGAGCGTCCAGCTTCTCGAGCCCGTCCTTCGCGTTCTCTTCGAGGACGAGGGCCTGCTTGCCGAAACCGGCCTCCACAAAGTTGGCCCTCGCGCGCCGGGCGCGGTCGCGGTCCATCTCATAAGTGGTCAGCGTCCCACCCTGACTCCCTCGCAGCATCCAGATGCCGCTGTAACCGGTTGCCGTGCCCAGCTCGAGCAGCCGCCTGGCGCCGGCGATGCGGACCAGCAGGTAGAGCAGCATGCCCTCGTGCGGGTCGACGATCGGGATGTTCTCTCGGTGCGCTTCCTCCTCCAATCGCGCCAGCACGGGGTCACGCGGTGGCACCAGGCCGTCGAGATATTCCTGCAGCGCGTCGGTCACCTCAACGGTTCTCATCGCGATTCCTCCAAGAACTGGTCGAGCAGCGGTTGGAGCGCGACGATGTAGTCCGTCATGCACTCCAGGGTGGCGCCGAGGACGCCGTCATCCAGCCTTGGGGCGGGAAGCGTCTCGTAGAGGCGTGTCCACCCGCGGTCCCAGGGTTCGAGCTCGGCTCGGGGCAAGCTCGCCTTGACCTCGACCATGCGTGAGCGGAAGAAGTCGAAGGCAGCCTCGTTCTCGCCGGCCGACGCCTCGAAATGCAAACCAACCTCCAGCCTACCTGCACCTGCGTGATGCCATGCCTCGTAGTGGAAGGCAGGCTGTCCGAAGTGGACCTTCATGAGCCGGCCGCGGCCGCGAATCGTTTCGAACGTCCGGAGCGGGGCGGGCAGGCTGGTTTTGAGAGCCTTTCTCAGACGGGTGAAAAATTCAGATGGAGCCAGGAACATCAACAGACGAGGTGGGGCTGTAGGCCCGATTCATTCGGGCCGTACCCCAGCGTGAATCGCCAGGCGCCGCCCATACCTGGCCTGCAACGGAGGGGGCCCCGCGGGGGAGGCCCGCCTCCCCCGCGAACCTTTCCCGTAAGCTGCGATGCAAGTTGGCCTACATACCGACGGTCGTCGAAAACGAGGGCGGCAACCGCGAGCGCACCTTTGACATCTACTCTCGCCTGC
>DASPXA010000045.1:0-1687 GCA_035637495.1 Verrucomicrobiia bacterium
CCCGCCTCGTTCCGCTGGGCTCGTGCTGACGAGATAGACCAGCCCGGTCGGTTCCGGCGCCGCGCCCTGGTTCTGGCGAAGTTGAGTCAGACGTCGCCGCGCTTTGTCGCCTTTCGCATGGTCGTGCGACCTTGGTGCGACCCGCAAGGATCGCTTCCGGTGAGGCTTCGGCCCACGACGGTCATTGCTCGGTGGCGATGCTGAAGGCGTAGATCGCCGCGTCGACCTGCACGGTGGCGAACGCGGCCTTGGGCGGAACGAGGTCTGGCACTCTGACAGCGTGGTCGCCGGCGGCGATCCGGTCGTTGAGGAGCAGGAGCGAATCGCTCTTCGGGTCCGGTGGCACGAACGAGGTCTGCCACCAGATGGTCACCTTGACCTCGGCCGGGCCGGGAAGGGTCAGTCCGATCGACCGCTCGTCGGGCGCGAAGGTCGGCGCTCGAACGAGTTTTTGGTGGTCGCGGGCGAACGCGCCCTGCACCTGATTGATGATCAGGCTCGGGATGGCAGCCAGTCCCTGGACGAAGATGACGGGCGGGTTGATGGCGCTGATCTCTTCTCTGAGCTCAGCCTTGAGGTCCGGCGGGACCTGTCCGCCGAACACGACCAGGTCGATTTCTCTTGGGTCGAACCGTGCCGTGATGTCGGCGAAGTCGTTGGTCGCTTCGGCCTTGTAGCCGAGGTCGCGGAGGCCGGCGAGCGCGCCGTCGAGGACGAGTTGGCTCTTGCCGATCAGTAGTACGGTCCGCCGAGGGCCGTGGGTTGCCATGTGGGCTCCTTTGCGTCTTGCGTTCGGTGGGGTGGGCTTAGATTCCGAGCGAGGCTGTTGGAGACGGGTCGCGGGGGACGAATGCCGACGGCGTGCTGCCCTAGTTGGCAACGGACGCTCGCGCCGTCACCGACGCCCGCCTGCGGGTGCCGGAGTAGACGAGCGCGCCGCCGCCGGCAAGCGACAGCCCACCGATGACGAACAGCCCGGTGGCGATCCACCACACGTGCGACACGCGGGCGGCGAGCTGTGCGTCGAGGCTCACGGTTCGGCTGCCGTCGGCGTTCATCGCCACCGCCGACCAGTGGCCCTTCTCGACCGGCCAGGTGACGGTCTGCGTGCCGGTGCCGGTCGCGTAGGCGCGCCAGATACTCCGCGTGGCTGGCAGCGCCTGCGGCGCACCCGCGCCCAGCCGCCGATACTCGATGCCGGACGGCTCGGAATCGATGTCTCGGAGCTCGTCGTGCTCGACACGCGCGAGGTAGCGGTCGACGTTTTCCGCGCGCGCGATCCCGATGAAGACGGGCTTCGCCGCGGCGGTGCTCGTCGCGGTGATCCTGAGCCGGCCAAGGCGATCTTCGAGCGCCCCGGTCATGCCACTCACGTCGAGGCTCTCGGTCGAGAGCGCGTACGACGACGTCTGGTAGTGATGCGTGTGCGTGGTGAAGTAGCCGCTACCGTCCCGGTGCGTCTGGAGCGCCCAGGTCAGCGCGCCGCCGCCGGCGAGAAACGCGAGCGCCGCGAGGACGCCGAGGCTCCCGAACACGAGCCGGAGCCCGCGACCGCGATCGAAGCGCCGAGCCGGCTGCGCCGGCGCTCTGACTGTGTTGGTCGTGGACCTCACTGCATCTCCGTTTGGTGTTGGGTGAGCGCCTGCGCGACACCGGCAGGTGAGCCTCCCCGGCGCGTTCCGTCGGG
>DASPXA010000046.1:0-22576 GCA_035637495.1 Verrucomicrobiia bacterium
TTCTCCGGCTATCCCAACCTCATCGGCCAGAGTGACAACCTGCACCTCATCTACAACCTGATGTGGGCCAACATCGACCCCACTGTCTCGTGGATTGGGGCCGGGGTGGTTGTACTCGTGCTCGGCCTTCTGATCTGGTTGGCCGACTCGCGGCGCCGCAAAAGCGGGTTGGTGGCGCCGCCGGCCAGCCTGTCCGCGATCAAGATCGGCGTCATCGCCGGGGTCGCCATCGTCGTGGTGGCGATCTGCAACATCAACCGGGGCGTGCTCATCGTGCAGGAGGGCGTGCCGTGGGTCATACCGATCGTGCTCGCCGTGCTCGGCGTATGGACTGTCCTTCTCGGTCGCACGAGGTACGGGCGATACGTCTACGCGATCGGAGGCAACCCGGAGGCGGCACGCCGAGCAGGTATCAACCTGTCGTTGATCCGGACCACAGGTTTCATGCTGTGCTCCTTCACAGCCGGCATCGGGATGTTGCTCTACGCCTCCTACCTCAACGGGATGTCAAACAACGTTCAGGGCGGTCAGTACGTTCTCTACGCGGTGGCCGCGGCGGTCATCGGCGGCACGAGCCTCATGGGTGGGCGGGGCAAACCGCTGCACGGAGTCCTCGGCGGCCTCGTCATCGGCTCGATCTACAACGGCATGTTCCTGCTGCAGCTGCACTTCGAGTGGCAGTACATCGTGACCGGTCTCGTCCTGCTGGCCGCGATCATCATCGACGCCGTGTCTCGCCGTGGCTCGAGCTCGGGGAGCGTCACGCGTATCTGATCGGAGCCGGCTTGACACCGTCAGTGGCAGCCAAGAGAATGCAGGCCGGAGCGGAGTAAGTCCCGTCGCCGGCGCACTCTCGCCCCGGGCTAGGACCCGGGAAGAAGGCGGCGGGAATCTGGGAGGTCGGGGGCACAAGAGCGGCCCGACCCCGGAGGCAGTGAATGAGCGCTAAGTGGACTCGTCGTGAGTTCGTCAAGACCACCGGCGTCGCCGCCGGCAGCCTCGTCCTCGGCGGCGCGCTTGCCGAGTTCCTGGCCGCGTGTGGCGGCGGAGCCACCACGTCAGGGGGCTCGAAACAGCTCGAGATCTTCAGCTGGTGGACCGCCGGCGGTGAGGCCGACGGTCTTGCCGAGATGTTCAAGATCTACACGGGCAAGTACCCGGACGTAAAGATCGTCAACTCCGCGGTCGCCGGTGGCGCGGGGACCAACGCGAAGGCCGTGCTTGCGACGCGCATGCAGGGCGGCAAGCCACCCGACAGCTTCCAGGTCCACGCCGGCCAGGAGCTCATCAGCACCTGGGTCAAAGCCGACAAGATGGAGCCGATCACCAGCATCTGGAAGTCAGAGGGCTGGGACAGCACCATCCCGAACGACCTGAAGACGATCGTCAGCAAGGGCAGCGATGTGTGGTCCGTGCCTGTCAACGTCCACCGCGGTAATTCCCTGTGGATCGGGTCGGGCCTCGAAACCGTCAGCAGCAACAGCATCGACAACCTCGACGACTTCCTTTCGTCCATGGGCAAGGCGAAGGCCGGCGGCATGCAAGCGCCGCTGGCGCTCGGCTCCAAGGGCAACTGGCAGGTGACGATGCTGCTCGAGAACAACATCGTCGCCGTGGGAGGAGCGGACTTCTACCGCGGGTTGTTCAACGGCAAGAGCTCGTGGACGGACAACAAAGTCAAGCAGGCGCTCACCTACATCAAGTCGATGCTCAGCTACGTCAACTCCGATCACCCGACCATCGACTGGGACCAGGCCGCCGGCCGGCTCCAGGCTCACAGCTCGATCGCGACGATCATGGGCGACTGGGCCAAGGGCTACTTCACGGCCAACAAGTGGACGGCGGACAAGGACTTCACGGGGGTGCCGTCACCAGGCACCGGCAAGACCTACATGATCGTGTGCGATACCTTCGGCCTCCCCAAGGGAGCGCCCGACCGCGACAACGCGATCAACTGGCTCAAGGTGTGCGGCTCCGAGGCGGGCCAGGCCGCCTTCAACCCCAAGAAGGGATCGATCCCGGCGCGCACCGACGTGCCGGCGAGCATCTTCGACCCCATCGCCCAGCGCTTCATCGGCGAGTTCAAGACCGCCGCGCTCACACCGAGCATCGCGCACGGTTCGGCGGCGCCGGAGGCGTTCGCGAGCGGCGTCAACGACGAGATGGGGCAGTTCGTACAGAAGAAGGACGTCAACGCCAGCGCCGCCAACCTGGCGAAGCTGGCCGATCAGTTCTTGAAGTAATGGGATATGAGGGAAAACCCGGATGGTTTTCCCTCATCGCCCGGTCGCTTCGCGACGGGGCTGCTCCCATTCCGGTATGCGGTTGGGATTTGTCTGAGTGACTACTCGTAGCAACGCTTGGGAGGCTGGGCAACATAGTCGCGGCCGGGGTGAACCCGACCGCCAAAGCAACGCTGGGTAGGTGACAACGGCAGTCCGGGGTCGCTCCCTCTCATCTTTTTCCTGGGACAGGCTCACGCCGTTCATCCTCATCGCGCCGTCGATCGTCCTGATCGCCGTCTTTGTGTACCTGTTCATCGGATACACGGCTTTCGTGTCGACGACGCAGTGGTACGGGATCGTCCCCGACTACACCTCCGCGGGCCTGACCCAGTACACCGACCTGTTCGGGCTCCCCCGCTTCCAGGCGGACATCAACAACACCATCGAGTTCACGATCCTGTTCCTCTTCGGCTGCATCCTGCTCGGCTTTGGCGCGGCGGTGCTGCTCGACCAGCACGTACGGGGCACGATCTTCTTCCAGAACATCTTCCTGTTCCCGCTGGCCATCTCCTTCGTCGTGACCGGGACCGTCTGGCGCTGGATCTTCAATCCCAGCTTCGGCATCAACCTCCTCCTCGACCAGGTGCATCTCGGCTTTCTGAAATCGCCATGGCTTGCCGACACGCGCACTGCCCTTTACGGCCTGGTGATCGCAGCGGTCTGGCAGATGAGCGGGTTCTGCATGGCGATGTTTCTTGCCGGCCTGCGGGCCATCCCCGACGAGCTGCGCGAAGCCGCGCGCGTCGACGGCGCGAGCGAGGGCCGCCTCTTCCTCCGCGTGATCCTGCCGCTCATGCGGCCGATCACGCTCTCGGCGGTGATCATCCTCGGCCACATCTCGCTCAAGATCTTCGACCTCGTCTACGTGATGACCTTCGGCGGGCCGGGCTACGCGACCGACATGCCGAGCCTGTACATGTGGGTGGCGGTGTTCCGGCAGAACCTCTACGGCCGCGGCGCCGCGATCGCCATCGTCCTCTTGCTGCTGGTTGCGCTTCTGATCGTGCCGTACCTGATCTGGAGCCTGCGCCAGGAGGTCGAGCGGTGAAGGACCCCACGAAATCCGCACCCGACCACCGCGATTTCGCGGGGACCCCTCTGTGAGCGCCGCGCGGGTCGCGCCACGACCGTTCCGCCCGTCACGCATCATCACGTACGCGCTCCTCACCATCGTCGCGGTCTTCTACCTGCTGCCGATCTATGTGATCGTGGTCACGGCGCTGAAATCGTTCATCGAGGTCTCGCACAGCACCCCGTGGCAGCTGCCCTCGGCGCCCACCGTCGAAGCCTTCTCCAATGCCTTCTCGACGCTGGCCCCGAGCTTCCTCAACAGCGTGCTGCTGGTGGTGCCGGCGACATTGCTCTCGGCGCTCCTGGGCTCGCTCAACGGCTACGTGCTGTCGAAGTGGCGGTTCCGAGGGGCGGACCTCATCTTCACCCTGCTTCTCTTCGGGATGTTCATCCCGTACCAGAGCATCCTGCTCCCGCTCGTGCTGGTGCTCCAGAAGATCCAGCTTTACGGTGGCATCCCGGGACTCGTCCTGACGCACGTCGTCTACGGCATCCCGATCACGACCTTGATCTTCCGCAACTACTACGCGGCGGTGCCAACCGAGCTGATCGAGGCGGCGCGCATCGACGGCGCCAGTGTCATGGGCGTCTACCGCCGGATCATGCTGCCGATCTCCATGCCCGGGTTTGTGGTGGTGCTGATCTGGCAGTTCACCAGCATCTGGAACGAGTTTCTCTTCGCCGTCACCCTCACCCTTTCCGACCAGTGGCCGATCACGGTGGCGCTGAACGGCCTCGCAGGCTCGCTGCTCGCCCACTACGAGGTCCAGATGGCCGGAGCGCTGCTCACCGCGCTGCCGCCGCTCGTGATCTACATCGTCCTCGGGCGCTATTTCATACGCGGGTTGCTCGCGGGCGCCCTTAAGGGGTAGCCTTCCGCCCACGGCAACGTTTCACCAGACGTCCAGGCAACGAGGTAGCTCATGAGATCGACGAGACTTGCGGCCGCGCTGATCCTGCTTGCGTTGGGCGTGGCAGCGTGTGGCAACCCATCCTCCGGCTCGAGCGGCGCCACGGCCGGCAAGAAGATCGCGTTCCTGACGCCGGACGGCGCAGCGCGCTACGACAACCAGGACCGGCCGCTCTTCACCGCCAAGGTGCAGTCGCTGTGCTCGAACTGCGCGGTCGACTATCGCAACGCCGGCGGCGACGCAGCGGCGCAGGTGCAGCAGGCAGCGTCGGCGCTTGCGGCCGGTGCGGGTGTGCTCGTGCTCGACCCAGTCGACCCGAAAGCGGCGTCAGCGATCGTTGATGCCGCCGCCAAGCGCAAGGTGCCGGTCATCGCCTACGACCGCCTCGTCATGAACACGTCGGGCCTCGCCTACTACGTGTCCTTCGACAACGAGACCGTCGGTGCGCTCCAGGGCAAATCGCTGTTGAGCGCCATGAAGACCGCGACCAAGCCCACCATCGTGATGATCAACGGCGACGCCGACGATCCCGAGGCGAAGGCGATCAAGAAGGCCGCCCACGCAGCGCTCGACGGAAAGGTGATCGTCGCCACGGATTTCGATGCGCCGTCCTGGAATGAAGCGAGCGCGCAATCGGCCATGGCGAAGTCCCTGGTGGCGCTGCAGAACAAGGTCGACGGCGTGTACGCCGCCAACGACGAGGTGGCCGGCGGAGTGGTCGCTGCGCTCAAGGCGGCCAGGGTGAAGGCCATGCCGCCGGTGACGGGCGGTGACGCCGAGCTGGCGGCGGTCCAGCGGATCATCGCCGGCGACCAGCTGATGACCGTGTACAAGCCGTTCAGGCAGGAGGCCGAGCTGGCGGCGACGCTGGCCTACGACCTCGTGTTCGGGGTCAGCGTGCCGGAGGCGGTGGTCGGCGGGAAGCTGGTCAACAACGGAGAGCGGGACGTGCCGGCCGTGCTCGTGCAGCCGGTGGCGGTGACCAGGAAGTCGCTGATCTCCACCGTGGTCGCCGACGGGCTCTGGACGAGGTCGCAGCTGTGCACCGCCGAGTACGCCCAGGCCTGCCGGGCCGCCGGCCTGTCGTAGAAGGATTGGGAATCTCCCGGACGGGGTAAACGTTCTCTCGTACAGATGGCAACACCCAAGTCCGAACTGCTTCCCGTCCTGCCGATGGACGACGTGGTCGTCCTTCCCCACATGTCCGTCACCCTCGCCGTCGAGGGCGACAGTCAGAAGGCCGCTATCGAGGCCGCCCGCCAGGGCAACCGCCTGATCCTGCTCGTCCCGCGCGTCGACGGCAAGTTCGGCGCGATCGGAACGGCCGCCCGCCTGGGCGAGTCGGCCGAGCTCCCGACAGGCGCCGAAGCTTTCATGATCCGCGGTGAGTACCGCGCGCGGCTGGGCAGCGGCCAGGCCGACATCGGCGGCGCGCTGTGGGTCAAGGCGGACCCGATCCTCGATCCTGAGCCCCCGACCGAGAAGTCGCAGGAGCTGGCGCGTGAGTACCGCGCCCTGCTCGAGAACCTCGTCGAGTCGCGCGGCGTGCCGCAGGTCGTGCAGTTCCTGCGCGCCGCGAGGACGCCCGGCCACCTGGCCGACCTCGCCGGTTACTCGCCGGACCTGTCGACCGAGCAGAAGCTCGAGATCCTCGAGATGACCGACCTCGAGGCCCGGCTGACGAAGCTCATCGGATGGACGAAGGGCATCCTGGCCGAAGCGTCGCTGAAGGAGAAGATCCGCAGCGAGGTCGCCGAGGGGATGGAGAAGACGCAGCGCGAGTTCCTGCTCCGCCAGCAGATGGAAGCGATCAAGAAGCAGTTGAACGAGGGCCAGACCGACGTGGTCTCGACCTACCGCGAGAGGGTTGCGAAGGCAGGCATGCCGGAGGCCGTGCAGAGCGAGGTCAACCGCGAGCTGGACCGCCTCGAGCGGACGAGCGAGCAGAACCCCGAGTACGGCTGGATCCGCACCTACCTCGACTGGATGCTCGACATCCCCTGGAACGTGCGCTCCGATGACAACTACGACCTCGTCAAGGCTCGCCAGATCCTCGACGAGGACCACACCGGCCTCAGCGACGTGAAGGACCGCATCATCGAGTTCCTCGCCGTGCGGAAGCTGCGCCAGGAGCGGGGGCTCGAGGTGCTGGGCGGGCGAGGATCCGGTGCCATCATCACGCTGGTCGGACCTCCCGGTGTCGGCAAGACGTCCCTGGGCGAGTCCGTGGCGCGGGCGCTGGGTCGCAAGTTCACGCGCGTCTCGCTGGGCGGCATCCGCGACGAGGCGGACATCCGCGGCCACCGCCGGACTTACGTCGGCGCCATGCCCGGCCGCATCGTGCGCGCCCTGAAGGACGCGGGGACCAAGAACCCGGTGATCATGCTCGACGAGATCGACAAGGTCGGGAGCGACTGGCGGGGCGACCCGTCGGCTGCGCTGCTCGAGGTGCTCGATCCCGCGCAGAACCACACGTTCCGCGACCACTACCTCGAGGTCGACCTCGACCTGTCCGAGGTGCTCTTCATCCCGACCGCCAACGTGTCGGAAACGGTCCCGGCGCCGCTGCTTGACCGCATGGAGCTGATCCGCCTCGACGGTTACACCGAAGAGGAGAAGGTCGCGATCGCGCGCGACCATCTGCTCAAGCGGCAGGTGAACCAGGCCGGCCTGAAGCCGGACGAGGTCACCGTCGACGACGCGGCGATCATGAAGGTGATCACGGACCACACGCGCGAGGCGGGCGTTCGAAACCTGGAGCGCGAGCTGGGCAAGATCACGCGCAAGGTTGCGACCAAGGTTGCCACGGGAGCGCTGACGCCGCCCGTCGCGATCACGCCCGATCGCGTGCGCGAATTTCTGGGCAAGCCGAAATTCGACAACGAGGTCGCGGCCCGCACCGCGGTGCCGGGGGTGGCGACCGGACTCGCCGTGACCGGCATCGGTGGGGACGTGCTGTTCGTCGAGGCGGCGGCGACCGAGGCCAGCAACGGCCACGGTGGCGGACTGACCCTCACCGGCCAGCTGGGCGACGTCATGAAGGAGTCGGCGCAGATCGCGCTGTCCTACGTGCGGTCGCACACAGACGAGCTGGGCATCGCGCCTGAGAGCATCAACAAGGTGTTCCACATCCACGTGCCCGAGGGCGCCGTTCCCAAGGACGGCCCGTCGGCCGGCGTGACGATGACGACCGCGATCGTGAGCCTGCTCACCGGCAGGCCCGTGCGCAACACCGTCGGCATGACCGGCGAGGTCACGCTGCAGGGACTGGTGCTGCCGATCGGAGGCGTCAAGCAGAAGGTGCTGGCGGCTCACCGCATGGGGCTGAAGGAGGTCATCCTCCCGAAGCGGAACGAGAAGGACATCGACGACGTGCCGGAGACGGTGCGCAAGGCGATGACCTTCCACCTGGCCAGCCGAGTGGAAGACGTGCTCCATCACGCGCTGGAACCGGCGGCGAAGCCGAAGATCGAAGCGGCCTAAGAACCCAAGTCGATCGCCCCGGTTCCGCACGAGATCGCGGAAACGTGCGGAATTGCGATTTGGGTTTCGCACGTAAACGCGGGACCGTGCGGAATTAACAGCCAGGGTAGGCAAGACTGCCCGCGACCCTGGATGCTCGGCGGATGGGTCGCACCCCCCACGAGTTCCCGCCGAGCTGACGAGCCGGCCGTTTACTCTCGACGAGGCGCGTACAGCGGGACTTTCGCTCAGCGCACTAAGAGGGAAGTCCTGGCAGCGTGTGGGCTCCAGACTTTATCGCTGGAGCGGCGGCCCGGCTGATCGTTGGAATCTCATCGACGCTTTCCGGCGAGACTCGCCGGCTTCTGCTGTCTTCGTGGGACGGACTGCAGCCTGGATACATCGACTCGATGTCGATCCTGCCAATCCGGTGCAGGTTTCTTTGCCCGCGGATTGCAGGCTGATTTCGCGCGAAGGCCTTGAAATACATCACTCCGATCTCACCGGTGAGACGTTGGAGATCAAGGGTGTTCAAGTCACGTGCATTCATCGCACGCTCCTCGACCTGTGCGCACGCTCGTCGCGGGTCGAGGCGCTGGTCGTCCTCGATATGGCGGTCTCTGCTCACCTCACCGACCAGGACGCGCTGCTGCGCTATGCGGACGCTATCAAAGGCCGGTCTGGTGCATTCCGCCTCCGCTCACTGGCCCGCATCACCGCTCCGGCTGAATCCCCGATGGAAACTCGGCTCCGCTGGCTTTTGGTCAAGGCGAGGCTGCCGATGCCCGACGTCCAGTCGGATCTCTACGACCGGGCCGGCAAATTCCTCGGCCGCGCCGATCTCTACTACCCGTCGGCTCGTCTCGTGATCGAGTTCGACGGCGGGAACCACCGTGACCGCCTCGTCAGTGACGACCGCAGGCAGAACTCCATTGTCGGCGCGGGCTATCGCGTACTCCGTTATACCGCCGCAGACGTTTATGGACGCCCTCAGGCGATGGTGATGGACGTCCGTGCGGCGCGGCGGGCTTCGGCGGCGTGATCTAGGGCTCGGGGCGGTAGGGCGCCTTCGCTTCCAGGTTGCCGACGTATTCGGGCAAACGTTGCTGGCCCAGCATCTGGCGGATGGCCAGGATCTCGCCGATGTGAAACCAGTAGTGGAAGGTCAGCCGGCGAATCGCGTCACCCAGCGTCTGGCCCGAAGGCTTGCCATCCCGCGGCAGGTCGCGCATCAGGTCTTGGGTCGTCAGTGAGTCGAGGTACGGGTCCGCCTCTTTCGTGAGCTTGTTCCAGGCGGCACGCATCGCCTTGAGCGACGGCGTGCTCATGGGCGCACCGGTCGCCAACTCCTTGTTGATGTCGGGAAAGAGCAGCACGCCGTGCGGCCGGAGGAAGAAGGATCGCTGCTCGTGCCAGGCGAGGTGGCCCACGATCCAGCCGATCGAGTTCATCTGGCCGAAGTGCCGGTTGCCGTCCTCTTCGCCGACGCCACGCAGGCCTCGCACCCACTCGGAACGGGTGAACCGGAGCTGTTCGACGATCTGGTGCGCCATCGCAGACCATTTTCGCGGAGCACAATTTGCGGTGCGATGGGCGACAACCTCGTGCGTTATGCGCGGGTCGGTATCTGGGCTGTGCCCGTCTATGCCGCGACGCTCTTCGCCGGGACGATCACCCACCAGCCGCCGCCGCAGACCGACCTCGCCGGTTGGTCGGCGTATGTGACCACCAACGAGTTCCTGGTCAGCCACATCGCCTTCAGTATCTTTGGCGCGGTATTCGGAGCCATCGGTGCGGTCGCGTTAGGCATCGTTTTGATGGAGCGAGGATCCGTGAAGCTCGGCCTTGCCGGCTTGCTGACAGGCGTGAGCGCCAACGTCGTCGGTGCTTCGATCTTCGGAATTGCGGCCTTCGCGCAGCCGGCGATCGGCCGCCTCTATCTCGCGGGCAACCACGACCTCGCCCAAAACCTGTACTACGACGCGGCTCAGGGGACGCCGATGGTCATCGTGGCGATCGTCTTCATCCTCTTGCTGGTCGCGAGCTTCATCGTGTTTGGTGTCGGCTTCGCGCGCCTCGCCTTGATGCCGCGCTGGGCCGGCATCGGCTACGCGGTGTCCGGCCCCTTGTTCGCGGTCATAGGCTTTGCTCTGGACAACTGGATCCAGAGCGTGGCGGCCGTCCTCATGACCGCCAGCGCGGCCTGGATGGTGATCGCCATGCGCCGCCAACCTGCCTAGGCGGACTTGCTCCAGCCTTCCGGCGGTCCAATCGTCGAAGCTTCGGGCCCGAACTTACTGACGTAGTCGTCGTGGATTTCGCCCCACGCAGAGTCCGGCCTGGTCCCATCGAGCGCATCCTCTAGCGCGTCGAGGCACACGTGCCATCCCGCGCCGTCTCGCGCCGCCTTGCCCACCTCGTCGATGGTGTCGATCAGCGTCAGGACCGTTCCCGACCTGTGAGGCTCGAGCTCGAACCTGACCCGGTCCGTGCCCCAGCGGATCTCGATCAGCCGCTGTGGCTCGAACGCCAGCACCTCGCCGTCGAAGACGAGCTTGCCCTCGTGCTTGAACTCGAGGCGCGAGCCAACTCGCCAATCGCCGACCACGATCTCGTCGGGAAACCACTTCCGCAGCTCATCCGGCTCGGTCAGCGCCTTCCAGACCCTCGCCGGCGGATGCGCCAGCTCGCGCCTGAACTTCAGCTGCCACCCATTACCGATTTGCTCCAGCTCTCCCAGCACGTCTGCCTCCTTTCGGACCTCGGTCCGTCTCGTCGAGATGTCGTTCCAGCGCGTCAAGGCTCTCGGTCCACATGGCGCGGTAGGGCTCCAACCACGCGTCGATCTCTCGCAACGGGTGCAGCCGCACGCGGTAAACGCGCCGCTGGGCGTCGACACGCGACTCGACCAGCCCGGCATCGCGCAGCACCCGCAGGTGCTTTGAAACTGCCGGCTGGCTCACCTCGAGCGAACTGACCAGCTCGCCGACCGTGCGCTCGCGCTCGCGCAGCAATTCCACGATCACACGCCGGTTCGGCTCGGCCATGACCTCAAACGTGGACCCCACAGCCACCCGTTTAATATAGCTGCTCGGCTATATAAACGTCAAGCTATAGACTGGCGAGGTCCTTCAGAACGTGCTCACGGTCCTCTAGGTCCGCCACCTCGGCGGCCTGGTCCCTGCCGCGCCGCGCCCACTCGGCGGCCTCGTCCTTTTCGCCCGCGATCAGATGAGCGCGCGCCATCGCCTCATATGCGTAAGCCAGGTCGAAATCTCCGATCGAGTGCGCCTCACAGACCTGGAGGCAGCGCCGGGCGTGGTAGAGACTCGGCTCTGGCCGCTTCGCTTCCGCGTACGCCCTCGAGATCTGCCACTCGCCCCGCGCGTGGTTGACCGGCTCGCCGACCGACTCCCAGAAGAAACGCGAGGCGTGCGCCGAGTCGATCATCAGGTCTGTCTCGCGCTCGGTCCGGTCCGGCTTCTCGATGAGCGTCCACGTGTAGTTGAAGAGGTCTGCGGCAAGGGTCCGCTGCGTCTGGGGATCCATTGCGACCGAGTCGGGCCGTTTGGGCACCCAGGAATATTCGCAGCCGCGGCATGCTTGCAAGCTAGGTGGCCAAGGCCTCGGACGAGATCCTCCGCGAGACGACAACGATCGCCGTGGTGGGTGCGTCGCGCGATCCGGACAAGGCCGGCGGCTCAGTGCCGGTCGGCCTGCAGCGGCGCGGCTTTCGCATCATCCCGATCAACCCTTATGCCGACACGCTGTTCGGGGAGCGGGTCTATCGCTCGCTGCTCGATGTGACTGAAAAGATCGACCTCGTCGACGTCTTCCGCCCCGCCGAAGACGCGCCGGAGATCGCGCGCCAGGCGGCCGCTGTGGGTGCACGTGCTCTCTGGCTTCAGCTCGACATCACGTCCCGTGAAGCTCGCCGGATTGCCGAGTCGGCGGGCATGGATTACATCGAGGACGAGTGCACCGGCGTCGTGGCCTCGCTTTACCGCGTAAGAAAGACGGCGGCCTAGCCGCTACTCTCCTCGCGTGGCACGCCCAAAGCGGGACCGGACGATCGAGTCCGAGCTCAAGTTCCGCCTGACCGGAGAGAAGGACCACGTCAAGCTGCGCTCGATGCTGCGCGACCGCGGCGCGCACCTCAGCGGTCGTTACCGCGAAGAGAACTATCGCTTCAACGGTCCAGGCAAATCGACCCGCAACACGACCCTTCGCCTGCGGGTGCTCAACGGCGGCCCGCACGGAGTTCTGACGGCCAAGGGGCCGGCGAAATTCGAGGATGGGGTCAAGACCCGCGAGGAGACCGAGATCGAGGTCAAGGACGTCCACGCGACGCTCGACATGCTCGAGCAGCTCGGCTTTCGCGTCGGCTGGACGTATCCCAAGCGCCGCGCGGTCTGGATGCTAGACGGAGTCGCGGTGACGCTGGACGTGCTCGACTTCGGCTGGTTCGTCGAGCTGGAAGGACCGGCCGGCGCGCTGCCCGCGATGGCTCGCAGCTTCGGGCTGGATCTCGAGCACGCGCTGAAGGACAGCTATTCGGTGATGGCCCGCAAGCACCTCAAGGCGAAGAAGCTGACCAAGAAGCCTCCCGTTGGAGTGGTTGCTCAGCCGCCAAACGGAGACAGGCACAACTCGTAGGATTCGGCCTCGAAGTCACCCATCCCGCCTTCGGGACGCCACGACAGCGGGCCGATATGGACGAAGCCGAGCTTTTCGGCGACGCGCCGGCTGGCGTGATTCTCACTGCCCGCCCAGAGCGTCAACCGTTGCAGTCGCAGCTCGTCTCGCGCAAAGGCGACGAGAGCGCGGCCTGCTTCGGTCGTCAGGCCGCGACCGGCGCGATCGCTGCGGATCCAGTAGTGAAGCTCCGCCGCCTCGTCGCCTTCGCGATTGAGCCCGGCGACACCGATCGGCTCACCGGTGGCTCGCTCGATCAACGCGAACTGAAAGACAAGACCCTCAGTCCAGGCTCGCTCGTCTCGCTCGGTCATGAAGACGGAGCCTTCGAGCGTTGGCTCACGCGCCCAGGGCATCCACGGCAGAAGCTCGGGTCGCGACGCCACGACCGCCGCGTGGAGGCCATCGGCGTGCGACCTCGCCACCGGCTCGAGCAGGAGCCGTTCTGTCTCCAGAGCTACTCGGCGCGTGGAGGTGGAGCGGCCTTCGCCTGACCGTCTGTCTTGCTGGGGCCGACCCAGACGGTCTGGATGTTGGTGAACTCCTTGATCCCGTACCCGGAAAGCTCCCGCCCGTAGCCCGACCTCTTCACGCCGCCGAACGGCAGCCTCGCGTCCGACGCGACCATTCCGTTGATGAAAACGAGGCCGGCCTCGACTCGCTCCGCGAGCTTCTTGCCGCGCTCGACGTCGCCGGTCCACAGGTTGGACCCCAACCCGAAGTCGGTGTCGTTGGCGACGCGCAGCGCGTCCTCTGCGTCCTTGACCCGGATCACCGCCGCCACCGGTCCGAAGGTCTCCTCGTCATATGCGGGCATGCCGGGCTTGACGTTCGTCAAGACTGTCGGCTCGAAGTAATAACCGTCGCCGGGAATGCGCTTGCCGCCAGTGGTTGAGCGCGCCCCCAGCCGCACCGAATCGTCGACCTGGCGCTCGAGGTCTTCCACCAGATCCTCTCGCGCCAGCGGTCCGACCTGGTTCGTGCGGTCCATCGGGTTCCCGACCTTCAGCGCGGCGACCAGGCTCGTGAAGAGCTGCTCGAACTCGTCCGCCACCGACTCTTCGACGATGAACCGCTTGGCCGCGATGCAGCTCTGGCCATTGTTCTGGTTGCGCGCCCGGCAGGCTGCGGTGGCGGCTGCGTCCAGGTCGGCGTCCGCCAGGACGATGAAAGGGTCCGAGCCGCCCAGCTCGAGCACGGTCTTCTTCAAAGCCCGGCCGGCAGTCTCGGCGACCATCGAGCCCGCCTTCTCCGAGCCGGTCAGGGTGACGCCCGCAACCCGATGGTCCACGATGAGCCGCTCCACCGCGGCCGAGCCGATCAGCAGCGTCTGGAAGACGCCGTCGGGCACCCCTGCCTCGCGGAAGACCTCCTCGATCGCGAGCGCCGACTGCGGGACGTTCGAGGAGTGCTTGAGCAGCATCACGTTGCCCGCCGTCAGCGCGGGCAGCCCGGCGCGGAACGCCTGCCAGAAGGGGAAGTTCCACGGCATCACCGCCAGGATCACCCCGAGCGGCTGAAACCTGACGTAGCTCTCGGTGCCGGTGCTGTCGACCGGCTCGTCGGCCAGCAGGCGCTCGCCGTTCGCGGCGAACCATCCCGCTGTCCAGGCGCACTTTTCGATCTCCGCCTCGGCCTCCACGATCGGCTTGCCCATCTCTGACGTGAGGAGGGCGGCAAATCGAGACTTGTCGGTGCGGAGCACCCCCGCCACCGACCGCATGAGCGCGGTGCGAATTCCGAGCCCTGCGTCGCGCCAGGGGTGGCGCGCGGACCAGGCTCGGTTGAGGGCCGTCTCGATCGCCTGTTCGTCCGCTTCGGGAAAGGAGGCCAGCTCCCGGCCGGTAGCCGGGTCGAAGGATTTCAGCACCCCCGCGAATCATGGCACGATTTGATCCGTGGCCCGAGCAACTGTCGGCAGGCGCGCGGTCCGTCCTACGCGGAGGCGTTCCGAGCCGGCCGCCGCCCCGGTCGACGGGCGCCGGCGCGTCGTCATCGAGGCCGTCATGCCGGAGATCGACGCGGGCCGGTTCCCGGCCAAGCGAGCGGTCGGGGAAACGGTCACCGTCGAGGCCGACATCTTCGCGGACGGCCACGACACGCTGGCTGCCGCGCTCCGTTTTCGCCATGAGGCGGCGGCCGGCTGGACCGAGGTCCCCATGGCGCCGCTCGTCAACGATCGCTGGCGCGGCGAGTTCACAGTCACCGAGCTCGGCCGTTACCTGTTCACCCTCGAGGGTTGGGTCGACCATTTCGCGACCTGGAGCCGGCAGCTGGTCAAGCGACTCGAGGCCGGGCAGGACGTGAAAGTCGAGCTGGAGGTCGGCGCCCGCATGCTCGACGACACGGCCGCGCGCGTCAACGGGTCCAACGCCGACGCTGCCCGCCTGACCTCGCTGGCCAACGAGCTGCGGGCCGGCCAGCTGTCCGCGATCGACGGCGAGGCGACGGAGCTGATTCGGCGCCATGCAGACCGGCGCGCCGCCACCACCTATTCTCGCGAGCTCCCGGTGACCGTCGACCCGGTCAAGGCCCGCTTCAGCACCTGGTACGAGCTCTTTCCACGCTCCTTCGGAACTTTCAAAGATGTCGAGCGACTGCTGCCCGACATCGCGCGGACGGGCTTCGACGTGCTGTACTTCCCGCCCATCCATCCCATCGGGCGCAGCCATCGCAAGGGCGCCAACAACAAGCCGGCGCAACCGGGCGAGCCGGGAAGTCCCTGGGCGATCGGCTCCGAGGAGGGCGGCCACAAATCGGTCCACCCCGAGCTCGGCACACTCGACGACTTCCGCGCGCTGGTGGAAGCGGCGGCCGGGCAGCAAATCGACGTCGCGCTCGACATCGCGTTCCAGTGCTCGCCCGACCATCCGTACACGCGTGAGCACCCCGGATGGTTCAAGCACCGGCCCGATGGGTCGATCCAGTACGCGGAGAACCCGCCCAAGAAATACGAGGACATCTATCCGTTCGACTTCGAGACCGAGCACTGGAAAGAGCTGTGGGACGAGCTGCTGTCGATCGTGCTGTTCTGGGCGGAGCAGGGGGTCCGCATCTTCCGCGTCGACAACCCGCACACGAAACCGCTCGCGTTCTGGGAATGGCTGATCGCGGAGCTGAAGAAGCGATACCCCGAGGCGATCCTGCTCTCGGAGGCGTTCACGCGGCCGAAGGTGATGTACAGGCTCGCCAAGGGAGGGTTCACCCAGTCGTACACATACTTCGCCTGGCGCAACACCGCCTACGAGCTGTACCAGTACTTCACCGAGCTGGCCCAGCCGCCGATTCGAGAGTTCTTGCGGCCCAACCTGTGGCCGAACACGCCCGACATCCTCACCGAGTACCTGCAGCTGGGCGGCCGGCCGGCATTCCAGGCTCGGCTGATCCTGGCCGCGACCCTCGGCGCGAGCTACGGCATCTACGGTCCGGCCTTCGACCTCATGGAGAACCGGCCGAGGGAGCAGGGCTCCGAGGAATACCTCGACTCCGAGAAGTACCAGGTCCGGAACTGGGACGCATCGAGGACGGACAGCCTCCGCGAGCTAATCACGATCGTCAACCGGATCCGGCGCGAGAATCCCGGACTGCAATCCGACCGCGGTCTTCGCTTCCATCCGACCGAGAACGATCAACTGCTCGCGTATTCGAAGAGCACGCCCGACAATGGCAACGTGGTCCTGACCGTGGTCAACGTCGACCCGCACCACGTCCAGCGGGGCATGGTCAACCTGCCGCTGGAGGAGCTCGGCATCGAGCAAGACCGGCCGTTCCAGGCCCACGAGCTGATCACCGGGGCGCGCTACCTGTGGAACGGCCCGCGCAACTTCGTCGAGCTGAACCCCTTGTCGATGCCAGGCCAGATCTTCCGGTTCCGGCGCCGCGTCCGCAGCGAGCACGATTTCGAGTATTTCCTGTGATCGAGACGACCCCGGCGGCTGCACGCCGGCGCAAAGTCGAGGTCCAGCTCGAAGAGGACCCGCTGTGGTACAAGGACGCGCTCGTCTACGAGCTGCACGTACGGGCCTTCATGGACAGCGACGCGGACGGCAGCGGTGACTTCCGCGGACTGATCGAAAAGCTTCCTTACCTGCAGGAGCTCGGGATCAACGCGCTGTGGCTGCTGCCCTTCTACCCCTCACCGCTCCGCGACGACGGGTACGACATCGCCGACTACACCAACGTCAATCCCATGTTCGGCACGCTCGGCGATGCCCACCAGCTCCTCCGGGAGGCGCACCACAGGGGCATCCGTGTCATCACCGAGCTGGTGTGCAACCACACCTCGGACCAGCACCCATGGTTCCAGCGCGCCCGGCGCGCCAGGCCGGGCAACCCACAGCGCGATTTCTACGTCTGGAGCGAGACCAACCAGCGGTACCAGGACGCGCGGATCATCTTCAAGGATTCCGAGGTCTCCAACTGGACCTGGGACCACACGGCGAACGCGTACTACTGGCACCGCTTCTACTCCCATCAGCCCGACCTCAACTACGACAACCCAAAGGTGCACGAGGCGCTCTTCAAGGTCCTCGACTTCTGGCTGGAGATGGGGGTCGACGGCGTCCGGCTCGACGCGGTCCCCTACCTCTACGAGCGGGAAGGCACCAACGGCGAGAACCTTCCCGAGACGCACCAGTTCCTCAAGGACCTGAGGCGCCATGTCGACCAGAGCTATCCCAACCGGATGCTGCTTGCCGAAGCGAATCAGTGGCCGGAAGACGCCGTCGCGTACTTCGGCCAGGGCGACGAGTGCAACATGTCGTTCCACTTCCCGCTCATGCCGCGGCTGTTCATGGCGATCCGCATGGAAGACCGCTTCCCGATCCTGGACATCCTGGCCCAGACGCCGCCCATCCCCGACACCGCGCAATGGGCGCTCTTCCTGCGCAACCACGACGAGCTGACGCTCGAGATGGTCACCGACGAAGAGCGCGACTACATGTACCGCTCCTACACCCAGGACCGGCTGGCCAGGCTCAACCTCGGAATCCGTCGAAGGCTGGCACCCCTCCTCGGCAACGACCGGCGCCGGATCGAGCTGATGAACGGCCTGCTCTTCTCCCTGCCGGGCACGCCCGTCCTCTACTACGGCGACGAGATCGGCATGGGCGACAACATCTTTCTCGGCGACCGCAACGGAGTTCGCACGCCGATGCAGTGGAGCGCTGACCGCAACGCCGGCTTCTCGCGCGCCAACCGGCAGCGGCTCTACCTGCCTGTGATCACGGACCCCGAGTACCACTACGAGACGGTGAACGTCGAGGCGCAGCAGGGCAACCCGCACTCGATCTTTTCCTGGACCAAGCGGCTGATCGCCCTGCGCAAGCGCCACCGCGCGTTCGGTCGGGGCACCCTCGAGCTGCTGCGGCCGGAGAACCGCAAGGTGCTCGCTTACGTGCGCAGGTACGAGTCGGAGCAGATCCTGTGCGTCGCCAACCTCTCCCGTTTCCTCCAGGCGGTCGAGCTCGACCTCAGCACCTGGAAAGGTCTGGTGCCGGTCGAGCTTTTCAGCAGCAACGAGATGCCGGTCATCGGCGACAGCGCGTACTTCCTAACCCTCGGGCCGCACTCCTTCTACTGGTTTGCCATGCAGCCACGTTCCGCGCCGAGCATCCAGAGCGACGGTGCGCAGCCCGCAGCCGCGCTGCCCGAGGTGCGCACGACCGGCGGCTGGGAGTCGGCGCTGGTCGGCGGGGCGAAGGAGCGGCTCGAGAGCGTGCTCGTCCGCTACATACCGCAGCGGCGCTGGTTCGCCGGCAAGGCACGCCGCATCAAGAGCGCGACGATCTCGGACGTGGTCAGCGTCCCTGGCGCGGAGGGCAACTCATACCTGGCCTCGGTCGTGATCGGGTACGCGGACGGCGATCCCGACACCTACATGCTCCCGATGGCCTACGCCAACGCCGCGGAGGCGCCGCACATCCTCGAACGCTGGCCGTTCTCCGCGATCGCCTGGATCAAGAACAAGGGCGAAGAGGCTCGCGGCCTCCTCTATGACGCGCTGTCGACGCCGAATTTCGCCGAGGCGATCCTGGGCGCCATCGCCCGGCGGCGCCGCGCCGCGGGTGGCGCCGGGACGCTGGTCGGCTCCACCACGAATGTTTTCGCCCGACTTCGCGGCCCGGAGACCGAGCGCCTGGAAACGCATCTGTCGGTCGCGGAGCAGAGCAACAACTCAGTGATCTTCGGGGAGCGCCTGATGCTCAAGGTGTTCCGCCGCCTCGAGGAAGGCGTGAATCCGGAGCTCGAGGTCGGCAGGTTCCTGACCGAGAAGACGAATTTCAAACAGACCGCGCCGCTGGCAGGAAGCCTCGAGTACCGGCGCGCGCACGGCGAGCCGATCTCGATCGCGATCCTGCAGGGCTACGTGTCCAACCAGGGCGATGCATGGCAGTACACGCTGAACACGCTCGCCCACTTCTTCACGTCACCAGACCTGACCGGGCAGAAGCCGCCGGTGCTGCCGCGAAGCATCGTCCAGGCGAGCAAGCTGGAGCTGCCGGACATCGCAAGCAAGGTGATCGGCAGCTACCTCGAATCGGCCAAGCTCCTCGGCCGGCGCACGGCGGAGCTTCATGCCGCTCTGTCGTCCGACCCCGAGGATCCGGCATTCGCTCCCGAGCGGATCTCGCCCCTCGACCAGCGCTCGATCTACCAGTCGATCAGCGGGCTCTCGATGCGCGCGACCGACCTGCTGCGCACCCAGCTCAACAAGCTGCCCGCCGACGCACGCGAGGAGGCACGCCAGGTGCTCGACCTCGAGCCGCGGATCGCGTCCATGCTCAAGGCGTTTCTCTCCCGGCGTCTCAACACGTTCCGGATCCGCATCCACGGCGACTATCACCTCGGCCAGGTGCTCTACACAGGGCACGATTTCGTGATCATCGACTTCGAAGGCGAGCCCACCCGCACGCTTTACGAGCGCCGGCTCAAGCGCCTAGCGATGAGAGACGTGGCCGGGATGCTGCGGTCCTTCTCGTACGCGAGCCAGGCCGCGCTTCGGTCGCAGGACACGACCCCGGAGCGCTTCGCCGAGCTCCAGGCTTGGGCTCGATTCTGGGTGGATTGCGTGTCCGCGGTGTTCTTCAAGACGTACCTTGCGACCGCAGGGAACGCCTCCTGGGTGCCGCAGAACCAGGACGACCTCGAGCTGCAGCTGACGACGATGCTGCTGGAGAAGGCGCTGTACGAGTTGCGTTACGAGCTGAACCTGAGGCCTGACTGGGTGCGCATTCCCCTCCGGGGAGTGCTGGACCTGGTGAGTCCAGCATGAGCATGGTCGCCCGCTCGCTGCTGAGCCCGTTCGACCTCCATCTCTTCAACGAAGGCACGCACAGCCACCTCTTCGAGAAGCTCGGCGCGCACCCGGTACACGACCCCGAGGGCACGTACTTCGCCGTGTGGGCGCCCAACGCCGATTCCGTGAGCGTGATCGGGGATTTCAACGGCTGGGACAACGGCGCCAACGGGCTCTACGCGCGCGAGCAGTCGGGCATCTGGGAAGGCTTCATCCCGACCGTCACGCACAGTGCGCTGTACAAGTACCACGTCCACAGCAAGGTCACGGGCCGTGGAGTCGACAAGGCGGATCCGTTCGCCGCGTACTCGGAGGCGCCACCGCGGCAGGCCTCGATCGTGTGGGACCTCGCCTACAGCTGGGGCGACGACGGCTGGATGCAAAACCGCAAGGCTGTCAACAGCCGCAGCTCGCCGATGGCCGTTTACGAGGTCCACCTCGGATCGTGGATGCGCGTGCCGGAGGAGGGAAACCGCTGGCTGTCATACCGCGAGTTGGCGCCCCGACTGGCTGACTACGTCAGCCGGATGGGGTTCACGCACGTCGAGTTCATGCCCGTGATGGAGCATCCGCTGTACGAATCGTGGGGTTACCAGGTCACCGGCTACTTCGCGCCGACCTCACGATACGGGACGCCTCAGGACTTCATGTTCCTGGTCGACTACATGCACCAGAACGGGATCGGGGTGATCCTCGACTGGGTGCCCTCGCACTTCCCGGCCGACGAGTTCGGCCTGCAGAACTTCGACGGCACGCACCTGTTCGAGCACGCCGACCCCCGCCTGGGCGTGCACCCTGACTGGGGAAGCTCGATCTTCAACTACGGACGCAACGAGGTTCGCGGATTCCTCCTCTCGAGCGCCCTCAACTGGCTCGACCGCTACCACGCCGATGGTCTGCGCGTGGACGCGGTCGCATCGATGCTCTATCTCGATTACTCACGCAAGGCGGGAGAGTGGATCCCGAACAAGTTCGGTGGGCGGGAGAACCTCGAGGCGGTCGACTTCCTCCGCCGGTTCAACATCGAGGTCTACAAGGAGCAGCCCGACACGCAGACGATTGCCGAGGAGTCGACGGCGTGGCCGCTGGTCTCGCGACCCACGTACGTCGGCGGCCTCGGCTTCGGCATGAAGTGGGACATGGGGTGGATGCACGACACCCTCTACTACTTCGAGCGCGAGCCGGTGCACCGGAGGTTCCACCATTCCAACCTGACCTTCCGGATGCTCTACGCGTTCGGCGAGAACTTCATGCTGCCGCTGTCGCACGACGAGGTCGTGCACGGCAAGGGCGCCCTGATCTCCAAGATGCCGGGGGACGATTGGCAGAAGTTCGCCAACCTCAGGCTGCTGTTCGGCTGGATGTACGCGCAGCCGGGAAAGAAGCTGATCTTCATGGGCGGCGAGTTCGGGCAGTGGCACGAGTGGGACGTGGAATCGAGCCTCGACTGGCACCTGCTCGATCATCCGATGCACGGCGGCCTCCGCCTGTGGGTCGGAGACATGAACCGGATCATGCGCGAGGAGCGCTCGCTCCACGAGCTCGACTTCGACCCGGCAGGGTTTTCGTGGATCGACGTCACGGACGCCGACCATAGCGTGGTTTCGCTCCTGCGGCGGAGCAGCACGCCGGATGACCTGGTCGCTGCGGTGTTCAACTTCACGCCGGTGCCGCGCCATAACTACCAGATCGGGGTTCCCCTCGGGGGTCGCTGGCGTGAGCTTCTGAACAGCGATGCGCCGCTCTACGGGGGCAGCGGGATGGGGAACATGGGCGGGGTCGACGCGGTGCCGGTCGGGATGCACGGGCACCTGCACAGCATCACGCTGACTTTGCCGCCGCTCGGGATGCTGTTGCTGAAACCAGAACCTGCCGAACCTGAGCCTTGATCATCTCCGGTCGCTGGTAGAGGTCTGCGGCCGAGAAACGCAGCAGCCGGAAGCCGGCGTTCAGCAACAGGTTCTGACGGCGGTTGTCCTCGACCAGTCGATCGCGATGATCGGCGCCGTCGTACTCGATGACGAGCCGGGCTTGCCGGTAGTACAGATCGGCCCTGCCGACAAACCGCGCATCGGCATCGCGGAGCTCGACTTGAACTTCGGGGCGCGGTAGGCCGGCCTCCAGAAGCAGCCACCGAAGTCGGGTCTCCATGGGAGATTCGGCTGCTTCGGCGAGCATGCCCAGAGGCGTGCTGACGCGACCGAGTCTTTTGCGGAGCGCCTCATCGAGGACGACCAGCGCCTCGACCGGAGGAAACCGATGACACACGTCGCTTAGCGTCCCCTGGACGGTGGTCGCTTGCAGACCTCGCACCGTTGTCACGTCTGACATCGGAAGGTCACGGCGTCGAACCAACAAGTTCATGCGCGACCGAACACCTGAACTCCCTGGAACCGCGACTTCGATTGGGTGGGTAGGGTCCACGTCAAGGCGGTGAAGCCATGCTGCGGTCAAGCCGGTGAAGACGGCGTTGGGGAGGCGACGCTGCCACGCCTGGAGGACTTGCCAGGCGTCCTCGCGCATTCCAGCCCAGCAATAAAGACCGGAGCCCACGCGCCGCCATGACTTGCCTCTCAGTGCATCCAGCGTCAGCCCTGCCGCACGGGCGTCGGCAAGCGAGAAGGGTCTTCCAGTCAGCTCGGACGGGATACGGGGCGTACGGGCCACCCGGCGAAGCTTGAAGCTAACTCAAGCGTTCGCCAACCCACCTTGTTAAGCGCCGTTTTGGATCCATAAACGCCTTTGAACTGCTGGGGTTCGGCATTTTTGGCGCCGAAGACGCGGAATCACACGATGACGTACGCGCGCACCGGGAAGCTCGCCCCGCCGGCCCAGGCGATGGGCGCCGCGTGCAG
>DASPXA010000047.1:0-114651 GCA_035637495.1 Verrucomicrobiia bacterium
CGCGCATGCGAACCGGGTGATCAAGCAGCGCGACCTGGACGCCATCTACATCATGGGTCCGGGACACGGGGGCCCCGCGGGCGTTGCGAATGCGTATCTCGAGGGCACCTACACCGAGCGCTATCCGGACGTGACGTTCGACGAAGCCGGCCTGCGCAAGCTGTTCCGCCAGTTCTCATTTCCGGGCGGGATCCCAAGCCATAACTCACCGGAGACGCCCGGCTCGATACATGAGGGCGGTGAGCTCGGCTACGCGCTTGTCCATGCGTATGGCGCGGCGTTCGACAACCCCGATCTGACAGTCTTCGGCATCGTCGGCGACGGCGAGGCGGAGACGGGTCCGCTCGCAGCGAGCTGGCACTCGAACAAGTTCGTCAACCCGGCGCGTGATGGGGCTGTGCTGCCGATCCTCCACCTCAACGGCTACAAGATCGCGAACCCGACCGTGCTCGCGCGAATCCCGCAAAAGGAGCTGCTGGCGCTGTTCGAGGGGTACGGACACACACCGGTGATCGTGAGCGGTGACGATCCGCCCAGCGTCCACCAGCAGATGGCCGCGGCACTCGATTGGGCGCTCGACGAGATTGCGCGGATCAAGCGGGCGGCGGGGTCAGACCACGAGGCGCACCGTCCGTCCTGGCCAATGATCATCCTGCGCACGCCGAAGGGCTGGACCGGACCGAAGACTGTCGACGGCGAACAGATCGAAGGCACCTTCCGAGCCCACCAGGTACCGATCTCGGACTTCGCATCGGAGCCCTCTCGCATCGAGGTTCTCGACGACTGGATGCGGAGCTACCGGCCAGAGGAGCTGTTCGACGGCTCAGGAAGGCTCGTCGACGAGCTCGCGCAGCTGCCGCCCAGGGGCGACCGCCGCATGAGCGACAACCCGCACGCCAACGGCGGCGAGCTGCTCAAAGACCTCCGCCTCCCTGATTTCCGCGACTACGCCGTGGATGTGCCCAGGCCGGGCACGACGCCGAGCGAGGCGACTCGGATCCTCGGCGCGTACCTGCGCGACGTCGTGAAGATGAACCCGGACAACTTCCGGATCATGGGGCCCGACGAAACTGTGTCCAACCGGCTGGGAGCGGTCCTCGAAGCGACCAACCGGGCCTGGGACGCCCAGATGGTGCCGGGTGATGATCACCTCGCTCCAGACGGCCGCGTGATGGAGATCCTCAGCGAGCACCTCTGCGAGGGCTGGCTCGAGGGATACCTGCTCACCGGACGGCATGGTCTTTTCGACTGCTACGAGGCCTTCATCCACATCATCGACTCGATGTTCAACCAGCACGCCAAGTGGTTGAAGACGACGCGCGACATTCCGTGGCGTCGCCCCATCGCATCGCTCAACTACCTGCTTTCGTCGCACGTCTGGCGCCAGGACCACAACGGTTTCTCGCACCAGGACCCTGGATTCATCGATCACGTGGTGAACAAGAAGGCCGAGGTCATTCGCGTGTATCTCGCGCCCGACGCGAACTGCCTGCTGTCGATCGCGGACCACTGCCTGCGCAGCCGCAACTACGTCAACGTGATCATCGCGGGCAAGCAACCGGCACTGAACTACCTCTCGATGGACGAGGCGATCGCGCACTGCACGCGGGGCCTTGGCATCTGGGACTGGGCCAGCAATGACGATGGCCGCGACCCGGACGTGGTGCTCGCGTGCGCCGGCGACGTGCCGACGCTCGAGACGCTGGCCGCGGCGGACCTCATCCGCAAGCACCTGCCTCAGGTCGCGATGCGGGTCGTCAACGTGGTCGACCTGATGCGGCTCCAGCCGGCGTCCGAGCATCCGCACGGACTCCCCGACGCGGAGTTCGACGAAGTCTTCACGAAGGACAGGCCGGTGATCTTCGCCTACCACGGCTATCCGTGGCTGATCCACCGCCTCAGCTACCGGCGGACGAACCACGACAACCTCCATGTCCGCGGCTACAAGGAACAGGGAACCACGACCACGCCATTCGACATGGTCATGCTGAACGACCTCGACCGCTATCACCTGGTGATGGACGTGATCGACCGCGTTCCGTCGCTGGGTTCCAGGGCCGCGCACGTGCGCCAGCTCATGGCCGACATGCGACTTCGCAGCCGACAGTACACGCGCGACCACGGTCAGGACGCGCCCGAAATCCTCAACTGGACCTGGCCTGGCTAGCCGCTTGCGCGTCCTGGTCCTCAACGCTGGTTCGAGCTCCCTCAAGGTCAGCCTGGTCGACGAGGACGACACCGTTCTCGCGGATCGTGAGTTCGAAGCTGCCGAGGGCCGGCTCGACGAGGCGCGGCTCGCCGTTGCGATCCACGAGCTGCACGGGATCGAGGCCGTCGGGCATCGCGTGGTCCACGGAGGACCTCGCCTGCGCGCGTCCGTCCGCATCGACAGCCAGGTCATCAGCTACCTGGTCACCATCACGGATCTCGCACCACTGCACCTCCCGGCAGCACTGGCGGGTATAGCCTCCGCGCGCGAGCTGCTCCCTCGTATCCCGGCTGTGGCGTGCCTGGACACCGCCTTCCATTCGCGCATGCCGGCCGCCGCGTCGACGTACGCCATTCCCGACGACTGGCGTGAGCGGTACGGGATCAAGCGATACGGCTTCCACGGCTTCTCGCACGCTTACGCGGCGCGCAGGGCCGCCGAGATGCTCGGACTCTCGCCGCACAACCTGAGGGTGGTCACCTGCCATCTCGGAGCCGGCGCTTCCCTGGCCGCGGTGCGCGGCGGTCGCTCGATCGACACCACGATGGGATTCACGCCGCTCGAGGGTCTCGTGATGGCCACCCGGTCAGGCACGGTCGACCCGGGCGCTCTCCTCTATCTCGAACGCCACGCCGGAATCTCCGAACCTGAGCTGACCGATGCCCTGGACCGGAGCGGTGGCCTCTTCGCACTGACGGGGACCGGCGATATGCGCGAGATCCTCAAGCGCATCGCCGACGGTGACGATCAGGCAGAGCTTGCCTTCGACGTCTACATCCACCGTCTTCGTGCTCTGATCGCGTCAATGGCTGCCGCGATGAACGGTCTTGACGCGCTGGTGTTCACGGGCGGGGTGGGGGAGAACGCGGCGCCGGTGAGGGCAGCCGCGGTCGGCGGCCTTCGCTTCCTCGGCCTCGAGATCGACCCCGCCCTCAACTCAACCGCGGGCGTCGACGCCAACATCGCCGCGTCAGGGGCCGTGGTGCCGACTCTCGTGATCAAGGCACGCGAGTCGGTCGAGGTCGCGCGCGAGGTTCGGCGGGTCCTGACAGCCGCGCCGTCGCCGGCTCGGTAGCGGCCGCGGACTTCAGCGAGGCGCGGTCTGGAGCTTTGCCTCGACCCAGCTGCGCAGGGCGGCAGCGGGCCTCACACCGATGACACGGTCCTTCTCGCTGCCGCCGTCGAACAAGATCAGCGTCGGGATGCTCTGCACGCCAAACCTCTGACCGAGCTCAGGCTGCTCGTCGGTGTTGATCTTGACCACCTTGACTTTGCCCGCCAGGTCGGTCGCGACCTTCTCGACGGCGGGGGCCACCATGCGGCACGGGCCGCACCACGGCGCCCAGAAGTCGGCGAGCACGGGGACGGGGCTGGCGGCGACGCCGTCCTTGAAGTCGGCGGTCGAGATCTCGACCAGCCAGGGCAGGGCGGATCCGCATGTGGCGCAATGCGGCACGCCGGCGGCGACAACCTTGACCCGGTTTTTCTGGCCGCAGCGAGGGCAGGCCAGGACTTTGCTTTCGCTCATTTCCTTCCTCATTTGATTCCCACCCAAAACACGGCGAAAACGTCAGGCTAGGCGCATGGCGGAGCGCTTCGACGCCGTGGTCGTTGGCTCCGGACCCAACGGGCTGGCGGCCGCCATAACCCTCGCCGAGGCCCGCAAGTCGGTCCTGGTCCTCGAGGCGGCGGGCGTCCCTGGCGGTGGTTTGCGGACGGAACAATTGCTGGAGCCGGCGTTCCGCCATGACGTCTGCTCGACGATCATGGCCCTGCCGCCGCTGCTCCCCTTCTTCAACCCGATGGGCCTGGAGCTGGTCGCGCCGCCGGCGCCGCTCGCGCATCCTTTCGACGACGGCAGCGCCGTGATTTTGGAGCGCTCGGTCGAGCAGACCGCTTCGCGACTGCGCGGCGACGCGGCCGGCTATCGCCGGCTGATCCGGCCCCTCGCCGGGCGGATGCCGGAGCTCCTGGCGATGGTCCTGGCGCCGCCCCAGCCGCCACGCCATCCAGTTCTCCTGGCGCGTTTCGGGTTGCCGGGACTTCTGTCGGCGCTGGCCCTCGCCGGAGTCCTCTTCCAGGAACGCGAAGCGCGCGCCCTGCTGGCGGGCGCGGCGGCGCACAGCCTCCTGGCGCTCGACGAGGCCGGCACCGGCGCGGTGGGATTGCTGATGCTCGGTTCGGCGCACGCCGGCGGATGGCCGGTCGCCCGCGGCGGCTCCGCAACCGTCGCCGATGCGATGGTCCAGCGGCTGACCGGGCTCGGCGGCGAGGTTCGTTGCGGCACCCGCGTCGAGTCGTTGGACGACGTCCCGGCGCACCGTGCCGTCCTGCTCGACCTCGCGCCGAAGGGCGTCCTCGAAATCGCCGGGCGTCACCTGCCCCAGCCCTATCGCGACAAGCTCGAGACCTTCCACCATGGGCCGGGGGCCTTCAAGCTCGACTGGACGCTCGACGGGCCGATCCCGTGGCGCTCCGCGGAGTGCCTGCGCGCCGCGACCGTGCACATCGGCGGGACGATGGAGGAGATCGCGGAATCGGAACTGCAGGTGGCGCGAGGCGCGCATCCAGCGCGGCCCTTCGTCCTCCTCACGCAGCCGACTCTGTTCGACAGGACTCGGGCGCCGAGCAACAAGCATGTGGCATGGGCGTACTGCCACGTCCCGAACGGCTCGAACGCAGACATGACCGAGGCCATCGAGAGCCAGGTCGAGCGCTTTGCGCCGGGATTTCGGCATCTCATCCGCATGCGGAGCGCGTGGACCCCGCAGAGGATCGAGTCCGAGCACCCGAACGCCGTCGGCGGCGACATCATGGGCGGCCGGATGGACCTTCGCGGCCTGCTCGCCCGACCGGTGTTCAGCTTCCACCCATATGCGACGCCCAACGCGGAGATCTTCATCTGCTCGGCGTCGACTCCACCGGGCGGGGGCATTCACGGGATGTGCGGTGTGAATGCGGCTCGAGCGGCCCTGAGGTCACGCCTGCGCTGACATGGACTGGCTCCAGGCGCCCGATTACTGGCTGACGAGGCTGGTCATCGAGCGAATGCTGGGCCTCATCTACTTCGCTGCGTTCCTGGTCGCGGCCAACCAGTTCCGGCCGCTGCTCGGGGAGCGCGGCTTGCTGCCAGTGCCGCTGTTTCTCTCGCGCGTCCGATTCATCGAGGCGCCGAGCCTGTTCCACGTCCGCTATTCAGACCCCCTGTTGATGGTCGTGGCGTGGGGCGGAATTGTCCTGAGCCTGGGCGTCGTGATCGGCCTCGTCGACGTCGCGCCCCCGTGGGTTGCGATCGTGGTGTGGTTTGCGCTGTGGGCGCTCTACCTGTCGATCGTCAACGTCGGTCAGATCTTCTACGCGTTTGGATGGGAGACGTTGCTTCTCGAGGCCGGGTTCCTCGCCGTCTTCCTGGGCGCTGGACCGACGGTTCCGGCCTGGCCGATCATCCTCCTGTTCCGCTGGCTCGTCTTTCGCGTCGAGTTCGGCGCCGGCCTGATCAAGCTGCGAGGAGACCGGTGCTGGCGTGACCTGACCTGCCTCCTCTACCACCACGAGACGCAGCCGATGCCGAACCCGCTCAGCTGGTTCTTTCACCATCTCCCCAAACCTCTCCATCGCGTCGAGGTGCTGGGCAACTTCTTCGCCCAGCTTGTCGTCCCGTTCTTTCTGTTCGCGCCGCAGCCGGTGGCGTCGATCGCGGGCGCGGTCATCGTCCTCACCCAGGCATGGCTGGTTCTGAGCGGTAATTTCTCGTGGCTCAACTTCCTGACGATGACGCTCGCGTTCTCGGCCTTCGACGACCGCGCGCTGTCGCTCTTCGTGTCCGTCCAGGTTCCGCACCTTGTGCCACTGCCGATCTGGTGGCAGTGGCTCGGCATCGGGGTCACGGTGCTGGTCGTGGTTCTCAGCTACCGGCCGGTGCTGAACCTTGTCTCTCCGCACCAGCTGATGAACTTCAGCTTCGACCCGTTCCATCTCGTCAACACGTACGGCGCTTTTGGCTCAGTGACCAAGGAGCGGTTCGAGATCATCGTCGAGGGCACCGCCGACCCCACCGAGCGCGATGCGGCATGGAAGGCCTACGAGTTCAAGGGCAAGCCGGGTGACCTTCGACGAGTTCCTCTCCAGTACGCGCCGTACCACTTGAGGCTCGACTGGCTGATGTGGTTTGCAGCCATGGAGTCGCCGTTCCGCCATCAGTGGTTCATCGCCTTCGTCATCAAGCTGCTGCAAGGAGATCGCGCGACCTTGAAGCTTCTGCGCACCAACCCGTTTCCCGAACGCCCGCCGGCGGCCGTGCGAGCGGTGCTCTACAGGTACCGGTTCTCGACGCCTGCGGAGTGGCGCAAGGACCGCGCGTGGTGGGTTCGCACGCCGGCCGGTGACTACCTTCCTGCCCTGGTCCTCGACAGCGCCGGCCAGCCGGCGCGGCCCAGGTTCTCTACGGGCTAGGCGGCTCTTCGCGGTACTGCCGCCGGCCGGTTGCGGGGTCTTCGTAAACCCTTGTCATCCTGCCCGAGGTCGGGTCCTTGAACACCTCGCCGGTCGGCTTGAAGCTGCCTTTGTCATCACCGCGATAGCGGCGGTCCCAGACGAAATAGCCCACGACCGCAAAGGCGAGGACAAGGACGAAGACGAACCACTCGATGTGCATCTAGCTGCGCTCGACGACTGCCGCAGTGCCGTAGGCGACGACCTCGGTCATCGTCTGGCCCATCTCCGACGAGTCGAATCGCATCATCACCACCGCGTTGGCACCCATGGCGCGGGCGTTCTCGACCATGCGGTCGATCGCGTGCCGGCGCGTGTCCTCGACCAGCCGCGTGTACTCCACGATCTCCCCGCCGGCGAGCGAGCGAAGGCCCGCCATGACGTTCCCGCCCAGGCCGCGGCTCCGCACCACCACGCCGAACACCTGGCCGAGCGCCTGCTTCACCTCGTAGCCGGCCGGCCTCTCAGTCGTGGTCACCAGCACGGACGGCATCTGCTGCGACATCGCGCCTAATGATGACGCGTCGCTGTGTGGGGAGGCGCCCAGAAGACCAGCACACGCAGCTCTTCTTCGATGTCGTGAAATCGATGCTCGACTCCGGCGGCCACGAAGATCAGGCTGCCCGACCGCACGGGTCGGTCCTCATCGGCGACGCGGATGGCGCCGCGGCCGCGGACCACGTAGTACACCTCGTCTTCCGCGTGCGGCTTTTGACGGTCGGTCACCCCGGCGGGCCAGACCGCGAGGCCGACGCTGAGCTTATCCGAGGACAAAAAGTCGACGTATCCGTGGCCGTCGGCATCGCGCGGCTGCGGATCGAGATCGGGAATTTCCTGTGCCTTCATTGCCGTTTCACGCAACAACTATCCTGCAAGTGAAGACACGGCTGGAGGTGAGGCATGGCGACGGTCAGTCGAGCAGACGCAATTTGGGAAGGGGATCTCACGAGCGGAAAGGGGCGAGTCAAAGTTGCAAGCGGCAGTTTTCCGGAATTCACGGTCACGTGGGCCAGCCGTGCCGACCGCGCAAAGGGAGGCACCAGCCCCGAGGAGCTGATCGCCGCCGCGCACGCCGCGTGCTACTCGATGGCGCTTTCCAACGGACTGGCCAAGGCGGGCCACAATCCGGAGCGGCTGACGACGACCGCCGAGGTGGAGTTCGTACCCGGGACCGGGATCACTTCGAGCACGATCACGGTTCGCGGGCACATCCACGGCCTCAGCGCTGATGAATTCGAGAAATTCGCCGAGGACGCCAAGAACGGATGTCCGGTGTCCCAGGCGCTGAAGGGCAACGTCGAGCTGAAGCTACGAGCCGAGCTCGATCACGTCCACTAGGTCCGGGCCGGACCCGTCACTGACGGGAAGGTAACCATTCCCTGCATGCGCAGCTCGCGCAGGCGGCTCGTGACCCATTTCTGCGGATCCTTGACCTGCTTGCCGCCGTCGAGGCAGTCGAAGCAGCGACCACTGACGTCGCGCGCGATGAGGAGAAGGGGTCGCGGCTGCGCCACGCGCTTCCAGGCTTTCACGATGAAGGGCAACGAGATGGGCCGGGCCGGCGCCTTCTCCGGCAGCGTCAGCTCGGTGGCGTAGATCTCGTCGGCGTTCTGCAGGATGATCGCGCAGCCTGCCAGGGTGCCGCCGAGATTCTCTACCTGGACCTGGATCGACTGCCCTGGAGCGGCGAACTCCGTGAACGTGATGTGCGGGACCGGCCTCATGCTGGCTTCCCAGCGGGTGTTGGACTCCCTGATCGCCCGCCGCGTGGCGAAGTCGGCCCGGGTCGCGAACACCGCCGCCCACAGGGCGAACGCCGCTGAGGCCACCGACAGGAGGGCGATCTGGGATGGGCTCATGGCTACTCTCGCTTGACGCTATCGGGCACGTGTTCTGGCGCGAGATGGTACAGGCGCGCGTCGTAAGTGCGGAAGACGGGTAGGGCGATCGCCGCCAGCAGGCAGCCGGCGACGCACAGCACGCCGCCCGAGACGACCGATACCCGCACGTTGAAGAGCGAGGCAACCACGCCCGCCTCGAGATTGCCCAGCGCCGGGCCCGATGTGTAGCTGATCATCTCGATCCCCGCCAGCCTGCCCCGCAGCGAGTCCGGGATCGTCTGGTTCCAGATCACGGACCGGAAGACGCCGCTCATCATGTCGGCGGCGCCGGCCAGGGCGAGGAACAAGAGCGCCGGCCAGAGACCGGGTGCCAGGCCAAAACCGATGATCGCGAGGCCCCAGATCGTGGCGGCGACGATCACGCCCCTGCCGTGCCGATGGACACGGTTGGTCCAGCCGCTCGTGGCCGAAAAAAGAAAGGAGCCCACCGCGGGAGCGGTATAGAGGAGCCCCAACACCCTGGCCCCACCCAGTCCCTGCGCGATCGCTGGAAACAGGGCGAACGGCATCCCGAAGAACATGGCGACGATGTCGACCATGTACGTGCCGATGAGCTCCTGGCGGCTGCGCGCGTAGCGCAGACCCTCGACCACCCGGCGGAGGCTCGGCCGCTCTGCGTCCGCGGGCGGCGGGACGGCGCGCATCAGCCAGAGACATGCCAGTCCGACCACGAACGAGGCGACATCGAACAGGTAGGTGACGGTGAGCCCGGATACGGCGATCAACACCCCGCCGAGCGCGGGCCCGAGGATCATGCCAAGGGTGCCGCGGAGGCTGCCTAGCGCGGCGGCCGCGGCGAGCTCGTCGCGCTCGACCAGCCGGGGCAGCAGGGCGTCGAGCGACGGGCGCTGGATCGCGTCCAATACGCCCCAGGCCGTCGCGACCAGGAAGAGCAGCCAGACCTGGGGATTGGGCAGGGCCGCGTTGCCGGCGAGGAGAAGGCTGCATCCCATCAGGGCTGCCTCGGACGCCAGCACCATGGAGCGCCGGTCGCGCGCGTCGGCCAGCGCTCCGCCGAGGAACGCGAAGACGAGGATCGCCGCGAATTCGAGCACCCCGAGCACGCCGACCAGCAGGACGCTGTGGGTGAGTTGATAGACCTGGTACGGGAAGGCCACGGAGCTGACCATCGAGCCGAAGAACGAGACGAACCGGCTGATGAAAAGGAGCCGGAAGTCGCGGTGGCGGCGGAGCGGGGTGAAGTCGACCGTCGCCAGTTGCCACCAGCGCCGCCTCGGCGGCGGGGTTAACGAATCATCGTCGGGGGGAATCATGATTTGTCCGACGTAGTTTGGAGGGTGACATGGAGAAAGCGACTTTTGCCGGCGGGTGCTTCTGGGGTGTCGAGCATCTCTTCAACCAGTTGCCAGGCGTGATCGAGGCGGTCTCGGGTTATGAGGGCGGAAAGGTCGACCATCCGACCTACGAGCAGGTCTGCATGGGGCGAACCGGCCACGCCGAGGCGGTCGAGGTCACCTACGACCCGGCGAATGTTTCCTACGAACAGCTGCTAAACCAGTTCTGGAACATGCACGACCCGACGACAATGAATCGCCAGGGCCCGGACATGGGCCACCAGTACCGATCGGTGATCTTCTTTCACAACCCCGAGCAGGCGAAGGCGGCGCTCAAGTCAAAGGAAGAGGCGCAGAAGTTCTTCGACCGCAAGATCGTGACCGAGATCGTGCCCGCCACCGACTTCTGGCGCGCCGAGGAATATCACCAGCGGTACTTCGACAAGCATCCCGGCCACTATTCGTGCCACTTCATCCGCGGCTGGGTGCCCGCCGAGCCCGAGGAAGCCAGGCAAGCCTGAACCGGGCGGCGCTCGATATCCTTACCGCCGGTGCGGTGTGACCACTGCGCGAACGACGCGCCGGACGGTGTGTTCTGCACCCGTTGCGGAGCACACCAGGGCAAGACGGCGGAGGTAGGCAACGCCAGGACGCGCAGGCACAGCTACGCCGCGCATCCTGGCGAGCACGTCGTGCAGCCGTCCGTGTTCACGACCCTGTTTCCGCACCTCGGCGAGCGCAAGGTCCATGAGTTCCGATGGGCGTTCGCGGTCGGCGTCGCCGGGATCCTCATCCTGTACATCGCCGGGCTGATCACCGCCGCGATCCTCGTCGCGACTTTCCTCGTACCTGTCCTGTACCTGATCTACCTCTACGAGGCGCAGGTCTATCGCGACGAGCCGGCCACGGTGCTCGGATTCACGATCGGCGGCGGCGCCGTTTTGGGTCTGGTGTTCACTCTGGTCGAGCGCGTCGCCTACGACCCGCTCCCGAGCGTAGGCAACCCGCTGCGCGGCGCAGCCATTGACGTCGGCACGCTGCTTTTCCTCGGCCTGCTGGTGCCGGTAGTGCAAGAGGCGCTGAAACCCCTGCCCGCGTTGTTCATGCCCAACCGGGCCGACTTTCCGGAGACGGTCGACGGACTCGTCTTCGGAATTGCGGCCGGTCTTGGTTTCAGCGTGGCGGAGTCGCTCGTGACGTTCTCCGGGGCGATCACGGGCCTCCCCGCGCATCTGACGCCGGGAAACTGGATCTTCGACCTGGCGACCATCGCGGTCTTCCAACCGCTCCTGCAGGCAACCACCACCGGGATGATCGTCGCGACGGTGTGGAGGTTCCGTCGCGGCCGCCTCGCCCGCCGCGAGGTCGGCGGCGTTGCCACGGCCGTCCTCGCACACGTCGCGTTTGCGATTGGCACTTTGCTCATGAAAGACGCCCTGCTCAACCCGCTTTTCATCCTCGTCTGGCAGGCGGTGGTCGTGGGCGGAGTCCTCATCTACGTCCGGTACGTGCTGCACCACGCCCTGCTCGAGGAAGCTGCGCACATGGGATTCGCGGAGACGGTGTGCCCCAACTGCCACATGAACATCGTTGCTTCCGGCTTCTGCCCCAACTGCGGCATGGCGCTCACCGCGGCGCCCGCGTCCGTCAAGCGAGCGCGCAAGCCGCGAGCCGCGAAGGCTTAGGTCTCGATGGCGCTGACCTGCGCGCACTGCGGCGCCCAGAACCCGGACGGAAACCTCTACTGCCAGTCGTGTGGCAGCCCTCTGGCCGCACCGCCGGCCGCCGCCGCACCGCCGTCACCCCCGCCGGGGCCCCCAGGTTTTGTCGGCCCTCCTCCAGGCGTTGCCCCTCCGGTCGCCGGCCCGACCGGATACCAGGCCCCGACCGGATACCAGAGCCCTTACTACGCGCCCGCCGCACCGGTGGCGCCCGTGCACCGGACGCCGTGGATGCTGATCCTCGCCGCAGTCGTGGCGCTGACGATCTTGATGGCCGGATGCGGCACGGCGCTGGCCATCCTGGGCAGCCGAAGCACGGCCAACAACACTGGACCCGGCGTCGGCACCGAGCTCCCGAGTCCGACTCCCGGCGTCACGCCGACCCCAATCGCGTCGCCGACATCGGCGCCGCTTGGCGCAACCACCGAATCCAACGATGGCGTTTCGGTGAAGGTCCCGGCGCAGTGGTCGGTTGCCAACAAGGACGTCGAGTCGATCACCCTGAGCGATCCCAACTCCGAGGGGACCGTAACGGTCGCGAGCGGGCCCTCGAGCCCACCCCAGAGCGCCCAGAACAACAAGAACACGGTCGACACGGAGCTGAAGACCAGGTACCCGGACGCCCGGAACTGTCCCAACACGACGACGACCACGACTTCGTTCAACGGCGCGACCGGCATCTCGTGGACGATGTGCTTCACCCTCACCCAGGGCGGCCATTCACTCCCGGCGGCCGCATCACTCTTTGCCGGGGCGAACTCGACCGGCAGCGTCTATTACGCCGTGCTGGTGCTGACCAGGCAGGACAACCTGCCGGCTTTTCTGGTCAAAGCGAAACCAGTCCTGCAGTCGGTGCAGTGGAAATTGACTTAACCGAGCCGTAGAGACCGGCAGGTACAGTGGCGCGGTGTTCGCGCGCTGGGGCCGCTTTGTCTATCGCTTCCGCTGGGCAACGCTGGTCGCGTCGGCACTCCTGCTCGGGTTGTCCGTGGTCGGAGTTCTCACAGGAACCGGGCTCGGCGGCAACGAGGATTTCGGGGCCGACCTGGAGGCGGTCCGTGCGGCCCGCCTGATCTCGCGGGAGATCCGCATCGAGCAGCCGGTCGAGGTGCGCTCAGGCATGACTCTGATCTTCAGCAGCGGCACCTGGAAAGCAACCGACGCACCGTTTCAGACCGCTGTCGAAGAGGCGGTGGCGCCGCTCAGCAGCGACTTCAGGGTTTCCGGCGTCACGACGCCTTACACCGTGCCTGTGGGCGAGCAATCCGCCTTGATCTCGCGCGACGGCCACAGAGCGCTGGTCACGGTGGAGTTCAAAGACAGCTCAATGGAGGCCCAGAGATACGTCGACGCCGTAGTCGCCGAGCTTCGGCCTGGCCCACTGTCTGTGGTTGCCACTGGCCAGGTTCCACTCAATCTGGCTTTTGACTCGACGCTGAACGCGGACCTTCAGCGCGCGGAGTACGTCGCGCTTCCAGTCGCGTTCCTGATGCTCATCCTCATCTTCGCCGCGATCGTCGCTGCGCTTCTCCCGCTCGGCGTTGGGCTGCTCGCGATCGTCGGCGGACTTGGCGGCACGATGGTGCTCGCACGCTTCACCGACGTGTCGCAGTACGCGACCAACATCGTCACCCTGATCGGTCTCGCGCTCGCGATCGATTACTCGCTGTTCATCGTCAATCGCTTTCGCGATGAGATGGCTGCAGGCGCGAGCCGAGAGGATGCGATCGCGATCGCCATGTCGACCGCCGGCCGTGCGATCACCTTTTCCGGCATCACCGTCGCCATCGGCCTGTCCGCGATGCTGTTCTATCAAGGCACGTTCATGGCCTCGTTGGGCGCTGCCGGCGCGATCGTGGTGGCCATCGCAGTCTTCTACGGCCTGACGTTCCTCCCCGCTTCGCTGGCCGTCCTGGGGAGCCTGGTCGACTGGTGGCCTCGATGGGCGAAGCGGATCCTGCCCCGGATGGGCATGCGCCGCCCGGCCGGAGCGGGAGCCTGGCACGCGATGGCCACCTGGGTGATGCGGAGGCCGTGGTTGGTGCTGGTCCCTGCGTTGACGCTGCTCGTCGTCGCGGGCACACCTTTCTTGCAGCTGCGGCTGGCAAGCAGCGATGTCGATGCGCTCCCGCCCTGGAACCAGGCGCGTCAGGGCTACGACACGCTCATCGATGAATTCCCAGGCAGGAATCAGACCTCGATCGAGGCGGTCGTTTACTACCCGGACTCGTCGCCGTTGACACTGGAGCACATCGGCGATGTCTATGACCTGAGCCGCCGATTCGCGCAGCTGCACAACGTGATTCGCGTCGACAGCGTCTTCAACATCGACCCGAGTCTGGGCCGCACTGACTATCAGAGCCTTTACTCAGGTCCGCGGGAATCGCTTCCGGCCGCGCTGCAGGAGGCGTTGAAGAACAGCACCGGGCCGCATATCGTGCTGCTGAGCCTCCTGTCCAACAAGCCATACTCCAGCGACGCGGCGCGCGAAATCGTCGAGGCAGTTCGCGCAGAAAATCTGCCAGACGCGCAGGTCCTTGCGACCAACGGCACGGCTTTCGACCTTGACCTGGTGAACTACATCCTGAAGCGGACGCCGCTCGCGGTCAGTTCGGTGATCGTGGTCACGTACGTCATCCTCTTCTTGCTGACGGGATCTGTTGTGCTGCCATTGAAGGCGGTGCTCACCAATCTCGTCTCCATCTCAGCATCATTCGGCGCGCTCGTCTTCGTGTTCCAGCAGGGCCACTTCAGCCGGCTGCTGGGATTCACACCTCAATCAATCGACCCGAGCATCCCCGTTCTGCTTTTCAGCATCGTCTTCGGGATGTCGATGGACTACGAGGTCCTCCTGATCAGCCGGATCCAGGAGGAGTACAGGCGTGCGGGCGACAACCAGACCGGCGTCGCGATGGGACTGGAGAAGAGCGGGCGTTTGATCACCGGCGCCGCCGCGATCATGTGCGCTGTCTTCATCGCATTCGGCCTCGCCGATGTCGTGATCATCAAGTCGATCGGGTTGGGTCTCACGGTCGCGATCGCGATCGACGCCACGATCGTGCGCATCCTGATCGTCCCGGCCCTGATGAGGATCCTCGGCCGAGCCAACTGGTGGGCGCCGCGACCGCTGGCGTCGCTGTACCGCCGCATCGCGGTGGCCGAACCGAGCGCGCGTGTGAGCCTGCAAGCGGAGGAGGGGGTGTAGGGGGCGTTTTCGACGCCCCCTACGCTTAGGGGGAAAGGCCCGAGGTGGCATTCGGGCGTTTCACCACGATGGCAGTGATTGCTCAATGCCGCCTGAGGCAAAGCTGGGAGATGGCTCAGAGTCTCGCCACGGCCTGCCTGCTCATCGCGTGCAGCACCGGTGCGCCCGTCTCCACCATGTCACCGAATCCCGCGGGCGAAAGCTGGACGATGTACCGCGGAGACCTCGTTCGCGATGGTCACCCGCCGGGAGCCACCCTGGACGATCACGCGGCCAGGCGGCTCCGAAGCGCCTGGCGCGCGCACGTCGGTGGTGCGGTGGACGGCACCCCTGCGGTGACAGGTGGATTGGTCATCGCAGGCGGCGCCGACGGAACGCTCGTCGCGCTCGACTCGAGGTCCGGGAGGACCGTGTGGTCGCGAAACGGCCTCGGTGCGATCTCCGGCTCACCCTCAGCCGAAGGAGAGCGCGTCTTCGTGGGCACGCTCACGGGTTTTGTGCACGCATTCCGTACTTCCGACGGCTCTGCGACATGGGAGTGGAAGGGCCCACCGAATGCCGCGATCTGGGCGTCGCCGGTCGTGCACGGAGGACTGGTGATCGTCGGAGTGGCGTCGCCGTATGGGGACAAGCCGCTCGTACCGGGCCGGCTGTACGGTCTCGACCAAACGACCGGACAAGAGCGATGGAGCACCTGCATCCGCGCCGCCTGCGCGCCGGGCGGCGGAGTGTGGTCGACGCCAGCCATCGACGAACAGGGCAACGCTTTCGTTGGTGTTGGCAATCCGGACGACGGCGTGCTCGCCTTCGATCCGGCGACCGGAAAGCAACGGTGGCTGGTCAGCCTCTATCCGGACGATGATCGAGACCTGGATGTCGGAGCGTCGCCCGTGATCTTTCAGCTCGCCGGTCGCGAGGTGGTCGCGCAGGCCGCCGTTGAGGGTTTGTTGGCGGTGATCGACGCATCGAACGGCTCCATCGTCTGGTCGCGCGAGCTCGTGCAGGGGACTGCGGTGCACGGCCTTCTCGCATCGCCTGCCTACGACGGGCGGGCGCTTTACGCGGCGTCGGCAAGCCCGCCGAAAGGGCTGGTCGCGCTGAGCGCCGCAGATGGGACCGAGCTCTGGCGGCACGTCACGGATCTACCCGTTTATTCAGCGCCCGCGGTAGGGGAGGGGGTTGTGATGTTCGGCACCGGCGCGGTTTTCGGCGATCTGAAATCGGGTTCACTCATCGTGCTGTCGACGACAGATGGGCGCGTCCTGTGGAGCATCGATATGCATTCGGCGGTACGCAGTGGTCCTGCGCTCGCGGGCGACCTGGTTGTCGTGGGCGACAATGCAGGCGACCTGATCGCGTTCCGACCAAGCGGCTAATGGCACCGCTTGTGGGCGCGTGTTTAGATTCATTGGTCTGACGGCTCGCCTCGTGGTCATAGGAGGTGCCTCGATGAGGGTGCGCTTGCTCTCCTTGCTCTCAGCCTTCGCGTTGCTCGTGATGGGGGCGGTTCCAGCCTCGGCGACGAGTGAAGGTCATGCCTACCTTGCATTGGGCGATTCGGTGCCATTCGGGTTCAGTCCCCTTGTCAACCCCAACGACGCGCACAATTTCGTCGGCTACCCGGAAATCGTCGCTCAGAGGCTCGACATCAAAGACGTCAACGCCACGTGTCCCGGTGAGGCGACCGGCGGATTTCTGTCGTCGACCGGCACGGACAATGTCTGCCGGCCTTACCGCGCTGCCTTCCCGCTGCACACCGAATACAGCGTCTCTCAGATGGACTTCACGCTCCGGTACTTGACTGGCCATCGCGACACGAGGTTGATCACGCTGACGCTGGGCGCGAACGACCTGTTCCGGTTCCAGAAGGACTGCGCGGTCGACCCGACCTTCGGAACCTGCGCGCTGGGTTTCGCAGGCGTGCTCGGGGTGATGCGGGCTAATCTCGACGCGATTTTCGCGGCGATCAGGGCGACGGGCTATAGCGGCCTCATCGTTGGGGTCACGTACTACGCCATCAATTACAGCGACCCAGCCAGTATCGGCGGTTCGCTCGCGTTGGGTGCCCAGATGGCCGCGGCCGCGGCGGGGCATGGGGTTCTCATCGCGTCAGGTTTTACCGCCTGGCAGGCCACGGCGGCGACGGCCGGTGGTGACTCATGTTCTGCCGGCCTTCTCATCCGTACGTCGGCGACCGAATGCGATGTGCATCCCACTCCGCTGGGACGCGACCTGCTCGCCAACGCTGTCCTCGACACGATCGCGGGCACCTGCGCTGCTCACGACGCCCGCGCCTGCCTGCACCTGAATAACAGCTAGTTGGAATCGGAGGCGAGCGGCAGCTCCACCTCGAAGGTGGCTCCGCCACCGCTCGTCTCCCTGACGCCGATCCGCCCGCCGTGTGCCAGCACCACCGCGTTGACGATCGACAGCCCCAGCCCAGCGCCGCCGCTGTCGCGGCTGCGGCTGGGATCCGCGCGGTAGAAGGGTTCGAAGATTCGCTCTCTGTCCTCCTCACGCAGCCCCGGTCCATGGTCGGCCACTGACAGCTGCGCGGTTCCGTTCTGGGTCGACACCGCTATCTCGATGGCCGTTCGTGCCGGCGTGTGAACTAGGGCGTTGCGGACGAGGTTGCCCACCACCTGGCGGAGGCGTGTGTCGTCGCCCGAAACCACGACCCTGTCCGGCGCGTTGAGCGTGATCTCGCGCTGCGGCGCCACCACGCGCGCGTCCGCGGCGGCATCCCGGGCGATGAGCTGCAGGTCGACCGCCTCGCTGGCGAGAGGCCGACCCTGGTCGAGCCGGGCGATGAGCAGCATGTCGTCGACCAGCGCTGACATGCGCACCGATTCCTCCTCGATGCGGCGCCGCGCGAGGTCGGCGTCCGCCGGCGATTCGGACGCGCCCCGACGCAGCATCTCGGAGTAACCCCGAATCGAGGTCAGGGGTGTTCGCAGCTCGTGGGAGGCGTCGGCGATGAAACGGCGCAGCCTCCTCTCCGAAGCTGTTCGCTCCGCAAACGCGGCCTCGATCTGCGTCAGCATCGCGTTCAAGGCCAGTCCGAGCCGCCCGATCTCGGTCTTCGGCGTCGCAGGTTCGACGCGCCGGCTGTAATCGCCGACCGCGATCTCGCCTGCAACCTCACCCATCCGCCGCAGCGGACGCAGCCCGACCTGGACGATCAGGAAGGCAAGGATCAGGGTGCCGGCGATCACGGCGGCGCTGATCACCGCTTCCTGCGCCAGCAGCTGGCTGAGGGTCGACTCCACCTCTGTCAACGGAATCGCAAGCACGATGAACTGGCCGTGGAACCGACCCTCAGGCCAGTCGGTCATCCGGAACTGGACTCCCTCCGTACCTTGGACCGTGTACGGCGGCGCGGGTTTGTCGGTTCCGTAGTTGGGCAGCGTCCGGGGCAGGTTCGGTCGCGCCGTCGGGCCGTTCGTTCCGAAAGGAGCCACGACCTTGCCGTCGGCGACTGAGCCATCAGAGGCGATCAGCTGGACTACCGTGCCGACGGGAAAGTACGGCGTGCGCTGCGGGAACGGACCGGTCGCCCCCAGGGCGTTGGCTGCTTCGTCGACGCCGTTGGCGAGCTGATCGTCAACCCGGCCCATCAGGAATGTCTGAAGCGAGAGGTACATCGCGACGTTGGCGACCAGCAACCCGATGACGACGAGCGAGATGACGCCGATCAGCAGCCGCCCTCGGAGCGACAGCGTCATTTTCGTGGCGTTCGGAGCACGTACCCCACGCCGCGGACGGTCTGCACCAGGGGCGGGTCGTAACGGTCGACCTTGCGCCGCAGGTAGCTGATGTAGGTCTCGAGCACGCTCGCGTCGCCGCCGAAGTCGTAGTGCCACACGTGGTCAAGGATCTGGCTTCGCGTCAGGACCCGGCCGGCGTTGATCAGCAGGTATCGCAGCAGCCGGTATTCGGTGTTCGTCAACTCGACCACGTGTCCGTTGCGGCGGACCTCGTGCGCCTCGTCATCCAGCTCCAGGTCAGCGAGGGAAAGCTTGGTCGAGTCGGAGCTGTTGCCGTGCCGGCGGAGCACGACGCGGACCCGGGCCATCAGCTCGGCGATGCTGAACGGCTTGGTCACGTAGTCGTCGCCGCCGATCGTCAGTCCATGGACCTTGTCCTCGGTCGCGTCCTTCGCGGTGAGGAAGATGATCGGCACCTTGTTGCCGGAGCTGTTGAGCCGCTTCAGGACCTCGAGGCCGTCGATGTCGGGCAGCATCACGTCGAGGATCACCAGGGAAGGGGAGAACTGCGAGACGGCGGTCAGGGCTGCCCGTCCGGTCATTGCAGTTTTCACGTCGAAACCTTCGTAGCGGAGGGCCATGGCCACGAGCTCCGTGATGTTCGGCTCGTCGTCGACCACGAGGACCCGGGCTCCGTCTTTGCTCACGATGACCATGCTGATCTCGTTTCCTGGGAAATTGCTCAGAGAATTGGGGGGATCCGCTTCGAATCGTCTGGAAGCGGCCATCGCGAGGTGCGGTGGACGGCCCCGTCGCGGGAGACCAGTCGGGCGGCGAGCCAGTGGTTTTCGAGCCAATCCACCGCGGCGTCGCCCATGACGATCGCGGCCGTCGACGCGATGTTTGCGTCGGCGCAGCCGCCCGCGGCAACCGTGGCCGTTCGCCAGCGGCCGCCGGCCGGCTGACCGGTGGTGGGGTCGACGATGTGGTGCATCTCAACGCCCCCTCGCACCCAGCGCCTGACGGTGGTGCCAGATGTGGCAAGGCCACCGGAGCTGATGCTGATCGTCTCCTCGGTGTCTGAGATCGTCGCGGCGCTGTCCTCGCTGACCTGGACTGGCCACCCGCCGGGAGGAGGTTCACCCGCGACCGCGATGTCCCCGCCGAGGCTCACCAGCACGCCGCCTCCCGCGGCCTTGAGGGCGGCGGCTGCGGCCAGGTCGGCCGTCAAGGCCTTCGCGGTCGCGCCGAGGTCGAGCTCGACCCCCCTCGGGATCAGCACCGTACGCGCGGCGGAGCTGAACCTGATCGCGCGCCAGCCCGGGACGTAATTGGCGACGAGGCGCATCGGACCCCCAACCGGCGCCACGGACGAGAAGTCTGCGTCGTACCCCGACAGACGGACCGCGGCGCCGACAGTCGGGTTGACCGCGCCGCCCGTGACCTCGGCGGCCCGCAGCGCCACCTCGATGGCGTGCGCGAAGAGCGGGCTGATCTTTGTCACGCGGTCCGGCCTGGCGTTGAGCACGCTCAGCTCGCTGTCCTCACGGAACCGGCTCGCTGCCTCGTCCATCGCCGCGACGACTTCTTCGACCGCCGCCCGGGCGTTGCCAAGAGACTGGGGACTGGTGACAACGACGCGGAGCGAGCCACCGAACGCGCCGCCGTCCGCGATGCCGAGCACTGTGGCGGTCATCGCCTGACCGCGTTCCGGCGGATCGCGATCGCGAGCACGGGGCAGTCCTCGACGGCGCGCTGCGCCAGCGGCACAAGGTGTTCGGGGATCGGTCCGGGCTTGAGAATCGGGTAGCCCCACTCGTCCATCCGGATCAGGTCCGGAAGCAGCTCCGCGCAATGTCCGCGCCCATCGCATCTGATGCGGTCGATCGCAAACGAGCGCTCGGAGCTCACGCCGTCTGCCTCAAGGCGTGGTGGGTGTGGCAGGCGAACTCGCGGGCGAAAACGTCGAGCGCCGAGCTGAGGAACTGCACCGCGCCGTCTGGGTGCTTGCACGCACCCCGGCCGCGAACTTCAGCCGCCCAGCGGTGCAGGCGCGGCAGGTCACGACCGTCTGACCTGTCTTCGGCGATCCGCATGCATGCTTCTGCCAGCGCCCGCAGGCCGAAGAAGCAAGGCCCGCACTGCGCCGAACTCTCGCCGGCGAGGTAGCGCATGATGCCCGCGGTCTCGCAGACGGGACAGCGGCTCGAGGGCAGAACACCGATCACGCCGCAGCCGAGTCCGACGCTGTGGTCGAGCGGGAGCTGCCACGCAACCTGGGGTTCGTACCAGGTCCCGAAATAGCCGCCCACCAGCACCGCGCGTGGCGTTTCGGAGGGGCCGCCGGCCGCTCGGATCGCCTCGCCGATCCTGGTTCTCGACTCGACCTCGACCACGCCCGGGCGCGACACGCTTCCCGCTGCAGTGACGAGCACGGTGTCCGCGGGCGTTCCCCTCGCGATCAAACCGATTCGCGCAAGGGTCTCGACGTTCTGGACCAGTGTCGGCGTGCCGCCGACTCCATGCTCGAAGGGATAGGGAGGAATCGTGGTCGGCGTCGCGACGCCGTCGTTCAGGAAGTGGACGGCAGCTGTTTCCGCGCCGGCGACGTATCGGGCCGGCGCTGACGCCACCGAGACGCGCCGGCTCTCAGGTTCATCGCGCTCGCCGAGCGCGCGGAGCATCGCAGCGCGCGCCCCGTCGTGGCGCTCGCCGATGTACAGGATCACGCGGTTTGCGCGCAGCACACGGGCGGCGGTGAACGCGCCGTCCAGCACCGCGTGCGGCCTTTCGGTCATCAGGTGCCGGTCCTTGAGACTGCGCGGCTCGCCCTCAGCGCCGTTGACGACGATGACCGCATTCCCGCGCGACCGATCGGCAACCGCGCCCCATTTCATCGCCGTCGGAAAGGCCGCACCACCGCGACCCACGAGCTTGTCGCGGTCGATCTGGTCGATGAAATCGGGCCCGACATGCGGCAGCGTGCCTCGCGTCTCCTGGCCGGAAAGGAGGCGCGTCATCTGGCCTCGCGCCGGTCGACGGCGATGCGGAAGTTGCTTCGCGCGGAAGCCAGCGGATCGGTCGAGCGCGCGGTGAGCCTGAGCACGACCGCAACGCCTACAGCGACGATGCAGCCCGCGGTGATGACGAGCATCCAGGTCGACGCTGTGTCGGTTCCGGTGCCGAGACCGTGGACCACGCCGACAGGCCAGGCCGCATACGTGAGCCAGTGGATCGCGCGCCATGCGGCGTGGCCGAGAAATCCTCGCAACAGGCTCGTCACGACGATCGCGAGAAGAAGCTCGGATGCGATGACGCCGAGGCCGAGCCAGAAGGTCCGGTAGTAGGACGAGAAGGGGATCACGGCCGCCGCCCAGCCGAGGTTCGTGAACGGATCGACCACTGCGGTCGCGATGTGAAGGACGAGGAAAGCCACCGTCATGAGGGCCAGGTTGCGGTGCAGGCCGGTGGTCAGGAAGCGCGGCCACCCTGCGCTGTCGAGGCGAACTGCAGAGAGCACGCCGAGCAGGACGACGCCGGTCAGCAGGATGAGCGTGACCGCGCCGGCTCCACGCGTGGTGTACCAGAGGATCGTGTCGGACACGGTCAGTGCGATGCGCCCGAAACGGCCACGCCGGAGCCCGAAGACGAGGAGCTCACGCCGCTCGAGGCCTGGAGGCTGCCCGATGCTGTGATGGAGTTGCTCGCCGTCGTAGACGAGCTCGACCCGGTGGTGGACGCTGAGGTGGTGCCGGGAATCGTCGCCGCGCTGACTGCTCCGAACAGGCCGACGCCCGCGACCGCGGCGAGGGCGGCGGCGGTGGTGATCCGGTTCAGCAGTCGGAGCGCGCGATCACGGGCTCGGATGCGGCTTTCGGTGGTTTCCATGCCGCCAGCGTGGGTGCGAGCACTGAACCGCGCCTGTGGGCCGGCTGAGAGGTCGCTGTGAGCTGGTGCCCCCGGAGGTCTAAAACTGACAAAGGTCGCTGACACTGGTGCCTCCAAACCAGCGAGAGGAGGACCAGGTGACCGAGAAGGAGTTAACCAGGAATGCTGCCAAGCGTCTGGCAATCATCCGCCACGCCCAAGAGGTCAGCCACAACGTCGCCCTGACGTGCAGGTATTACGGCATCTCCCGGGAGGTCTTTTACAAATGGCACCGACGCCTCGATAGGTTCGGCGTCGACGGGCTGCGCGACCGATCCCGCCGTCCCCACGTCAGCCCAAGCGCCACTCCGGAGGAGACAGTCGGCAAGATCCTCTACCTCCGTCAGCACTACCACTTCGGACCGTACAAGATCGCGATGTACCTCCAGCGCTACCACGACATCCAGATCAGCGTGTCCGGCGTTTGGCGAATCCTCAAGCGCCTCGACCTGAGTCGGCTGCCCACCTCGCAGCGCTACAAACGCCACACCGAGCGCTGGAAGAGGTATGAGAAGCCTCAGCCCGGGCATCGGGTTCAGGTCGATGTCAAGTTCATCGCCCCGATCGCCGGCACGCGCAAGAAGCACTATCAGTTCACCGCCATCGACGACTGCACCCGGCTCCGCGTGCTCCGGATCTACAACCGACTCAATCAGAAGGTGGCGATCCAGTTCATCGACTACGTGCTCCAGCGCCTGCCCTTCCACGTCGAGCTGATCCAGACCGACAACGGGTCAGAGTTCCAGGCGGCTTTCCACTGGCACGTCCTGGATCGCGGCATCCAGCACGTCTACATCAAGCCGGCCACGCCAAGGCTGAATGGCAAGGTCGAGCGGTCGCATCGAATCGACGACGATGAGTTCTACCGCATGCTCGAGGGTGTGGTCGTCGACAACACCCAACTCTTCAACGTCAGGCTCCAGGAGTGGGAGCACTTCTACAATTTCGAGCGACCCCACGGCGGGCTGGGCGGCCAGACACCCTACGAGCGACTACGCGAGCGAACCCAGGCACCAGCTGTCAGCGGTCAGCGTCAGTCGAACAATGGTGCCCCCGGAGGGAATCGAACCCCCGACCTTGACGTTAGGACCGTCCTGCTCTATCCCCTGAGCTACGGGGGCGTAGTCAGCTAGGAGAGTCTACCCAGCGGTGGGTGGGCCGCTTACCCCGACCAGCTCGTCCCCGGCACCGGCAGGTACGGCATCGGGTCAATGGCGAGGTCGTTCACCCTCAGCTCGAAATGGACGTGCGGCCCGGTCGATAAACCCGTCGATCCTTCGAGTCCGATCAGCTGACCTCGCCCGACCCGATCGCCGACGTTGGCGTTCGTCAGCAGCAGGTGCCCGTAAAGCGTCGCGATGCCGGCGCCGTGCGCGATCACGACGTAGGTTCCATATCCCATTGACGAATGGCCGACGGCGACTACGAGGCCGTCGGCGGCGGCCATGACCGGCGTCCCCAGCGGGGCCGCGAGGTCGATGCCCGTATGGAAGTGCTTGTACGGGCCGAAGGGCGGCTCGAGGAGGACGTTGGATGGACCGAAAGCCTGGGTGATCGTGAAATGCGACATCGGCCAGGAGAGCGCGAGCCCCGCGATCGTCTTCCCGACCGGAAGCTCGCCGTTGATCATCGCGAGGCCGATCCCGACCTGAGCTTCGGTCCACGCGTTCTGGTACGAGCGCAGGATCAGGTCCTGCTCCTGGGCCTCGAGGAGTTGCGTCAGCGCGGCGGTTACCTCCGGCGCCTGATTCGCCAGGTGCTCCTGAGCGGCTTGGATTTGAGCGATCAGGCTCGCCAGCTGGTCGCTAACGTCGCTCTGTCGGCGCATCACCTCCTGCAGCGAGTCCAGGTTTGCGTTGAGCAGATCGAGCGTCGTGTTCTCGCGGTCGAGGTCGGCCTGCTTTGCTTGCCGGTCGGACTGCAGCTTGGCCAGGTCCGCCTCGAGCCTGGTCTGCAGGTCATGCGCCCGCTGGCCCGCCACGACAGCGTCGGCCGTCGCGACAAGTGCCTCCCGTAGGTTGCCGCTCCGGGCGATCAGCAGCCAGAAGGAGTCGGGCTGCCGGTAGATCGCACGCGACATCGACGCGAGCTGCTGCTTTTCGACCTCGATGCGCGCCTCCGTGTCGGCGATCTGCGCGTCGAGCTTCGCGATCTCCTCTTCGAGCCTCGCGATCAAAGCCTCTTCGCGTGCCACTTCAGAGTTCAGCAACAGCTCTGTGGCGGAGAACTGGTCGAGCACGGCCGATAGCTGCTGTTCGGCGGCGAGCGCCTTCGCGATGTCCCCGCCGAGCCGCGTCTTCAGCAGGTCATAGGCGGCCTGGTTAGGGTCGACCTGCGCCGCGGTGCACGTGACGCGGCCGTCGGAAGCGGCGCTCGGGCTCGGGCAGGGTGTGGGCGTCGTTGCGGTGGCGGTGCTCATCTGCAGCGAGACAAAGGCAGTCATCAGCGCACTTGCCACCAGCGCGCGTTTCAAGCGCGGGCCTTGCGAAAGCCGAACGTCGCGGTCGCGGCACCGAGGATCAAACCCGCCGTGATGACCGCCGCGAGCACGTATTGCACGTGCGTCGCGTCAACGCCAGGCAGCACCTGGACGTAGATCGCTGACTCGAATCGCGTGGCCAGCAGGTAGGCGCCGGCCACCACGGCCGCCGCCAGCGCTCCGGCCAGGGCGCCCGTCATGAGGCCCTCCACGACGAACGGACCTCGGAGCATCCAGCCCCGGGCGCCGAGCAGGCGCGTGATGCCGACCTCGTGGGCTCGCGAAGCAGCGATGCCCCGCATCGAGTTCGCCACCACGGCGTACGCGACGATCGCGAAGAGCAGGACGATGCCACCCGCGATGCCGCCGGCGACGAGCGCGAGGCGGCGCAGCCGCGAGTACGTATCGGGGTCGTACGACGTCGGATAAGCGCGATCGACCGCCGGGTCACCTTTCACCGACGCGGCCACCGACGCCACCTGGGTGACCATGCGCGTGCGAACGTCGAGGCTGGCCGGGAAGGGATTGGTCGTGCTGAGGCTCGCGAGATTGTCCAGGCCAGGCCGCTTGCTCGCCTCGGCCAGGGCTTGCTCCGGGGTCACGTAAGTCACCGAGGTGACGCGAGAGTCGGCCTTCAGCCGCGCCTCGAGCGCGTTGACCTGGTCGGTCGTCGCATCGGGCGCGAGGTAGACGCGCACGACCGAGGCCAGGCCGGCCTGCTCGGCCACGGCACCCTCGACTGCGATCCCGATGAGCGCCAGCGTTCCGCAGAGCGTGAGCAGAAGCGCGATGGTGCCGATGACCGGGGTCGTCTGTCGGGCGTCGCGGCTCCAGCTCCGCAAGCCGTTGAGCAGCACGAGGCGGTACGCGTTGGCGGCAAGGGCCGCGGCGCGCCGCCAGAGTGGGAGCCGCGGCACCTTTGCGACTTTGCGCGGTCTTTCCCGCGCGGGAATGACGACCCGCCACCAGGGCTCAACGGTCTTGCCGTTGGCGTGGACGCCGCCGTGGCCGTTGCCGTTGCCGTCGCCGTTCTGGAGGCCGTTGGCGTGTCCGTTGCCGTTCGGCGCCGGCCGGCGGGCGCCGTTGGTCATCACGCGAGCGCTCGGCAGCCGCAGGATCCGCGTCGCGGAGAGGAACGAGTGCTTGTGGGTGGCGACGATCACGGTCGTGCCGGCGGCCGCCGCCTCCTCGAGAAGGTGGGTGATCATCGCCGCGTTCTCGTCGTCCATCGATGCCAGCGGTTCGTCGGCGAGCAGGACTCGAGGCCTGGTGGCGAGGGCGCGCGCGATCGCAACACGCTGCCGTTCCCCGGCCGACAGCTGATGCGGATACGCGCGCTTGCGGTGCGCCAGCTTGACCGACTCGAGCGCCGCCAGCGCCCGTTGCTTGATCGTCCGGTTCGGAACCTGCGGATCGCGCAGCTGGAGCGCGAGCACGATGTTCTCGAAGGCATTGAGCCGCGGCAGCAGCCTCTGCTCCTGGAAGACGAATGCGACGTCGCGGCGGAGCCGGCCGAGGCCCAGGCGCCAGCGCCTGTGCAGCCCCCTGCCGCGCACCCACACCTCGCCTCCATTCGGGCGAAGCTGTCCGTGGACCAGGCGAAGCAGCGTGGTCTTGCCGGCACCGCTCGGTCCGGTCACCTCGACCAGCTCGCCGGCGCCCACCCTGAAGTCGAGACCCTTGAGGACCACGTGCTTGCCGAACGACCGCGAAACCCCGACCAGCTTCACCGCCGGCTCAGCCGCATGCTCGCCATTGGGCGCTGGGCGGCGTTTGCTCGCCCCGTTCTTCTCCACTCGCACGGCCTTCGCGCCAGAGCCGTTCTGGTACGCGCGAGCACGGCCAGACGCTGCCGGTCGGCTTCCCACCCTTGCCTCCAGATTAGCCGATGCCAATGACGTGGAAACTTAATTGTGGCGGCTGCGGATCACCCAAGAAACTAGTGCATTTCTCCTAGGCGCAGCCGGTCAGCCGGATCGGCGCCGCGGCGACGCCGATCACGAACGGTCCGCCGGTGGGTGAGGCGACCACAAGCCTGCTCCCGTCGGTCTCGCTGCCGACCACAACCGAGACCGCCCCGACGCTGTAGATCTGGCCCGTCACCTCGGGTGGCACGTAAACGACGGTCGTCCGGTCGGGGCTCGTTGCGTTCGCGTGCATCACAAAGCCGCCGTCGGTGGAGTCGTAGTGAAAGCTCGCGGTAGGGTCTGACGTCAGCCGCGGATAGACCCGCGCCAGCATCCGTTCGCGTGCGATGCGCAAGCAGGTGCCGGCCGGATCGAACATCCCCCAGGCGCCTGCGCCCTTCTCCTTCCAGGTCCAGAAGCCAAAGCCGAGATTGTGCTTCTCCTGCTCCAGGAGCTGGCTGGCAAGGATCACGTCGTCATCCTCCGGGTTGTTGCCGAACTCCTCGACAAACAGGGCCGCCGTCATCGCGCCGGCCTCCCGTTCGGCCAACGCGTAGCTCTGCTCGTACCCGCCCCACGGATAGGTCGCATTGCGCGGTTTTTGATCCAGCACGAATTTGTCCAGCGTGTAGACGTGCGTGTAAGCGTGCAGCGCGAGAACGAGGTTCGGGTACGAGCTGACCGGCAATCCGAGGTGGGTTGAAAAGTCGGTGATCTCCCGCGCCAACCCGGTGTCCAGCAGCATCAGGTGGCGCCGGTCGCCAACCCCGAGATCGCGATATCCGCACGGCGCAGGCATGAAGAAGCCCGACCAGCAGGGGAGCCCGTCATGGACCCCGGTGATCGCGTCGATAACGCGCCTGTAGAAAGGGAACAGGAGGAGATCCTCGAAGCCGGGCGAGAGGTTCCACCCCGGCCACGGTTCGTTGTAGAGGCCGTAGCCCGCGACCACGCTGTCAGTGACGAAGCGGCGGACGACGAAGGCGAGCGCGGCGATGTACTCGTCCTGGATCCCGTCGCGGTCGTACCAGAAGTTCGTGGTTGCCTGAAACACCGAGGGGTTGAGCTCGCGCTGACTCCTGTATGCCCAGGAAGGGAATCCATCCGTGATGGTCGCCCATTTCGGCGCGCCGCTGTTGAAGGTGAGATTCACGCCGTCGCCCGTGCCGACGTAATGAGAGAAGGCGTTCTGGTGCATGTCGATGATCACGTACATGCGAAGAGCGCGAGCCCAGTCGACGATCTGGGCGACGCGGTCGACGAGCATCTCGCTGAACTTGCCGCGGGTGGGTTCGAGGACGCTCCACGAAATCGGGAGCCGGAGCGAGTTGAAGCCCAACGCGGCCATCGCCTCGAGGTCCGCCCTGCACAGGGGTGGGTACTTGCTCGCTGGATTGAGGTCCGGACAGCGCCCGTCCGCGTACGCAGAGGGATCGATCGGATACAGCGGCGCAGTTCCCGGCCCGAACTCGAGCAGGCTCGCGGGCGTCGCCCCGTGCAGGAGCACCATCCGGCCTTGCTCGTCTGCGATGTAAGGCCTTCCGCCCGACGGATGGGCGACATGCAGCCAGGGCAGCGCGCCGGCCGGGCCGGCGGAAGCGCTGGGGACCGGGGTGATGCGGGTCGCGAGCGAGACGAACAGGGCGCCGGGGTAGGTGCACAGGGCCACGGCGAGCACGACGATCCCGACGGCCACGCGACGGATCAGGACGCGATCCACCAGTACGCGATCCCGACGATGGCCGTCACCAGCCCGATCATCCCCGCGACGAGTCCCACGGTTGCGCTGTTAATGCCTCGGAGCTCGCCGCCCGAGGCGCGAATGCGCCTGAGCGAGCGGGTGCCACTGAAGATTGCGAACGGGCCGATGACGCCGAACCAGAGCGCGAGCAGACCGAGCACCAGGGCCCTGGTTGCCGCGCGATCTCTCATCTGGTCAGGGTGTCACCAGAGCTTGCCCCCGCCCAGCGCGATATAGAGGATCGGGCCGATGCCCCAGAAAAAGCTGATGACGATCCACAGGAACTTCGCGAGGCCACCGATGTCCTGGCGGTTGACGATGTCGATCACGGCCAGCACGAACGCGACCGGGTGCAGAAAGATCGCCAGCAGAACCTCGACGATGAACTTGATCAAAGCACCGCCTCGACGCGAGGCCAACCGCCGGCCGGCGCGTACTCACCGTCGATTGCCTGCTCGACCTGCTCGTAGCGTGCGCTGATGCCGCCGCGCGCGATCTGGCTCACGGCGTCGAGGAAGCGATCCACCTCGGCTTCGGTGTTGTAGGGGGCGAGGCTCGCACGCACCGCGCCCGGGAGAGCCCTGCGGCGTCCGGTGGCCACGTCGTCCACGATGGCACCGACCTCGTCTCTGGTCATGTGCAGCAAGTGAATCATGTACGGGTGGGCGCAAAAGCAGCCGTGACGGACGGCGATTCCCCATTCGTTACTCAACACGGCTGCCACGAGCCCATGGTCCAGCCCCTCGATGACAAAGCTGGCAAGCGCAAGCCGGCCGGAAGCGCACGGCTCCAGGCCGCCGAGCACCCCTACACCCGGGATTCGGCTGAGTCCCTGGAGCATGCGGGTGCCGAGCTGCGCCTCGTCATGGAGCATCGCGTCGAACCCCAGGTCGAGCAGCGTTTCGATCGCCACACCGAGCGCAACAGCGCCCATCACGTTTGGCGAGCCGGCCTCCTCGCGGTCGGGTAGATCGGCCCAGTAGGTGTCATCCCAGGTCACGATGCTGATCGCGCCGCCGCCCATGACCTCCGGCGCCCCCGAGAAGAAGTCCCGAGGTGCGACGAGCACGCCGGCGCCGTAGGGCGCATACATCTTGTGTCCCGAAAACGAAACGAAGTCGAGGTGACCAGGGTCGCTTGCGGGCAGGACCTCGATGGGGTGGTGCGGCGCCAGCTGCGCCGCGTCGACAGAAACCCGAGCTCCGTAGCGATGCGCGAGCTCGGCCACTTCGTGAACGGGCGACACGAACCCCGTCACGTTGGAGGCGCCACACACCGCGATGAGACCGATGGTGCCATCGGCGGTCTTCAGGGCATCGTCGATCGCCTCCAGGTCGATGCGGCCGTCCTCCGTCAGCTCGACCATCACGTGCCCGCTGCGGTGGCGCCACGGTAGGAGATCGGCGTGGTGCTCCATCTCCGTGACGAGGACTCGTCGACCGTCGAGCCGGGCCTGCTCCGCGGCGATGCGGTTTAGCGCGTCGGTTGTCCCCTTGACGAAGATCACCACCTGGTTCTCTTCGTCGATGCCGAGGAAGCGACCGACGAGCTCGCGCGCCCGCTCGTAGGCCTCGGTGGAGACGCGGGACTTGTAACCGGTGCCGCGGTGGACGCTCGAGTAGACGTCAGAGAAGGCGTTGATCGCGTCCCGCACCCGCCTCAGCGGCGGGGTGCTGGCCGCGTTGTCCAGGTTGATCCCGGTGACGGTCCCACCCCCGTAGACCGGCACCGGCAGGTCGACCCCGGCGAAGTGTTCGCGCCAGCGGGCGGAGTTCTGTGTAGGCACGGTGGGGCTAAATCTAGCGCCAACCCCTCACCAGGTCGAGTCTGTATCGGTCACACTAGCCAGAGCGTTGTCCATGGTGCTAATGACACGAGGCGTGGCGTGAGAGAGAGCAGGAACCTTTCAGGAGTGGCGGACACCAGCCTGGCCGCGCGCGAGCTCAGCTTCCTGGTCCGCCTCGCCCAGGCGGCCGCATCGACGCCGCGCCCGGACGAGCTCCTCGAGCTGATCATCCGCGAGACGACCTCCGCCATCGGAACAGACGTCTGCTCGCTCTATCTGCTGACACCGCCCGGTCGGGAGCTGCTCCTGACGGCGACCAACGGCCTGAACGAGAACATGGTCGGCAAGGTGACGATGAAGATGGGCGAGGGAATCACAGGCTGGGTCGCCGAGTCCCGCAGGCCGGCTGTCGTGCCTGACGTGAGCAAGGAGCCGCACTGGAAGTGGGTGCCGGGGCTCGACGAAGACCGTTTCCATTCCATGGCATCGGTGCCGATCGAATCCGGGCCGCGCCTCGTCGGGGTCATCAACGTGCAGAGCACCGAGCGACGCGAATTCAACTCCGGGGACGTCGATTTTCTGCGCGCCATCGCGGGCCAGGTGGCCGGCATCCTCGAGCGCAGCGAGCTGCAGCGGCGGACCGAGGTCCAGCTGGCCGAGATCAGCCTCTCCCACGACATCCACGAGCGGTTCACGAAGCTCTCCCTGGAAGGCGCCGGCATTCCACCGATCCTCGAGGTGATCGGTTCCCTCGCGGGAGGGCGCGCCGCGCTCTACTCGGCGGACGGCTATCGCGTCAGGGGAGTGGGGGAGGCCTCCGACGGAATGCCGCCACGCATCCACGTTCCCGCGACGCTGGCCCAGACGGCGGCGCGCGAGGTGAGGATCAACGCAGGGCGTCCGGCGCGCGCCCTGGACGTCGTGCCTGTACGCGCGGGCGCCGAGATGCTTGGTTTCCTGGCGGTCGCGGTGGACGAGGAGAGCGTCGACCCGGAGGGACGTCTACGCGCGCTCGAACACGGTTCGACCGTGCTTGCGCTGGAGCTCGCCAAAGAGCGTGCCGCGGCAGAGGTCGAACGCCGGCTGCGGGGCGACCTGGTCGAGGAAGTTCTGGCCGGCGGGCTCGAGTCGGACGAGGCGGAGCGGATCGCGCGGCAGGCGGAGCGCCTGGGCCACCGGCTGCCGCAGCGCGCGTGGGTCGTCGTGCTCGAGCCTGACGATGACAAGACCGAGGCGGCGCTGGCGGCTCGGGGCCAGCAGGACAGGCTCGACCAGGCGCTCAGCGGGCTGATCCGCTCGCGGCTGCCTGGCGCGCTGACCCTGGTTCGGTCCGCGTCGGCTGTGTTCCTCGTCCCCGACGAGGTGGCTGCAGACCTGTCCGCCGTGGAGAGGCTGGCCGCGCAGGTGCTGGCGACCGCGGCGCCCGTGATGAAGCCGGGCTCGGGCTCGGTCGGCATCGGCAACCTCGCCAATGGCGTCGGCGAGCTGGCTCGCTCGCACGTCGAGGCCCGCCAGGCCCTGCGCCTCACGCGCCGCGCGGGTGGCCGAGGGCGCGTCGCGTCCTATCGCTCCCTCGGGGCGTTCAGGTTGCTGCTCGAGGTACAGAGTCCGGAAGCGCTGCGCCGTTTTGTCGAGGAGCTGCTTGGGCCTCTGCTCGAGTACGCGCAGTCGCGCGACACGCCGCTGGTCGAGACACTGGAGGCCCTTTCGGCAGCGCGCTGGATCCGCCGCGCCGCTGCCCGCAACCTGGGCATTCACATCAACTCGATGACCTACCGGGTCGAGCGGATCCAGGTTCTGACCGGCCTCGATCTGGACGACCCGGAAATGCGGGTGGCGATCAGCATCGCCCTGCGGGCCCGCGCGATGCTCGGCATGTAGGCCAGACACGCGAGTGCCGGCAGTCGCGGGTTTCATTCCCATCCCAAACCCGCGAGCGCCGGCGAATGCGGGAAATCACACGCAGAAAGAAAAGGGCCCCGGCTTTCGCCGAGGCCCTCGGAGTAGCTGGGCTAGACGTCGCTGTAGAGCATGAACTCCCACGGGTGGGGCCTCAGCGCAACCGCGTCAACTTCCTTCTTGCGCTTGTAGTCGATCCAGGTCTCGATCACGTCCTCGGTGAACACGCCGTCGTCGAGCAGGAACGCGTGGTCCGATTCCAGAGCGTCGAGTGACTCGGCAAGCGAGCCTGGCACCGACTTGATCTTCGCCTTCTCCTCGCCCTCCAGCTCGTAGATGTCCTTGTCGACGGGCTCTGGCGGGGTGATCTTGTTCTTGATGCCGTCGAGACCGGCCATCAAGCACGCGGAGAACGCGAGGTAGGGGTTCGCGGCCGGGTCGGGCGAGCGGAACTCGACGCGCTTCGTCTTCGGGTTGGTCGAGTACATCGGGATGCGCACACACGCAGAACGGTTGCGCTTCGAGTACACGAGGTTGATCGGGGCCTCGTAACCGGGGACCAGGCGGCGGTAGGAGTTGGTCGTCGGCGCGCAGATCGCGAGCAGCGCCGCCGCGTGCTTCAGGAGGCCGCCGATGTAGTAGACGGCGGTCTGGCTGAGGCCGGCGTAACCCTTTGCGTCGGCAAACAGGTTCTCGCCGTCCTTCCACAGGCTCTGGTGCACGTGCATCCCGGAACCGTTGTCCTGGAACAGCGGCTTGGGCATGAACGTCGCCACGTAACCATGCTGCGCGGCGATGTTCTTGATGACGTACTTGTAGACCATGAGCTTGTCGCCCATCTTGGTCAGGGAGTCGAACCGCATGTCTATCTCGGCCTGACCTGCCGTGCCGACCTCGTGGTGCTGCACCTCCACCCGGACGCCGGCCTCGATCAGCTTGAGCATGATCTCGGAGCGCAGGTCCTGCAGCTTGTCGGTTGGGGGCACGGGGAAGTAGCCCTCCTTGTGCCGCGGCCGGTACGCCAGGTTGTTCTCAGAGTTTTTGCCCGAGTTCCAGATCCCTTCGTCGGAGTCGATGAAGTAGTAGCCGCTGTGGGCGTTCTGGTCGAACCGGAGCGAGTTGAAGATGTAGAACTCCGCCTCCGGGCCCCAGTAGCTCACGTCGGCGATGCCGGACCGCCGGAGGTGCTCCTCAGCCTTCTTGGCGATGAAGCGCGCGTCGCGCGAATACGGCTCGCCGGTGATGGGGTCCACCACGTCACAGATCAGAAAAAGCGTCTTGTGCGACAGGACCGGGTCTATGGTCGCCGAGTCGGGGTCAGGCATGAGCAACATGTCGCTCTCATCGATCGACTGGAACCCACGAATGCTCGAGCCGTCGAATCCGAGCCCATCCTTGAAGCTGTCGACGTCCAGCTCGCCCAGCGGAAGGCTGAAGTGCTGCCATGTGCCGGGAAGGTCGATGAAGCGGACGTCGACAACCTCGACGCCCTCGGCCTTCGCCCGCTCGAGCACCTCACGCGGGCTGGTCTTGCTGACCGACTTTGTCACTACTGCCATGAACACCCTCCACGAAAAACCAGGATTTTGATGCGGGCCCCAGGGTCATCGTAAGGAAGGGGTTGGCCAGAGATCAGGTAAGACCCTCACGAACCGGCACGTTGCTTTTCTGTGCGCTTGTCACAAAAAGGTCCCGTCCACAAGCCGGGCTTTCTCGTGCGATCGGTACGAGGCTCGGACCGGCCAATTCGTTTATGCCACACGTTTTTGCCGACGGCCGGGCGCCCATAGGCTGGCCTCATCAACCCGGAGGTGACGTCCTTGCCTGTACTCGTGGAGCTCATGAACGCGCTATTTCGCCGACGCCGCTTGCTCCTCTTGTCGGGTCTTGGTGCCGCGCTGGCCGCCCTGGCCCCAGTCACAGCTCTGGCCGACGACACCACCGCGACCTCCGCAGCAGCCGTCGCCGCCGACACGGTTTGGGTAATCGTCGCCGGCTGTTTCGTCCTCTTCATGCAGGCGGGCTTCGCGATGCTCGAAGTTGGCTTCAGCCGCATGAAGAACGTCGGCACGGTGGTGGCCAAGGTCATCACCAACCTGAGCGTGAGCTCCATCGCGTACTGGGCCGTGGGATTTGGATTCGCGTTCGGCGCCGGCGGCATCTTCGCCGTGATCGGCGGCAGCGGCTTCTTCCCGACCTTCAGCCCCGGATCACAGCTCAGTCTCCCGGCCATCGCCGCCAGCACGGCGCCGGCCGCTGCCAAGTGGTTCTTCGAGTTCGTCTTCTGCGCGGTGTCCCTCGCGATCGTTTGGGGCACGATGCTCGAGCGGACCAAGTTCATCGTCTACATCCTGTTTGGCGTGCCGTTCGCGGCCTTCATCTATCCGCTCATCAGCCACCAGCTCTTCGGCGGCGGCTACCTGATGGCAACCCTGGGGGCGCAGGACTTCGCGGGATCCACCGTCGTCCACCTGACCGGCGCGACCGCGGGCTTTGCCGGGCTTCTGCTTCTCGGAGCGCGAATCGGCAAGTACGAGCGGGGTCGCGTAAACGCAATACCCGGCCACAACATGCCGCTGGCTCAGCTCGGCGTGCTGATCCTGTGGTTCGGATGGTTCGGCTTCAACCCCGGCTCGACCCTCAACGCGACCAACCTCCACTTTGCGGACATCGTGGTCGTGACCAATCTGGCGGCGGCCGGCGGCGCGGTTGCGGCGCTTGCCACCATCTACCTGATCACGAAGACGATGGATGTCGGCATGATCGGCAACGGGGCGATCGCGGCACTGGTCGCCATTACCGCGCCATCGGGTTACGTCGAGCCATGGGCCGCGATCGTCATCGGCGCGGTCGCCGGCGTGATCGTCGTGGTCGGTGTGCTTCTCATCGACCGGTACCTCGACGATCCGGTGGGCGCCCTGCCGGCGCACGGCCTCGCCGGGATCTGGGGCACTCTGAGCTGCGGACTGTTCACCGTCCCGGCGCTGGCGAAGTTCAACGGCGTGGGTGAGGGCGGTCTCTTCTACACCGGGAGCTTCCACCAGCTGGGCGCCCAGGCAATCGCCGTCACCGCTTCGTTCGTCACCGTGTTCGCGCTGAGCTACGGTCTGTTCTGGGTCATCAAGAAGACCGTTGGCCTGCGCGTCTCCGCGGGCGAGGAGATGGAGGGTTTGGACATCAGCGAGCACGGCATGTGGGGTTACCCAGAGTCGTTCATGCCGGTCCCGGGTGGCGTCTACCGCCAGCCGGACACGCCGACTGTCAACCCGCACCCCTCGACCGAACACGTGCCGACGGCCAAGAAGGAGGTGTCGCCGGCATGACGGCAAACGGAAGCGGACTGGCCATGAAGATGGTCGTGGCGATCATTCGGCACGAGCGCCTGCAGGAGGTCCAGGACGTGCTGGACGAATGCGGCGTGTCGGGTGTGACCGTGACCGAGGTAAAGGGTTGCGGCGCGCAGGGTGGCTACACGGAGACCTATCGCGGGAGGGCCGTGCACATCTCCCTCCGACCGCGACTCAAGATCGAAGCGGTGATGAGGTCCGAGATTGTGGGGACGGTGGTCGACAAGCTCGCGGTCGCCGCGCGCACCGAGAACGGCGTGGTGGGCGACGGGAAGATCTTTGTCATCGGGGTCGAGGATGCGGTCCGGATCCGCACGGGCGAGCACGGCCCGGAAACCGTCCAGCACGCCGAGCGCGCAATGTGGGGACATTAAGGGTATGAGCGGGCACCCAAATGGTTCCCGCTCATCGGCGGGCCGGCTTCGCCGGCCGGCCTGCTGACCCTCCGGTATACGGTTGGGACTTAACTGAAGACCTTCCACAGGCGACGCCTGGCAGCCCTACAGGCATAGTTGCGGCCGGCGTGAACCCGGCCGCCAGTGAGACGCTAAGGTGGAATGCCGCGTCTGCCGGCACTCGCGGCATTCCGAGCTTCTTCAATCCCGCGTCCGCCGGCACTCGCGGCGAATCACCCAGCCGCCCAAAAGCCGTTCGGCTCTAGTTCGTTACCGCCGCGGCGTCGCCGCTCTTGGCCTGAGCGACGTCGGCGCCCTTCTCGATCCAGGCTCGGACCGGAGCCGCCCCGCCCGGATAGCCGACCAACCGGTCGACCATCTTTCCGCCCTTGAAAAGGCCCAGGGTCGGGATGCCCATGACGCCGTACCGGATCGCTAACTCCTGGTTCGCCTCGACATCCAGTTTGCCGATCTTGACCTTGCCGGCGTACTCGCCCGCAAGCTGCTCCACGAGCGGCGCCATCATGTGGCAGGGGTGGCACCAGTCGGCGTAAAAGTCGACGACCACAGGCTCGCCGGCCTGCAGGACGTCGGTATCAAAAGTCGGTCCGTCGAAGTGCTGAACGTTCTTCACGCCTAATACAAGGCGCCCGGTCCGTTTCCTATTCCGAGGCCATAATCGAGCCGTGGCAGTCATCGAAGCCCCGCCGCCGGCGCCTGTCTGGGAGCAAGCGCTGCGCCAGTTCGGCGCTCGCCTGTTCGAGGCCTCGCCCGGCCTGGTCACGTGGATCATGCTGCTGGCCCCGGCGTGGATCCCGATCATCTTTCACTCCACCGGCGCGCTCGTGGTCGCGGTCGCCGTGCTGATCTTCGACGCCTACTGGGTCCTCCGCGCGGTCGGCGTGGTGACCGGTGTGTACGGGACGCTGACCAAGATGCGCCGCGACATGAGCATGGACTGGCTTGCCCGGAGCCGCGAGAAGGCCCCGGACACGGCCGCCGACCCGCTCGGCTTCTACCACCTCTGTGTCATCCCGACCTACACCGAGCCGTACCACGTGCTCGAGCGGACGGTGCAGGCCATCGTCGACGCCAACTATCCCGACGACCTGAAGCTGGTCGGCATCATCACCCGGGAGACCGACAAGCCGGGCTGGGAGAACGTGGCCAGGCTCAAGGAGAAGTTCGGCGGCAGGCTGCGCGGCCTGTACCACATCAAGGATCCCCTCGAGCCGGGCATAGTCGCCGGCAAGTCGGCGGCCATGAACTGGGGCGGCCGCTGGATGGTCAGAGTCCTCACCGAGGAGGGCTTCGACCTGAGCAAGGTCCTCATCACCGACCTTGACTCCGACTACCGGGTCCATCCCCAGTACTTCGCCTGGATCAGCTGGCACCACGCCCGCGAGCCACTCCGCGACTACCGGATTTGGCAGCCCGTCCCGCTGTTCCACAACAACATCTGGGACGTTCCGCTGGCCGTCCGCATCATGTCCGCGAGCACGTCCCAATGGCAGATGTTTCTCCATTCCCAGCCGCACCGCCTCGTCGCGTTCTCGAGCTACACGTGCAGCCTCGACTTCGTGCACAAGGTCGGCTACTGGGACAAGGACGTGATCCCGGAGGATTCGCGTTTCTACTGGAAGGCGTTCTTCACCTTCGGCAAGAAGTTCGCGGTCAAGTCCGTCTGGCTGCCGATCTACGGCGACTCACCCCAGGCGCGGGACTACGCCGCGACGCATGTGAGTCAGTACAACCAGATCAAGCGGTGGGCGTGGGGAATCACCGACGTGCCCTACGTCCTCGCCCGGTTCTTCAAGCATCCTGAGATCCCTTTCTGGCTGCGCACGCGACGGTTCATGAACCTCTTCCTGAACCACCTCAACTGGATCTTCCTGCCGGTGCTTCTTCTGTTCGGCGCGTCGGTCCCGATCTGGGTCAGCACCGACTTTTCGCTGACCGACCTGGGGCAGACGCTGTGGAGCGTTTCGGGCCTTCTCCTTGGCGTCACGCTTTCGACCGTGGTGTTCTTCCTATACGTCGAGATCAGGATGCTGCCGCCCAAGCCGGCCGCCTGGCCGGCTTGGAGGAGAGGCGCGGTGTACCTCGAGTATCTCCTCTACCCCATGGTCGGCCTCGTCCTGAGTGTCCTGCCCGCCCTCGAAGCCCACACGCGATTACTGTTGGGGCGCTACCTCGAATACCGCGTGACTGAAAAGGTCTAGGCCGAATGGACGAAGCCGGCGCGCAAACGATCGCAAACACGATCGGCGCCCTCTACCGCGAGATCCACGACAAGCTCCGCGAGCAGGTGCGGGGCCTCGACCACGGGACGCTCAACTGGCGTCCGCTGCCTAAGGCCAACTCGATTGCAGTGCTGGTGGCCCACACGCTTGGCTCGGAGCGGGAGATGATCCGCGCCTTGCGATTGATCGAGTCCGACCGGGACCGCGAATCGGAGTTCAAGGTCGAGCTCGAGGCCGCCGACCTTCTCGCACTGCTGGACCGGGCGGACCGGGAGCTGGAGAAGCAGATCGCCGCGTTGACGGCCGCCGACCTCACCGAGATGCGACCCCGGGGAGACCGGCCGCCGAAGCCTGGGATCGAGTGGTTGGTCTCGAACTACGGCCACGCCCGCGAGCACCTGGCCCAGCTGGAGCTGACCAAGCAGCTGTACGACTCGCGGACCTAGCCCGTTCGGCGCTCTGCTACGCCCCGCAAACGGGCGAGTTCACGAACCACGGCAGGCAGAACCCAGGACCAGCGAGCGCCCAGAGCTCAAGGAGCGCGATGGAGAGCAGGGCGAGCACGAACGCGGTGCCCGTGATGATGTTGCGGCCGGGGACCGGCCACGTCGTCCAGCCCAGGCGTCGCCCCACCCGGGGACCGATGGCGGTGTCGAGGAACGGAAAGATCAGCAGCAGGATGATCGCGACCGTTCCGATGCCGATCGAGAAGACGAACTCGTTGCCCAGCTTCAGGAACTGAAACAGGAAAAGGAAGTACCAGTCCGGCCGCGGGATGGTGACTGCCCTCGGGTCGGCCGAAGCCTCCAGCTGCAGGTTCTTCTGAACGATCGCGGACAGCAGGCCGACCGCGACCAGCATCACGACCGCGATGATCGGGTAGGGCCAGAAGTGGTCCGGGAAGAACGGGTGCGTGTCCTCGTCCGGCATGTCGTCCGCCAGGTGGTGGCCCGCGTCCCCCATCAGGATCGGGAACAGCGCCAGACCGACCACCACGGGATAGAGGATGTGGTCCGGCCCCACAGGCAACCGCTTCCACTCCGGCTCGAGCGTGTGGCCGCCGTGGCCGTCCAGCTGGATGATCTCGACTTCCTTCGGCGCCGCGACCGCCGCGCCGGGTCCCTGTTGCGTCACGTCATGGTCACTCATAGCGGCTCCGAGATGCCGTGCGCCCGGATGAAGCGGAAGTGCACGTACATCAACAACACGATGAGGGCCGGCAGCACGAAGACGTGCAATGTGAAGAAGCGCTGCAGGGTCGGAGGTCCGACGACCGGGCCGCCCTGGAGCAGCTCCTTGATGAGCGCCGCCACCGGAGGTATGGGGACCCCGGCGGTGATCTTGATCGTCACCTCGGTCGCGAAGTACGCCTTGGTGTCCCACGGTAGGAGGTAACCCGTCAGCGCCAGCGCCAGGATGATGAACAGCATGAGCACGCCGACGATCCAGTTCAGCTCGCGCGGCGCCCGATACGACCCGGTCCAGTAGACGCGAGCCATGTGGAGCAGAACCATGATGATCAGCAGGTTTGCGCTCCAGAAGTGCACGCCGCGGACCAGCCAGCCGAGGTAGACGGTGTTCTGGATGAAGTTCACGCTGGCGTAGGCGGGAGCCGGATTGCCGCTCGCGTCGGGGACGTAGTACAGCGCGAGCAGCACTCCGGTCAGGAGCAGAAAGACGATGAGGATGAACACCATCCCGCCGAAGCAGTAGTAGAAAGCGTTGGCGAAGTTTGGCACCCGCTGGTAGAGGGCTTCGTCGACCGCCTTGGTGAACGGGTAGCGCGCGTCGAGCCAATCGACCACCGCCACCTGGATGTCGCGCGGGTGTGGAATCGCCATCAGAAGCCCAGGATGATCCCGTCGACCTGGATCTCGTTCGGTTTGCCGCCCTGCTTCCAGGTCAGGTGCGAGAGGGGGACGGACGCCGGGCCGTGATGCACCGATCCGTCCAGGTTGAAACGTGAGCCGTGACACGGACAGTCGAACGTCTTCGCGTCCTTGTTGAAGGCCACCGAGCAGCCGAGGTGGGAGCAGTTCTGCGCGAAGACCTCCACCTTGCCCTGGTTCTTGATCACGAACGCACCGAAGGCCAGGTCACCAGGAGCGTTGTCGCCACCCCCGTCGGCCATGATGAAGGCGGAGTTGGGGGTGGTGGGGGCGAGGATAGGCGTCGCGGTGCCCTCCTCGAGCTGGCCGAGCGACTTCTCCATCGAGACCGTGATGGAACCCTTCTTCTGGCCCTTGGGAGGCGCCGGCCAGAAGTAGACGAGGATCGGCGCCAGCCCGGTCACCACGGTTGCGGTCAAGAGGGCCGCCATCCACCAGGCCAAAAACGTTCGGCGGGTGACTCTCCTGGGGGCCGCAGCCTCTGCCATCCGGCTCAAATCTTAACGATCCAGGTAAGACGGCAGGCCGACCGCCTCGCGTACCTCGACCAGCGTCTTCCGAGCGATGTCGCGCGCCCGGACGCTTCCCTCGTCGAGGATCGCGGTGACCTGCTCCGGGCTCAACTCGGCGCGCCTCTCACGAAACGGTCCGAACCTCTCGATGATCCGCTCCGCGAGCAGCTTCTTCTTGTCGTTGCACCCGATCTGCGCCTTCCGGCAGAGATCCCAGTAGTGCTCCCAATCGTCGAAGAAGAACTTGTAGAAGGCGCAGACGTTGCAGGACCGCGGATGGCCTGGCTGCGAGCGGTAGATGCGCTTGGTATCGGTGACCATGCTGTGCACCTGCTTGCGGATGACGTCAGGGTCGTCCGTGACGCCGACGATGTTGCCCACGGTCTTAGACATGCGCTGCTTGCCGTCGGTGCCCTTGACCAGCGGCGTTTCGGTCAGAAGCGCGCGAGGCTCGGGGAATACCGGCGCGTACGTCCGATTGAACTTCCGCGCCACTTCGCGAATCAGCTCCAGGTGGGCGAGCTGGTCCTTGCCGACGGGCACGCCTCCGCCTTTGACGATCAGGATGTCGGCGCCCTGGAGGACCGGATAGGAAAGAAGACCCAGGTTGACGTTGTCGGGATGCTTTTTGGCCATCTCCTTGAATGTCGGCGTACGGAGCACCCAGCTGAGCGGCGTGACCATCGACAACAGGAGCGACAGCTCGGCCGTATCGGGCACCTTCGACTGCAGGTAGAGGACGCTGCGTCTGGGATCGATTCCCACAGCGAGAAGGTCGGCGGTGAGGTCGAAGACTTTGTCCTCTGCTTTGTGGCCGTCCGGCTCAGTCGTAAGCGCGTGGTAGTCGGCGACGAAGTAAAAGCACTCGTACTGGTGCTGGAGCTCGACCCAGTTTTTCGCCGCGCCGAGGTAGTTGCCGAGGTGAAAGCGGCCGGTCGGGCGCATGCCACTGAGAATTCGAACCCGGTCCGCCACAGTCGCACGAGTGTAGCCAAGCCAACATTTACGATTCAGGCAGTTGCCAGATCACGACTCACCACTAGAACAACCGGTCTCGAGCCTGGGGCTCGGCTCGCGAGCCCTCCGCAACACGATCATCGTGCTCACAGCCAAGGTCATCGCGCGCCTGATCGCGCTGGTGACCGTGCTCTACATGATCCGGCGGCTGGGTCCTACGAGCTACGGGTCCTTCACCGTGCTCGTCAACCTGACCGCGATCATCAGCGTGGTTCTGGACCTCGGCTTCAACGTTCTTTTCGTCCGCGAGGGCGCGCGCGACCACAGCCAGATCCAGCGCTACCTGCGCAACGTGATGTCGCTGCGGCTCGTGATGTCCGCCGTGAGCCTTGTGCTTCTGGTTGCGCTCGTGATCCCTCTCGGCCTCGGCAACCTGCTCGTCCCGGGCTTCATCCTCATGGTCCTCACCTCGTATTCGACGCTGTTGCGAAACGGCCTTTACGCGGTGCAGCAGCTCGGCTACGAAGCGATCGGGGTAATTCTCGAGAGCGCCATCCTGCTCGCGCTCATCCTGTATGGCGGGACCTCGCACCAGGGCGTGGCTTACTACGTGTGGGCGTACGCGGCGCAGTACGCATTCAGCTGCGTCTACTTCACCATCGTGCTGGCCGTCAAGCGGATCGCCATCATCGGATGGAGGTTTGAGACGCCCTTCCTGCGCGAATGGTTCTGGAAAGGCCTTCCCTTCGCGCTGACGTTCGTCCTCACGATCCTTTACTTCCGGATCGACCAGCCGCTGATCTATGTGCTCCGCTCGCCCACCGACGCCGGTCTTTACGGCGCCGCGTACAAGCCGATCGAATCCCTGCTGTTCGTCCCGATCACGTTCCTGTCAGTGGTGTTTCCTGTTCTCTCCGTCTATCACCGCGAGCGGCCGAAGGAGATGCTCGACGCCATCAGCCGTTTTTACAAGGCGCTGCTCTTGATGGGCTGGCCCATGAGCATCGGCATCTTCGTCCTGGCTGACTCGCTCACGCCGCTCCTGCTCGGCCACGACTACGTGCATTCGGCGCCGGCACTGCGGATACTGGCCCTGGCACTTGGCTTTGCGTTCGTCAACAACACCTTCATCGGGGCCCTCAACGCCTCTGACCGCCAGTCGTCCTTCACATGGGCGGCGGGCTGGAGCCTCGTCGCCAACGTGGCGCTGAACCTCACGCTGATTCCGTTTTTCGGCTACATCGGCGCGAGCTGGGCGACCGTGCTGACCGAAGTCGTGCTTGGCATCGCGGGCTGGATCCTGACTGCCCGCTACGTCGGGCGCGTTCCGGTCATCTCACTCAGCGCACGAGTCGTTCTGGCGGGCCTTGTCATGGGAGCCGCGATCGCCCCGATCTCCAATGTCGAAGGATTGTGGGTCGCCCTCCCGATCGCGATCGGCGTCGTCGTCTACGCGGCAGCCGTGCTGCTTCTGCGCGCGCTGAACGGCGAGGAGATCGCCTGGGCGCGGCGTGCCCTGGCCCTGGCGCGCTGATGAAGCCTTATAAGGGCCCCCCGCGAAATCAAGGCGTAGCCTCAGATTTCGTGGGGAAAAAGCCGCTCTACCTCAAGCCGCGCGGAGCCGGCGAGCTAGTGCCCTGGGAGGAGATCGCAGTCGACGCCCCGGAGGTCAGCGGGAAGACGCCGCTCGACGAGGCGCAGTTTGTTGCCCTCGACGTGGAGACCACTGGGAACGCGCCGTTCCTGGTGCTCGAGATCGGCGCCGAGCGCTTCCGGCTCGACCGCACTCTTTCGTTCTTCGACACGCTGGTCGACTGTCGCGCGCCGATCAACCCGTACGCTCGCAAGCGCCACCACATCGACAGGTCGATGCTCATCGGCGCGCCCGAGTTCAAGGATGCGCGTCGCGGGTTTTTACGGTTCGCGCAGGGTGCGGTGCTGGTCGAGCACAGCCACGACGCCTTTGACACCTGGCTGGTGGGCCGGGGCCTGGAGAGTCCGCTCGAGCATCCGATCATCGACACCACCGCGCTTGCGCGGCTGGTGCTCGACCTTCCCAAGGGACAGACGCCGGGGCTCGCGCGGCTGGTGGACGAGCTCGGCCTCGACGTCACGCCCGCCCATGCCGCGCTGGACGACGCCCGCGCTACAGCGATGGTCTTTCGCGCCCTGATCGCACGAGCGCAGGCGAGCCTCGGTTGGACGACTGTCGGCGAAGTCCTGGCGGCCCTGCCCCGGCCGGTGATCGACCGGACGCCGCCTAGTCGAAGAGGTTCAGCTGCTGCTGCGAATCAGAGTCCGGGTGCTCGAGGCCGGACAGGCCCACCCCAATCAGCCGCACCGGTCGCGCCTCCACGTGCGACTTCTCGAGCGCGGAGCGGGCGGCGCGGAAGATCGTCTCGACATCGTCGGTCGGGCTCGTCCGGCTCACCTGGCGGCTCACAAGCCTGAAGTCAGGCAGCTTCAGCTTCACGTAGACCGTCCGCGCGCGGACCCCGTCGGTCTTGAGCCGTTCGGTCACCCGGTCGGTGAGGTCGCGAAGCGCGTCCTCGAGCCGGCCGCGGTCGCTGACGTCAGTCTCGAATGTCGTCTCGGCGGAGATGGTCTTGGCCGGCCGGCTGCCGTCCACGGGCGTGCGGTCTCGGCCCTGCGCCAGTCGCTGGAGCACCGCGCCGTTCGTGCCCAGGGCCTGGACGAGGCGCGGAGTCTCGTACGCGGCCAGCGCACCGACGGTGCGGAGACCCATCGCGCGCAGACGTTCCTCGGTCTTCGGGCCCAGGCCCGGAATGACGCCGACGGGCAGTGGTGCCAGAAAGTCCGCCTCGGTCCCGGGCGGCACGAGGACGAGCCCGTCAGGCTTGCGTGTCCCGCTCGCCACCTTGGCGACGAGCTTTGAGGTCGCCGCGCCGACCGAAGCCGTCAGGCCGACCTCGGTGTGGACCTGGAACTTGATCCGCCGCGCGACGTCGTCGGCGGTGGAGGTCCCGTGGCGCGTCCGCGCGGTGACGTCGAGGTACGCCTCGTCGAGGGCGACGCCTTCGACCAGCTCCGGCGACGTGAAGCGGCGGAAGATCTGATGGACGGCGCGGCTCGCCTCGCGATAGCGCGCGCCGTCCGGTGCGACGACGGTGAGCTGAGGGCACAGCTGCGTGGCCTCATGCAGGGGCATGGCCGAGCGCACACCGTAGGCACGAGCCTCGTAAGACGCGCCCATGACGACCGCGCGCCGCGAGCGCCCGGCCACCGCCACAGGGATGCCTCGCAGCTTCGGGTCGTCGCGCTGGTGGACCGACGTGTAGAACGCGTCTAGGTCGACGTGCAGGATGGTGCGCGGCCAGTTGTCGGGTCTCGCCATTTGCTGTGCAGCGGCCAGTCTGCCACAAGAGCTTGTGGCCTACGAACACAGAGCGGCTTTTTGACACGGGCACCGACGTCCGTGGGCCGGCCAGGCCCTCACGACATGACCGCTCCGTACCGTCTCGGCATATCGACCCCGGTAGGCGTCTATAGAATCCGCCCAATGAAGGGCGTGATTCTGGCCGGCGGCACCGGGAGCCGCCTGCACCCGCTCACCCGCATCACCAACAAACACCTGCTGCCGATCTACGACCGGCCGATGATCAACTACGCGATCGAGGCCCTGGTCGGGGCCGGAGTGGGCGAGATCATGCTCGTCACCGGCGGCACGCACGCCGGCGAGTTCTTGCGCCTCCTCGGCAACGGAAACGAATTCGGGATCGACCGGCTGTTCTATGCCTACCAGGACAAGGCCGGCGGGATCGCGGAAGCGCTCGGACTGGCCGAGAAGTTCGTGGCCGGCGACCGGTGCGTCGTCCTGCTGGCCGACAACGTCTTCGAGCGATCGATCCGCCCGTGCGTCGAAGCCTTTCGCCGGCAGAAGCAAGGGGCGCGCGTCGTCCTCTCCCAGGAAAGCGATCCGGAGCATCTGCGCCATCTGGGCGTGGCGCAGTTCGACGGCAACCGTAGGATCGAGCGAATCCTTGAAAAGCCCGCCGACCCGCCGAGCGAGTTTGCTGTGACGGGCGTCTACTTCTATGACGAGACGGTATGGAAGGTGCTGCCTGAGCTGAAGCCATCGGGCCGCGGCGAGCTCGAGATCACCGACGTCAACAACTGGTACCTCGAGCGCGACCTGATGGAGTACGACGTCGTCGACGGCTTCTGGGGTGATGCCGGCGAGTCGATCCAGGCCTACTACGCCGTGCATGATTTCGTGCGGGCGCACGGCGCCAACAAAGACTGATGAGCATCGAGGGCGTCGTCTTGAAGGAGCTCGTCACCCATGCCGACGAACGCGGCTTCTTTCGCGAGGTGATCCGCGAGAGCGATGAGTTCTTCGACCATTTCGGCCAGTGGAGCCACTCCCTGATGTATCCCGGCACGGCCAAGGCATGGCATATCCACCAGCGCCAGACAGACTGGTGGTACGTGATCGGTGCGCTCAAAGTTGCGCTGTACGACACGCGGGACGACTCGCCGACGAAAGGACAGCTGATGGAGTTCCTGATGGGCGACGGCAAGCCCTGCTGCTTGAAGATCCCGCCTGGCGTGGCCCACGGATGCCGGGCGCTCGAGCTGTCCCACGTCCTCTACATCACGTCCAGCGTGTACGCACCCGACGACGAGGGCCGCATCCCGCACGACGACCCGACGATCGGCTACGACTGGACCGCCGGCCCGCCCATCAAATGAGCCGATCCCTGAAGCGGATCCTGGTCGCGGGAGCCGCCGGCTTCATCGGCTCGAACTTCGTCCGCCACCTCCGCCGGACGCGGCCCGAGGTCGAGATCACTGTGCTCGACAAGCTCACCTACGCGGGGAACCTGGCCAACCTGGTCGAGTTCGAAGGCCGGCCAGGTTATCGCTTCGTGCACGGAGACATCTGCGAGGAAAAGCTGGTCAACTCGCTTGCCTCCCAGGTCGACGCCATCGTCAACTTCGCCGCCGAGACCCATGTCGACCGCTCGCTCCTGGACCCCTTTGCGTTCATCGAGACCGACGTCCGCGGGACCGCCTTGCTCTGCGAGGCGGCGCGCCGTCACGCGCACGAGGTGTTCCTCCTCGTCAGCACTGATGAGGTATACGGTGACGTTCACGAGGGTCGTTCGGCCGAGGGCGACGCATTTCGGCCGAGGAGCCCTTACTCGGCGAGCAAGGCGGGCGGAGAGCACATCGCGCATGCATACGCCGAGAGCTTCGGCTTGCCGCTCCTGGTCACTCGTGGATCGAACAACTACGGACCGTACCAGTACCCGGAAAAGCTCGTTCCGGTGCTCATCACCAACGCGATCGACCACATGCCGCTGCCGCTGTACAAAGACGGGTCTGCGGTCCGGGACTACCTGTACGTCGAGGACCACTGCCGCGCCATCGACCAGGTTCTGCACGAGGCGCCCGTGGGCGGCGTCTACAACATCGGCTCCGGCGCCGAGACAACCGGGCTCGAGGTCGCCGAAGCGGTGCTCGACATCATGGGCAAGCCGCGAAGCCTTATCGAGTTCGTCGCCGACCGGCCGGGCCACGACTACCGATACGCGCTCGACATCTCACGCATCACCAGGCTGGGCTGGGAGCCGCAGGTCACCTTTGCCGAAGGCCTGGAGAAGACGGTCCGCTGGTACCAGGACCATCCCGAATGGTGGCGCCCTCTGAAATCAGGCGAGTACTGGGAGTACTACAAGCGCAATTACCGACCGCTGGTCAGTTGACCGGCGGCTCCGGAACCGGCGGCTCCGGAACCGGCCGCCACTTGCCTCCGTCCCACCAGTAGTAGCCATCCGCGGACCGCAGGGCCGAAGGCGGCGGCTCCTGTGACGCGTCCTTCCATGCCGAGCCGTCCCACCAGTAGTAGCCGTCGGCTGACAGCTGGACCTCGCCCGGAATGACTGCATAGGCCGGTGCCCTGCCGCGATTCCGACGGCGGATCAGTCCTACGGTGAGCAGGACGAGGCCGACCAGCAAGACGAGGAGGAGGGCGTTCGGTGCCACCACGAACAGGAAGTAGACGAGGTCGTGCTTGGCCGTCGCGCCGTTCTCCGGCCACTGCGCGGGCGGGATCGTGCTGGCCGGCGCGAAGTCGTACTGGCGCCTGGTCTGAGTCGCACCGGAATCCGCCAGGTCGTCGGAGGGGGAGAGGATCGCGACCTCGAAGTAGTCGTTGCCTTTCACAAACGTAAGGATGTCGGCGTAGGCCGGCGTTCCCGGGTCGACGTAGTGGGCGGCGTAGATCTGGTCGATGCCGCTGACGGAGATGTCGTGCCTGAAGTACTGGCGGTTCTGGTCCATGTCTTTGACCGAGTGCAGCCAGCTCTTGGCGCCAGCTCCGCCGCTGAACGCCACCACCAGCTCGAGCAGGATGTGTGTGGTGCCAGGCTGCACCCAGCTGTGCCCGAACCCGGAGACGAATCCATCCCGATGGAGCGTGCTCTCGGTTGTCGACGGGTTGTTCCAGCCGAGAAAGACGATGTACTGAAGCAGGTCGAAGTCGCCCTGCACCGCCGTGAAGTACTGGTTGAACGTCACGAAGTCGGACGCAGGCGGAGACACCAGGACCGATTCAAGGATCGGGGAAGGCGAAGGGGACGCGGCGGCCGCGGGTGGCGCCAGAAGCACCAACGCCGCCGCGGCGGCGGTCGCCGAGCGCGTGATCGCTCGAAAAACGTCAGCGGGCCGCCGACCCCTCGAGCGATGCATGTCGCCAGGTCATGTTATCGGTTACCGGCAAATCTTCCCGCCATTCCGCGCCAGTACCAGTGGAGATAGCGCGGCAGCCACTCCCACATCCGAAACCGGCTCTGCCCCGCGGTGCGGTCGCGCCAGGTCGTCGGCACTTCGGCGACCTGCAGCCCAAGCCGGTACGCCTTGACGGTCAGCTCGAGTCCGAGCTCGAACCCCCCGCGTGACTCGATCGTGACCTGGTTCAAGAGACGCTTGGAGTAAAGCCGGAAGTTGCTCGTCGCGTCGTGGACGGGCAGACCTCCGAGCCAGTGGAGCGAGAGGCCCGCGGTTCTGGACATGGTGCGCTTGAGCAGCGGCCCGCCGACCTGGCGGCCGCCTCGGATGTAGCGGGATCCGGCCACGACATCGGCACCGGCTCGCGCCAACCGGTACATCGGGTCGATGTCGGCGGGATCGTCCGAGCCGTCACCCATCGTGATCAGCACGTACGGCGCCCGGGCGGCCCGCAGGCCGGACTTCATCGCGTTGAGGGCGCCGCGGCCGAGCGTGTTCCTGTGCAGTCGGAGCTCAGGCATCTCGGCCTGCATGCGCTTCACCACGGGCACGGTCGTGTCTTCATCGAAGTCGTGCACCACCAGCACTTCGAGGGGACGGGTCTGGGTCTTCTCGACCACGCCGCGCAGCGTCGCCACGACGTTCTCGCCCTCGTTGTAGACGGGGATCACGACGCTCAGCGCGGGCGTCTGGTCGCTCAAATGCGACGTGCGGCGATCTCGTCGCGGATCCACGGGATCACCTCGTCAAGCACGTCTTCCAGGGAGGTCGTCGCCTCGAATCCGAGCACGTCGCGCGCCTTGGTCACGTCGGGCACGCGCATCTGCACGTCGTGCTCGTAAGGCTCGTCGGAGACGAACCGAAACGGCCTGTCCGGTCCGTGGATTTTCCGCCAGATGAGCCCGGCCAGGTCACTCACCGTGGTCGAACGCGCCGTCGACAGGTTGAAGTCCTCGTTGAGTGCGCGCTCAGACTCCATCGCCAGCCGGATTCCGCGCGCGAGGTCGCCTCCGTACGTGTAGTGCCTCACCTGGTTCCCATCGCCAAGGATGTGCAGGGGATCCTGTCCCTTGAGCACCTTCTGCACCAGGTCGGGCACGACGTGACTCATGGCCAGCTTGACGTTCCCGCTCATCACGTCGTGGTCGCGGAGGGCGCGGCGCTCCCCGATCCCGACGCAGTTGAAGGGCCGGACGATGGTGTAAGGCAGGCCGTACTGTTCGTGCGCGCCGCGGGCGAAGTATTCGGTGGCGAGCTTCTGGAAGCCATACGTCGACCGCGGCGGGGGGCTGGTGAGCTGCGCGCCTTCGGGCGTCGGAAAGACGGCGGTCGACTCGAAGACCATGCTGCTCGACAGCACCGTGATCTTCTGCATACGCCCGAGACGAAACGCGGTGAGCGCCGCATCGAACGTCGCCGCGCAGATCCGCTCGTTTTCCGCCAGGAGGTCGTACGCGAACTCGTGGAAGTACGAGATGCCGCCGATCATCGCGGCGCCGGCGACCACCTGGTCGCAGCCGGCCGCCAGCTCGGTCAGCAGCTCGGCGTCCTTGGCATCGCCTTCAACCAGGCGGTAGCGCGGGTCCGTGTCGAAGCTCCGTCTGACCGGGCCGTACTTGCTGAAGTTGTCGACGCCCACCACCTCGTGGCCGGCGTTGAGCAGATCAGCGACGAGGTACCCGCAGATGAAGCCGGACGCGCCGGTGACGAGGACTTTCATGCGTTGTGTTACACGAAAGGGAGAGCAGCGCCGTAAGGCGCGGTGAGAGGGAACCCCGCGTTCCCTCTCATAAACGGATCGGTCCGGTGATGCCCCAGATGTCCACGACCTCGCGGCCGTCGAGCTCGAGCTCGCGGTACGCGCGGTGCGGGGCCCCGACCACGAGCACGTCCGACTCGCGCAGCACCTTGCCGAGCGGCTCAAAGCTAGGATCGGAGACGTACGGGTCGGTGCAGATCACCTTCGCGCCCTTGAACTGAGCGAGCTTGCGGAGCTTGTAGCTGAGCGACGCCCGCGCGTCATCCGATTCGCCCTTGAACGCCATGCCGAGGATCCCGAAAGTCCTGCCGAGCAGCGGCCGGCGCGAGTTGAGGGTGTCGACTATGTAACCAGGCAGGCCTTCGTTGATCTGCATGGCGGCCTGGCCCATCGGAAAGTGGTCCGGTGTGAACGCGGACAGCTGCATCGTGTCCTTCAGGAGACACGGTCCAGCCGCAAAACCAGGACCTGGGAGGTCGGCCGCTCGAGGGTAGTCCTGCCGGATCGCATTGAGCACGCGGTTGTAGTCGAGCCCCGATCGATTGACGATCTGGAAGAACTGGTTGGCGATCGCGAACTTCATGTAGCGCCAGGTGTTGGTCAGGAGCTTGGCCAGCTCGGCCTCGAGCGGCGTGGTCCGAATGATCGACACGGGGCCCATCCGCTCGAACAGCTCGCGGGCCCTGGCGAAGGCCGCGTCCGAGGTGACGCCCACCAGCTGGGGCAAGGTACGCAGCTCTTCGAGCGCATGCCCTTCGGCGATGCGTTCCGGACAGAACGCCACGTCGGCCTCGATGCCGGCGGCGCGCAGGCGGCGCTCCACCGTCTCGCTCGTTCCCGGAAAGACCGTGGATCGAAGGATCACGAGCGTGCCGTTCTGGACGTGCGGCGTCAGCTCGTCGAGGACCCTCTCGAAGATCCGCACCGACGGGTTCATGAACTCGTCGATCGGCGTGCCGATGACCAGGATCACGGTGCGTGTGCGTCGCAGCATGGCGGGGTCGCTCGACAGCTCGAGGCGGCCGGTCGGCAGCAGCTTGCCGAGCAATGGCTCCGCGCCCGCCTCTTTGAACGGCACGTGCCCGGTCCGGACCTCGTCGATCTTCTGGTCGTCGATGTCGTTGATCCCGACGCGATAGCCGGACTCCGCAAGAGCAAGGGCGAGCGGCAGGCCGACGTGCCCGCAGCCGCCCACGATCACGAGGTCAAGGTCTGCCAGGGGTCCCCGCGAACTCACAGCGCGCCGCTCCGCGGTCCCCTTCGCGCCCTGCATCGCGGGTCCTCTGAGCTGGTGGGGATTTCGTTCATGGCGGCCAAATTATGATTCCAAGTGCTCATGAACCACCCTCGGAAGGGCGCTGGTCGCCCGTCCGTGCTGCTGGACATGAGGCCCCTCCAGGGGCCGAGCGCGGTCCGCGGTGTGGGCGCTTACGCGCGCGGGCTGCTGAAGGGGCTGATCAGCGCGGGCTACGACTCGAACCTGACCCTGCTGCTCGACGTCGCGTTCGACGCGCCGGCACTCCCAGTCGGACAGTACAGACTCGCCGGATGCCGGCGCCGCAGCCACGGCCAGTTTGCCGCCTACGAAGATGCCGTCGCCCTGGCGAGCGACATCCAGTCCGTCAAGCCCGACGTCTACCACGGGATCGATTTCCACCTCCCCGGCCGCAGCCCGTGCCCGCTGGTGGTGACGCTGCACGACCTGATCCCGTGGGCTTGGGGCGGACCACGCATGCGTGGCGAGAGATTTCGCTACCGACTGTTTCCCCGGCTCGTGAAGCGGGCGGACCTGGTGATCGCGGTGTCCAACGCGACCGCGGGCGACGCGACCCGGCTGCGAGTTGTTTCGCCGCAGCGGATGCGCGTCGTCCCTGAGGCCGCAGACCCGGTCTTCACGCCCAGGAATGGGGCGGCGGAGCGGGTGAGGGACAAATGGAAGATCGAGGGCCGGTACCTGTTGTTCGTCGGCGCACTCGACGCCCGCAAGGATCCGCACGCGCTGCTTCGCGCCTGGACCACGGCCCGGCTCGCCCATCCCGACCTCAAGCTCCTGATCGCCGGCGTTCCCGGCCGCCAGGCGCCGCCCAGCATGTGGGGCGCCATCCAGCTCGGCCGGGTCGTCGATGACGAGCTCGCCGACCTGTACTCGGCGGCCAGCTGCCTGGTGTTCCCGAGCCGCTACGAGGGCTTCGGCCTCCCATGCCTGGAGGCCATGGCCTGCGGTTGCCCCGTGGTGGCGTTCCACAACTCGAGCATCCCTGAGCTGGTCGGCGACGCGGGGATGCTGGTCGCGGACGGGGACGCCGAGGCGCTTGGCAACGCGGTGGCCGAAATTGTGCGCAAACCGGATCGCTGGAAGCGCGCAGGCGTGCAGAGGGCGCGGAAGTTCAGCTGGGACCAGACGGCCAGGGAGACCATCACCGCCTACGAATCCCTGCATTCACGGCTGAGATAATCCTTGGGCCGTGAGCAAGGTCGCAGTCATCGGAGCGGGCTATGTCGGCCTGACCACGGCCGCGTGCCTTGCCGACCTCGGCAACGACGTGATGGTCGTTGACATCGCCGAGCAAAAGATCGCCGACCTCAAGCGCAACCGGGTCCCGTTCTACGAGCCGGGGCTCGGCGAGCTCGTCGAGCGCAACACCAAGGCTGGACGGCTCACCTTCACGACCTCTTACAGGGATGCGGTGCCTGGCGCCGAGTACGCGATCATCGCGGTGAGCACTCCCGAGGGCGAGGGTGGCGAGGCAGATCTCTCATACGTCGAAGCTGCGGCGGGGGCGATCGCCGACGCGATGGACGGCCCCATCGTCGTGGTCAACAAATCGACCGTGCCCCCGCTGACCGGCGACATGGTGTCGAAGGTGCTGCAGAAGCGCAACACGCGACACGCCGCAGCCGTTGTTTCCAACCCTGAATTCTTGCGCGAGGGTTCCGCGATCCAGGACTTCATGCACCCGGACCGGGTCGTCGTCGGAAGCCACGACCGCGCGGCGGCAGAGAAGGTGGCGCGGCTCTACGCACCGCTGGGCGCACCCGTCCTGGTCACCCCCAACATCTACACGGCGGAGATGGTCAAGTACGCGTCGAACGCGTTTCTGGCCACCCGGATCTCATTCATCAACGAGATCGCACGGATCAGCGAGCGGGTCGGCGCGGACGCCAAGCTGGTCGCGGAGGGGATGGGGCTCGACAAAAGGATCGGCCCGTTCTATCTCGACGCAGGCATTGGCTACGGAGGCTCGTGCTTCCCGAAGGATGTTGCCGCGCTGGCAGCCGTTGCGGAAGGCTTTGCCTATCATCCGGAGCTCCTCCACGCGGTGATGGACATCAACCGTGATCAGCGGATGCTTGTGATCGACAAATTGCGCGACTGCCTCGACGAGCTGCCGGGCCGAACGATCGGCCTGCTCGGACTGTCGTTCAAACCCAACACCGACGATATGCGCGAGGCGCCGAGCCTCGACATCGCCAAGGTGCTGCTGGCCGCAGGCGCAGACGTGCGCGGCTACGATCCGGCGGCGGTAGAGAGATCGAGGATGCTCTTGCCCGACGTCGAGTACCTCAATGACGCATACCAGGTCGCTGCCGGGGCGGACGCCCTCGTCCTCGTCACCGAGTGGAACGAGTTTCGCCAGCTCGACATGGCGCGGATCAAGCAGCTGATGCGCCGGCCGATCATCATCGACGGGCGCAACATCTACGACCCCGCGCTGATGCGGGACCTGGGTTTCACCTACCGCGGCATTGGCCGCGAATAACCCCAAACCCCGGGCCGTCGTCTCGGGCGGGGCCGGCTTCATCGGCTCCCACCTCTGCGAGGCGCTTCTCGACCGCGGCCTTCGCGTCCTGGCGCTGGACAACTTCATCACGGGCGCGCCGGACAACCTCAAGCACCTGCAGGGCAATCCCGACTTCGAGCTGCGCCGGGCGGACGTCAATCACGGGACCTTCATAGGAGGCGACGTGCGTTACGTGCTGCACTTCGCGTCGCCCGCATCGCCACCGCAGTACGACGCCAACCCGATCCACACGCTCAAGGTGGGCACGCTCGGGACGATGAACATGCTCGGCCTGGCGAAGGCGAAGGACGCGACCTTCCTGCTTGCGTCGACGTCAGAGGTCTACGGCGATCCGCTGGTGCATCCCCAGCCCGAGAGCTACTGGGGTAACGTCAACCCTGTCGGCCCGCGCGGCTGCTACGACGAGGCGAAGCGATGCGCCGAGGCTTTCACGATGGCCTATCACCGCGCCCACGAGGTCGACACACGCATCATCCGGATCTTCAACACGCACGGCCCGCGCATGCAGGTGCATGATGGCCGCGCGATCCCCAACTTCATGGCCCAGGCTATCCGCGGCCAGCCACTGACGATCTATGGCGACGGGATGCAGACGCGAAGCATCTGCTACGTCTCCGACCTGGTGCGTGGCGTCCTGGCCGCCCTCGACAAGGGCGACTCGCTTCCGGTCAATCTCGGCAACCCCCAGGAAGTGACGATGCTCGAGCTTGCGGAAACGATCATCCGGCTCGCCGGATCGAAGAGCGGGATCGATCACGGTGAGCTGCCAGTCGACGATCCGAAGCAGAGGCGGCCGGACATCAAGCGGGCGCGCGAGATCCTCGCCTGGCAGCCCGAGGTGGGGCTGGAAGACGGGCTGCGCAAGACTCTTCAATACTTTCAGTCGGTCCTATGAGCTACCGAATCTCTCGCCCGGGTCGTCATCCGTGACTTCTCCTGAGGAGCTGAAGAAGTACGTCCGCGACGTGCCCGACTACCCGCAGAAGGGCATCATCTTTCGCGACATCACGCCGCTCCTTGGCGACAAGAAGGTATTTGTCGAGGTGGTCGAGCTCATGTCCAGGGCCTGGACGAACAACCCGCCCGACCTCGTGGCCGCGATCGAGGCCCGCGGTTTCATCCCCGGCGCGGCGATTGCGGTCAAGCTGAACGCGGGCTTCGTGCCGATCCGCAAGACGGGCAAGCTGCCCTGGATGACGGTGATGGAGTCGTACGACCTCGAGTACGGGACCGACCAGCTGGAGGTGCACTCCGACGCGGTGCAGCCGGGCGAGAAGGTCCTGATCGTGGATGATGTTCTTGCGACCGGCGGCACCGCCTCGGCGGCCGTGCGGCTGATGCGCAAGCTCGGCGCTGACGTCATCGGCGTGCAGGTGCTGATCGAGCTCGGTTACCTCGACGGCCGGCAGCGACTGAGAGATGTCAGGTTGGTGAGTGAGATCACGTACTAGGAGAAAGACTTGAAAGTCAGCTCACGGGGAAGCGACGTAAAGGATTCGAGCCTCGCCGCGCAGGGCCAGGACCTGGTGGACTGGGCCGCGCGCGAGATGCCGGTGCTCACCCTGATCCGCCAGCGGTTCACGAAAGACCAGCCGCTCAAAGGGCTGCGGCTGGCGGCGTGCCTGCACGTGACGAGCGAGACTGCCAACCTGATGCTCACGCTGAAAGCAGGCGGTGGGGAGGTCGCCCTGTGCGCGTCCAATCCGCTCTCGACGAATGATGCGGTGGCGGCGGCCCTGGCCTCCCTTCACGGCATCAAGACCTACGCGATCCGCGGCGAGGACAACGAGACCTACTACGAGCACATCGAGGCGGCCCTCGATCACAGGCCGCAGCTGACGATGGACGACGGCGCCGACCTCGTCTCCGTGCTCCACAAGTCGCGCCGGGACCAGCTGCCAGAGGTTGTCGGCGGCACCGAGGAAACCACGACGGGCGTGGTCCGCCTTCGCGCGATGGCGCAGCACGGCGTCCTGGCCTATCCGATCGTAGCCGTGAACGAGGCCGACACCAAGCACATGTTCGACAACCGTTACGGCACGGGACAGTCGACCATCGACGGCATCATCCGGTCGACCAACGTGCTCCTCGCCGGGAAAACGTTCGTCATCGCGGGGTACGGTTGGGTCGGACGCGGTCTGGCGTCGAGGGCGAAGGGTCACGGCGCCGACGTCGTGGTCACCGAGGTCGACTCGGTCAAAGCCCTCGAGGCGGCGATGGACGGCTTTCGCGTGTTGAAGATGGACGAGGCGGCACGAGTGGGCGACCTCTTCGTAACTGTCACCGGTGATGTCAACGTTCTCGACCGGAAGCACTTCGAGGTGATGAAGGACGGGGCGATCCTGGCCAACTCGGGCCACTTCAACTCCGAGATCAACCTCAAAGCGCTCGACGAGCTGGCGACTGGCGTACGCCAGGTCAGGCCGTCGGTGCAGGAGTATCGCCTGGGCGACGGCCGGCGCCTGTTCCTCCTCGGCGAAGGGCGCCTGATCAATCTCGCCGGCGCAGAGGGTCACCCCGCCGCGGTCATGGACATGAGCTTCGCGAACCAGGCCCTGTGCGCCGAGTACATCGCCAGGAACGCGACGCAGCTCGAGCGCAAGGTCTACGACGTGCCGGCGGAGATCGACTCGGAGGTGGCGCGCCTCAAGCTGCACGCGATGGGGATTGCGATCGACACCCTGACCGAGGAGCAGCGTCGCTACCTATCTTCCTGGGAGGAAGGAACCTAACCTAGGCCCATGTTTGGACCCGCTCGGCGCACCTGGGTGCTGGGCGGGGGTGGGGCGCGCGGCGCAGCCCAGGTCGGTGTGCTCCAGGCGCTGTTCGAGGCCAACGTCGAGGTGCCCGTCGCGGTCGTGGGGACAAGCGTCGGCGCGCTGAACGGGGCCTCGATCGCAGCCTATCCGTCTCTCGCCGGCACGATGATGCTGCGCGAGGTCTGGATGTCGCGGCCTGCACTGACCGTCTTCCAGGCCCACCCGCTGGGCCTCGTCATGTCGGGCGTCCGGCGCAACCAGCTCAGCGCCTTCCCGCAGCAGAACGTGCGCCGCCTGATCGACCGTGCGCAGGCGCTCACGGGCGTGACGAAGTTCGAGCAGCTGCGCGTTCCGCTGGCGGTCGTCGCGACCGACCTGAACGCGGGCAAGCCGGCCGTGTTCCGGTCCGGCGACCTCACCCCTGCGCTGCTTGCCTCGACCGCCATCCCCGGCGTGTTTCCGATGGTGCGCATCAACGAGCGCGAGCACCTCGACGGCGGCGTGGTGGAGAACACGCCGCTGAACATCGCGGCCGACGACGGGGCGAAGGAGATCCTCGCCATCAGCCTGATGGCCGGTGGCGAGTACGAGCCCGCCCCCGCCGGCTTCGCCGAGCTGATCGCACGGACGCTGCAGCTCTCGCTGCATCACCAGATGCTCAGGGACTACGAGAGGCTGCGCGACCGGTGCAAGATCGTCGTTCTCTGCCCGATCACCGCGCCCACAGCGACCTGGGAGATGAAGCGTGAGCACGTCGAAGGGGTCATGGAGGCCTCACGCGCGGCGATGGCCGGGCTGCTCCACCAACGGGGATCGAGGCTGTTCCGGCACTCGGGCATCCACTACCTCCGCCTCGATCAACCAGGTTAGGATTCAGCACGTCCCAAGAGGTATGACCCTGGCGCTTGGGGCTTCGCCCAGACGGAGGTGAGGCCTTGCCGGCGTAGGGGATTCGAAGGAGGACCGACCAGATGCCGTCCCTGTTCACGTCCGAGTCAGTCACCGAAGGCCATCCCGACAAGCTGGCCGATCAGATCTCCGACGCGATACTCGATGCCATCCTCGCCAAGGATCCGCTGGCGCGCGTCGCATGCGAGGCGATCGTCACCACCGGCCTGGTGATCGTGGTGGGCGAGATCACGACCGATTGCTACGTCGACATTCCTCGCATCATCCGGCAGACGGTGCGGGATGTCGGTTACACGCGCGCGAAATACGGCTTCGACGCCGAGACGTGCGGCGTCATGATCAGCATCGACGAGCAGTCACCCGACATCGCCCAGGGCGTCGATGTCGGCGGCGCCGGCGACTCAGGGATGATGTTCGGCTTCGCATGCGACGAGACGCCTGAGCTGATGCCGCTGCCGATCACGCTTGCTCACAGGCTCGCCCGCAAGCTCGCCGAGGTGCGGCGCAACAAGACGCTCAACTATCTGCGTCCGGACGGGAAGGTACAGGTGACGGTTAGGTACGGCGATGACGGCAAGCCGGCAGGGATCGACAACGTCGTCCTGTCGACCCAGCACCACGATGAGGTGGACGCCGACCAGCTGCGCTCCGACATAACCGAGCACGTGATCGACGCCGTGATTCCGGCCGAGATGCGCGACGGGTCGGCGCGCACCTTCATCAACCCGACCGGCAGGTTCGTGGTCGGCGGTCCGGTCGCGGACGCGGGGCTGACCGGACGCAAGGTGATGGTCGACACGTACGGCGGCTTTGCACGCCACGGCGGTGGATGCTTCTCGGGCAAGGACCCCACGAAAGTCGATCGCGCAGGCGCCTACGGCGCGCGATACGTCGCGAAGAACATCGTCGCGGCGGGGTTGGCGAGCAAATGCGAACTACAGGTGTCCTACGCGATCGGCGTCGTCAAGCCCGTGGCCGTTCGAGTCGACACGTTCGGGACGGGCAAGGCTCCTGACGCGACGATCGCGTCAGCGGTGACGAAGGTGTTCGACCTCAGCCCGCTTGGCATCATCAAGGAGCTCAACCTCCGCCGGCCGCTGTTTCGACATACCGCGGTATACGGGCACTTCGGCCGGACCGACATCGATGCGCCGTGGGAGTCGACTTCGCGCGCGAAAGAGCTTGCTGAAGAGTTGAGTTGAAGACCGTCGCGGTGATTCCGGCCGGCGGGGCCGGTACACGACTGTGGCCGCGTTCGCGCAGCTCGACGCCGAAGCACGTCCTGCCCCTCGCCGACCGCGGCCGGCCGCTGTTGCGGGCGACGTACGACCGGGCCCGGGCGGTGGCCGACGAAGTGTTTGTGCTGACCGAGATGCGGCAGCAGGCGATCATCGAGTCGGTGCTGCCGGAGGTGGATGCCGCGCACCTGATTCTCGAGCCGTCCGCACGAGGGACCACCAACGCATACGGGCTCGCCACGCTGACTCTCAGCGAGCGGGCGCCCGGAGCGGTGATGATCGCCCTCCCGGCCGACCACGTGGTTCATGGCACCGCCCAGGTCTCGAAGGCCGTGCGCGCCGCGGTCCAGGCAGCTGCTACGACGGGAGGCCTGGTCACGGTTGGTCTCAAGCCGACGTTTCCATCGACCGGCCTCGGTTACATCCACGCCCCCGGGCGCGTGACGCGAGGGACGCTCAAGGTGAAGCGCTTCATCGAGAAGCCAAGCGTCGCGAACGCCAGGAAGTTCGTGCGCGAGGGTGGCTATTTCTGGAACCTGGCGTGGTTTTCGTGGCGCCTGGATGTCTTCATCGACGAGCTTGCCCGGCACGCGCCGCGCCACCTGGCAGGCCTGCGCAAGGTCATGGCGGCTCGGCATGCCGGCGACGAGACCGCCGCGGCCGAGCTCTATCGCCGGCTGCCGGTCGAGGTCGTAGACCGGAGCGTGATGGAGAAGACCGACCGGCTGCTGCTCGTTCCCGCCGCTTTCGACTGGGCCGACATCGGCAACTGGGCCGAGCTTGGGGATCGGGTCCATGCCGATGCGCGAGGCAATTCTGTCGAGGGGGAGGCTGTCCTGGTCGACACGACCGGCAGCCTGATCTTCGGCGACCGGCGGCTCATCGCGGCGATCGGCGTCGAGGACATGATCATCGTGGACACCGAGGACGCGTTGCTGGTGGTCCCGCGCTCGCGCGCGCAGGACGTTCGGAAGGTGGTCGAGGCGCTCAAGCGCGCCCGCAAGACCCGCTACCTATAGTCACGCCACGAAGTCTTCGACTTCGCGGGGGCCCCGACAATTAACCTTGGAGCGAAATGGCAGGACAACCGATCAAGTTCGGCACGGATGGCTGGCGGGGCGTCATCGCGGACGATTTCACCTTTGGCAACGTGCGGCGGGTCGCGCAGGGCAGCGCACAGTACATGAAGTCTCGCTCGAGCGATCCGCTCGCCATCATCGGATACGACTGCAGGTTCGCCTCGGAAGACTTCGCCAAGACCGTATCCGAGATCTTTGCCAGCAACGGCATCAAGACCCTGATCTTCGACCGGCCCTCACCGACCCAGGTCGCATCGTGGTCCGTGATCGAGCGAAAAGCAACAGGCGCTGCGGTGATCACGGCGAGCCACAACCCGTATCAGTACAACGGCTACAAGTACAAGACCGAGACCGGAAGCGCCGTGCCGTCCGAGGTGATCGCGGAGCTGGAGCGAAACATCAACGCGCTGGACGACGTCAAACCGCCCGAGCACAGTGTCACGCATGGCCTGGTCTCGTCCTACGACCCGCGGCCGGCCTACTACGCACAGATCGCCCGCATGGTCGACCTCGATGCGATCAAGAATGCCGGCTTGCGGATCGTGCACGAGTGCATGTATGGGTCGGGCTACGGCTACATCTCCGAGATGATCGGCGGCGGCCGCACGATCGTGACCGAGCTCCACAACCAGCGCAACCCGTTGTTCGGGGGCCTCAACCCCGAGCCGATTCCACCCAACATCGACTCGTCGATCGCCGTCATGAAGGTCGGCAACCAGGACCTGTGCATCTGCACCGACGGTGACGCGGACCGCGTCGGCATCATCGACGAGACCGGCCGATTCATCAACCAGCTGCAGGTCTTCGCGCTGCTGATGCTGTACCTGTTCGAAGCCCGCGGCCAGCGGGGCCCCGTCGTCAAGACGGTGAACATGACCGCCATGGTCGACAAGCTGGGCGCGGAGTTCGGTGAACGTGTGTACGAAGTTCCAGTTGGATTCAAGAATGTGGCCCCGAAGATGATGGAGACCAATGCGCTGCTGGGCGGCGAAGAGTCCGGCGGTTTCGCCGTGCGTGGGCACATCCCGGAGCGCGACGGCATCCTGATCGGTCTGCTGTTCGCCGACATGATGGTCAAGTCCGGCATGCCGATCTCACAGATCCTGGCCTCCCTCGAACAGCGCGTCGGTCCGCACGCATACGCACGTCACGACATCCATCTCCAGCGCGAGACGTACGACCAGGACCGCAAACGAATCCTCGAGACGCTCGAGAAGAACGAGCCTGACGAGATCGCGGGGGTTGCCGTGCAGCGGGTGCGCTCGGACGACGGCTTCAAGTTCTATCTCGCCGACGGCAGCTGGGTCCTGCTCCGCGCCAGCGGCACCGAAGCCCTGATCCGGATCTACTCCGAGGCAGAGGACCAGGACGCTGTCGACGCGCGTTTACGCGCGCTGGAAGACATCGTCGGAATCAGGCAACATGTCGGAGTTTCCTGAGGTCGGGCGGGTCGACGACCACAAGGTCGAAAAACCCTGGGGCTATGAGCTCCGCTGGGCGATCACGGATCGCTATGCGGCGAAGATCCTGCACGTGAACAAAGGAGAGGCGCTTTCGCTCCAGTACCACGAGCGTAAGGACGAGTACCAGTACGTGATCAGAGGGTGCGTTCAGATCGAGGTGGGGGACTCGGACGGCCAGCTGATGGTGCGGCGCATGAACGCCGGCGACACGCTGCACATCACGCCGGGGACCCGGCACCGCATCACCGCCGTCGAGGACGCCGACATCTTCGAGGTCTCGACCCCGGAGATCGATGACGTCGTGCGGCTCGAAGACAGGTACGGCCGTGTATAGAATTCCAGCTTCAGCATGAAGATGCCCCCGGTCCTTGTGGAAAAGCTCGTGCCGAACGACTCCGCGGCGAAGGCCGAGCGCGACCGAAGCTTCCTGATCTTCGCGGGCATCGTTCTGGTTGCGATCGCGCTCGGATTCAAGTCGGAGCTGCTCGGTCCCGGCCAGGTCTGGGCGATCGCGTTGGGCCTGGTCGTGGTCGCGGCGCCGGCGCTGCTCGGTTACCTGCGAGGCACCGCGGAATTCCCGCGTATCGAGCACTACATCCCGGTGGCGCTGGGCGCAACGACCCTGGCAGGTCTCTCGCTGTTGGTGCCTGAGTTGTGGAAGTACCTCGTGCTGACGATCATGTTTGGCGCCGGGTTCATCATTGCGGCGCGTCTCGACTACCTGAGGCTGCGCGCTGCCGAAAAGCGCGGCCACCTGGTGCTGCAGGAGGCGCTGCTGATCCTCGTCCTGTCGGGTGCGTACCTGGTCGTGGTCACACTGCCGTTCAACACGATCCTCAAACTGCTGTGGATCTTCACGATCACCTTCCTCGCGTCATACCGGAGCTTTCGCATCAACGGAACGGCGATCGCGCCGCGAAGGGCGTTCATCTTTGCGATCTTCGTCGGCCAGGTCGTCACTTTCCTCGCCTGGGCCATTACCGCACTCTCGCTTTACCTCTACGTGAACGAGGGCACGTTCGCCGTGATGCTGCTCGTCGCCTGGTACGTGAACCGGGGTCTGGTCCGGCACACGGTCGAGGACAGCTTCACGAGGAACGTGGTGCTGGAGTACGGGGCTTTCGCCGTGGTCCTGATCTACCTTTTCGTCTCGAGCTATCAGCCCGGACGCTAGGCGCTACATCCCCAGGTAGGCTTTCTGGACTTCCTCCGAGGCGAGGAGCTCCCGCCCCGTGCCCTGCTGGACGACGACCCCAGTCTCGAGCACGTAGCCGCGGTTGGCAACCTCGAGCGCCTTGTGCGCGTTCTGCTCGACGAGCAGCACGGTCGTGCCCTGGGCGTTGATCTCGCGGACGATGCTGAAGATGGTCTCCTGGAGGATTGGTGCGAGGCCGAGGGACGGCTCGTCCAGCAGCATGACTTTGGGTCGCGCCATCAGCGCCCGGCCCATCGCCAGCATCTGCTGCTCACCTCCAGAAAGCGTGCCCGAGATCTGCGTCCGGCGTTCCTGAAGGCGCGGAAACAGCTCGAACACGCGCTCCATATCGGAGGCGATGCCCGGTTTGTCGTTGCGCGAGTAAGCGCCCATGAACAGGTTGTCGAGCACGCTCATGCGCGGGAACAGGCGCCGGCCCTCCGGCGATTGCGAGATCCCCAGCGCGACGATCCGTGAGGGCCGCGTGCGGGTGATGTCCTGGCCGTCGAACGTGACCTTTCCCGAGCTCGGATGCATCAGCCCGGAGATAGTCCGCAGCGACGTGGTCTTGCCGGCGCCGTTGGAGCCGATGAGGGCGACGATCTCGCCCTTCTCGACGTTCATGGTGACGCCGCGCAGGGCCTGAATGCGTCCGTAGTGGGCGTCGATGCCTACGAGCTCGAGCAACGCCACCGCTTAGGCCGACTTGCCGAGATAGGCTTCGATCACCCGCTGATCCTTCCGGACCTCGTCCGGGGAGCCTTCGGCGATCTTCTCGCCGTGGTCGAGGACCACGATGCGCTTCGAGATACCCATGACGACTTTCATGTCGTGCTCGATCAAGAACACGGTGACGCCGCGCGTCAGGATTCGATCCACGAGCTTCATCAGCTCGACCTTCTCCTGGGGCGTGAACCCGGCCGCCGGCTCATCCAGGAGCAGCAACTTCGGCTCGGTGGCCAGAGCTCGGGCAATCTCGAGCCGGCGCTGCTGCCCATAGGCGAGGTTGCGCGCGTATTTGTTGGCGTGGCGGGCGATGCCGACGAAGCGAAGCAGCTCCATCGACTCCTCGGTGACGCGCTCCTCCTCCTTCCGTTCCCGCGGCGTCTTGAAGAGCGAGTCCCAGACCTTGGACCTCATCCGCACGTGCCGCCCGACCCGGACGTTGTCGAGGCACGACATGTAGTCGAAGAGCCTGATGTTCTGGAACGTGCGCGCGATCCCGTAACGCGCCACCTGGTGCGGCTTGAAGCCCGTGATGTCCCGACCGTCGAACATCACGCGGCCGCTGGTGGGCTGATACAGCCCGGTGACGTTGTTGAACAGGGTCGTCTTGCCGGCGCCGTTCGGCCCGATGAGCGCAAACACCTCGCCCCGCTTGATGTGGAGGCTGACATCGTCGACCGCAACCAGGCCGCCGAACCGCTTGGTGAGGTTGGTCAGCTCCAGGATGTTGTCGGCCGGCTGGTCGCTCATGAGGCGTGCGCCGCCTCGATCGCCGCCTCGTCTTCCTGCACCGCGGCGTGCTTCAGCTCCTGCTCCCGGACGCGGCTCGGCAACAGCCCCTGGGGTCGCAGCAGCATCATCGCGACCAGGATGATCCCGTAGATGAGGAAGTTGAGCCGGCCGATCTCTTCGGAAAGGCCCGGCCAGTCGCCGATCCGGGAATTGAGCGAGCTCAGGCCGATGCTGTTCGCGAAGGACGTCACGTTCTCCGGCAAGCCTGGGATCAGGTAGAAAACGATGTAGTAGAGAACCAGCGCGCCGACGATGACGCCGCTGATGTTGCCCATGCCTCCGAGCACCACCATGACCAGGACGGTGATCGAGACGATGAACAGGAAGTTGTCAGGGCTGACAAGGCTGACGTCGGAGGCGTAGTACGCGCCCGCAAAGCCGCTGAACGAGGCCCCGATCCCGAAGGCAAGAAGCTTGGTGGTCACGGTGTTGATTCCCATGGCCGCCGCAGCGACCTCGTCCTCGCGGATCGCCATCCAGGCACGGCCGAGGCGTGACTTGTAGAGGTTGTTGACGAGGATGACCGCGATCGTGATCAGGATCACGATCAGCACGTAGAAGGCGACAGGATCGCCATTGAAGTTGAAGTTCGTCACGAACGCGAACGGACCGTCGCCCGACCACGGACCCTGGATCCAGAAGGGGAGCTTCGGCTGGTCGATCAGGCCGACGGCGTTGATGCCGCCCGTCCACTGGTCGAAGTTGTAGAAGAGCTGCGGCACGATCTCGCCGAATCCGAGGGTCACGATCGCCAGGTAGTCGCCGCGCAGGCGGAGCGTAGGGAATCCAAGGATCGCTCCGAAAGCCGCGGCGACGAACATGGAGACGAAGATCAGGATCCAGAAGCTGATGTGCACGGCATGATGCGCCGGCGATGACGACAGCTGGGGAGAGGCAAGGAGCGCATACGTGTACGCCCCGATCGCGAAGAACGCCGCGTAGCCGAGGTCGAGCAGGCCCGCGAACCCGACCACCACGTTGAGGCCGATCGCGAGGAGGACGAAATAACCTGCCCGCGTCGCCTGCGAGACGAGTGCGGTGCCATCGGTGGCGGTGATGGTGATGATCGGGAAGACGATCGCGACCAGCAGCAAGATGCCGTAAACCGCGGCGTCGCGGTCGCGAATCCTCTCTCGGAACGGAAGCCGCCCCAGCAGCGGGCCGCGCTTGGGAGTAGTGCCGGTGCTCATTTCTCAGGCACCCGCATTCCGAGCAGGCCGGTCGGCCTGAAGACGAGCACGCCGATCAGGATCCCGAAGATCACGACCTGCGTCCACTTCGACCCGATGTAGTTGTCGCTGAATGCCGCGATAAGTCCGATGACCAGGCCTCCGATCGCGGCGCCGGGGATGTTGCCGATGCCACCGAAGACAGCCGCCGTGAATGCGATCAGGCCGCTGCGGAATCCCAGCTGGTAGTAGATGGTGCTGTAGTACAGGCCCCAGATCATGCCGCCGGCACCGGCCAGCAAGGCGCCGATGAAGAACGTAGCGGCGATGGTGCGGTTGATGTCGATTCCCATCAGCTGCGCGGCGTCGCGGTCCTGGGCGGTGGCTCGCATCGCTTTTCCGAGCTTGGTGCGGTTGATGAAGATCGCCAGCAGCGAGACGAGGATCGCCGCCACCACGATGACGAACCCGTCCTTGAACCCGAAGAACACACCTGCGATCGTGGTCGACGCCTGGGGAAGGATGTCCGGAAAGTGCACCGTCGCCGGGCCCTTCCAGAGGTACATGATCCCTTCGAGGAGGAACGACATCCCGATCGCGGTGATCAGCGGCGCCAGCCGTGGCGCGTTGCGGAGCGGCCGGTAGGCGACCCTCTCGATGGTGACGTTGATCCCACCCATGATCAACATGACGGCCGGAAAGACGATCAATAGGGCGATGAGGTTGATCGTCGTGAACGACCCTTCCGTGATGCTGAAGAAGCCAAGCAGGGCAGTGCCGATGTAGGCCCCCAGCGTGAACACGTCCCCGTGGGCGAAGTTGATCAGCTCGATGATGCCGTAGACCATCGTGTAGCCGAGGGCCACCAGCGCATAGATGGCGCCCTGGGTAAGGCCAAAGACGAGGATCTGGGCGAACTGGGTCGGTTCGGTGACGGCCTGGGCGGCCAGCAGGACGATGGCGGTGGCCAACAGGACGTAGAAGCCGTAGTCGGCAAGGCTCATCCCGGCGAGTCGAAGCGTGCGAAAACGCTTGAGAGCCGAATCTCGGTCTCTTACCGCGCCCGCGTCCAGTGCTCCCCTCCTTCAGGCTTAAAGGGCGAGGAGGCCGATGTCCGGCCTCCTCGCTGGATTGTGGGCTACAAGACTAGCTGGTCTTGGCGAAGTCGAATTGCGTCTTCCAGACGAAGCACGCGTTCTTGGCGTTCTTGCCACAGACTCCGGTGGACTTTGCGATTGCGTCTGCGCTCAGGCCACCCTGGACCACATAGATCGACACGATCTTGAGGCTTGTGTCGCCATTCTGGTCGAAGTCGTAGGTGCCGATCACGCCCTTGAAGCCCTTGATGTTCGCGAACGCGTCGCGAACCTGCTTGCGAGACGGCGCGTTGCCGCCGTTGGACTTGATGGCGTTGCCCATGGCAAGCATCAACGCGTTGGCCGCGTCATAGGCCTGCATGGTGTAGCCGCCGAAGTCATTGGCTCCGGTGAACTGCGCCCGGAACTTCGCGATCGTGTCCGAGGCGCCCGCAACCTGCGTGGCGTCGGCGCCGGCGGAGGTCGCGTAGATGTTCGGCTCGTTGCCGGAGGCCTGGTCGATGCAGTCCGTCGTCTCGATACCGTCACCGCCACCGAATGGAACGTCCCATCCGATGTCCTTCATCTGCTTGCGCGGAATGCAGATGTTCTGGTCGTCAGTGCCGCCGACGTAGACGGCCTTCGCGCCGGCGTTCTTGAAGCCGAGCAGGATCGACTTGAAGTCGCTGGTCTGCTCCTTCTTGTATTCAGAGTGCTTCGCCACGGTGCCGCCGAGCTTCTTGAACTCCTGCTCGAACGAGCCGGCGATGCCAACGCCGAAGACCGTGCTGTCGTCGAGGATGCCGACGTTGGTGATGGTGAGCTGCTTGTACATGTAGTCGGCCATCGCCGGACCCTGGTAGTCGTCAGTGGTGACGACGCGCCAGTAGTTGTTCGGGTTCCCCGCGCGGAGGTCCTGCGGGTGGTAAGAGCATCCCGCGATGTCCTTGGTGAGGCACGGGTTCGTGTTCGATGGGCTGACCATGACGAAGCTCTTGGGCGCCGCGATCGGAATCTCCGCCTTCGCGACTGCGGAGTTGTACGGTCCGATCATGCCCAGGTACTTGTTGTCGTCCAGCATCTTGCGGACGTTGTCAACGCCGGCGTCGGCGTTGTACGCGCCCTGGCGACAGTCGTCGAAGCTCTGATACGCGATCGTAAACCCTTCGACGCCGCCGGCCGCGTTCTTCTGGTCGATAGCAAACTTGATGCCGTTCGCCGTCGACTGCCCTCCGGTCGTACAGACCGGCAGGTCAGATCCGATCTTGATCGTTCCTTTCGAAGCCCCACCGCCGCCACCACCGCCTCCACAGGCGAAGGCGACGAACGTCGCCAAAGTGAGGACTACGAGTCCCCTAGCTCGAACCATATGGTTCCCCCTTGTGCTTGTTCGGAGGCAAGGCGCGACTCCTCGATGCCTCCCGTCACTTGCCGCCCTCTTCCCAACCCTGGAGTCGGGGCGAGAGTGCGCCGGCGGCGAGTGCGGCCACATGGGATGGCCGAACTGCTACTCCGAGGCAAACTATCGACTTGCAGGGGCCCTTAAGTCAAGTCGGACGTCTGGCCCCGACCGGATGAGCCGGCATCAATAAGGTAGGTGCGCGCTGTAGTCGACCACGTCGGCGAGCTTCCAGGGAGCCCTCTGGTCGGCCTGCGTCGCCTCGAAGATGGTGACCATCCGGTTGGTGGTGTCGCCCGCTCGATCGAAACCCAGCGTGCCGGTGGCCCCGGCCAGGCCTGCCGTGCGGGCGAGCTCCGAGATCACGTCCGCTCGTGAGGGCAGCCGTCCTCCTCCGGTCCTGATCGCGCGGTCCAGGACGGCGTAGAGGACCGCCGTCGCGTCATACGCAACAAGCGTGTACGGGCCGTAAGCCGAGGCGCTGCCGTAGGAGGCCCTGAAGCTGTGGATCGTGGCCGAGCTGCCGGCCCGCGACGCGGCATCGACGAACGGCACGGTGGCGAAGATGCCGGCGCTGTTGTCGCCGGCCGAGGCGACGCACGATGGGTCCTGGGCAATGCCGTCGCCGCCGAGGAATGGGCTCGCCTCGCCCGGTGGAAAGATCGCCTTCATCTGGGCACGGACGCCGCAGCCACCACGACTCCCGCCTCCGTAGTAGACGGCCTGCGCTCCAGCTTCCCTCATGGCGGTGAGGAAGGAATTGACGTCCGGCTTGTCCGGCTGGAAGTCGAGATGTCCCATGACGCTTCCGCCCAGGGTCGTGAACCTCGCGCTGAAAGCGTTCGCCAGGCCCTGGCCGTAACTCTCGTGGTCGGACAAGACGGCCGCGCGCAGCAGGTGCAGCTTCGAGAACGCGTACTCCGCGGCCGCCGCGCCTTGCAGGTCGTCGGTCGTCGTCAGCCGGAAGAAGTTGTTGGTATGTGCGGGCCGGAGCTCGGAGGCCGCGGGAAGCCCGGCAGCCCTGCAGGTGATCTCCGTCCGCGCCGGATTGAGGGCGGCGGGTAGGAACACCTCCCGAGTGAGGCATGGATTGCTGGTGGCCGGGCTCACCATCGCAAGCCCTGCTGCGTTGGCGATCGGAATCTCCTTGCGCGCAACCCCTGCATTGAACGGCCCGATCATGGCCACCACGCTCGGGTCCGCCACAAACGCTTTCACGTTCGCAACACCAAGGTCGGGGTTGGGAAACCCGCCGCGCGCGTCGTCCTGAGTCGCCAGGTCGATCGTGAACCCGTCGAGGACTGGATGGGTCTGGACGAAGAACCGGATGCCGTTGAGGGCCGGTGCTGCGGCCCGGGCCTCATGTCCGGTGACCGGGAGGTCGACGCCGATGCGCAGGGTGGGGCCGGCCGGAGCGGCCGGCGCGGAGGAACCGCACGCCGTGCAGGCGATCAGGCAGGCCACGAGCTGCGGGGCCCAACGACGCATGGACTCAGAGAATGACAGGCCCCTGGTCCTGTGAGAGTTCTGCAGTTCGTATACTCAGCATTCCTTTTAGACCTTCAGCCAGGCCATAGGAGCGCGCCGTTTTGAAAACCGAGACCAGCGAACACCTCAAGCCCCGCTCGCAGTACGCCGAAGACGCCGTGCAGCTGGCGATTGGCGGCAAATGGGACGAGGCCGTCAAGTTGAACCGATTCATCATCGACAGCTTCGGCGCAGACGAGGAGACACAAAACCGTCTGGGCAAGGCTCTCTCCGAGCTCGGCAAGCTCAAAGAGGCGAAAGCCGCCTACGAGGCCGCGATGAAGATCAACCCGATGAATTCGATCGCCAAGAAGAACGCCGCCCGGATCAACGCTCTACTCCACCAGAAGGAGGGCCTGAAGGTCGGCGGGACCAGGGTCGACCTGAATCTCTTTGTCGAGGAGATGGGGAAGACGGTCATCACGACGGTGGAGGCCGCACCCAAAGACGACATCTGCTCGAAAGTCGCGGCCGGCGATGTCGCGGAGCTGCGCATCGATGGCGACAGCATCGTCACGGAGACATCTCGCGGCGTGAGGCTCGGCCCGCTGGAGGCCAAGCTGGCCAGGCGCCTCATCAAGTTCATGCGCGGCGGGAACCGGTATCAGGCAGGCGTGACCTCGTGCGAAGCAAACACGGTGAAGCTCATCGTTCGCGAGACCTATCAGGACCACCGCTTCGCGGGCAAGCCGAGCTTTCCGATGCGTCGCAAGCGTGAGGTCGAATTCCGGCCTTACGCGAAGGAAAGTCTTCTGGCGCGTGAGGTCGAGGTGTTCGCCGAGGACGAGGAAGAGGTAGAGGCGCTGGTCGAGACGCCGGCGAGCGACGACATGGAAGAAGGTATGCACGCCGTCGAGGACGAGGGAGAGGCGCTCGACTTCTCCGACGAGGCGGACGGCGACGCTGAGGACGACGATGATGAGGACAGCTAGACCGAGAGCGGCCGCGGCCCGGAGGTTTCTTCACCCGCGCTAGTCCGGTCGTGACACCTCAGCTCGGCGGCGTCCCCGGCTTTCGCGACCTGCTGCCTCTCGAGGCCGAGATCCTGCGTGAGGCGCAGGAGTCGCTTCTCGCCGAGATGCGTCGATGGGGCTACCGCCACGTCATCACTCCGCTGGTCGAGAGCATGGATGTGCTCGATGCCGGGCTCGGCGTAGAGCAGCGGCGCCGGCTGTTCAAGTTCACTGACGGGCGCGGAGACGTCGTGGCTCTGGTCGGTGAGCGCACCGTGCCGGTGGCCAGGCTGGTCGCGGGCAAGCTGCGTGCAGTCGAGCTTCCGCTGCGCCTGTGCTACGCGGGACCCGTACTGTCGACCGACGAGGGACGGTTCCACCAGCGGCGCGAGACCTACCAGGTCGGTGCGGAGCTGGTCGGGGCGTCAGGACCGGTCGCGGATGCGGAGGTGATCGCGCTCGCGGCGCGGTGCATGGAGTCGACCGGCATCCGGCGCTATCAGATCGACGTCGGCCACGCCGAGTTTTTCCACGGCATCATGGATGCGGTTCGGCTCCCGGACCAGGTGAAGGCCGCCGTGCGGGCGGCGCTGGTCGCGCGCGACTTCGTCACCCTCGAGTCGCTGCTCGAAGACACGCCACTCAAATCAGCGGAGCACGAGCTGCTCCTGCGCTTTCCGGCCCTCCGGGGAGGACCTGAGATTCTCGACGCGGCCGGCGGGCTGGTGCGCAACCGCCGCTCCGAGGCCGCCCTCTCCGAGCTCGCGCGCGTGCGCGAGCTCCTGGTTGCCCACGGCATCGGCGACGTGGTCCACCTAGACCTCGGCGCGATCCGCGACTTCGAGTACTACACGGGGGTCATCTTCGAGGGGTACGGACCGGATTTCGGGCGCCCGGTTGCGCAGGGCGGCCGGTATGACGGGCTGCTGGAGCGATTCGGGCGGCCGGCGCCTGCGACCGGGTTCATGATCCAGCTCGACTTGGTCTCGGAGATGCTGACCCGGGCGTCACGCCCTCCGGAGCTGCCGCGGCTCGACGCGGCGCTCGCCTGGACGGCGTCCGGGCTCGACACGGCCCTCCGACTCGGCTCCACGCTGCGTCTGTTCGGGATGCGGGCGGTGGTCGACACACGTGTCCGCAGTCAGGCGGAAGCGCACGCCTGGTGGCGGGCCGTCGGAGCGGCCAACCTCGTCCACTGCCTCGGTACGACGACCGTTTCCTGGTCGGTGAAAGGTCAGCGGACGCGGCGCCTGCCGCCCGAGCAGGTCGCGGCGCGGATCGCCGGAGGCGGGGAATGATTGGCAGCGAGCAGGTGTCGCTCGCCATCCCGACCGGCGCGCTGCTTTCGGGATCGCTTTCGCTGCTCGCGCATTCCAGGCTTGCTCGGCTCAACGCCAAAGAGCTCGGCCGGCAGCTGCTCGTCCAGCACGGCGGGCTGCGTGTCATTCTCGTACGTCCGAGTGATGTGCCGGCTTACGTCGACCACGGCGCGGCCGACCTGGGAATCGTCGGCAAGGACATCCTCTGGGAGACGCCTGGCTCTCACTACGAGCTGATCGACCTTCGTTTCGGCGGCTGCAGGCTTGTCCTGGCGGTGCCCGAAGCGTCGCCGCTCAACGGTCCGGATACGTGGCCTCCGATGCTGCGCGTCGCGACGAAGTATCCGCGCACCGCCGCGTCGTGGTTCGAGGCGCGCGGGCAGGCGGTCGAGGTGGTGCGGCTCCACGGATCGGTCGAGCTCGCGCCCCAGGTCGGGCTGGTCGATGGGATCGTCGACCTGACGGCCACCGGCCAGACGCTTCGGGCGAACCGCCTCCGGGTCGCCGCCGTGCTTGGTAGCTCGACCGCGCGGCTGATCGCCAACCAGGCGAGCCTCAAGACGCGGACCGCGGCCGTGCAGTCCGTCGTATCCCGGCTTCGGGAGGCATCAGGAAATGCCGGTTAGAAGGTTCGACGTCGCCTCGTGGCTCGACTCACCGCTTTCACGGCGCCGCCTCGACCTGTCGCAATTTGCGAAGGAGCGAGAGGTCGTTGCGGAGATCTGCTCTCGGGTTCTCGCCGAAGGCGATGCGGCGCTGCGGGAGCTCGGACGGCGGTTCGACGGCTGGGCACCCGACGCCACCGAGTCGTTCGAGGTACCAAGGAGCGAGCTCGCGGCGGCGGCCCGCCGTGCTCCTCCCGATGATCGCGCGGCGCTCGAGTTCGCGGCTCAGCGCATCCGCGCCTTTCACGAACGCCAGGTCCAACCGGCGTCGGTCGGGACGCCAGGCTTGAAGCTGCTGACCCGCCCTGTGCACCGGGCGGGGGTGTATGCGCCTGGCGGCCGCGCCGCGTACCCCTCCACCGTGCTCATGACCGTCATCCCCGCACGCGTTGCGAAAGTAGCCGAGGTCGTGCTCGCAACGCCACCACGGGTGGACGGAAGCGTGCCGCCCGCGATCCTGGCCGCGGCGCACATCGCCGGAGTGGACGCTGTCTATCGGGTCGGGGGGGCGCAGGCAATCGCGGCGCTCGCGTACGGCACCGCGAGCATCCCCCGCGTCGATGTGGTCGCGGGCCCTGGCAACATCTACGTGACGCTTGCCAAGAGGGAAGTCTTCGGCTCGGTCGGCGTCGACGGCATCGCCGGGCCCACCGAGGTGGTGGTGCTGGCCGACGGCAGAGCTCGACCGGATTTCATCGCCGCGGATCTCGCGGCGCAGCTGGAGCACGATCCGATGGCATGGGGCGTGCTCATAACCGACTCGAGCTCGCTTGCCGATCGCGTGGAGGAGGAGCTGGAAAATCTCGTCCGCGGGCTCGAGCGCGCCGCGATCATCCGCGAGGCCAACTGTTGCGTCATCGTCACGGACGGTATGGACCAGGCGATCCACGTGGCGAACGATTTCGCGCCGGAGCACCTCCTCATCGTCGCGGCCAACGCCGCGCGGCTTGCGGCGCAGGTGCAGAACGCAGGAGCCGTCTTCGTCGGTCCGTACGCCACCGTGCCGCTCGGCGACTACTCGGCGGGACCGAACCACACGCTGCCGACGTCGGGCGCGGCCCGATTCTCGTCGCCACTCGGAGTGCACACGTTTCTCAAGCGGACCAGCGTGCTGAGCCTCAGCCGCGGTGACCTCGAGTCGCTCCGTGATCCGTCGGTGCGTCTCGCCGAGATGGAAGGTCTCGGCGCGCACGCTCACGCCATCGAGGTACGGCTTGAGTAGGAAGGGCCGCGTGACTCGCAACAGCCGGGAGACGCAGCTCGCGGCCCGGATCGAGCTCGACGGCCGCGGCCGCTCCGAGATCTCGACGGGCCTTGCATTCGTCGACCACATGCTGGAGCAGGTCGCGCGCTATGGCGGGTTCGACCTCAAGCTGCGCGGCGCAGGCGATGTTCACGTCGACCCGCATCACCTGGTGGAAGATGCCGGCATCGTGCTCGGGCAGACCCTGTCCGAGGCACTGGGCGACCGTGATGGCATCGCCCGGTTCGCAGCCGCTTACGCGCCGCTCGACGAGTCGCTCGCGCGCGTGGTCGTCGATCTGGGTCAACGGCCATTTCTGGCCTACAACGTGCCGCTCCGCGGGCGGATCGGGACGCTCGAGTCCGAGGTCCTCGAGGAGTTCTGGCGCGCCCTGACCATTCACCTCGGGGCCACCATCCATGTCGATCTGATTCGGGGCCGCAATCGCCACCACATCGCCGAGGCGACCTTCAAGGCGCTCGGCCTCGCGCTCCAGCAGGCGATGGCGCCGTCCGGCAGGACCGGGGTCCCTTCGTCGAAGGGTGTGTTGGGATGATCGCGATCGTCGACTACGGCGTGGGGAACGTCCGGTCGGTCGAGCGCGCCCTGGCCCACGTTGGAGCCGAGGTGCTGATTACGGCCGACCCGGCGCAACTCGAGACGGCGGCGGGAATCGTGCTTCCAGGGGTCGGGGCATTCGCTCCGGCGCTGGCGAAGCTCTCCGAGGAGGGGCTCGGCCGCCTGATCGTCGAGCTTGCCCGCGGCGGAAAGCCCGTGCTCGGGGTGTGTCTTGGCTATCAGCTCTTGTTCGACGAATCCGAAGAGCACGGCCGGCACGATGGACTCGGGCTGTTGCCCGGACGGGTGATCAAGGTGACCACCAGCGAGCGAGTGCCGGTGATCGGGTGGTGCCGAACGAGACAGACCGCGTCGTCACCCCTGTGGGAAGGCATCGCCGACCACGCCTACTTCTATTTCGTTCACTCGTACACGCCGGAGGCGTCGGCGGATTCGATCGGGAGCACGGACCACTCTCCCGCGGCCGCCGCGGGGAAGCGAAACGTGATGGGCACACAGTTTCACCCTGAGAAGAGCGGCCCCGACGGGCTGCGCCTCTACGCGAACTTCCTCGCCCTCTGCGCCTGATGCCTGCGAAGCGGGTCATCCCGTGCCTCGACGTAACGGAAGGCCGAGTCGTCAAGGGCGTGCGCTTTGTCGACCTGCGCGACGCAGGCGATCCAGCGGAGCTCGCCGCCGTTTATGACCGCGAGGGAGCAGACGAGATCGTGTTCCTCGACATCACCGCGTCGGCCGAATCGCGAAAGATCATCCTGCAAGCCGTCGAGCGGACTGCGGACAACGTGTTCGTCCCCCTGGCGGTCGGTGGCGGCATCAGGAGCGTGCGCGACGTTGCGGAGCTGCTGACGCACGGCGCGGACAAGGTGTCCATCAACAGCGCCGCGTTGGCGGAACCGGAGCTGCTGTCCCGCTGCGCCGACGTCTTCGGTTCCCAGTGCGTCGTGCTGGCGATCGACGCCCGAAGGCGGCGCGGCGCAGAAGGTTGGGAGGTCTTCAGTCATGGCGGACGCCGTCCGACCGGGCGCGACGCGGTCGAGTGGGCCGCGCTCGGACAGTCGATGGGCGCGGGCGAGATTCTCCTGACCTCGATGGACCGCGACGGGACTCACGCTGGCTACGACATCGAGCTGACCGGCGCCGTGAGCGACGCGGTCAGCGTGCCGGTGATCGCATCCGGCGGAGCCGGCTCGACGCGGGACCTTTACGACGCGATGACCGCGGGCGGTGCGGACGCAGCGCTGGCCGCTTCGATCTTCCACTTTGGCGAAATTTCGATACCCGACGCAAAGCGAGAGCTGGCTGCGATGGGCCTGGAGGTTAGGCAATGAGCCCGGACTTTTCGAAGGGACTGGTTCCCGCCGTCGTCCAGAACGCGGACACAGGTCTCGTGCTGATGCTGGCGTACATGGACGAGGAGGCCTGGGACAAGACCCGCAAGACAGGGCGGGCATGGTTTCACTCTCGGGAGCGAGGCCTGTGGGAGAAAGGCGCGACCTCGGGCAACACGATGGAGGTTGTCGAGGCGCGCCTGGACTGCGACCTTGACGCGGTGCTGCTCAGGGTCAAGCCGGCCGGGCCCGCGTGCCACACCGGCGCCGAGTCGTGCTTCTTCAACCAGCCTGACTAGAGTGCATTTTTATGCAGTCGGCTGTATACTCATGCGCTCGTGACCAGGAAGGTTCGGGCGGCCGTCGCAGGGGCAAACGGCTACGCCGGCATGACCGCAGTGCATCTGCTTGCTCGCCATCCCGGTGTGGAGCTCGTGCACTTGACCTCGCGCTCGTACGCGGGCAAGCCTTACTCCGAGGTTTTCCCGCTCCTCGAGCTGACCGGCCAGTTTCAGGCGGAGCTGGTCGCGGGCGATGCCGACGTCATCTTCAGCTGCCTGCCACACAACGTGGCCGCGTCGCAGGTCGGTTCGTGGCTGGAGGGCGGAGCGCGGGTGATCGACATGAGCGCCGACTTTCGGCTCAAGGACCCTATGCAGTATCCGGCCTGGTACGGGCAGGAACACCCGACGCCTGCGCTGCTCCGACGCGCCGTCCTCGGCCTCCCGGAGCTGCACGAGAGCGAGCTGAAAGATGCGGAGCTCATCGCGGTTCCGGGCTGCTACTCGACAGCGAGCATCCTCGCGCTCGCGCCCGCGGTCGCGTCAGGACTGGCGGCGACGGACATCGTCGTCGACGCCAAATCAGGGGTGAGCGGCGCCGGGCGTTCGCCCAGCCTCGGCGTCCAGTTCAGCGAGGTGAACGAGTCAGTCGGGGCCTACGCGATCCACGGCCACCGCCACCTGCCTGAGGTCGTCCAGGAGCTGCGCACGCTGAACGCGAACGGCGCGGATCTCAGCATCACCTTTGTGCCGCACCTCGTGCCGATGACGCGCGGCATCCTCGCCACCTGCTACTTCGAGCTCAAGGGTTCTGTGGGTGCACTGGAAGACACCTATCGCGAGTTCTATGCCGAGCAGCCCTTCACGAAAGTAGTCGACAAGACCCCCAACACCAAGCTGGCCAGCCACTCCAACAGGTGCCTGGTCAACGTCGCGGCGCAGGGCAAGAAGGCCATTGTGACCGCCGCCCTCGACAACCTCATCAAGGGGGCCTCGGGCCAGGGTGTCGAGTGCTTCAACGTAGCGTTCGGATTTGACCGCACGACGGCGCTCGAAAGTCCGCTTCAGTGGCCGTGACCTACGCCCGAGGATTTCGGGCCGGAACCGCGGCATGCGGCATCAAGGCGTTCACGACCGGCGCCTCATCGATCCCGCGCGACCAGCGGGACGACCTGTGCATCGTCCACTCCGCGTATCCCTGCGACACCGGCGGCGTGTTCACGACCAATAAGGTGAAGTCCGCGTCGGTCGTGATCGACCAGCTTCACCTGCAGCGCAATCGTGTGCAGGCGCTGACGATAAACTCGGGGAACGCGAATGCGTGCACCGGAGCCCAGGGCTTCCGCGACGCGCTGCTGATGGCAAAGCTTTCCGCTGACCGGCTCGACCTCGACCCCGACCAGGTGCTGGTCAGCTCGACTGGCGTGATTGGGCGATTCCTTCCGATGGACGCCATCAAGTCCGGGATTGCTGCCGCGTGCGGAAATCTCGGCGGCGACTCGGGGGAGGCCGCAGCTCGCGCCATCATGACCACCGACACCCGGCCGAAGACGGCGCGCGTCGACGTCGAGGTCGGCGATCGTGCCGTCCGGGTTGGCGGAATGTGCAAGGGCTCGGGCATGATCCACCCGAACATGGCGACGATGCTCGCCTACATCACGACCGACGCGGCGGTGGAGCCGGGGTTGATGTCGAAGCTTGTGAAATCGGTCGCGGACCTGAGCTTCAACCAGGTCACAGTCGACGGCGACAGCTCGACGAACGACAGCTTTTTGATCCTCGCCAACGGCGCGGCTGGGAACGAGCCTATCGGCGCCGGCAGTGCCCAGGCCGACGCGCTTCGTGACGGACTCATCCAGGTGGCGCGTGAGCTGTCGCGCGCGATCGCGCGGGACGGGGAGGGCGCGACAAGGCTGATCACCGTGAAAGTGCTCGAAGCCGCGTCCGCCTCCGAGGCCAGGACTGCGGCGCGTGCGGTCGCGTCGTCCAACCTGGTCAAGACCGCCGTCCACGGCGGGGATCCGAACTGGGGCCGGATCGTGTGCGCCCTCGGTTACAGTGGCGCCGAGGTCGCCCTCGACAGGCTGAACCTGAGCGTCGGCGGCCTGGTCGTCTTTGAGCGCGGCGCCGGCGTGGATGTCGACCTCTCAGCCGTCCGGCGGGCATTCGAGAAACCGGAAATCGAGATCGTGGCCAGGCTCGGCCTCGGCGAGGGTGAGGCCGAGTCGTGGGGCTGCGACCTATCGGAGGAGTACGTGCGAATCAACGCCGACTACACCACATGACCCTGACAGTCGAAGAGCGAGCCAAGGTCCTCGTCGAGGCGCTGCCGTACATCAAGCGGTTCCACAGCCAGATCGTGGTCATCAAGGTCGGCGGCAACGCGATCGACCACGCGCGCGACGAGACGCTGCTCGACGTAGTGCTTCTCCGTTACGTCGGGATGCAGCCCGTCCTGGTCCATGGCGGCGGCCCGGAGATCTCCGCGATGAGCGAGCGCCTCGGCCTCAAGCCGGAGTTCAAGAACGGGCTGCGGGTCACCGACGACAAGACGATGGAAGTCGTGAAGATGGTTCTGACCGGCAAGGTCAGCCCCGACCTGGTCGCGGCCATCCACCGGCTCGGCGGCCAGGCCGTCGGCATGAGCGGCGAGGATGGGCCGACGATCATCGCCGAGCCGCTAGACGAGTCGATGGGCTTCGTCGGTCGCGTCACCCAGGTGAACAAGGAGCCGATCACCGCGCTGCTGGCTCGCGGGTACATCCCGGTCATCGCGTCGATCGGGCTGGGCTACGACGGCCACGCCTACAACATCAACGCGGACACGGTCGCGGCGGAGATCGCGGTCGCCCTGAAGGCGGCCAAGGTGATCCTGCTGACCGACGTGCCGGGCGTGCAGGGCGTGGACGGAGATGTCGTCCCGGTGCTCTCGCGGGACGACGCCCGGAACCGGATCGAGAAGGGGCAGGTCAGCGGCGGGATGATCCCGAAGCTCGAAGCGTGCCTACGCGCGCTCGACGGCGTGCCGCTCGCGCACATCGTCGACGGGCGGACGAAACACGCGCTGCTGCTGGAACTGTTCACCGAGGCGGGCATCGGAACGATGGTCACCCCGTGACAGCGGTCTTAACAGGCTGGGTTGACTGCCCGGTTGCTGGTTCGTACGGTGCTCGCCGCCCCACAAAGAACCCCCTGAGGGTGGGCGGTGGGGTCTGTGGGTGGGTCCAGCTGTGGCGGTTTGAAGGGACGGCTGTGCCTTGCGGGTCATGAGCACGCCCGAGCTCGCGGAGCGCTACCTCATGCAGACCGGCCGGCGCCTCCCCGTGACTTTCGTCCGCGGCCGTGGCTGCCTCGTCTACGACGACGCCGGACGCGAGTACCTCGACCTGGTGGCGGGCATCGCGGTCAACCTCCTCGGCCACTCACATCCCGAAGTGGTGGCGGCGGTCACGAAGCAGTCGGCGGAGCTGATCCACACGTCCAACCTGTACTTCACCCGGCCACAGGTCGAGCTCGCGCAGCGCCTGGTCGAGCTCGCATTCCCTTCTCGTGTCTTCTTCTGCAACTCTGGCGCCGAGGCCAATGAAGCCGCGATCAAGATCGCCCGCAAGTGGGGTGCCCGGCATCGCGATGGGTCGTTCGAGATCATCACGACCACCGGCTCCTTTCACGGCCGAACTCTCGCCACCGTCACCGCCGGCGGTCAGCACAAGTACTCCGACCCTTTCGAGCCGCTCCCGCCGGGATTCATCCACGTCCCCTACAACGACGCGGCCGCGATCGATGCCGCGATCACAGACAAGACCGTGGCCGTGATGCTCGAGCCCGTCATGGGCGAGATCGGCATCATTGCCGCGGCACCTGGATACCTCGAGCGCGTCCGCGCCTTGTGCGACGAGAAAAATCTGCTGCTTATCCTCGACGAGGTCCAGACCGGCCTCGGTCGGACCGGGCGGTGGTTCGCACACCAGCACGCCGGCATCACGCCTGACGTCATGACGCTCGCAAAAGGACTTGGTGGCGGGGTTCCGATTGGAGCGTGCCTGGCCAATCCGCGCGCCGACGTCTTCGAGCCGGGCGATCACGGCGCGACGTTTGGCGGCAATCCGCTCGCCTGCGCGGCAGCGACGACGGTGCTGCACGTGATCGAGCGCGACGGCCTGGTCGGCCACGCGGCCGAGATGGGTGATCTCCTCCATGCCGCGCTGAGTGATCTCGGCGCAAAGGACGTCCGCGGAGTCGGACTCATGCAGGCCTTCGAGTTCGCAGACCCGAAGGCGAAGCCGTTTCAGCAGGCTTGCCTGGATTCCGGCCTGATCGTCAACGCGGTCGACGACCACACGGTCAGGCTAGTGCCGCCTCTGGTCATCTCGGCGTCGGACATCGACCGCGCGGAAGCCGTGATGCACGGGGTGTCGGCGTGACCGCAACCAAGGCGGAACGGCAGAGCGCGATCCTCGAGCTCGTCAACCGCGGCTCCGTACACACCCAGCACGAAATCGCAGCGGCGCTGGCTCGGCGTGGAATGCGCGCCACGCAGGCGACGATCTCCCGAGACATCCAGGAGCTTGGGCTGGTTCGGGCGGGGAGCGGCTACCGCAGCTCGATCGGCCTCGTGCGAGAGCTGGTGCTGTCAGTCGAGGTCGTCGAACCCATGGCCGTGATCAGGACGCCGCCGGGGACGGCCAACCTGGTCGCTCGCCGGATCGACGAGGCCGCCCTGCCCGGTATCGCGGGGACAGTTGCGGGCGACGACACGATCATCGCCGTGCTGCGCAAGCCGAGCGCGGCGCGATCACTCAAAGAGCTCCTCGCGAATGGTGTCTAAGCGGCTGGTGCTCGCCTACTCGGGCGGGCTCGATACGTCCGTTGCCATCCGGTGGCTCGGAGAACAGGGCTGGGACGTCATCGCGTTCACCGTCGACCTTGGCGAGAAGAAGGACCTTGAGGCGATCCAGGCCCGCGCCCTGAAGACCGGCGCCTCGGCCGCCTACGTCGCCGACGGGCGCCTTCCATTCATCCAGCTGTTCGTCTGGCCGTCGCTGCAAGCGGGCGCGGTTTACGAGAAGGAGTACCCACTCGCGACTGCACTCGGCAGGCCGCTCATCGCCGCAATGATGGTCGAGGTGGCTCGGCGCGAGGGTGCACAGGCAGTGGCGCACGGTTGCACGGGGAAAGGCAACGACCAGGTGCGCTTCGACGTCACGACGGCGGCGCTTGCGCCGGACCTGCAGGTCGTCGCCCCAGTCCGTGAGTGGGGCATGAACCGCGACGACGAGATCGAATACGCGACCAATCACGGAATCGAGGTCCCGGCCACGACACGTTCGCCGTACTCCACCGACGAAAACCTGTGGGGCCGCTCGATCGAAGCCGGGATGCTGGAGGATCCGTGGGCCGAACCGCCCAAGGACGTTTACGCATGGACGCGCGACCCGAGGCAGTGTCCGGATGAGCCGAGCTATGTCGAGGTCGGCTTCAAGGAGGGAATCCCCGTCGCCCTGGACGGCAAGCCTGTTGCCGCCCTGGACCTTGTCACGACGCTGAACAGGATCGGGGGCGAGAACGGTGTCGGACGCATCGATCACCTCGAGAACCGGCTGATCGGTATCAAGTCACGCGAGATTTACGAAGCGCCTGCCGCCGTGCTTCTGCTGCAGGCGCACCAGGCGCTCGAGGACATCACGCTTCCCAAAGATGTCGCCAGGTTCAAAGACCTCGTCGCGCAGCAGTGGGCGCAGATGGTGTACGACGGGCTGTGGTTCAGCCCGCTACGCGACGCCCTGCATGCGTTCGTTCTGGAAACCCAGCGACACGTCACTGGCGAGGTGCGCCTGAAGCTCTACAAAGGCGCCTCCCAGGTCGTGGGAAGGAAAGGCCCTCACCAGCTCTACCAGCTGTCGCTTGCCACCTATGGCAAGGGGGACGAGTTCGACCAGTCGGCGGCGGCGGGCTTCATCAAGCTTTGGGGCATGGGTCTTCGAACGGCGGCGCGCGTGCAGGGCCGGCTGCAGGCCCGCGACCTGGGCAACCTGCTGGGGGACGTGAAGAGGCTCGCGCCATAGCCAAGAAGGGCGCGAAGCTTTGGGGAGGCCGCTTCAGGCGGGGGCTTCTTCCCGAGCTGGAGCGCTTCTCGTCATCAATCGCCATCGACTACGAGCTTTACCCGTATGACATCGCGGGTAGCGTCGCGCACGCCCGCGGCCTTGCCGCCTCTGGCGTGGTGTCGAAGGCGCAGCTGACCGCGATCGAGCGCGGACTTCGCAAGGTCAAGCGCGAGCTGGACTCGGGCGAGTTCAAGTTCGCTTCGTCCGACGAGGACATCCACACCGCGGTCGAACGACGTCTCACCGAGCTCACGCCCGCGGGCGCCGCCCTGCATGCGGGACGGTCACGCAACGATCAGGTCGCGCTCGACCTCAGGCTGTACTGCCGCGACATGGCGCAGGAGGCCATCGCTTTGCTGGGCGCCTTGATCGACGCGCTTGCGATCAAGGCCGCGGCGCACGCCGCGTGGTTGATGCCTGGATACACGCATCTGCAGCGCGCCCAACCCGTCACCGTCGGCCATCACCTCCTCGCACACGCTGAACCGCTGCTGCGTGATGCGCGGCGCTTCGGCGCAGCGTTCGAGTCCGCCGGCAGCATGCCGCTTGGCTCGGGGGCATTGGCCGGTTCCACCCTGCCGCTGGCGCGGCGTGCCGTCGCCCGCGAGCTCGGCCTGCCGAAACTCACCGAAAACAGCATCGACGCGGTCTCCGACCGCGACTTTGCCCTCGACCTGGCCTACGCCTGCGCCGCCACTTCGATCCACCTGAGCCGTCTCGGCGAGGACGTCGTGCTCTGGGCGAGCTCGGAGTTTGGTTTCGTCACGCTCCCAGACGAGATCGCGACCGGCTCGAGTCTCATGCCGCAGAAGAAGAATCCCGACATCGCGGAGCTCCTGCGCGGCCGGGCGGGCCGCTCCATCGGCGGTTTCGTCGCCCTCGCCACAACCCTGAAAGGCCTTCCGCTCGCTTACGACCGGGACCTGCAGGAGGACAAGCCCGCGCTGTTCGCGACCGTCGAGAACGTCCTCGAGTCCGTGCGGGCGGCCCAGCTTCTCGTGCAGCGGCTCGAGTTCGACCGGGAGCGGCTGGCGCATGCCGCCGCCGATCCAGTCCTCATGGCCACCGACGCGGCCGAGCTGCTGGTCGGCTCCGGGACGCCGTTCCGCCGGGCCCACGAGCGGGTCGGGGCTCAGGTTCGGGACGGCAGGTTTGTCGAGCCGTGGGATGCTGCTGCGTCGCTGGCCCGGAGAGACATGGAGGGAGCTCCCAACCCGCGGAGGGTCGCGGCCAGGGCAAAGGCTGTCCGCCGGGAAGCCGCCAAGCTCACGAGGTAGAGTTCGGCCGTGCTACTGGCGGTCGACGTCGGCAACACCAACGTGACCTTGGCCCTCTTCGAGGGCGACCGGCTTGCCGCGGACTGGCGCGTCACCTCCCACCGCGAGCGGACCGCCGATGAGATGGCGGTCGAGCTACGCCAGCTGTTTGAGCTCCGAGGTTTCGAGCTGAAGGTCGTGACCGGCGTCGTCATATCCAGCGTCGTCCCGACTATCAACCCCGCACTCGTCGAAGCCTCGCGCCGGTACCTGCACTGCGAGCCAGTCATGGTCGGGCCGGGCGTGAAGACCAGCGTCAGGATTCGCTACGACAACCCGAAGGACGTCGGTGCCGACCGCATCGCCAACGCCCTGGCGGCCTACACGCGCTACGGCGGTCCGGTCGTGGTGATCGATTTCGGCACGGCGGTCACCTATGACGCGATCAACGCCGAGGGCGATTACCTCGGCGGCGCGATCGCGCCCGGCGTCGAGATCTCGCTCGACGCTCTCATCTCGCATACGGCGATGCTCCGGCGGGTCGAGCCGGTGGCACCCGACTCGGTGATCGGGCGCAACACCGTCGCCTCGATCCAGTCGGGGCTCGTGTGGGGATTTGTGGCCCAGGTCGAGGGCATGGTCAAACGAATGGTCGACGAGCTGGGGGGCAAGGCGAAGGTCGTGGCCACCGGAGGCCAGGCTCCGCTGGTGGCCGGACTGACCCACGTGATCGAAATCACCGACCCGCTGCTGACCCTCGAGGGTTTACGGCTTATCTACGCACAAAACTCGGATGGGGGTGCTAGAACGTAGCCCGCCTATGAAAACGGCGCAGAAGTTCCATCTCTATGTCGTGCCGGGCGGCGAAGTGCCTGGCCTGGCGGCAACCGGCCTCGAGGCCACCAACCTGACGGATCCGGGTCAGGTCGAGCACCCTGCTCTCGTACTCCTGGGCCCGGGCCAGCAGGCCCCAGAAGGACTGGCTGCCATCGCCATCGACCTTCCCGGTGACGGCTCACCGGGCGCGCTGCGAGAGATCGTCCGGGTGGCGATGGAAAATGTCGTCCTCAGGCAGCAGGTCACATCGCTCGAGCGTGAGGCGCAGCGCAGCCACCGGCAGTTCCGGGAGCTGAACCGAATCGGCATCGCGCTCTCTGCCGAGAGGGACATCGCGCGCCTGCAGGCTTTCATCCTCACGACGATGCGTCAGCTCACCCACGCGGACGGGGCGAGCCTGTGGCTCAAGACCGAGGAGGACGGTGCCCCAAAGCTCTTCCTGGCATCGAGCCAGAACCATTCGCTCGACAAGAACACCTACCAGGCGTTCAAGGTGCCGGTGGACGACAAAACGGTCGTCGGGTACACGGTTGCGATGGGTTCGAGCCAGATCTACGACGACGCCTACAACCCGCCGCCGGGCAAGCCGGTCGGAGGCAGGAGTTTCGATTCGCAGTTCGGCTACCGCACCAAGTCGATGCTCACGGTCCCAATGCGCAACTACAACGGTGAGGTCGCCGGCGCGGTGCAGCTGGTCAACGCCAAGCGACTGTTTGAGACCAAGCTCACGATCGAGAACGTCGACACCGAGGTCGTGAGCTTCCGGCCCGACGATCTCGAGATGATCGAGTCGATCGCAAGCCAGGCCGCGATCGCGCTCGACAACAAGAACCTTCTCGAATCGATCCAGGCTTTGTTCGACGGTTTCGTCCAGGCCAGCGTGACCGCGATCGAGCAGAGGGACCCGAGCACGGCGGGTCATTCAGGCCGCGTCGAGGGTCTGACCACAAGGCTCGCGCGCGCGGTGACCGAGATCGCCACGGGCAAGTACCGCGACGTCGCATTGACCGATGACCAGTTCAAGGAGCTTCGCTACGCGTGCCTGTTGCACGACTTCGGCAAGGTTGGGGTCCGCGAGCACATCCTGATCAAGGCCAAGAAGCTGGTCCCTGGCCAGCTCGAGGTCATCCAGGCGCGGTTCGAGTTCATCGAGCGCTCGGTGCAGGTGCGGTATGCAACCGAAAAGCTCGAGGCGATGAAGTCGGGGCAAGACGGGTCCACCATCGAGGCCATCGACCGCCGCCTCGAAGCCGAGCTGTCCGAGTTGAGGCAGTGGGTCGAGAGCATCACGGTCGCCAACGAGCCGACGGTCATGCCCGAGGACAAGGCCTCGATGCTGGAATTCCTGTCTCTGCAGACCTACCTGGACATGAGCGGCAATGCGCATCCCATGCTCGCGCCCCAGGAGTTCCGGTTCCTAAGCATCCGGAAGGGAACCCTTGACCCGCAGGAGCGCCTCGAGATGGAGTCCCATGTAACGCACTCGTTCCACTTCCTGACCAAGATCCCGTGGACGCCCATCATGAAGGGCATTCCGGAGATCGCGTACGGGCATCACGAGAAGATGGACGGCTCGGGTTATCCGCGCGGGCTCACCGGGGATCGGATACCACTGCAGGCGCGGATGATGACGATCTCTGACATCTACGACGCGCTGACGGCGCAGGACCGCCCTTACAAGAAGGCGGTGGCGACGAGCACTGCGCTCGACATCCTCCACGAGGAGGCAGACCAGGGCAAGCTCGACCGCGACCTGCTAGAGATCTTCGTCGTCAAGAAGATCTACCAACCTGCGGCCGCTCAATGAGGATCAAGTTCTGGGGCACACGGGGGACGCGTCCGACTCCTGGCCGGCGGACCCTTCGCTACGGCGGCAACACGACCTGCGTCGAAGTGCGAGACAAGGAAAACAACCTGCTGGTGATCGATTCCGGCTCGGGGATCGCGGAGCTGGGCAGCAGTTTCAGCCCGAGCGAACCAGTCCAGGCGCATCTCTTGATCACTCACACGCACCTCGACCACATCCAGGGGTTTCCCTTCTTCCTGCCGTCTTTTGTCCCCGGAACGCACCTCACGATCGTCGGGCCGGCGGGTTCCGCGAAGTCGCTGCAGGCGGCGTTCGCCGACCAGACCGACCCGGCCTACTTTCCGGTCAGGTTGAGCCACATGCCCGCCGAGATGGAGTTCATCGAGCGGAATCCCGGCGAGACCTTCGAGGTGGGCGGGCTGCGGATCACGCCGCATCTCCTGATGCATCCGATCCCAACCTTCGGCTACCGCATCGACGAGGGTTCATCGCGCTTCGCGTTTGCAACTGACAACGAGATAGCGCTCTTCGCCAACAGCCCGAATGGAACCCTGGCCGACCTCGCGAACTGGTGCCGAGACTCCGACCTGCTGGTCCACGACGCGCAGTACAGCGCTGAGGAGTACAAGTCGCACGCCGGGTTCGGGCACTCGACTTATGAAGAGGCCCTGTCGCTGGCGGAGCAGGCGGGGGTCAGAGAGCTTGCATTCTTCCACCACGATCCGATGCATTCGGACACCGACGTCGATGCGCTGATCGAGCAGGCGCTGGGCAATCACCGCGCCTCCGGCGGAGCGGATGTGAACTCATTCCCGGCGGCGGAGGAACAGGAGATCGCGATTTAGTTACCGCTAACCTTTTCCGATCGTGACGGAAGAGGCCGAGCTCGACCTGCCCGCCGTGATGCGCGACCGCCACGAAAAGCTCGAGCGGCTTCGCGCGCATGGCATCGACCCCTATTCGCGCGGATTCCAACCGACGAACACGACCGAGGGCGCAAAACGGCTGCTCGGCGATGGGGAGCGGACCGAGCCGGCCTCCCTCGCGGGTCGATTGATGGTGAAGCGCTTGCAGGGCGGGCTCGTCTTCGCCGACCTCCAGGACGGCCACGGACGCATCCAGCTGATGGCCAATCGCAGCATCCTCGGCGAGGAAGAGTTCGCGCGGTTCGCCGACCTGGACGCGGGCGACATCATCGGCGTGACCGGGCCGATCTTTCGGACCAAACGCGGCGAGATCACGCTCGAGGTGCGCTCGGTTCAGCTGCTGACCAAGTCACTGCGGCCGCTGCCAGAGAAGTGGCACGGCCTCAAGGACGTGGAGATTCGCTACCGCCAGCGATACGTCGACCTGATCGCGAATCCGCAGGTGCGCGCCGTGTTTCGGGCCAGGTCCAGGATCATCACGGCCATGCGGGGCCTGCTCGACGAGCGAGGCTTCATCGACGTCGAGACGCCCGTGCTCCAGGAGATTCCGGGTGGGGGACACGCAAGACCTTTCCAAACCCATCACAACTCCTTGAACCGCGATCTGTTTCTGCGCATCGCGCTCGAGCTGCACCTGAAGCGCCTGCTGGTCGGCGGATTCGAGCGCGTCTACGAGATCGGACGCGTGTTCCGCAACGAAGGCCTGTCTCCGCGCCACAACCCCGAGTTCACGCTGCTCGAGTCCTACCAGGCGTACGCGGACTATGAGGACGTCATGCAGCTCGTCGAGGACCTGATCGTCGTCGCAGCGATGGCGGCGGAAAGACCTCTCGAGACTTCGTATCAGGGTGAGTCGATCGACCTGACCCCTCCGTTCCGGCGCGAGCGGATGGCTGACCTGGTGCTGGAGCACACGGGCCGGCACGCGGTAGGTGAGGAGCTCAACGATCTCTTTGAAGAGCACGTGGAGCCGCGCCTGCGACAGCCGACCTTCGTTCTCGACTACCCGGTCGAGATCTCACCGTTGGCTCGGCCGCGCCAGGACGATCCAAGGTTTGTCGAACGGTTCGAGCTGATCATTCTCGGCCGCGAATACGCAAATGCCTTCACGGAGCTGACCGATCCCGTCGATCAGCGAGCTCGCTTCGAAGCACAGGCCGCGTTACGAGCAGCCGGCAACGTCGAGGCGCATCCGATGGACGAGGATTTCCTTCGCGCGGTGGAATATGGATTGCCCCCGTGTGGAGGGCTGGGAATGGGAATCGACCGGCTCGTCATGCTGCTGACCGACCAGCCCTCGATCCGTGACGTGATCCTGTTCCCGGTCATGAAGGCCGAGGCCTGATGCTCCCGCTTGACTACATTCGCAAGAACCCTGATGCGGTCAAGCGCGCGGCCGAGCTCAAGGGCGAGCCCGCACCGATTGAAGAAATCCTGCGCATCGACGGCATGTGGCGCGGCCACCTCCACAAGGCGGAGACGATCCGGGCCGAGCAGAACGAGCTGTCGAAGGAGTTCGCCAGAACTCGCGACGAGTCCCTGAAGGGACGACTGCGCCAGATGGCGGACGCGGCCAAGAGCGAGCTTGCGGTGGCCGACGCCGTGAAGCGTGAGCTCGACGACCTGCTTCTTCGGGTGCCAAACGTGTTTCACGAGTCGGTGCCGATCGGCGAGACCGAGGCCGACAACGTCGTCGTCCGGGAGTGGGGGACGAAGCCTCAGCTGGGGTTTGCGCCGCGCGCGCATTACGACCTGGGCGAGGCGCTCGGCATCATGGATTTCGAGCGCGCAGCACGAGTATCCGGCTCACGATTTGCCTTCCTGATCGGGGAGGGCGCGAGGCTCGAGCGCGCGCTGGTGCAGTTCATGCTCGACGTGCACACGCGTGAGCACGGTTACACGGAAGTGTGGCCCCCGATGCTCGTGAGCTCGGCTGCGATGGTGGGGACGGCAAATCTGCCCAAATTCGCCGACGCCGCCTTCAAGGTCGAAGACCGCGACCTCTGGCTCATCCCGACCGCGGAGGTCCCGGTGACCAATCTGCACCGCGAAGAGATCCTCGACGCCGACCGACTGCCCCTGAAGTACGTCGCCTACGCACCGTCCTGGCGGACGGAGGCCGGCGCCGCGGGGAAGGACACGCGCGGGTTCATCCGGCTGCACCAGTTCTCCAAGGTCGAGCTCGTGAAGGTCACCAGCGCGGAATCATCGTTGGACGAGTTCGAGCGGCTGACCGGAGATGCCGAGGACATCCTTCAGCGCCTCGGCCTCCACTACCAGGTGATGGCGATGTGCACCGGCGACATGGGATTCGCGCAGTACAAAAAGTACGACCTGAATGCGTGGGCGCCCGGTCTGGATCGCTACCTCGAGGTGTCGTCGTGCTCGACGTTCAATGACTTCCAGGCGATGAGGGCCAACATCCGCTACCGGCCGGCGCGCGGCGTGCCCCCGAGGTTCGCGCACACGATCAACGGGTCCGGCCTCGCTCTGACGCGCACTATCGACGCCATCATCGAGACGTACCAGCGCTCCGACGGAATGATCTCCGTGCCCGAAGTGCTGAAGCCGTACATGGGCGGGGTGGAGCTGATCGGGGCGCGATAATCGGCGTTGCCCGCCCAACACTCAAGCGGAGGGGTGGCCGAGTCCGGCTTATGGCGGCGGTCTTGAAAACCGTTATCGGTGCAAGCCGATCGGGGGTTCAAATCCCTCCCCCTCCGCCACTGTGGCTGGGCAATTTGTCGAATCGCGATAGTCTCTGGGTGATGCCGATTGGACGACGGGAATTTCTCAGATCGGCCAGCTTGGTGACGATCGTTGTGGCGACGGGACTGTGTGGCGAGTTCCTATCGATCTCGTCACGCAAGGTCGTCCTCAGCACGACTCGGATCGAGCAGCTCGGCATGAGCGTGCGGTTGACCAACGCGCTCAAAGCCAACCGGATTACTACTGTGGGGCAGCTTGCTTCGACGAGCCAGGATGACCTGCTGAGCATTCGCAGCGTGGGACGCTTCTGCGTTGGGGAGATTAGAGAAAAGCTAGTCGAGAACGGTTTTCTCAGCCGAGCAAGTGCCGCTCTTAGGTATCCGGACGGGTTGCTGCTCAGAGACCGTCCCTGGGTGAAACGACCGGCGTAACCATTCACCTCGTCGTCCGCGTTCAAGCCTCCGGTGGCGGACGTCAGCCCTGCGCACGTCGGTCAACTGTCCGCGGACGGACGTTGGCGTTGGGATGGCACGGCCTGGCGCCCCGTCGAGGGCGTCGCGTGGATGCCGCCGCACTGGGCAACCTCACGAATCCGCTCCAGCGCAACCTGGCTCATGGTCGCGTCTGGGCTGCTGATCGGCCTCCTCGCTGACCAGTTCCTTCGCACCGGGACGTTCGGCCTGGCCGCATCCCTGACGTTTGTGGTCGGGGCCGCAGTGGCGATCTGGGCCGGCAATCTGAAACGGCTCGAGTCGCGCGTGTTGATCGCTGCCGCTGCACTGTTTGCGTGCTGGTTCACGGTGCGGGCCAGTCCGTGGCTTCTGTGGCCCGATCTTTTCGCGGTGCTCATCCTGCTCGGACTCGGAGCCTCGTTCGCCGTGCGCGGATCGACGGTCGACCTGGGCGCCGCCGAGCTGGCAGCGCGCTTCATCCAGGCCGTTGTTCAGCTGACCGCCGGGGTCGGTTTTGTGGCCACGCCGATAGTCGGCATGCGCGGCCGGCTCGGATCGGTGGCGCCGGTCGCCCGCGGTGTCCTCATCGCCTTGCCGATTGCCGCGCTTATCGCCGGCCTCCTCGCCTCAGCCGACCCTGTGTTTGCCTCGTTCATCAACCTCAACATCGACCTCGGCCAGCTCATCCTGGACGTGTTCTTCGTCGCCTTTGGATCGCTTTGTGCGGCCGGTCTGCTGCGACTGACCGTGGCCGAGCCGATCCAGCGGGTGGATGGGCCGAAATGGAGGCTGGGCGCCACCGAGGCTCTGGTCGTCCTCGCGATCCTTGACGCCGTTTTTGGAGCGTTCGCGTTGGCTCAGGTCCTGGCCGCGACCGGGGCCGCGGGGAGCACTCTGAAGTCAGCCGGCGTGACGTACTCGGACTACGCGCGCTCCGGTTTCTTCCAGCTTCTATGGGTAAGCGGCATCACGCTCGTCGTGCTGGTGCTGTTCAGCCGGGTGAGCAATCTCACCAAACGCCGAAGCCGCCTGGCCTTCCTGGTTCTCGCCGAGTGCGCGATCGCGCTGACATTGTTGGTCGATGTGGTCGCGTTCCGCCGGCTCAGCCTCTACGAAGAGGCCTACGGATTCACCATGCTCCGGCTTTACAGCCATGTCTTTGCGGTGTGGATCGGTCTCGTGTTCGTCCTGCTCGCCGCCGACTTCTTGAGCCTGGGACGCGCTCGACGCTGGTTCATCGGAGCCACTATGAGCACAGCTGCGGTCGTGCTTCTTGCCTTGAATGTTGTGAACCCTGAAGCGATCGTGGTCGCCCTCAACACGGACCACGCACAGGCCGTACACCGGATCGATGGCGGGTATCTATCCGAGCTTTCGAGCGATGCGACCCCGGCGCTGATCACGTCCATGAGCGAGCTCGACCCAGGACTCAAAGCCCAGGTCAGGGATGCGGCATGCACAGGCCCTCGGACGTATTCACCGTACTGGGCGGCGTTCAACTGGGCCGACGCCGACGCGGCGGCCTCTCGTCGCGGCAGCTGCTGACCTATTTGCAGCTGGTGTCGGTCGGAGATGCCGCGGTTCGAGCTCCCAATGAGATCGCGTGAGTGTAACTTCGACCCTTGTCTCAGATGTCCCGTACGCCAGGCGATGAAGACCGCGTGCTCGAAAACTTCGTCGACTCCGCGGGCAGGTTGATCAGCATCCCGGTGCAGCGCAAGAAACGGCTTGCCGTCCTGCGCTGGCTGGTCGAAGACTTTCAACCGGGCCGTCTTTACGAGGAGAGCGAGGTCAATCGAGTTATCGCGCGGCGCCACCCGGACTTCGCCGCCCTGCGTCGATATCTGGTGGACGAGCAACTGATGCAGCGACGCCGCGGCGTCTACTGGCGAACCGGAAGCATGCCGAACGTCGGGTACGATCCGCCGTCGTGGCCCGACCTCTAGGCGCTTGATCAGGCTGTGCCGGGCGATCGGCCTCGGAGCGCCGCCGGTGGCGGCATTCACCGTGATTATCGTTGGCGCTCTGTCGCCGGGTTATGACGTGACGACCCGAACCGTGAGCCGCCTCGCGGTGCCCGGGATGCCGGCGGCCGCGGCCGTCGACGTGTCCATCGCCCTGGTCGCACTGGCATGCTTTGCGGTTGCCTTCGGCCTGGGGCCTGGTGCCCTGGTCGGGCGCCTCGCACTCGCCGGGGCAGGCGCGGCGTTCATAGGCGCCGCGACCATCCACCTCGACCCGGCGTCGGCGTCTACGACCGCTGCGCATCGCGCCGCGTCAGGCGTGGCGCTCCTCGGCCTGACCGTGGCGCCACTCATCCTCGCTCGAACCTACGGACGAGTGCTCCTGCTCGTCGCAGCAACCGAAGTCGGGCTGCTGGTGATCGGACTGGCGCTGCTGGCGACGTCATTCGACGCATGGCGTGTCTGGGAGCGCTGCCTGCTGGCCGCCGCCCTGGCCGGGGTCGTCATCCTCTCGGCGCGCTTACGCACCACGGCTGCAACCACCGCCTCTGCGCACGCGATTGTGAGCGCAAACAAGGCGAGCGTGAGCAGCGGCGGTTCGTAGGCGCCAGTCAGGAGCGTGATCAGGGCAAAGGCGTAGAGAAGACCGCCGGCGACCTTCGACGACAGCTGCCGGGGATCGACCAGGCGTCCATGGACGATCAAGCTGGTCGAAGTTGAGGCGGCGTAAGCGATCACCGCAACGGCGAGAAGGGCGGCGTTGTCGCGAACGATCTCCGGGTGCAGGACCTCGAGCCATGCCGCCGCCGAAACCATCAACGAGGTGTCGGCTATCGCGTCCCAGCGCGCCCCACGACGCGACGTCTGGTGCAAGCGGCGAGCCAGATAGCCGTCGGCCACGTCGGTCAGCCCGGCCAGGATCAGTCCAATTCCGACAAGCCGCCCCTGTCCGAAGAGCGCGAACGGCCAGATCAGCAGAACCAAGGCCAACCTCAGAGCGCTGATGCAGTCGGCGGCCGTCACGCCGTGAGTATTGCCGCTCTGTTACGTCGAGCCTGGCGCCGTCGTTGTCGCAGCATGCGTTCAACCCTGCGCTCCTTCGTGGTGCCTATATCGGTCGCCGTCACCTGCGCAGTCGCGGTCACCGCGGTCGTGATCGCGTCCAGCCGTCCGGCGTTGCTCGTGAACGCGGCGACCACCGCATCGCCGATGACCGGCCCCGCGATCCTGACCAGCGGGGACGCCATCGTCTCCCGAAAGCCCGACCTCGCCACCATCGGCGTCGGCGTGGAATCGCAGCAGCCGACGGCGTCGGGGGCTCAGAGCGACCTGGCGGCTAAGGCGGGCAAGCTGATCGCGCGGATCAAGGCCCTGCCCGTCGCCGACAAAGACCTCGGCACGACCGGCTACTGGATCGGGCCGGTCTACAGCCCCAACGGACAGGGCATCACGGGGTATCGCGCGGTCGAGCAGCTCCAGATCAAGTGGCACAACGTCGATTCGGTCGGCAAAGCTCTGGACGCGGTCGTCCAGGAAGGCGGCGCGAGCAGCATCTCGCTCGGCTTCGGGCTTGCCGACCCGAAGGCTGCGCAGGCCGAAGCCCGATCGCTGGCTATCGCGGACGCCCGCTCCAGGGCACAGGCGATGGCGTCGGCCGCCGGGGTGAAGCTCGGGCAGGTCATTCAGGTCAGCGACCTGTCGTCGTCGACACGTCCGCCAATGCCGCTGAACTTCGCCCGCGCCGCCGACGCGGCATCAACGCAGGTCCCAGTCGGCGAGCTGGACGTCCAGGTCACGGTCGAGGTCGACTTCGCGATCGCCTGACAGTCGCGGGTCAGCCTTTCCAGGCATCTAGCGCCGTGAGCGTGGGGCCGCGTTTCGGGGCCGGTGACTTATCGTGCGCGGGACATGATGCTCAAGATCTACCCCGACCGGCGCTGGCCGGCATTTCTGCGGGTGCTGGCCGACACAACCGTCTTCTTCTGGACGGTGGTCTGGGCGTACCTGGGCTTTTTGATCTACCAGACGGTGATGGGCCTGGAGGTGATCGCGGACGGCATCAAGAGCACCGGCGCGACGTTCAACCAGTGGATTGCCGCGTTTCGGGCGGCGGTGCCCGGCGGGATTCCGATCCTGACCAAATTCCTGCAAGACACGGCGGACACCCTGAAGCACTACTCCGGTGACCCGCTCGTGGCGACCGGTCAGAACATTCACGACGCCATCCTCCGATTGGCGATCATCCTGGCCTTGCTGGTGGCCCTGCCGCCGATCCTTCTGGTCCTGGTGCCGTACGGCGGATGGCGGTGGCGCGACATGCGTGAGACGGGCGCGGCGCTGGCATTCGTCCGGATCGCCTCGATGACCGGCCGGGCAGATGCCGCGCGAGCGGTGCTGGCGTACCGGGCAGTGTCGAGCCTGAGCTTTCGCCAGCTGATGCGGGCGTCGGCCGACCCGGTCGGCGATCTTGTCGAGCACCGCTACGAGCGGCTGGCCGACGCGATGATGAAGCGGGCGGGGATCGATCCGACGCGGCTGGCGCCACCCGACCTGCCGGAGCTGCCGCCGCATCGCGAGCGCTGACCCTGGCTATCGTTGTCAGGCATGTGTCGAAGCATCAAGACCCTGCGTCACGCAGACGTGATCGCCGCCGATGACGAGATTCGCGCCGCAGCGCGTCAGTTCGTCCGCAAAGTGAGCGGGTTCACGAAGCCCTCGAGCCGGCATGAGGCGGCCTTCGATCTCGCCGTAGACGAGATCGCGGTGGCCTCGCACCGGTTGCTGGACAGCATCGCGGGGAAGCTGGCGGGAGCGGGCCACCGGTCTTAACAAGCTGGGTTGACAGCCTCAGTACGCTGATCTGAGGTTGGCCCGCGGGGGAGGGCCCGGAACCGAAGGGGAGGGACCCCCGGGGTCATGCAATTTCTTCCTTGCCATGACACTTTTTTCCGCGCGCCCCGTTTAGCCAGCATGCGGATCGGATGGATTGCAGCCGGAGCGACAAGCCTGATGCTCACCGCTTGCGGACTTGCGTCGGGCCAGCCGACAGCCAACACTTCGTCGTCCGCAGCCAGCCCCTCGGCGTCGGCGTCTGCGGCCACCTCGCCAGGCGCGTGCTCCGCCCCGCAGCCGCTTCCCGATCTATGCGTAGGCCGCGCCGCCACCTCTGACGAAGAGCAGGCGATGGTCGCGGCCGGCCGCGCCGGCGCCGAGGCGGAGCTTCGCCTCACCGACTGGTCACAGTGCGCGGCCGGCCAAAACTGCTTCCGGGTGTCAGATCCCTCCCGGGCGATGGTCGGCACCGAGGCCGGCGCTTTCGCCGCCGGGACGGGTCAGTATCCGTCCGGCGGCCTGGGCGCATTCTGCGTCGTCTTCGTCAACCACGACTCCAGGGGCTGGCACTACGTCAACGTTGCGTGTGCGCAGAACCCCGGGTTCATGCCCGGCCGAGAAGACCACGTCTACGTGAGCACAGGGTGCGCGAACGTCCGGACCATACCGAGCCTTTCGGGAACCGTGGTCACATGCCTTGTCGCCAACACCGTGGTGCAGGTCGACAGTGCCCCGGTCTTTGCGGATGGCCACATCTGGTGGCACCTCGCAAACCGCGGCTGGATGGCGCACGACTTCCTGGTCCAGCCAATCCCCGCCTGACGGGCCTTTGTTCCTCGGCGCGGCTAGAGCTGGCAGCCCCGGCAAAAGTTCAACGGCTCGCGGTTGGAGCCGATCTGGCTGATCCGATGCCCGCATCGCGGGCACGTCTTGCCCCCTTTCATGTGCACGTTCATGAAGGACCGATCCTGCTTGGATTCCTCGTAGTTCGGGTTGGCGAGGATGGCTTCGACGGCTCGTGAAAGCACGACCGGAATGGCCTGGTAAAGCGCTTCCTCCTCTTCCGGTTTGAGCGATGCACGCCGGCGCAGCGGCAGCAGCTTGGCCGCCCACAGAATCTCGTCGGAGTAGGCGTTGCCGATGCCGGCCAGGAACTCCTGGTTGCGCAAAAGGTCTTTCAGCTCGTCACGGAACCGCCTCAGGCGCTTGCGAAAGGCGTCGAGCCCCATCTCGGTCACAGAATCGGCTTCCGGACCCTGGAGGCCCCACGCAGGTACCTCACGCGCGCAGTCCGTGACCCAGTAGATCCGGCCCATGTCGCGAAAGTCCAGGTAACGCAGCTCGAGCTTGCCCTCTATGCGCACAGTGAACACCTCGGTGGCGGGCACCGGCAGGTCGGATCCCCCGATCTGGAATCGTCCGCCGAGCATCGGGTTGATCACCAGCCACCGCGGCGACCCGCCGCCGCCCAGCTCGGTCGCAAACACCATGTGCTTGCCCCGGCGGGTCAGCGAGATGATGCGACGAGCGGGGAGTTCCAGAGCGAAGTTGTCGACCGGGTACCGAAGGAGGTGGGCCTTCTTCGGGTTGACGGTGGCGGCGGTGATGAGCTTGCCCTCGACGCGCGGGGCGATGCGCATCCGCAGCGCCTCGAGTTCGGGCAGCTCTGGCATGCCTGCAAGATACGGTGAAGCCGTTTGAGCCCTGAAGGGGGGTGGGAAAACACAGGGTGGTGAGACACGAACGCTTCACTGAAAAGGCTCTCGAGGCTCTCCAGCAAGCTGCGGAGCTGGCACGCGAAACCGGCAACCAGGCGGTCGAGCCGGAGCATCTCCTGCTCGCGCTGATCAGCCAGGATGAAGGCGTTGCGCGCACGCTGCTCGAGCGCGCCGGGGCGTCGGTCCAGGCGCTGCAGCCCGCCCTTGTGTCGGCGATCGAGAGATTCCCGAAGGTCAGCGGAGGCGGTCAGCCGTACCTCAGCGAGGCGCTGAGCAAGCACCTCGAGCAGGCACAGCGCGAAGCCGACCGACTGAAGGACGAGTACATCTCGACCGAGCATCTCCTGCTCGCGCTGACCGACCAGCAGGTCCTGAAGGACGGCGGTGCTACCCACGAATCGCTGCTCCGGGCGCTGCGCCAGGTTCGGGGCAGCCAGCGCGTAACCGATCCCAACCCCGAATCCAAATACCAGGCCCTCGAGAAGTACGGGCGTGACCTGACCAAGCTGGCCAAGGACGGCAAGCTCGACCCTGTCATCGGCCGCGACGAGGAGATCCGTCGCGTCATCCAGGTTCTGTCTCGCCGGACCAAGAACAATCCCGTCCTCATCGGCGAGCCGGGCGTCGGCAAGACCGCGATCGCCGAGGGCCTCACCCAACGGGTCGCGCAGGGCGACGTACCGGAAGGCCTGAAGGGCAAGCGAGTCGTCGCGCTCGATCTGGGCGCTCTGGTGGCGGGCACCAAGTTCCGCGGCGAGTTCGAGGACCGCCTCAAGGCTGTGCTCAAGGAGATCGAGAGCTCGAACGGCCAGGTCATCCTCTTCATCGACGAGCTGCACACGCTGGTCGGCGCGGGCGCGGCCGAAGGCGCCATCGACGCGGCGAACCTGCTCAAGCCGGCGCTTGCGCGCGGCGAGCTGCGCGCCATCGGCGCCACCACGCTCGACGAATACCGCAAGCACATCGAGAAAGACGCTGCGCTCGAGCGTCGCTTCCAGCCGGTCTATGTGGACCAGCCGTCCGTCGAAGACACGATCAGCATCCTTCGCGGCTTGCGTGAGAGGTACGAGGTCCACCACGGCGTCCGTATCAAGGACGCTGCCATCGTCGCCGCGGCCGTGCTCTCCAACCGCTACATCACCGACCGCTTCCTTCCCGACAAGGCGATCGACCTGATCGACGAGGCGGCGGCGCGTCTCAGGACTGAAATCGACTCGATGCCGGCCGAGCTCGACGAGCTCGAACGCCAGATCCGCCAGCTGGAGATCGAGCGCCAGGCGCTCAAGAAGGAGTCTGACCGCGGTTCGAAGGAGCGACTCGCCGGCCTCGAGAGGCAGTTGGCGCAGCATGCCGAGAAGCGCACCGCTCTGCGCTCTCGCTGGAACCAAGAGAAAGACGTCATCACGAAGATTCGCGGCCTTAAGGCCAAGCTCGAGGAGGTCCGCGCCGACGCCGAGAGGGCCGAACGCGCAGCCGATTTCGCCAAGGCGGCGGAGCTTCGTTACGGCAAGGCGGTCGAGATCGAAAAGCAGGTTGGAGAGGCCAACTCGCGACTTGCGCAGTTTCAGGGCGGCCACCCGCTGCTGAAAGAAGAGGTCACCGAAGAGGACATCGCCGAGATCGTCGCCAAGTGGACCGGCATTCCGGTCTCGAAGCTGATGGAGGGCGAGGTCTCCAAGCTCATCCAGATGGAAGATCGGCTCCACAAGCGCGTGATCGGCCAGGACGAAGCCGTCAGCGCCGTCGCGAACGCGGTTCGAAGGTCGCGCTCCGGCCTTGCGGATCCCAACCGACCGGTCGGCTCGTTCATCTTTCTCGGTCCAACCGGAGTCGGCAAGACCGAGCTCGCGCGCGCACTGGCAGAGTTCCTTTTCGACGACGAGCAGGCGCTGATCCGCCTCGACATGTCGGAATACCAGGAGAAGCACGCGGTCGCTCGGATGCTCGGCGCGCCGCCCGGTTACATCGGCTATGACGAGGGCGGTCAGCTCACCGAGGCAGTTCGGCGCAGACCTTACTCAGTCGTGCTGTTCGATGAGATCGAGAAGGCGCACCCGGACGTGTTCAACGTGCTGCTCCAGATCCTGGACGACGGCCGCCTCACCGATGGACAGGGCCGCACCGTCGACTTCCGCAACACCGTGCTGATCATGACCTCGAACCTGGGCGGCCAGCTCATCCAGGAGATGTCCAACCGGCCTTTCGAGGACGTGAAAGAGGCGGTCACCGCCGTGCTGCGGGACCAGTTCCGGCCCGAGTTTCTCAACCGCATCGACGAGATCATCGTGTTCAAGCCGTTGACGCAGGAACAACTCGGCGCGATCGTGGACATCCAGCTCCGCCGGCTGCAGAAGCGACTCGACGAGCGGAAGATCACGCTGGTCGTCACCGATGCGGCGCGCAAGCTTCTGATCGAGCGTGGCTGGGATCCGGTTTACGGCGCGCGGCCCCTGAAGCGCGCGATTCAGCGGTTGCTGCAGGACCCGCTTGCGATGCTCCTCCTCAGTGGAAAGTTCAGCGACGGCGACACGGTCGAGGTCGATGCCCGAGCCGGGGAGCTGTCCTTCGAGAAAGCGAAGACGCGCGCGGCTCAGCCTATCGCCTAACTCGCGCAGACTGTTCCAGCGGCGGGCAGCGTCAGGTCTATCAGGTAAGCGTCCTCAGCCGCGTGGGCGCACGGGCTCGAGTCGTACGACGTGTGCCCGTTGCCCCGACGCGTGAGCAGCACCGAACCGTCGATCTGGTGGCTCACCGCGACCGCCTCCGCGTATGGCGTGGCCGGGTCGTTCGTGCCGCCGATCAGGAGGATTGGCGGCGCTCCGTGAATAGGCAGCGGGCCTTCCGGGTGATTCGGTTTCACCGGCCAGTACGCGCACTGCAGGTTCGAGTACTGGCTCCAAGGCCCGAAGAGTGATGACGCTTTGGCAAATGCGGGGCCGAGCTGATCGTAAGCCGCGATGTCACTCGGCACCGAAAAGTCGAGACAGTAGGTTGCCTGGTACGCGCCATTGAAGAGGTTGGAATAGGTCCCGTCCGAGTTGCGGTGGTTGTATATGTCGGCGAGTATCAGAAGTAGACGTCCATCGCCGCTGTCCAGCCCCGTCAGCGCCTGCTCCAGATACCTCCACGTGCTCTGGTCGTACAGCGTGACCAGCAATCCCGTCATCGCCAGCGCCCGGGTGAGCTCTCGGTTCCCCACCTTGAGGGGGGTTGCATCCAGCCGGGCCATCGCCGCATTCAACTTGGCGGCGGGATCACCGGAGCGACCGTACGCGCACGTGGATCGGGAGCGGCAGTCGGCCAGAAACGCCTGGAGGTTTTGCTCGAAGCCGACGACCTGAGCCAGCAGGCTGTCATTCGCCGAGATGGTCGGGTCCAGCACGCCGTCGAGTGACAGGGCGCGAACATGCGTGGGAAACAGCTTCGCGTACCACTGGCCGATGAACGTCCCGTATGAGAACCCGAGGTAGGTCAACTTCTTATCGCCGACCGCGGCCCTGATCTGGTCCATGTCTTTAGCCGTGCTCACGGTGTCCATGAAAGCAAGCAGGTCGCCGCTGCGGCGCTGGCACCCTGCCGCGAAGTCCTTGTCGGCCTGAATCGCCGCGGCCTTCTCTTGCGGATCGTCCAGCACCGTATCGAGCGCGAGGTAGCTGTCCTCCTGTGGCCCGTCGACGCAGGTGATCGGCGTGCTTGCGGCCACTCCGCGCGGATCCCATGCGATGAGGTCAAAGTGTCGGTTGAGGTTGCTGAGTGACGAGATGTCGCCACGCAGGAACTCGATTCCTGACTCGCCCGGTCCGCCAGGGTTGACGAGGAGAGAGCCGTCGTGCGTTGCGGCGCTGGTCCACGGCTTCTTGATCAGCGCGAGGCTGATCTTCCGTCCTTCCACATTCGAGTAGTCGAGAGGCACCGTGAGCGTGCCGCACTTGAAACCGCCGCCGCAGTCGGTCCAGGTGACAGTGCCTGGCTGTGGCGTGGTGGAAGGACTGTGGCTTGCGTTGGGCGCACTTCTCGTGCACGCGACCAGCACGATCGTGACGAGCACCAGGACCCTCGCGACGTGACTCGTCACCAGTCGCAGTCTAGTGGGAGCGGTACGGCCGGCCGCCTATTCAGACCGGGTCAGGATAGGGCTGGTCGGTGATCCCTTTGGCGGGTGATCCTGCCTCGGAGCGCCAGGACCCCCCGGCGGTCCTTGCTGGCCGGCATCCTCGTCTCTGTGCTTCCACCGCGTTTTGGGTGGACGATCGGCGCGATACTCACGGGCTCGCTCGGCGGCGAGCTCGAAGTTCTCGCAGAACTTCTCGTTCGCGGTTGCGGACCTCAACTTCGCAACGTCTTCGCGCAGCTCGTCCCAGTAGAGGTCAAACGCGAACGCGTCAAACAGGAGAGCCTCCGGGATCAGGTGGTGGAGCGCAAGCACGCTGATCTCCTCGAACAGGTGGGCCAGGAGCACGTAATCGTCGGGCTCGAGGCGCTTCTTGAGCAGCCGGCCGAAGGCGGGACCGGTTGGCTCGGTGTGAAGGATGTTGGTGATCGCGATCAAGGTCTCGGCGTGCTCCGCCGACACGCGTCCGAAGTCCGGAGCGGGGCGCCGGGGGTCGGTAGGACTGTGATGCATCACCACCAGCGTACCGATGACGCTGGCAACGAGGGGTGGTGAGTCCCCCGGCCCAGCGGCCTCTGCCTGTATCGAGCTCGAATGGTGGCTAAACGTCGCCAACACGATCGCTCTGGCTAGAGTGCAGTCGATATGAGCGGCGTTCCAGAACTTGAATGGCACATTGTCAGCGTGGCTATGCTGCGAATGCCGGGGCGGCTTCGCTCAATCGGAGACGCGGTCGACAGCGACGAGGATTTCCGCCCGACCATCGCTGCGCGCACATTTCCGCCGAGAAGGAGGCTCAAAGGCGCTTTCGCCGACTACCTGGCCCGCTTGGAGGATCTATTCGATCCAGCCGAAGCGGAGGGGTGCTTTTACGAGCGCGACCTCACGCCTCAGGGGAATGGCGAGATGCTCCTCGTGGACAACGGTAGGCTGCGGCTCAACCGCACCCATTATCTGGGGGGCGGCTTTGTCGATGGGGACTGGTTCGACTCAGGGGAGCGCCTCGAGCGCATGTCCGAGTACCTGATCCGAATCGCCGATGCGTTTCAAGCGTTGTACGGCTACTGCAGCGTGAACCAGTTGGTCGAACAGAGAATCCGTCTGTTAAAGAAGAATGCGGTGACCTCGCTGGGCAGACTGTTTGGCGTCGGACGCTCTGTCGAAGAACCCTCACGCGAGATCCCTGATGTGTACTGGTGGAACTACTTTGGGCCGGCGTTCGTAGAACGATGGGCTAGCCGGCTCGAATCACTTGGGGTCAAGCAGCTCAGGACGCCCACCGGAGCTAAGGTGATCTGGGCCACCGACTCACCTTTCGTCTATAACCCTAGAGCTCGGAGCCTTGGCGCCTATGAATGGAAGCGCCCGTTCTACGACGCGTTGGGCAAGGACGTGTTCATGTGGGAGGGGCAGCAGCAGCGCGCGCCGGGCGAAGTTGTTCCGAACTGGGACGATCATCACCGTGCCGCCGGAGTTGACGTTGCGTCACTGCCGAGTCCGGAACGTCCGGTGATCAAAAGCAAGATTCTGCCGCGCGTCGTCGTGTCGAAGGACACGCCGCCATTAGAGGAACCTGACGGCTAGTCCACGATGTCTTGAGACATCGGGGATCGGGAACGGAGGGATTCCACCCGCTCATCGATCTACGTCGACAGCCTATAGCGATGGCCTGCAGGGTCCTAGAGTTGGCTAGTGTCGAAGCCGTTCAGGCTACGCGCCGATCAGATCAAGTTAGTAGCCCCTGGGTACGGTGGATGCTACGCAACTGATCGGATTACCGTGGACGGCCGACCAGTCTGCCACGCGTACCGCGAGGCCGGGTCTAGCCGCCGGATGAGCTGACCTCGATCGCCGGATGTGCGGTCTGCTAGGTATCCGACGCCTCGGATACCGAACAGAGTGCACAGTCGCGGCTGCGCGTCCCATCGGAATGGCGGGAAGGGAGGGATTCGAACCCTCGAGGGAGTTTCACACCCCCTACCCGCTTAGCAGGCGGGTGCTTTCGACCACTCAGCCACCTCCCCGACAAGGCGAGGCCGTCGAACGATTCTATCTAGCCAGGCTGCTCTCCATACTTAGCAGCCGATGGAAGCTCCCGGCGGTCCAGGCGCGCCTCCGATGTGGGGGCCCGGACGCAAGATGGCCTTCGGAGCGGCGCCCGGCCCCAGGAGCAAGCTCTGGTACACGCTGGCTGAGGGCACCCTCAGCGAGGTCTTTTTTCCCTTTCTCGACCAGGTCGCTCTCCACGAACTACGTTTTTTCGCCTCCGCCGGCGGTGCACCGCCGGTTGACGATTCGGCCGACGGTCAGCACAGCATCAGCTGGCTGAGCCCTGGTGTGCCGGCTTTCCGGGTCGAGACCACCCATCACGAATACCGGCTCATCAAGGAGTTCTTCTCCGATCCGGACGAGAACGCGATGCTCGTCGCGGCCACCTTTACACCTGAGCTGCCGGACCTCCGTCTTTACATGCAGGCGTCCGCGCACTGGCGGCCGGGCACCGACGGCAATTTCGCCAGCGTCATCGACACGCATCCGCCCGCGCTCCTTCTGCAGCAGCAGGATGTCTGGATCTGCATCGTCGGGCCCTTCAGCCGCGCCACAGTCGGCTATTTCCGGAGCTCCGACGTCCACATCGACTTGAGCGACGGGGACGGACGCCTCACGTCCAGCCACGACCATTCTGGTCCGGGGAATGTCACGGTCGGGGCGGAGATCGGCATCCGTGCGGGCTCGTTTCAGCTCGCGATCGGTTTCGCGCATTCGAGAGCGGACGCCGAAGAGGTTGCTCGCACCGCCCTGCAGAAGGGCGCTGGGACCGTCCGCCAGACGTTCGAGCGCGCGTGGCGGGCACAGCCCGAGATCCCGCCGGCCCTGGGCAAGGTCAGCGGCGACGATGGAATGCTCGCGCGCGCTTCCTTCGCGCTTCTCCACTGTCTCGAGGACAAATCACACGCGGGTGCGTTCATCGCGTCGCCGGCGGCGCCTTGGGGCGAGTACAACCACGACGGCAATCACGTCTATCACCTGGTGTGGCCGCGCGACCTGTGCCGGATTGCTACCGCGCTTCTCGACGCGGGCGACAGCGACGCGGCGCTGCGCGCGTTTCGCCACCTCCAGGCTCAGCAGCGATCTGATGGCGGTTGGTATCAGAACTGGACGCTCGACGGCACTCCACACTGGCAGTCCACAGAGCTCGACCAGGTTGCGCTCCCGATCCTTTTGGCGTGGCGTCTCGGCGTTGCAGGCTGCCTCGACCACGACCCGTACCCGACGTTGGTCCGGCCCGCCGCGCAGTACATCATCCGCGAGGGGCCGCTCACCCCACTAGACCGATGGGAGGACGCGGGTGGGTTGTCGCCCTCGACTCTCGCGGCCTGCATTGCGGCTTTGATCGTGGCTGCGGAGTTCGCGACCGACGCGGGTGAGCACGTCGCCGCGAACCACCTTCGTGTCGTCGCGGATTACTGGAACGATCGCGTCGATCGCTGGTGCTCGCTGCCCAACGGCCAGTATGTTCGCCTGACTTCCGACCCCGACAAGCGCGCGACAGAAGGCGCGATCGCGCCGGAATTTCTGGAGCTCGTGCGCTACGGACTCCGCCGGCCAAAAGACGAGCGCGTGCTTCGCAGCCTGCAAGGAGTCGACACGTCGCTCAAGGTGAGCCTTCCCGCAGGACCGAGCTGGCGTCGATACGTCGGCGACCGCTACGGTGAGCAAGAAGACGGAGCCCCATGGAACGGAAATGGTCGCGGCCGCGCATGGCCCGTTCTGACCGGCGAGCGGGCACGTCATTTCTTTTCGATGGGTCTGCCGGCGGCCGAGCTGGTGCGGAGCCTGGAGGGATTCGCGGGCCAGGGGCTGGCGCTGGCGGAGCAGCTGTGGGATGGCCCCGACATCCCGGGTCGCAAGCTTCAGTTCGGACGGCCAAACGGATCGGCGTGCCCGCTCGGTTGGGCGCACGCCGAGTACCTCGAGCTGCTGGTGACCATCGCCCTTGCAGGCTTTCCCGACGTCGTCATGCCCGCGCGTCGCCGATACACCGAGGGATCCGCGCAGGAGCCGCCCTTCATCTGGTCGCACCATCACCAGATCACTCGCATCGCAGCCGGCCGGCGGCTGAAGGTACAGCTGCCGCGGCCGGGCGCCGTCCACTACACCTTCGACAACTGGCAGTCGTTCAAGGAAACGGACGCGGTCGATACGACGCTGGGCGTGTGGGTCGCGGACGTACCCTGCAGCAAGCTGGCTCTCGGCGCCGAGTTCTCCTGGACTGCCCATTACATGACGGGGTGGGAGGGTAAGAACTTCTCCCTTACGGTCGAGTAGCTAGCGCTCTTCGGGCGGCTCCAGGTCGTCGAGCCGCAGCCCGTTGCTCGTGTCCTCATCGAACTGGCTGTGGAGCTCGCCGCAGTCCGCGCAGCGGTAGTACTCGCCGACGAAACCCTTGTGCCACACGGCGTAGCTGACGACGCCTGGCTCGTCGACCAGGATCTCCTGCTCCAGGCGGTAGATCACCTGCTCCCAACCGCCCGCCTCGACGTCGTCGTCGAGCACGACCACGCAATAGGGGTGCGGCTCGCCCCACACCACCACGACCTCGCCGCGTCGCTCGTCGTCGGCGTTGACGATCGACCAGGCCTCGGCCGCCTGGCCCCGGCTGCTTCGGACCATACGCAGCTGCGCCCAGAACCGTTCGGCCGATTCGCGCTCGGCCTTGTCGTGCTCAGCCTGCGCCTCCTGGAACGCGCTCCACATGCGCAGCAGGTGGTTGCGAAATCGGTGATAGGTCGGCAGCAGCTTGGGCTGCTGTTTCGGCGAGCCGACTAACTTCTCAAATGCGTGCTCGAATGCCGCCTCGACCCGCTCCTGCCGGTCGGAGACATCTGGCGCCCAGGCCTCGTCCTCCGACAGCCGCATGCTCTCGTTGAGGACGACCTCGAAGTCGAGCCAGTCGTCGCCGAACTCGGGCACAAACACGGACTCGACGAGGTCGGCCAGCCGGTGCTCCTCGAGCAGGGCGGGGGTCACCTTGCCCCGCGCGTCGGGCCAGCCCTTCCAGCCCATGACGTTGTGGATCCAGTAGTCGAACACCGTGACCGCGTACTGCAGGGCGGCTGGTGAGCTCCAGATGCCGGTGGGCCAGGTCTTTTTGCCGGTGCGGACCTTGTTGTAGAGGGAGATGACCTGCTCTTCGTCCAGGTATTCGGTTTCCATAGCGCCCTCCCACTATATGAGAGGCGCTGAGAGACCCTCGACGGCGCCTCTCATAGGAATAACCCCGAAGCGGCCCTGGGTATAGTCCCTGTAGACATGCCCCAGAGCAACAAGCCCTTCACCCCCGACCAGGTCGCGCGCTACGCACGCCACCTGATCCTGCCCGAGGTCGGCGGCGCCGGCCAGCGCAAGCTGCTGAACTCGAGCGTCCTCCTGCTAGGCGCTGGCGGCCTGGGCTCACCGGCTGCCATGTACCTCGCCGCGGCCGGGGTCGGCAAGATCGGGATCGTCGACTTCGACGTGGTCGACGCGTCCAACCTCCAGCGCCAGCTCCTCCACGGCCATGACGACATCGGGCGGCCGAAGGTGGAGTCGGCGGCGACGACCCTCCGCAGCCTCAACCCCGACGTCGAGGTCGTGGCGATCAACGAGCACCTCAACTCGGAGACGGCTCTCCGAATCTTCTCGCCCTTCGACGTCATCGTCGACGGCACCGACAACTTCCCGACGCGGTACCTGGCCAACGACGCCGCGCACTTCCTGGCCAAGCCCCTGGTCCACGGCAGCATCTTTCGCTTCGAGGGCCGCCTCGCCCTCTTCGATTCGGCCCGCGGCACGGGCTGCTACCGCTGCCTGTTCCCAGAGCCTCCACCTCCGGGAAGCGTGCAGAGCTGCGCCGAGGCAGGCGTGTTTGGAGTGCTGCCCGGGATCATCGGCAGCATGATGGCTTTCGAGACGATCAAGTTCCTGCTCGACATCGGGCGCCCGATGGTCGGTCGGTACCTGTTGTTCGAGGGCGAGGACATGAGCTTCCGCGAGCTGAAGCTCCGTCCCAACAAGGCGTGCCCGCTGTGCGGTGAGAACCCGACCGTCGATTCGCTGATCGACTACGAGGCGTGGTGCGGTACCCCGGCGATGGAACCCTCCGAAGCCAGGGCCAGCTAACCTTCGAAGCTGGACATGATCCAGCTCGACGCCTTCGACGGGACCCGCCTGAGGAACGCACGCCACATCGTTCGCGACCTCGGCTCCGTGCTGGTCGCGTACTCGGGAGGCGTCGACTCGACCCTGCTGCTCAAGCTGGCGCTGGACGAGCTCGCTGACGGTGCGGTCGCTGTGCTCGCGAGCTCGCCCGCGTATCCGGAATCCGAGCAGCAGGCGGCGCGTGAGCTCGCGGGAGTGATGGGCGCGCGACTGGTCGAGGTCAACACGAGTGAGGTCGAGCTCGAGGCCTACGCGCGGAACAATCCGGACCGCTGCTTTCACTGCAAAGAGGAGCTCTTCGACACCCTCGCCCCGGTCCAGCGGGAGCTCCGACTGGCGCACCTCGCCTACGGCGCGACCGCCGACGACGCCGGGGACCACCGACCGGGTCACTCATCCGCGATTCGCCGCGGCGTGCGCTTCCCACTTCTCGAGGCCGGTATGCCGAAATCGGAGATTCGCGCCGCCGCGCGCGCCCTCGGCTTGCCCAACTGGAACAAGCCCTCGTTCGCGTGCCTTTCTTCGCGCATTCCGCACGGCACGCCGGTCACAGTGGCGGCGCTGCGCCAGATCGAGGCGGCCGAGGCGGCGCTGAAGGCGATGGGCTTCCGCCAGGTTCGGGTCCGGCACCATGGCGACGTGGCGCGCATCGAAGTCGATGCTGTAGAGATTTCGCGCTTGATCGAGCAGCGGGAGGAGGTGACCGCTGCCGTCAGTGGTGCAGGCTACAAGTTCGTCGCTGCAGATCTCGAGGGCTACTCGACCGGAAGACTCAACCGAACCTGGAAACCGACATCGGCGAAGTCGTCCTGAGCCTCGACGAGGGCACGACCGGGGCGACCGCGGTCGTGGTCGGAACCAACGGTGACGTTCGCGGCAAGGGCTACCAGGAGATCACGCAGCACTATCCGCGGCCGGGTTGGGTCGAGCACGACCCAGAGGAGATCTGGTCCGCCGTCGAACTCAGCGCGCACGCTGCGCTCGAGGCCGCAAATGCGAAGCCTTCGGACGTACGGGCGATCGGAATCACCAACCAGCGCGAGACGCTCGTGTTGTGGAATCGCAAGACCCTGAACCCGATCGCTCCCGCCATCGTCTGGCAGGATCGCCGTACCGCGGACGAGTGCGCGCGATTGCGCGCCGCCGGGCACGAGGAGCACGTGCGCGAGGTCACCGGTCTCGTCCTGGACCCGTACTTCACGGCGACCAAGCTCGGCTGGGCGCTGAAGCACGTTGACGGTGCAGTCAATGCCGCCGCGGGCACTGTCGACTCGTGGCTCATCGCCAGGCTTTCCGCCGGCCGCGAGCACGTCACGGATGCGTCCAACGCGTCCCGCACCCTTCTCTTCGACATCGACGACGGCGCGTGGAGCGAAAACATGGCGGAGCTGTTCGGCGTCCCGCTGAAGATCCTCCCGCGCGTGGTCGACTCGAGCGGCCCCATCTCGTCCACTGCCCCAGGCGCGTTCGGTGGTGTGGATGCGCCGATCACGGGCGTGGCGGGCGATCAACAGGCGGCGCTTTTCGGCCAGGCATGCACCACCGACGGCATGGCGAAGAACACATACGGCACGGGCTCGTTCGTCCTCATGCAGACGGGTGGCCGCCGCGTCAACTCGACCGCCGGCATGCTGACGACCGTCGCCTGGCGGCGAGCCGGCAGGCTGAGCTACGCGCTGGAAGGCGCGATCTTCATCACCGGCGCCGCGCTGCAATGGCTGCGCGACGGACTCGGCATCATCACGAGCGCCGCCGAAGCAGGGCCTCTCGCCGCATCCGTGCCCGACACCGGCGGCGTGTTTCTCGTCCCCGCCTTCGTGGGCCTCGGCGCTCCGCAATGGGATCCGTACGCGCGCGGCACGATCGTGGGCCTGACCCGCGGGACGAGCCGTGCGCACCTAGTGCGGGCCGCCGTCGAGGCCATGGCGTATCAGACGCGGGACGTGGTCGACGCGATGGAACGCGACACCGGACGGCGGCTGACCGAGCTGAGGGTCGACGGCGGGGCGGCGGTGATGGACGTCCTGTGCCAGCTTCAGGCCGACCTGCTGGGCATCCCTGTGCGCCGGCCTCTGCACACCGAGACTACGGCGCTGGGCGCTGCGTTTCTGGCCGGTCTTGGCGCCGGGATCTGGCACGAGCCTGACCTGGCGAGGCTCTGGAAGCTCGAGCGTGAGTTCGCGCCGGCCATGTCCCGCGATCAGGCGGACAGCATGCAGGTGAGGTGGAGGCGCGCCGTCGAGCGAAGCCTGAAATGGACCCTACCGGATAATCAATAGCTCTTGAGCACCGCAGCGCCGACCCGCCCGACCCGGCATCAGAACCTGTATGCGCACCACCTCTGGAAGCAGCAGCGCTTTTTCGCGGGGCTCCTTCTCCTGGCGGGCGTAGCCGCGACCGCGATCGCGATCTACCAGGGCCAGCTGTTCTCGCCCACGTTTGCGGTTTGGCTCGTGTACATCCCGACCGGCCTTTTGCTCGGTGGAGTGATCCTCCTCTACCGCCGGCGGAGCAACGTCCAGGTCACAGACAGCGGCGTGAAGATCTCGAACATGTTCTCGAGTCTCATCCTCGACTACGACTCCATCCGGACGGTCAGGGCGCTGCCGCTCCGGCAGCACTTCCTGGAACGGCGCAGCCGGATGATCGCACCGATCATGAAGCAGCACATCGACAAACCCGCGGTCTTCATCAGGGTGCGCGGCGACGATACGCAGCTGGCCTCGATGAAGAAGCGGCTTGGCCTGTTCAGGTCGCGCTTGATGAACGAAGACATGATCGCGATACCGGTGCCGGACGCGGACGCGGTCGTGTGGGAGATCAGCTCTCACTTGCCCGAGCGGCAGGGCCAGAACCAGGGCGGAGCCAAGCGGCGCAAACGGCGCCGGTGAGGCCGGCCGGCACCTACTTCGACCGCTTCGATCTTGCGGCCGTCCTCGTCCTGATCGCAATCGCGTTCGTGCTGCGGTTCTTCAGTCCGATAATGCCCGACTTTTTCGTCCACCCGTTCCAGGGCCCATGGCTTACGGATTGTGTGTCGAGCACGCCAATCGACCCCGTGGGTGACCCGGGAACCCTGTGCGGAATTGCCTATCCGTTCAACCGCGGCTACGGCGATCCACTCTCGCCGCCCAACGGAGAGGTCTTTGACGAGGTTTACTTCCCGGCCGACGCCTACGACGACATCCGGGGAATCGAACACAAGGCCTGCGTCAGGCCCAACCCACCCAGCTGCGACTATTTCGACCCCGAACCGCCGCTTGCCAAGGAGTTGATCGCCGCCGGCATGCTCGGCTACGGCTGGTATCGGGCGACGTTCCAGGGTGCAGGCGGGGACTACATCGACCTGGGCAACAACACCTTCGGCTGGCGAATCGCCGCATGCATCTTCGGAACCCTGTGCATCCCGATGATGTATCTGCTCGCGAGGCGCTTGTGGCCGAATCGACTGTTTGCGATCGTCGCCGCGACGCTCGTGTGCTTCGACGGGATGTTCTTCATCCAGTCGCGCATCGGCATGATCGACATCTTTCCGATCTTTTTCATCCTCGCCGCGTACTTCCTCTTCCTGGTCCACATTCAGAGCCGGTCCCTCGCCCGGTCGATGCTGTCGCTTCTCGCGCTCGGGATCGTGCTCGGTATCGGCATCGCGGCGAAATGGATCGTGCTGGCGGCCTTGGCCAGCATCGTTTTCTTCCTGGTCCTTTGGGTCGTCCTGCGAAGCCTGAACATCCGGTTCGGACCGGACGGTTGGCCATTCCTGCTCTCGGAACGCGACGCAAATTCAGAGGTGTCGCGTTTGGTGTGGCCAACCTACCTTGCGGTCGGGATCGTCGCGCTGGCCATCATCCCGCTCGGGATCTACCTTGCCTCGTGGTATCCGTTTTTTGCCCGGGGTCAGTTTCACAACCTGGCCGACCTCGTCGCCTACCAGCGCGCGGCGGTCGACTACCACCGCACGTTGACCGCCACGCACCCCTACGGCTCGCCTGCCTGGTCGTGGCCGCTGCTGGCGCGCCCGGTCCTTTACTACGCGGAGTACACGCGCCTCGGCACCGACATCTTCTCGGGACAACCGTTGATGGCACGAATCACCAACCTCGGCAATCCATGGATCTGGTGGACGAGCATTCCTTGCGTTCTCGCGCTGCCCTACTACATCGGTCGCCACCGCAGCTTCCCGGCCGCGGTGATCCTGGTGGGCTTCATCACGCAATACCTGCCGTGGTTCCCGGTCACGCGAGTGCTTTTTCTGTACCACATGCTCGGCGGCCTCATCTTCATGATCCTGGCCCTCGCCTTCGTCCTGGCCAACGTGGCAAATAACCTGCGGCCGGAGGGCCGGACCATGCTCATCGTCGCTCATCTCGGCGTGGCCGTGCTGTTCTTCGCCTACTTCTATCCGCAATGGGCCGGCGTGCCGCTCTCGGTGCCCGCCTACTACATCAGCGCTGACACACCCCCATGGGGGCCAAAGCTGTGGCTTGTCAACTGCAAGCCTGACCTTCCGGCCAAGCAGCCGCAGCTCTTCTGTTGGAACTAGCCGCCGCCTTTCTCATCACCGCCGCCGTGGCGGGTTTCGGCATCACGTACCTGTCCGGCGTGGCGCTCAACCTGGAGGAGCGACTTGTCTTCGGCGTTGTGCTGGGGGCGATGGCTGTCGCCGCCGCGTCATTTGTGGCTTCGCTTGCTGCCGGAGACGTGACGCTGATCACGGACTTGATCGGCCTCGTGATCGCGATCGCGATCGGCGGGGTGGGGGTCATCGTGAGCCGGTCCCGAGTTGCCGGCGACATGTCCGATGCGAGGCGGCGCTGGCTGGCGCCCCTGGGGACCGGCGGGCACCCCTGGCCGCTGCTCGCGATCGTTTTCGTGTGCGCCGTGTGGACGATCAACTTTCTGCATCGCGCGTACGTCTACACGCCGGATGGTCTCGTCGCCGGCTACGTCAACATCTGGGGCGACTGGGCGGCGCACCTGAGCTTCGCCGGCTCGTTCGCTTACGGCCACAACTTCCCACCCGAGTATCCGGTCGACCCGGGTCACCGGCTCGGCTACCCCTTCATGATCGATTTCTTCGCCGCCGACCTGGTCCCTTTAGGCCGGTCGCTCACAGAGGCCCTCACCGCCACCACCGCGATGCTCGGCCTCGCGTTTCCGGCGGTGCTCTACCTGGCGGCCCTGCGATTCACCGCTGGTCGAGGAGCATCGGTGATAGCGGTGTTTGTCTTCCTTCTGAGCGGCGGCCTTGGGTTTGTCTACCTTTTCTCGGACGTGCAGCGCTATGGACTGGCGGCGCTGGCGCATCTTCCACGCGAGTACACGCTCGACCGCGACGTCGACCTGCAGTGGCTCAACCCGGTGCTGGCGTACCTGGTGCCGCAGAGGTCGACTCTGTTCGGGTTCAGCCTCGTCCTGATCCTGCTCGTCGTTCTGTGGATCGCGCTGCACAGCGATTCGAGCTGGCCGGCCTTCCTGTTCGGCGGCCTGGTCGCCGGCATCTTGCCTGTCTTCCACGTCCACGCTTATGGCACCGTCATCGCGCTGCCTGCTGTCTGGGCGCTCTTCAACCGGCGTGTTGAATGGCTCGCGTATTTCATCCCGGCGCTGCTGATCGGGATCCCGATCCTGGCCTGGATGTGGCCGCCCGACAACACGAGCATCTGCGGTGACGGGGGCTCGATCGGCGGTTACTGCATCCAGCCGGGCTGGCTTGCATTCACAGACTGGCAGCGCAACGGCTGGTGGTGGTTCCCGGTCGACGTCGCGGCTTTCTGGATCTGGAACACGTCGCTGTTTCTGCCGCTGCTGCTCGTCGGCCAGGCGCTCGTGCGATGGTTCCCGACCGGGTTCCCTACATGGTTTGCGCCGATGTGGCTCTGGTTTGCCGTCCCCAGCATCGTGGTGCTCCAGCCGTGGCCTTGGGACAACACCAAGTTCTTCATCCTCTGGGCGCTGCTCGGGAGCATGGTTGTGGGGGGAGTTGTCGCGCGCCTGCTCAGCAGCGGACCACTGCCGGCGATCGCCGCCGCAGCCATGCTGGTGCTCCTGTGCCTGGCCGGAGCGCTCGATGTTGCTCGCGCATCCGATCCCACCATGAGCAGCTATCTCTTTACCGACGCGGGCGGCATGAACGTTGCGGAATGGGCGCGGCACAACACGAGCCCGACCGCTGTGTTCGCGGTGGCCGAGGAGCACAACTCTCCGATCCCGACGCTTGCGGGGCGCCGCGAGGTCATCGGCTATCCAGGCTGGCTCTGGACGTACGGGCTGGGCGACTACCAGAGGAAGACGGACGACGTGCACAAGATCCTGAGCGGGGACGGAACCGCGATGGACCTGGTGCGGAAGTACCACGTCGGCTACGTGATGATCGGCCCCCAGGAGATCCCGCGTGGGGCGAGCCGCGCCTACTGGGACGAGCACGGAACGCTCCTTTACGATGACGGTGAGTACGCGGTGTACCGTGTCGGCAATGCCTGATCCGCTGGACGACCGCGACCAACTGAGCGCTGCCCTGCGCCTCGTCGAGCGGGAGGCTGAGCCCTATCTCGCGACGGTGGACCAGTCGCTGGTTCGGCCGCCGGGTGAGCCTGCCATCGATGAAGCGCTGCCGACCGAGGGTGTTGGCTCGATGCAGTCGCTGTCCGACCTGATCGCGGCGTCAAAGGACGGCGCAACTCGGTCCACGGGTCCACGGTTCTTCCACTTCGTGATGGGCGGTGTGACGCCTGTGGCGCTGGGGCGCCGACTGGCTCGCGTCGACTCTCAACCAGGTCGCCTACAACTGGGTGAGCTCGCCGCTTGCGTCGCGCCTGGAGCAGGTGACTCTGTCCTGGCTGAAGGACTTGTTCGGCATTCCTGCCGGTTGGAGCTCGGTAGTGACGTCCGCGGCGACGACGGCGAATGTGGTCGGCCTGGCAGCGGCCCGCCGCTGGTGGGGGTTGCAGCACGGCGTCGACATCGACGCTTGAGGACTCGCGGGACTGCCCCCGGTTCCAGTGTTCTCGAGTGGATATCTGCACGCGAGCGCTGTGAAAGCGCTCGGCCTGGTTGGAATCGGGCGGGAGCGGCCGAGAATCCTGGCGCGGGATCAGGCCGGACGCCTGGACCTGGAAGCACTTGAGGCTGCGCTCCAGGCCGACGGTGGGAGCCCAGCGATCGTCGTAGCGACCGCGGGAGACGTCAACACCGGCGACTTCGACCCGATCCGCGCCATGTCGGTCCTCGCCCGCAAGTACCGTGCGTGGCTGCACATCGACGGAGCGTTTGGGCTCTACGCGGCCCTCTCACCGCATACCCGTCACCTCACCGACGGGATCGACAGCGCTGACTCGGTCGCGGTCGATGGACACAAGTGGCTCAACGCTCCCTATGACACTGGCTTTGCATTTGTGCGGGATCCGGCAATCCACGCCGGCAGCTTTTCGACCACCGCCGCCTATCTCCGAACGGAGGCGCTGGCGCGACCGGTCTACTGCAACCTTGCCGTCGAGATGTCGCGCCGCGCTCGCGCGCTTCCGGTGTGGGCGACGCTGCGCGCGTACGGGCGCGATGGGTATCGCGCCATGGTGGAGAGGCATCTTGCACTCGCGCAGCGTGTCGCGGACCAGGTGGATGAGGCGCCGGATCTCGAGCGCCTGGCGGATGTGCCGCTCAATGTGGTCTGTTTTCGCTTCCATCCGCCTGACGTTCCAGAGGCGGACCTCGATGAGATGAACCGGAGGCTGGGCGCGATGGTCCTGGAAGACGGTCGCGTCTACTTCGGCACGACCGAGTACGCGGGTAAGGTCGCATTTCGGCCGGCTGTGGTCAACTGGCGGACGCGCGAGGAAGACGTGGACCTCATCGTGACGGTCGTACGAGAGGTGGGCGCGAAACTCCTGGCTACGGCGCGGGAAGGCTGATCGGCGGCCGCTCGGAATCCGCCGGTTTCGCTGCGGCGACCTCGCGGTTGGCCTGGAGGACATCTTCGATCCTGCGTGCGAGTCGCTTCATCTCGCGGTCGCCGCGGTCCAGCCGGTTGACGATCTGGAGAAGGATCTCGTCCTGATGCATCAGGTGGTTCATCAGTGCTTTGAGCTCTTCCTCGCCCTTGACGTTGA
>DASPXA010000048.1:0-25546 GCA_035637495.1 Verrucomicrobiia bacterium
CCGTTGTCGGGGACGACATCGACCCGCAGCGTGAACTCCTCGTTCGGCCCGAGCCGCAGCACGTGATTCAGTCCCTCCGGGAACGTGATGACGCGGACGGTGTCGCGCGGTCCCACGAAGCGGGCTCCGTCCGGCGTCCTCACCGCCGGGACAGGCAAGGGGTCGGCGAGCTGCGGCACAGCGCCGCGAACCGCAAGCATTGCGGCGAGATCGACCGCGAATTCGACCTCCAGGACCGCGTCGACGGTCGCGGTGCCGGGGTTGGTCACGGTGATGCGCTCGTGCAGTCCCGACTCGACGAACCTCGTCCTGGTGAGGTGGAGGCCGCCTCCCTCGAGGACAAATGAAGCCGAGGCATCGTCGGCCTGGAAGTCGATCGACGCGGGCTCGACACCGTTGATCAGGACCCGGAACGCCGAAAGGATCCGCGTGTCCTCGGCCCACAGACCGTCGCCGGCAAACTCTCCCGGGGTGATCGACCCGTCCCGCGCTGACACGACGAAGAACCGGTCGCGCTTGAGCATCACGCGCTCGGAGATGAGCTGGCCGGCGGACCTCAAGCTGCGGGCAGCCTGCGGTCGCTGGGGTTAGCCGGCGCCACCGAGGGCCGAGGGTGTCGCGACGGCCTCGAATGCGGGACGTGATCCCAGCGGATAGCTGGTCCACTCGTTGCGGGCGAGGAGCTCGGAGGCCATGGCCTCCAGGTCGCGCACGCGCTGGTTGGCGCGGATCGCCTCCCGGATCGAAAGGATGCCGACGGCCGGATGCCGCTTTTCGATCACGTGGCGCAGCATGTTGAGGTGCGCGTTGTCGGGTACGCCCGGCTCGCGGATGCGCCGGACCGCCGCGCGCACCGTCGGCTGCGTGCCATCGATCGCCTCACCCTTGCCGAAGTCGAACTTGTAGCTCGGGCTGCGCCCGGCGGATCGCCGTTCGCCGCTCAGCTTGATCCACTTCGCGTCGTCCGCGCCCTTGCCGACGTCGATCACGAGCCGCACCGACCTTCCCTGGTGGTCGAAGGTTGCGTTCATGCGTGCGTAGCTCTCGCGCTGCCCGGTCAGGCCTTCGTGCCTCCCGATGAGGAGCGGTGCCTCCGCCTCCAGCCGGATACGGTCGATCGGTGTTAGCAGCGAGATGATCGCGAAGGCGTGGGGGATGAGGTCGGCGATCACGCCGATGTCGGCGGCGGCGCCGACCAGCGGCTGCTCCTCGAGGATCTCGATCCGGATCTCCTCGACGCTGTCCAGGAACATGCGAAGGGTGCGCTCCTCGGTGAGCAGCATCCCGAGCAGCCTGACCTCGAGCTTGAAGTAGTAATGGTCCGCGGCCACGATCTCCACGCCGCCGGGCGCGGTGTCGAGAAACTTGCGGTACTCGTCGGGTGGGGCGCCGAGCGGTTTCTCGATCAGGACCACGTCGCTGAGGTCGTAGTAGCGCGCCAGGGTCGGAAGGTGCGTCGCCGCGGGGGTGGCGATGTACGTGATGACGTATGAGCTCGATTCCAGCTCGCGCTCGAGCTGGTCGCGCGCGGGCGAGCCGTGGCTGTCCCAGTAGAAGGAGTCGCCGTGGGTTCTCACCTCTTCTTCTTTCACACCGAGGCGGTCACGCGCGCCGGGGGAGTCCTGCTCCACGACGTGAGTCCTGAAGTTGAAGAACTGCTTGAGCGTCAGGAGGTGCTGGTACGCCTTCTGCCCCCATTGCCCGAAGCCGATGAGGACGAAGTCCTTTTGCAGGTGGCGCTCCTCCTCGGCGAGGGCGTGCAGGCGGGCGTTCTTGATCGCCACGGCCGCCTGGACGGCAAGCGCCTGCGCCCGCTGCACCTCGTCCGGCCTAAAGCGCCGGATCCGGTTTCGTTCGGCGAGAAGCGCCACGCCGATCGCCTGCTCGTCGGCCATCAGCGGAAGAGCCATCAGCGAGCGCACGCCGAATGTGCGGACGTACGCGGGGTCGACCTGCGAGCTCGTCGAGGTGTCGTCGATCACCACAGGCTCCTCGCGATCGAGCACATCGAATAGAAAGGACGACTCCGCCCGCTCGCCGTGCTGCCTCCGCCACAGGTCCTGGAGGTCGCTGGCGGCAGCGCCATACCACCCCTCGCGGTCTTCTTCGTAGAGGGCGATCTGGCAGAGGGACGCATCGACCAGCCGGGCCAGGTTCTGAGCCACGAGGGTGAGCGTCTGGTCCAGGTCGATCGAGCTGGCGATCGCCTTGCTGACGTCGGCGACCAGCTCGAGCTGATCAGCGTGGCGCTGGGCCTCCTCATAGAGGCGGGCGGTCTCCACCGCCACGGCAAGCTGCCCCGCGGCGGCGCGAAGCGCCTCCACCTGGCCCCAGTCAGGACGCCGCTGGTCGGAGCGGTGGTAGCCCACCTCGAGCACGCCGGTCGCGCGGCGAGACTGATCGCTCCCGAACGGAACGAAAACCCGCACCAGGTCTTTGTGGCCGCCGCGCTCGAAGACCTCGCCGGCGAGCGTGAAAGGCGCCTGCTCGCCGTTGCGCAGGTGCTCCTTCTCACCGAGGAGGCACGCGAGCACCGTACCGAGCACCACGCCGTTGCTGTAGACGACCGGGACCTCGATCCACGTCGCCTGCACCGGGATGCCGCCCGAGATCACGTCCGCATGGTCGCCCGACGGCATTGCGCCGACGATCGCCGTCTGCCAGGTGCGTGCGACGTAGACCAGCACGTCGTCGGCCGAGAGTTCGCGGTCCTCTTCGAGTGCCCAGCGTGGCACCCGCTTGCCCGCGTGCGCCGAAACGCCGGTCTCGATCGCCGCTGTGGCGGCGCCGGCCGCCATGCGAACGATCGTCGCCTCGTCCTCGCTCTGCTCTAGCAGGTAGACGGTGGCGAAGTTGAAGTCGAACTCGGGAACCTTAGAGTCCGTCAGGTGGCCGACCACGGCATCGATCACGTCGTGCCGTGACGCGCCTGGCTTCAGCATCTCCGCCGTCATGTCACCGAGCGCGCTGAGGAGCCGGTTGCTGTTCTCGAGCTCGGCAATCAGCCGCTGTGAGGCAAGCGCGCCGCCGATCAGCTGCGCGCCGGCCTTCAGCATCTCGTCGGTCGAGGGTGCGCGCCGCACGGTGGCCAGCCGGTCTCGGCTGAGCAGGACCAGGTAGCCGTGCGGATCGTCGGGCTGGCCGAGCGCGTACGTTGCGACGGGGTGAAGGTCTGCCTCCGCGGTGGCGTCGCCGATCGTCTTCTCGAGCGCGGTCACCCAGCTCCCCGAGGGCTCTCCGCGCTCAACTCGCATCGGCGCGGCGACGCGCAGGTGGGCCGTGACGAGCTCGAGGTGCGATCGCTGGTGGCCGTACTGGTAGATGGCGGCGCCGTCGAGGTTGCTCGCCATCAGCAGGTCCGCGAGCGCGATCGACAGCAGTCGCCGCAGCTCTTTCGCGTCGGTCCTCGCATCGCCGATCGGCGTAGTGAGCAGCGACGTCAGCCTGGAGAGGCCGTCGAGGGCAGAACGTTCCGCCTCCTCGAGCGCGGCCTGGATCAGCCCGGCAGCCATCGCCGCCCGGCGTTCGAGCTCGCGCAGCCGGTTGTCGTCCGGGGCCTTTTCCTTGTTTCTGTAGTTGAGGTAGATCAGGCCCAGGAGCCGGTCGCCCGACAGCAGCGGCAGGCCCAGCGTGGACTGGACCTGGTAGCGGCGAATGAAGGTGGAATCGATGTCCGCGGGAGCGTTGCGGGCCACGAGCCGCTGCCGCGTCACGGTGAGCCATACCGTCGATCCGTACTGGTGCACGCCGAGCTCGTCGGGCACCTTGCCCTGCCGCTCGTCGGCGAGGTAGCGGGTGAGCTGCTCGTGCATGTCCGTCAGCGAATCAAGGAGGCTCTCCTGCGGCTGGCCGGTCGCGAACGGCGCGTAGTAGGTGTGGGTCGACTCCTCATAAAGGAAGATCGAGACGATGTCGGCGCCGGAGGCGTGCTGGAGGTCGGCGATGACCCCGCGCAGGACCGCTGCCAGGCCCGAAGTGGCTTCGACCGGCGGGCGGATCATTGCAAGCCGATCATCACACGGATTGCGCCGCCCCGCTCAGAGCGCCGGCCCGGGCGACCTGGCCCAGCCAGGTTGCGCTCGCCCTGGGATGCCGCGCGAACGTCTCGCGGTCGACGGCCACGAGTCCGAACGTGGGCGCGTAGCCGAGCGCCCACTCGAAGTTGTCGAGCAGCGACCAGTAGAGGTAGCTGCGCACGTCGATGCCCTCGGCGAGGCACGCCAGGACCTCACGCATGGCCGTATTGATGTACGCGGTCCGCCTCTCATCGTCGGCGGTGGCGATGCCGTTCTCGGTGACGAGGATCGGGACCCCGGGGCAGCTGCGGTGCGCGCGCCGGATCGCGCCGCCAAGCGCCTGCGGGTAGTACTCGTAGCCCATCTGCGTGGTGTGGTCGGACTCGCTGAGCTCCCGAGTGGCGTCGCTCCAGTCGCTCCCCGGACTGCGCGATCCCTCGGGACCGAAGCGGAATCGCGTGTACGTCTGGACCCCGATGAAGTCGTCGTTTCGCGCCAGCTCGAAGAACCAGTCGTTGACATGCGACTCGAGCTCGAGCGAGCTCGTGCCCGGCTGCGCGCCGTCCTCGTACTGGAGATCGGGAAGCGCCAGCGTCACGCCCGTCGGTACGCCGGCCCGCCCTCGGATCGCAGCGGCGCCGCGGCGGTGCGCCTCGAGCAGGTTGTCGACGGCGCGCTGTGCCCCGTCGCGGTCGTCGTGGTGGCCTGGGGGGTTGATCCCGAGGATCCAGCCGCTCGAGCCCAGGCCCTGCGGCTCGTTGATCGTGCACGCGTACGCGATCCGAGCGCCCAACGCCTGGGCGGTGCGGTCGCAGTAGCGCTCGAAGAGAGCGGGAAACCGTTCCGCCGCGATGCCGCCCATGTCGTGCAGCCACTTCGGCACGGTGAAGTGATGGAAGGTGACGATGGGGACGACTCCGTGCTCATGGCAGGCGTCGAGTACCCGGCGGTAGTGGGCCAGCTCAGCGCGCGAGAACTCTCCTTCGGCGGGTTCGATGCGCGCCCATTCGACGCCGAATCGGAACGTGTTGAGGCCGAATCCCGCGAGCATCGCGACGTCGTCTTGATACCGGTGATAGAAGTCGCAGGCGTCGCCCGACGGCTCGCTGCATGGCGTCGCCTGGATGTGCTCCCACCACCACCAGTCGGTGTTCGTGTTGCCGCCCTCGGTCTGGTACGCGGAGATCGACGCGCCAAAAAGGAAGCCGTCAGGAAAGGTCAGGGTCTCAACCATTCGGGGCATGTTAGTGCGCCCTGCGCGCGCCCGGCGGGGGACCATGCCACACGCCGAACCGGAAGATTGACAAGCCGCCGGGTGCCATCTACCATTCGGCTGTTGGCTTAGGCGAACGTTCGTCTAATGGATCCGCTCTGTGGAGTAAGACCTCCTGCCGGCGCACTCTCGCCCCGGCGCTTCCGGGAAGAAGGCAGCAGGTACCGAAATCTGAGAGGACCCGCCAGGGTCAGCTTGGGGAGGAAAAGCGCGTATGGCCGAGGTCTTAGCAAGGCTTAGTTCGCGGGCGATTGCAGGAGGTCTCGGTGTGCTGCTCCTGCTCGCCTGTTCGTCAGGTGGCGGCACCTCGGGCGGCGGGGCTTCGTCCACCGACGTCACGGTCTGGACCGCATGGGGTGGCGACGAGCTGAAGGCGTTCAAGGACGTCCTTGCGCCGTTCCAGTCGAGCACCGGTATCAAAGTCCACCTCACCACGAACCGCGACTCGACCAACCAGATCGCCAACGGTATCGCTGCAGGTACCGACCTGCCTGACATCGCTCCGGGACCCACGGACCCGATCCAGGTGAAGAGCTGGGTCTCGAAGGGCGCTCTGAAGTCGATCGAGACCGCGCTCGGCAGCGATGCGTTCAAGGCGTACATCGACAGCACGTATCCCGCGCTGACCGCGGCGCCGGGCGGTGCGTCCGACGACCCGTACATCGGCATCGTCGGTGGCAAGCACTACGAGCTGATGGTCAAGACCCAGGTCAAGGGACTCTTCTGGTACAACAAGAAAGTCTTCACCGGCACGGCCCCGAAGTCGTTCGACGAGCTTCTGGCGCTCAATCCCTCGCAGTTCGGAGCCCAGAAGATCTTCTGCGCCGGGTTTGAGTCTGGTGCCGCGTCGGGCTGGCCGGCGAGCGACCAGATCGACAACATCATCATGCGGCAGTCCGGTGACCAGGTTTACATCAACTGGATCCAGGGCAAGCAGAAGTTCTCCTCTGCCGAGATCAAGCTGGGCTACCAGACCTTCCTGAAGGAAGTCTCAGCCCAGAACGTGTACGGCGGCTCGAACACCGCGCTGTCGACGAACTTCGGCAAGGCTGGCGACCCCATGTTCAACACCCCTCCAGGGTGTTTGTTCCTGGAGCAGGCGACCTTCATCGCCAACTTCTTCCACCAGAACAAGGGCGTGACCGCCGGCACCGACTTCGACTTCTTCGCCCACCCGAGCATGGGCAAGTCGCAGTACGACGGCAACGTGAACGGCTTCTACGACAACTTCGCGATGTACAACGACACCCCGGCCGCCCGCAAGCTCATGCAGTACATGGCGACCAAGGACGCCCAGCAGATCTGGGCGAACGATGGCGGAACCCTCGGCGCGATCAAAGACCTGACCTACAAAGACCCGATCTTCCAGCGCGCAGCCGACATCGCCAAGGGCGCCAAGAACCTGCTCGTCACTGCCGGCGACTTCATGCCCTCGGACATGCAGAAAGCGTTCTGGCAGTCGCTCCTCAACGTGACCCGTGACCCGGGGAGCCTGGACAAAGAGCTCGCGCATCTCGACCAGGTGCAGGCAGCCGCGTACACCAGTAGTTAGTCCGTTCGACTTTGATCGGTCGGGGCGGAGTGTTTCCGCCCCGGCCGCTTTTCCTCTAAGAAGGAGGTAGGCGGCGTGGGCATTGATCAGGTCATAACCTCCGTGATCGCGGTGGTCGGCGTGCCTCTGGCCCTGCTGGGCTACATCATCGTCGGCGAGCAGGTCATCGAGAGGCTGTCCGACTCGGTTCAGTCCTGGATCCGTCCGTACTTCTGGGCGCTTCCGGCAGTCGGCTTCGCCACGATCTTCATGGTCTACCCGCTGCTTCGAACCGTCGTCATCAGCTTCCGGAACAGTGAAGACACGGATTGGATCGGGCTGGCCAACTACAAGTATTTCTTCACGTTCCCCGACACCCTCACGTCGCTGCGGAACAGCCTGCTCTGGCTGGTCTTCTACACGTTCTTCGCGGTCTTTCTCGGCCTCATCATCGCCATCCTTCTCGACCGCGTCCGCTATGAGTCGCTGGCCAAGATCGCGATCTTCCTGCCGGTGCCGATCAGCGCGGTCGCGGCGTCGATCATCTGGAAGTTCATGTTCGACTATCAGCCTCCCGGCACGCCCCAGACAGGGACGCTCAACGCCCTGATCGGACTCTTCGGCCGTGACCCGGTGGCGTGGCTGGTCAACTCGACGACCAACAACGCGGCGCTGATCTTCGTCGGCATCTGGACCGCGGTCGGCTTCTGCATGGTCATCATCTCGGCGAGTCTCAAGGCGATCAGCTCCGAGGTGCTCGAAGCGGCCAGGATCGATGGGGCTAACGAGTTTCAGATCGTGCGCCTTGTGGTCACCCCGCTGCTGTGGCCGACCATCACCGTCGTCGGCACCACGATGCTGATCAATTCGCTGAAGACGTTCGACATCGTCTACGTGATGACGAACGGCGCATACGACACCGACGTGATCGCGACGCAGATGTTCAGCCAGCTTCAGCACGCCCACTACGGCCGCGCGGCAGCCGTGGGCGTCGTCCTGTTCATCGCGATCGTGCCGCTCTTGATCGTGAACATACGTCGATTCCAGCAACAGGAGGAGCAGCGATGAGCGCGGAGCAGGTCACAACTCGTCGCGAGTCCGCGGTTGCGGGAAGCGTCTCCGCGCTTAACAACCTGGGCTACCGCCTGCAGCGCCTGCCGCTGCACCTGGTGATCATCATCTTCTGCGCCATCTGGATCGTGCCGACGATCGGCATGATGATCAACTCGTTTCGTTCGGTCTCGGACATGGGCACGTCCGGATGGTGGACCACGCTGTTCCCGCCGCACGGCTTCACCCTGGCGAGCTACAACCAGGTGCTGAGCCTCGAGGGAGTCACACCGTCGATCCTCAGCAGCGTCCTGATCACGATCCCGTCCACCGTGATCCAGCTGACGATCGCGACGATGGGCGCGTACGCGTTCGCGTGGATGAAGTTCCCGGGCAAGGACATCTTCTTCATCGTCATCGTCGGCCTGATGGTCGTGCCGATCCAGATGACGCTGATCCCCGTGCTTCAGTTCTTCCAGCTCATCCACCTCAACGGCACGATCATGGCCGTCTGGCTGGCGCATTCCGGGTACGGCCTGCCGTTCGAGGTCTTCCTGCTGCGCAACTACCTGGGAGGGCTTCCGCGCGAGATCTTTGAGTCCGCGGAGGTGGACGGCGCGGGCCATGCGGTGCGGTTCCTCCGTATCGCCGTCCCGATGACCATCCCCGCCATCGCGTCGCTCACGATCTTCGTCTTCCTCGGCGTCTGGAACGACCTGCTGGTCGCCCTGACCTACCTGGGCACGAGCACGGCCCGGCCTTTCACGGTCGTGATCTCGCAGCTCGTCACGTCGCTAGGCGGCGGCTGGCAGTTCCTGACCGCGGCCGCCGTGCTCCAGATGGCCCTGCCGCTGGCGGTGTTCATCTTCCTGCAGCGGTACTTCGTGCGGGGCATCACGAGCGGATCGGTCAAGGGCTGACGGCGTAGCCGACACGGTCGTCCTCAAAGAGGACAGGTGCTTTGCCGTGTCCGGGCTTAACGGCGCCATGAGGGCCGACAGCCCGGGACGCCCACCTGGGATGGAGATCGCCACGTGACGGTCGCGCATGACATCGTCCTGATGACGACGCATGACATCGGGCGCCACCTGCACTGCTACGGCGTGCAGAGCGTGGTGAGCCCGAACCTCGATGCGCTCGCTGCAGGCGGGGTGAGGTTCGACAATGCCTTTGCGACCGCCCCGCAGTGCAGCCCCAGCCGGGCCACGCTGGCGACCGGGCGCTACCCGCACAGCAACGGGGTCATGGGGCTTGCCCACCGTGGCTTCGACTGGGAGTTGAGCGTCCCTCACGCGGCCAGGACCTTCGCGCAGGCGGGCTTTGACACGCACCTGTTCGGCAGCCAGCACGTCACCCAGCATCCGGAGCGTCTCGGCTTTGCCGGCATTCATCCCGCCGGCGCGCTGGGACAGCTGATCTCTTCTGTGCCGCGCGAGCGCCGTCTCTACGTCGAGATCAACTTCGACGAGACTCACCGCCCGTACCCGCCGGCCGGCGACCCGCCGCCGGATCTCGTCGTGCCGGGCTACCTGCCTGCCGGCCCTGAGGCCGTCGAGGAGATCGCCGCGGTGGAGCGTGCCATCACCGCGATGGACAGCGCCGTGGGCAGCGTCATCGCCGCGCTCCAAGAGGCCGGTCGCGCGGAGAGTTCGCTCGTCGTTTTCACGACCGATCACGGTCTGGCGATGCCGCGCGCCAAGTGCACGCTCTACGATCCCGGGCTCGAGGTGGGTCTGATCCTGTCCTGGCCCGGCGGCGAGCTCGGTCGCGGGATGGTCGTACGAGACATCACGAGCAACCTCGACGTCCTGCCCACGATGCTCGAGGCGGCTGGTGTGTCAACGCCTCAAGGGACACAGGGCCGGTCTCTGTTCGAGCCGCGCGACGTCGTCTTCGCCGAGAAGACTTTTCACAGCTACTACGATCCGATGCGCTGCATCCGCACCCATCGGCACAAGTTCATCCGCAACTTCGAGACCGGCTTCGCGGTCGAGGTGCCCGCCGACATCCAGCAGGGGCCGGTCTTTAGGGCCAACCCCGGCCGCTACTCCAGGGACCGGCCAGGTCTCTTCGAGCTCTACGACCTGGAGGAAGACCCGCTCGAAGAGCGAAACCTGGCCGGTACGGCCGGCGCGCAGGAGCTGGAGCGCGAGCTCAGCGAGCGGCTCTGGACCTGGATGCGAGAGACGGAAGACCCGCTCCTCGAAGGACCCATCGCATCGCCACGCTACCGGCTCGCGATGCAGCGGTAGGCCGAGTCAGTCGCCGGTCATCAGGCTGTCCGCCAGCAGGAGGAACGCGACGAAGGTGACGAAGAACACGCCGAGCGAGATCCAGATGATCCACTGCGACATGCCCATCCAGTCCTCGACGGTGATCACGACGATGATGCCCGGCACGTACAGGAATCCCAGGCCTACCCGCCACCACCGATCTCCCCGCCGATGCCTCAGGAAGGGCGCGAGCGCCGGGCCTGTGCTTTCCCGCGCCGGGGGCGGGTTCAGCTCGTCGCCGGCGGTCCAGCCCGATTTCCTGCCGATGCGCTGATCCTTGTCGCTGATCAACACCAGTATGCCCCCGCATCGCGTGGTCCTGACCCGGACGTCGATCGTCGCGATCGGCGCCACGTTCCTGCTCATGGGCCTGGTCGTCTCGGCCTATGGACCGCTGCTCGAGCCGCTCACGCGGCGCTTTGGCGTCAGCCTGCCGGTCGCGGGAGCGACGATCAGCGTGCACTTCGCCGGCTCGCTGCCGGGCGTGCTCATCGCGATGCGGTCGTTCGAGATGCTCTCCGCGCGCCTCAACGTGATGATCGCGACCGCGATCGTGAGCACCGGCCTGGTGGTCATCGCGATCGCCTTTGTCTGGCCGCTGTTCCTGGCCGGCGTGCTCGTCGTCGGCTTCGGGTTCGGAGTCCTCGTCCTCGGCTTGAACCAGCTGGTCGCATACAGCGAGAGCCCGCGGCGGACCGCATTGCTCAACGCGCTCAACGGCTGCTACTCCGCCGGAGCGGTCGCCGGACCCATACTCGTCGCGACCTTCGCCCGAGAGCATTTCTCTGCGCTCTACCTGGTGGGCGCCCTGGTGTGGCTGGCCTTGATCCCCGCCGCCGCCGGAATCGCCGGCCGGCTGCCGGTGGCGGCCGAGCTGCCGCGCCGTCCGGGGTTCCTGGTCGGAATTTTCATCGTCGCCTTCATGCTCTACGTCGGCGTCGAGAACGGCGCCGGCGGCTGGATGACCTCACACCTGAACTCGCTCGGCCTCAGCTACCGGGACGCCGCCACCATCACGTCGGGTTTCTGGCTCGCACTCGTCACCGGCCGGCTCCTGATCACGCTCGCACCGCCGGCCGTTCCGGAGCCTGCGATCGTGCTTGCGGGATCGGCGGTCGCGGTGGTGGCGCTGCTCCTTGCGTCGATCCAGGGGATCGCGCCGGTCGCCTACATCGTGTGCGGCCTGGCCATCGCTCCGATCTTTCCGACCGGGATCGTGTGGCTGGCCAAGCGCCGCCCCGGGGACTCGCGGGCGACCTCCTGGCTTTTTCCGGCCGCCGCGATCGGCGGCACAGCCGGTCCCGGGCTGATCGGTCTCGTGATCGCGGGGTTTGGCGTCAGCTGGGCGCCAGTGGTCCTGGCGGCGGTGGCGCTCTCGATGCTCAGCGCGTTTGCGCTGGCGAACCGGCTTCGATGAACCAGCCTCGGGGCGCGTTGCCCTCGCGGCGCGCCGGCGGATCGTTTGACGCTGCGATGCCGGCGCACCATGCGACTGCGTTGGCGATCACCTTCTGAATCTCCGCCTGGTGATAGACCGGGTACTCCTGGTCCCCGGGGCTGAAGTAGAACACTCGCCCCGCTCCGCGGCGGTAGCAGCACCCACCGCGAAAGACCTCGCCACCCTCGAACGAGCTGATGAAGACGAGCTCATCTGGCTGCGGGATGTCGAAAAACTCTCCGTACATCTCCTGGTGCGGGATCACGATCGGCTGCGGCACGCCCGCGGCGATCGGGTGCCCCGGCGCGACGGTCCAGACCACCTCGCGCTCGCCGCCCGGGTCGGAGCGCCACCGAAGCGAGCAGGTGGTGCCCATCAATCGCCTGAAGATCTTGCTGTGGTGGCCCGAGTGCAGGACCACGATGCCCATGCCGTCGAGGACTCGCGCATGCACACGCTCCACGACCTCCTCGGAAACCCGGTCGTGGGCGGAATGGCCCCACCATGTCAGGACGTCGGTGCCGGCCAGCGCCTCCTCGGTCAGACCGTGCTCGGGCTCGTCGAGCGTTGCGATCCGGATGGTGACGCCCGCGCCGAGCTCGCGGCGCAGGGCATCGGCGATCGGCCGGTGCATGCCGTCGGGATAGATTCGCCGGACCGATTCGTCGCGACGCTCGTGGACGTACTCGTTCCAGATCGTGACCCGAAGAGGGTGGGTCGGCATTCAGATCGCTGCTGCCGCGCCGGTCGTCTCGAAAATCGTCACGGGCCGTCGTAGCGTGGCCGACTCCACCGCCGCGGCCATCAGGGCGATGGTGCCGATGTTGTTGCGGCCCGACGTCTCCGGCTCGCGGCCAGACCGGATCGCATCGGCGAACTCCGTCAGGGTGCCCGACGTACCTGTGCGCTGCACGGCCGGCAACTTTAACGTCCTCGCCCTGCCGGCGCGCGGCCGGAGGACGACCCGGTCCTGCGTGACGTCGCTGTCCGCTGCGCTGGTCCACACGACCTCGCCGTGCTCGAACTCCATGCTCCACTCGCCCGCCCACGGTGTGACCGGTCCGGCGCTGACCCAACTTGCGCGGTAGCTCACCATGACGTCGTCGAAGTCGATCATCGCGAATGCCACGGACGGACCGCTGAACGAGGTCCAAGCCGGGTTCCAGGCCTCGCAGAACAACCGCTCAGGCTCGCGGCCAAGGATCAGGCGCGTCAGGTCGAAATGGTGGATGGACATGTCGACCAGGAGTGGCTGCACCTCGAGGTGGTGCCTGCCGCGGCCGCCCGGCCCGGCCGCCGAGTAGCGCCGGAAGTCGATGGAGACCTCATGGAGCGCGCCGAGCTGTTCCTCGCGGACCAGCCGGGCGATCATCCGGGGTGCCGGGAAGAATCGGTAGTTCTGGCTGACCATGAGGACGAGGTTCCTCATCGCGGCGGCGTCGACGAGCTGTTGTGCGATCGCCAGGCTGGGGGCGAACGGCTTCTCGACCAGCACGTGGAGCCCCGCGTCCAGCCCGGCTCGGATGATCGGGGCGTGGCCGGGCAGGGCGGTGGTGTTGAGCAGCGCCTCCGGCTTGGTGACGGCTATGGCGTCCTCAAGCGACTCGAAGCAGCGCTCCACAGGCACGTTCGACTCCTCGCGCAGGATGGCAAGTGCGCGCGTGTCGCTGTCGACGTAGGCGACCAGGTCCACCTCCGGGATGTGCGGGATCACCCGCCTGGCCCAGTTCCGGCCGTGCGGGCCGAGACCGACCTGCATCAATCGCAACGGATTCACTGTGCGAAATGATGCGTTAGCCATTCCAGGTTTCATCCGGGTTACAACGAGAATCCGGACGTGACGTTTCAAACCGTCGCCGAACTTTTGGTAAGCGAGCACCACGGAGCGCCTGTCTATGCGGAGGGATGGCAGACCTCGATCAGCGCGCTCACGCGCCGCCGGTCGACTCGCGAGCCACCAGGTACACGGGGAGCATGACATTGCGCGGCGCGTTCGACCCTGTGGTGATCATCTCGATGAGCAAACGCATCGCCTGGGCGCCGGTCTCGTAGAACGGCACGTGGACGGTGGTCAGCGGCGGCGCCGTGAACGCGGCGATGTCGATGTCGTCGCAACCGACCACGGCGCAGTCGTTCGGCACGTCTTTCCCCTGCTCCCGAAGCGCGCTCAGCGTGCCGATCGCCATGTTGTCGTTCTGGGCGAAGATCGCGGTCAGGCGCGGGCGCCGCTTCAGGAGCTCGAAGGTTGCTTGCTTCGCGGTTCCGATCTCCCAGTTGCCGTCCTCGACCAGCGCATCGTCGAACGCAAGGCCCGCCCCCTCCAGCGCGCGAAGGTAGCCGCGCAAACGGCTCTGCGCCACGCGCCGCGACGGCCTTCCGGTGATGGTCGCGATCGCGCGGTGCCCTTTCCCGACCAGATGGTCGGTGGCGAGAAAGCCCGTCAGCTCGTGGTCGGAGCCAACCGTGGAAACACCGCCCCCGGGGACGTGGTGGAGGCTGACCACGGGAAGTGTCTTGTCGAGGACGTGGGCGACCGCGCGGTCCTCCTCCATCTGCGGCGCGGCGAGCAGGATCCCATCGACACGCCTCTCCATCAAAGCCGGCAGTGCGTACTCCGTGCCGGAGCCCTCCGGCTCGATGCTCGTCATGAGCACGCCGTAACCCTGGCGGCGCGCCTCCTGCTCGGCGCCGACGATGAAGCGGCTCAGGTTGTGGTCGCTGAAGTCGCTGGCGACGAGGCCGACCGTCCGCGTCCACTGCATGACAAGGCTGCGGGCCTGAAGGTTCGGCACGTAGCCGAGGTCGCTGGCGACCTGAAGGATGCGGGCGCGCGTGGTTTGGGAGACGGTGCCGCCGCCGTTCAGGACCTTGCTGGTGGTCTGAAAGCTCACGCCGGCGCGGGCGGCTACGTCCTTGACCGAGACATGCCTGGTCGGTCTCCGGAGCGACACGCTGCGGTTTATTATGCGCGGGACAGCGAACGTTCGCCTAAACGGTTTGAAGAGGGCCGATGACACCGAGACCCGAGTACCCACGTCCCACGTTCAGGCGCTCGCATTGGGTGAACCTGAACGGCGAGTGGGAGTTCGGCGCGGGGGTGAGGCCGGTCTTCGACCGCCGCATCGTCGTCCCTTTCTGTCCCGAGTCGGAGCTGTCCGGGATCGGCGGGCTGCCGGGCGACGTGGTCTGGTACCGGCGCCGGTTTGACGTGGCGGAGGCAGACCGCCTCGCCCTCCATTTCGGGGCGGTCGACTATCGCGCCACCGTCTGGGTGAACGGCGTCGAGGTGGCGCGCCACGAGGGCGGTCACACGCCTTTCAGCGCCGACATCTCAGAGGTGGTCCGGTCAGGCGACAACGTCGTCGTCGTGCGCGCCGAAGACCCGCTGGCCGACAAGTCCACTCCTCGCGGCAAGCAGTTCTGGGGCGAAAAGCCCGAAGGGATCTTCTACACGCCCACCACGGGGATCTGGCAGACGGTATGGCTCGAGCCTCTGCCTTCCCGACACCTCGAATCCCTGCGCCTGATGCCTGATCTCGAGGCGGGTGCCGTCGATCTCGAGGTCGCCGGCCAGGGCCGCATCGCGGTCACGGTGTCCTTTGAGGGCGAGGTCGTCGGCACGTGGTCGGGCCTGCCAGGTCGAGGCCGCATCTCCCTCGAACAGGTCTCACCGTGGCGCCCGAGCTGGCCGAAGCTCTACTTCGTCGACGCCACGCTCCTCGACCAGGACGGCAAGGTCAGCGACCGCGTCGGCAGCTACTTCGGGTTGCGCAGCGTGGAGTGCAAGGACGGCCGCTTCTGGCTGAACGGTGAGCCCTTCGTCCAGCGCCTCGTGCTCGACCAGGGCTACTTTCCTGGCGGGCTGCTGACCGCCGGCAGCGCAGAGGCGCTGCGCGGTGACATCGAGATGGCGAAGGCCCTCGGCTTCAACGGCGCGAGGAAGCACCAGAAGGTCGAGGACCCGATCTGGCTCTACTACGCGGACGTGTTCGGGTTCCTCGTGTGGACCGAGATGCCCAGCTTCCACGAGCACACCGCCGAGGCCGAGCGCAGGCTGGCGGCCGAATGGGCCGACGTCGTGCGGCGCGACCGCGGCCATCCCTCCGTCGTGGCGTGGGTCCCCGCCAACGAGAGCTTCGGCCTGCAGCACGTCGACGCGGCCGTGCGCTCCCGTTTCCTGGTCCGGCTCTACGAGCTCACCCACGAGCTCGACTCCACCCGACCGGTCGTGTCGAACGACGGATGGGAGCACGCGCTCACCGACCTGTGCACCCTGCACGACTACTCGACACCGGCCGACTTCGCGCGGCGCTACCGCAGGATGGAGACGGCGCTCGACGGCGCCGGCAGCGGCCATGCGCCTTACGACCCTGGCTACGCGTATCGCGGGGAGCCAGTTCTGATCACCGAGTTCGGCGGCTTGCAGGTCTCGGGCTCGGCCGGCTGGGGCTACGCGCAGGTGGGGGATGCCGGCCAGCTCCTCGAGGTCTATCGCGGGCTCGTCGCCGGCCTCATGGAGCCAGGGCCCGTCGAGGGTTTCTGCTATACGCAGCTGACGGACGTCGAGCAGGAGCAGAACGGCCTGCTTACCTTCGACCGCGAGCCGAAGGTGGACCCGACCTTGGTCGCGCCGATCACCCGGACGCCCAAGGTCCGCGGCAGGTGATGCGGGTGGAGGTGGACGTGCGGCGATGTGCTCGAGGTGGACGGTGCTCCACCCCTGGGCCGGCCCGAACTTCAGTCTTGACAGCCTGCCCGGGAGCGCATACGATCGAACATAAACCGCTTTACTAAATCGGTTCATGTGCCTTCCTGGTTAGTCCGTGGGGGAGCGCCACGACCATGACTGGAGACTCGCCGGGTGTCCCGGGTCACCATCGCTGACGTCGCCAGCGCGGCCGGCGTCTCGAAGACCGCCGTCTCCTTCGCCTTCAACAACCCCGAGAGGCTGGGCCAGGCGACGCTGGACCGGGTCCTGGGCGTGGCCCACGACCTCGGGTACACGCCGCATCCGGCGGCGCGAGCACTGTCGACGCGAAGGAGCGGCACGATCGGCGTCCTCATCCCGCAGCGTCTCTCGACCGTCTTCGCCAACCCGTTCCTGAGCGAGCTGATCCAGGGGCTCGGCGAGCTGTGCGAGGAGCACGACCTGACCCTGCTCCTGGTCCCGCCCCTCGACGGATCGCTGGAAGGCGCCATCCGCCAGGCCTCGGTCGACGGGTTCATCAGCCTCGGCCTCAGCCCCGACGATCGCGCCCTCGAGGTGCTCGACAGGATCGGGATCCCGACGGTGCTGGTCGACTCTGAAGGCTCACCGCGGCATCCGGCGGTCAACGTCGACGACGAGGGCGGCGCCCATGCAGCGGCTCGACATCTGCTCGAGTTGGGCCACCGCCGGCTCGCGATCATCGTCCTGCCGCCCGCGCGCTCCCAGCTCGACAGCACGCCCACCGCTGCGCGCCGGTTGGCCGGATACCTGGCGGCGATTCACGAGGCCGGCGCGCCCGAGCCTCACACCGTCGTCGCGGGCATCTCGGTCGTGGCGGGGTCGCGGGCGTACGAGTCGCTGCCCAAAGGCAGGCAGCGTCCCACCGGCGTGCTCGCCATGAGCGACATGTCGGCGATCGGCGTCGTGGTGGAGGCGAAGCAGGCCGGGCTGAATGTGCCGGCGGATCTGTCGGTGGTCGGTTTCGACGACGTTCCGGCGTCGGCGTGGACAAGTCCACCATTGACGACGGTGCGCCAGCCTATCGTGGAGAAGGGTCGCGTGGCCGCGCGGTTGCTGATTCAGCGCATGAAAGGCAGGTCGGTGGAGTCGCCCGCGCCGCTCACGACGAGCCTCATTGTTCGCAATTCGACATCCCGGGTCACAAGCCCGGATTTGCCAATTACGCGGAGGTAAATAGAATTGTTGGGTGAAGGGGTGTACGCGGCATCCTGGGATGTGAGGGATTAGTGATATGGCATCGGTAACTTACGACCACGTAGTCAAGCGCTACACCTCGGACATCACGGTCGTCAAGGACTTCAACGTCGAGATCAAAGACAAGGAGTTCATGGTCCTTGTCGGACCGTCCGGGTGTGGCAAGTCGACCGCGCTGCGCATGCTCGCGGGACTCGAGCAGATCAGCGAGGGCCGGATCCTGATCGGCGAACGCGTCGTGAACAACATCGCAGCGAAAGACCGCGACATCGCCATGGTGTTCCAGTCGTACGCGCTCTACCCGCACATGACTGTGTACGACAACATGGCCTTCCCGCTGCAGATGCAGCACATGAAGAAGGCGGAGATCGACAAGCGCGTCAAGAACGCATCGCACATCCTCGGTCTCGACAACTTCCTGAAGCGCAAGCCGCGCGCGCTGTCCGGCGGCCAGCGCCAGCGTGTGGCGCTAGGTCGCGCCATCGTGCGCAGCCCGAAGGTCTTCTTGCTCGACGAGCCGCTGTCGAACCTGGACGCCAAGCTCCGAGGCCAGACTCGCGTCGAGCTGCAGAAGCTGCACCGCGACCTGCAGACCACGTTCATCTACGTCACCCACGACCAGGTCGAAGCCATGACGATGGGCGACCGGATCGCGATCATGAACGCCGGCATCCTGCAGCAGGTAGGTACCCCGGGCGAGATCTACGACCACCCCGCGAACCTCTTCGTCGCCGGCTTCATCGGCACGCCGACCATGAACTTCGTGCCGGCCTCGATCAGCAACGGCTCGGCGAAGGCGTCCGGGTTCGAGGTCAAGCTGCCCAAACAGCTCGCGGCGGGTAAGGGAACGCTGGGCTTCCGGCCCGAGGCCGTGACCGACCGCGTGGCCGATGGCGGTACGAGCTTCGAGATGAAAGTTGACGTCGTCGAGCGGCTTGGGTCCGACCAGTTCCTTTACGGAAGCGTAGGCGGCGACCAGGTCACCGCTCGAGTCGACCCCAGGATGAACGTGTCGCCGGGTGACCGGGTCAAGCTAGGGCTGGACACCCGCACCTTGCACTTCTTCGACGCCGAGAGCGAACAGGCGCTTCTCTAGATCTAGCAACCTTCCCCGGGTCGCGGTCGATTGGGCGTAGAGCGCATCCGCGCCATTCAGGACTTCGATTCTGCACGCGCGCGTGCCTTCCGGCGTTCGTTGGGCGCGATCCTCACCGGGCGCGCGCAGCGTCTCCGCTCGATCGAACCGGCGCTAAGGGCAGCCGGTCTTGAGGGACGGGCGTTCGGCGGTGTCCGGGAAATCCCGGTCGACAAGATCGTCGGCTCGGCGGCGCCAGACGCGAAGACGTCGGACTTCGACCCCATCTTTCTCCCCGTCAACCGGCGCATGCGCGAGCGCTGGACGCGCATCTACCAGGCGATGGTGGAAGGTGACGAGCTGCCTCCGATCGACGTCTACAAGGTCGACGATTACTACTACGTGATCGACGGCCATCATCGCGTCTCGGTGGCGCGCAACCTGAGCCGTCCGATGATCAACGCGCGCGTGATCAACGTGCGGACCCGCGCACCCCTGAGTCCCGACACCGACACCGAGGCGATGTTGAAGGCCGCCGAGTACGCCGCGTTCCTCGACGTGACCCAGCTGCACCGGACGCGGCCTGAGGCCAGGCTGGAGTGCAGCCGGCTCGGGCGCTACGACGAGATCCTGCAGCACATCATCGGCCACCGCTACTTCCTCTCCCTGGAGCAGCACCGCGATGTCCCGCTCCAGGAGGCCGCGGCGAGCTGGTACGACCACGTCTATCACCCGATCGCCCAGGCGATCCGCAATCATCACGTCCTGGAGCAGCTTCCCGGGTGGACCGAGGCGGACGTCTACGTCGAGGTGACGAGGCGATGGATGCAGCTGAGCAAGGAGGGAAAACCCACGGGACCCGACCCTGCGATCCATGCGCTGCTTGCCGAACACTCTAGGAGCTGGTGGCGCCGTAGACGGAAGATTCAGTTGGGTATGAGCGAACGGTGATCGGCATCATCTTCGGCCCGCCGGGAAGCGGCAAGGGGACGCAGGCCACCAAGATCGAGGGCGAGTTCGGGCTCAAGCACCTCTCGACCGGAGACATCCTGCGCGCGGAGGTCGCCAGCGGGTCGCCGATCGGAAGGGAGGCCGGCCGGATCATGGCCTCGGGCGACCTGGTCCCAGACGGGCTGATCGTCGACATCGTCCGCGCCCGGCTGCCGGACGCGGAGGCCGGCGCGGGCGTGCTGCTGGACGGCTTTCCCCGCACCGTCCGCCAGGCCCAGGCGCTGGACGCCATGCTCTCGGACGAGGGCCACGAGGTCGACGTCGTGGTTGCGCTCGAGGTGCCGGAGAAGGAGCTGGTCGAGCGCCTGCTGCACCGCGCCCAGCTCGAAGGGAGGGCGGACGACACGCGCGAGGCGATCACCGAGCGCATGCACGAGTACCACAAGCTGACCGAGGCGGTGCTCGACCACTACGGCCGGCAGGGCGTGCTGGTGGAACGGGTTGACGGGATGGGTTCGCCGGACGACGTTTTCGGGCGCATCCGGCGGGCCATCGGCATATCCTCTCGTTAGAAGTGGCCAAGAAGTCGAGCGAGTCCGACCTGGGTCAGGCCACCCGGCCGATTGACGAAGATCGCCCTGCGCGCGACCGGCGCAATGGGGATGGCTCAGGTTCGTTCGTCGAGATCGCCGAGCACGTCGAGCAGCAGCGGATCGCCAGTCCGTTTCCCCCCATCGCCGAATACGCGTTCCTATCCGACTGCGAGGTCAACTGCCTGGTCGCCCCCACCGGGCGTGTCGAGTGGATGTGCGTGCCGAGGGCCGACAGCCCCAGCGTGTTCGCGGCGATGCTCGACAGGGCGGCCGGCAGCTTCCGCTTCGGGCCTTCGGGCGTCCAGGTGCCCGCGGGACGGCGTTACCTGCCGGGGACCCTGGTGCTCGAGACCACGTGGCGGGCCCGCACGGGCTGGCTGATCGTCCGCGACGCCATGTGCATCGGGCCCTGGTATCACAGCCAGCGCCGCTCAGGGACGTACCGCCGGCCGCCGTCGGACTACGAGGCGGAGCACATCCTCCTGCGCACGGCTCGGTGCGTGGTCGGCAGCGTGGAGCTCAGCCTCGACTGCCAGCCGGTGTTCGACTACGGCGCCACCGAGGCGAAGTGGGAGTACGCGGGACAGGGCTACAACGAAGCCATCGCCAGCGGCGGCGAGAACGAGGTGCCCATCCGACTCGTCACCGACCTGCGCATGGGGTTCGAGGGTCCCGGCGCGCACGCGAGCAAGACGCTGCATCAGGGCGAGCGTGCCTACGTCGCCATGGTGTGGCCGCGATCGCGCCATTCCACCGCCAAGGAGTACTGGGAGGAGCACCCGGCGCCGGCGACGGTGGAGGAGGCGTTCGAGCGCGTGGAGCGAACCGCGGACTTCTGGCGCGAGTGGATCAACCGGGGGGAGTTTCCGGAGCACCCGTGGCAGAGCTTCCTGCAGAGGAGCGCTCTCACCCTCAAGGGCCTGACCTACAGCCCGACCGGCGCCTTGCTCGCAGCCCCGACCACCTCGCTGCCGGAGACCATCGGCGGCGAGCGCAACTGGGACTACCGCTACACGTGGATTCGCGACGGCACCTTCATGCTGTGGGGCCTCTACACGCTCGGCTTCGACCGTGAGGCCAACGACTTCTTCTACTTCATCGCCGACGTCGCGGCCGGCAAGCGCGACCTGCAGATCATGTACGGCATCGGCGGCGAGCACGAGCTGACCGAGAAGACGCTCGATCACCTCAGCGGCTACGAGGCGTCACGCCCCGTACGCGTCGGCAATGGCGCGTTCAGCCAGGAGCAGCACGACGTGTGGGGTGCGGTCCTCGACTCCGTATATCTCCACACGAAGTCGCGTGACTACCTGCCCGAGGTCGTGTGGCCGATCCTGAAACGCGCAGTCGAGTGCGCGATCGAGAAGTGGAAGATGCCGGATCGCGGCATCTGGGAGGTGCGAGGAGAGCCGCAGCACTTCACGTCCTCGAAGATGATGTGCTGGGTCGCGCTCGACCGCGGTGCGCGGCTGGCCGAGATGCATGGCGACATGGCGCTCGCCAGGAAATGGCAGGGCATTGCGAACGAGATCAAGGAGGACATCTGCACACGCGGCGTCGACGAGCGCGGCGTGTTCGTCCAGCATTACGGGGCGAAGACGCTCGACGCCTCAGTCCTGCTGATCCCGCTTGTCCGGTTCCTGCCTGCTGACGACCCGCGCGTGAGAGCAACTGTCCTCGCGATCGCCGATGAGCTGACGGTCGACGGGATGGTGCTTCGCTACCGCACCTCCGAGACCGACGACGGGATGCACGGCGAGGAGGGGACGTTCACGATCTGCTCCTTCTGGCTCGTCTCCGCGTTGTGTGAGATCGGCGAGCTCCAGCGGGGACGTGAGCTCTGCGAGAAGCTCCTGTCTTACGCGAGCCCGCTGCAGCTCTACGCCGAAGAGATCGACCCGCGCAGCGGCCGGCATCTCGGCAACTTCCCGCAGGCGTTCTCGCACCTGGCGCTCATCAACGCGGTCATGCATGTGATCCACGCCGAAACGGGGGCGACCAACAAGTTCAGCGCCGCGATGACTTCACCGCAACCGTAGTTGCCGCAAGCGGCGTTCCTGTTCTCGATCGCAGGCCTCAGCCTGTCCCTGGCCGGATTCTCCGGCCTCGTGGCTGCCTTCAAGCGGGGCGCGCCGCTGAACCCGATCGACGCCTTTCGCCTGCGCGAGCTTCCCGAGATGGCCCTCGCGACCACCTTCCTCGCGGTGTTGACGATCCCGCTTATCGACGCGCTCCACAACGAAGTGGTCACGATCCAGATCGCTTCCGGCCTGGCGATGCTTTTCACCGTCGCGCACGTGTTGAGGCTTGTCACCAGGGTGCGACAGATCGGGATCAGCCAGTCGACGGGCAAGCAGCTGCTCGTCACCCTCGCCAACGTCCTGCTCCTGGTCACCGGCGCGGTGAGCCTAGGCCTCGGCACACCAACCGCCTATGAATGGCTCCTTGTCTTCATGCTGGCGCGGCCGATGCTCGCGTTCGTCCTGGTACTGACGGAGATCGCGCCCGGTTAGACCGTCGTGCAGACGACAAGGCTTGCGCACGCGACGCCGACCGGGATCGCAAGTCCCAGGCCTTCAGCACCCGTGTAAACAACCTTTGCGGACGCTATCCCGACCACGCGTCCGCGCGAATCGATCACCGGTCCGCCGCTGTTGCCCGGGCTGATCGCCGCCGAAAACTGGAGATAGTTGCTGCCCTCGAGGCTGCGATAACCCGACACGACGCCGATCGTGACCGTGCCGTCCAGCCCAAGGGGCGAGCCGAGGGCCATCACCGCCGTGCCTGGCCGGGGTCGCTGGGTCGCCGAGATGAGAGCCACGAGCGGCCGCGACACCTCGATCGCCGCGAGGTCGTCGTTGCGGTCGACCCTCACGACTGTTCCGGGCCACACGCTGTCGAGCTGATGCACCCGCACGTCCGCCGTCCCGTTCGTCCAGGCGTCGGCCACGACGTGAAAGTTGGTGATGATCTCGGAGCTCTTGCTGTCAGCGTGCGCGACCCAGCCGGAGCCGATCGAATCGCCTGACTCGATCATCACCACCGATGCCGCGGTCCTCGCGGCGACCGCGGGCCAGTCGACCTGCGCAGCGTCGACCCGTTTCTGGAGCGCCGCGATGGCCTGCTGCTGCGCGCCAAGCTCGCGGCGCAGCGACGATTCGCTCCGCAGCTCGGACGCGAACGCGGCAGCGGCGACGGTCACCAGGACCGCCGCCGCAATGAACCTACCTGAGGTGGCTGCCAAGAGCCGCCTGCGCCTTGGCGATGTTCAGCATCGCCTCATCGACCTTCTTGCCGCCTTCCTTGATCTTCGCCACGTCGTCGTTGTCCATCCCGAGGATGAACTCCTGGTCGCCGGCGATGGCCGCGCTCAGCGCGTCGCCCAGATCGGCGTCAACGCTGGTGAGGTCCGAGGGGACCCTCGCCGACTTGCGGTCCGACTGAAACGCCTGCATATCGCTGAGCATCTGCTGAGCCGCGGTGCGGCAATCGCTGTAGGTGCTGCACGCGACGATGCTCTGGTAGTCCACCTCGACCTTGCCCGAGTCGGACATGTAGAGCGCCACGTAATCGGCCGTCACCTTGCGCGTCGCGGCGTCGCTCTGAGCCGTCTTCAGCGCCGCCTGTGTGGTCGCGAGCCCGTGCAGGGCCGCGTCCCTCTGCTGGGAGCTCGAGTACAGCAGGTACCCGAGCGTGCCGGACGCGATCAGGCCGACCACGCCGACTGCGACCGAAGCGATCCACGCCGGTCGTGCGGGCTTTGCCTTGGCCTCAGGCGTAGCGACCGCCGCGGTCACTGGAGCTTCAGGTGCCGGCACGGGCGCGATCTCCACGGGAGAACCGTTGGCCGGCGCCACCACCGGTTCGGCGACCGGCAGGGTCGCGATTCCGTCGACTTCCGGATGACTTGACATCGGAAACCTTCCTCCTGAACACGAGCTGGAATGCAACGCGGCCAACGTTTCCCTACATCCGGTCTCAGGCGCAGTCTCAAGGGGTTTCGAAATCGGTCTCAAAGTCGGAGAGCCGCGGGTGCCGTGTCGTGGCTCCCTCAAACGGGCGGGTCGGCGTTATGGTTGGCCCGGGGAAGGACGGTGAAGGTCCTGCGCAGGTTCGTGGAGGAGCCGGCGGCGGTCGACGCCGTGGTGGTCGTGCTGGCCACGTGGTTCGTGCTGGGGGCTTACGTGATCGCCTACGCCTACGTCCGCCAGCCAGGGGTGATCATCAGCGGACCGCAAAAAGCCGGATTCACGACGGTGACGGCTGCGTGGTCGCTCCTGACGCTCTACCTGTTTGTCGGGTTTGCTGCCGGGTTGCGTGCGGGGCGGGTCTGGAACCGCGCTCTGTCCGACGGCCAGACCGGCACGTTTGCGGCCGCGCTCGTGTTCGGCGCCGCGTGGATCATCGACCAGGCATTCTGGTCACCCGCCTTCGGCACGGGGAGCGTCGGCCTCGACAGCCTCTTCACGCCGCCGCACCTGGTCGAGCTGGCAGCCGCGGCCGTCATTGTCAGCGGCCCGCTGCGAGCCGCGACGAGGCGCGGCGAAACAGTCGCGAGCCCGGTGGTCCTGGCCTCGGCTGCCCTGCTCCTGTCGGTGTTTACCTTCGCGACGCAGTTTGCCCATCCGCTGATCGATCCGTGGCCGGCGGGCGATTACGAGTTCCGATCCCAGCTGAACGGGCTGACGTGGCTGGCGGAGAACATGGGCATGGCATCACTCCTCGCGCAGACCGCCATCCTGGCGGCGACGGGATTGCTGCTCAACAGCGCCTTCAAGCTGCGGCCGGGATCGCTGACGTTCGTGTTCACCCTCAACGGCATCCTCGTCTGCATCACCAAGGGACACTTCGTCCTGCTGGGGGCGCCGGTCGTGACCGGGATCGCAGCCGACGCGTGGGTCGCGTGGAGCTCGCGCCGGCCCGGAAAGCCGTCCGCTTCGCTGTGCGCGGTGATCGGCGGAACTTACGCATTCGCGTACATGGCCGAGATCTCACTTCTCCCGGCCGGGACGACGTGGGGCGCCTCACTATGGGCCGGTGCCATCATCGCGTCGACGATGCTCAGCTGGTTGATGGGCCGCCTGCTCCGCGCGGGTCTGCCGGCCGCGCTCATCGAGCCGTACCCGGTGTTCATGACTTCGCCGCCGGTGCCGATGGCGGAGCGCTGGACTCTCGACCCGGACAGCAGCGCGCGCGAGCAGCTCGTGCATGCTGCGCTGGACGATCTCGGCACGCCCGAGGCGCTGGGGCGCAGCCCGCTGGCCAGGCTGCCCGGGCTGTCGAAGGGCGACTCGGCCGCTGCCGAGCTGCGCGCGCTGCTCGTCGACGTGATCGAGGAGCTCGCCGCGCTCCAGGCGCCGCGAGACGCCGAGGCGGGCCACGTGCTGCTCGACTACTACGTCAAAAAGAGGGGAAGCCACGAG
>DASPXA010000049.1:0-9624 GCA_035637495.1 Verrucomicrobiia bacterium
CTTGTTCACGTCGTCGGTGGTGAAACCGGCGGCGAAACCGCTCCCGCCTTTGCTGATGGTCTCCCGAACCTGGGCCGCGGTCTTCTCATCCATCGAGGGCGGACCGGGAAGCTCGAGCAGGATGTCGTGCGCCGGCGCCCCCGGCGCTCTCACCGTGAGCCACCGCATCATGCCGAGGTCCATGTCGTTGCTGACCTCGAGCCCGAGCTTGCCGACGTAAAAGTCCAGGGCTTTGTCCTGGTCGAAGACGAAGATGTGCGAGATGTTGATCGAGTTGAGCATCGCTTGTTCCTCCTGTGAATTTGGCGTTGAAGTCGATGCTATTGGCCGTTCAGGCGGCTCAGCTTCTCCAAAACTGCTGGGTCTTGGCTCGGTCTCATCCAGGCCATCGTGAAGCATGTCGGCGCGTTGATCGCCTCGCTTCGCTCGCGGTAGTCGGTCGGGTTGATGCCGACGATGGCGCGGAACGTCCGGCTGAAGGTGCCGAGGCTCTCGAAGCCGACGTCGAGGCAGATGTCGGTGATGCTGTGCTTGCTCTCGCGCAGCAGGAACATCGCGCGTTCGACCCGCCTGCGCTGGAGGTAGCGGTGGGGCGTTTCGCCGAAGGTGGCGCGGAACGTGCGGATGAAGTGGGCCTCGGAAACGCTGGCGACCTGGGCCAGGACGGGGATGTCCAGCGGCTGGGCGTAGGTGCGGTCCATCGCGTCCCGGGCGCGCAGCATCCGGCGGTTGAGCTCCTCGACGGCGCGGGTCACCTCTCGATTTTCGCCCAACCCGGGCCGGTCCCTTGACAGTACGTCCCCGATCTGATTGAATGATCAACCAATGTTGACTGATCATTCAACCAAAGCCGCGGATACCCGAACCAGGATCCTCGAGGCCGCGTTTACCATGCTGAGCCGGCAGGGCTATGAGGACACATCGATCAAGGACATCGCGGGCGAGGCCGGCGTGGCCCAGGGCCTGGTCCACTACCACTACAAATCGAAGCAGCAGCTGGTGCTGGCCGTGCTCGAGTACGTCTGCCAGAAGATCGAGCTGGGCGCCGTCGAGGGCGAGGCCGGCGCGCTGGCAGCGTTCGAGCACGTCAAGCAGATGCTGCGCGACAGCCGCGCCACCAACGCCCTTTACATCCAGCTCATCGGCGTCGGCCTGCATGACACGGTGATCGGCGCCGGCGTCCGCGACTTCATCCGCGCCGATCGGTCCCACGTCGAGGACATCGCCCGCCAGGTCCTCGCCGAGCGCGGGGTGAGCCCAAGCCCGGCGCGCGGCATCGCCGGCGTGGTGTGGGCCGCGGTCCTCGGGATCATCGTCCAGTCGTTGGTGGACCCGGATTTCGACACCGACGAGGCGGTTGACACCCTTGCCGTGATGTCGCTTTCAGCCAATTACCCGCCCGCACAGGGCGCCCAGTAGCAACAGGAGGGAAGGAAAGGTGTTCGCAAGGTGGGGTCGCTTTGTCTACCGGTACAGGTGGGCCACGCTGGTCGGATCCGGCGCGCTGCTCGCAGCGTCGATCGTGTTCATGCTTCTGGGCGGGACGCTCACCAGCGGCGGCCCGCTGCGCAGCAACCTTCAGTCGGCCAGAGCCGCGAACCTCATCACCAATGAGCTCGGCGCGGCCAAGGTCACGTCGAACTTCGACCTCATCTTCCGCAGCGACACTCTCACCGTAAGCGAACCGCAGTACCAGTCCGCGGTGTCTGACGCGCTCGCGCCGATCCAGGGCGACTCGCGAATCTCGAACATGATCACGCCTTACAACGCGCCCAACCCGCGAGTGGCGCAGGCGTTCACCTCGAAGGACGGGCACGAGGCTCTGGTCAGCATCGAGCTGACGTCAACCGGGCAGCAGGCTTGGAAGGACTACGACGACCTGCGCTCGAAGGTCCACTCGAGCTCGCTGACGGTCACGGGGACGGGATTCGTCGCCATCAACCAGGCGTTCAACAACACGCTGGAAGCCGACCTGCAGCGCGCCGAGACGGTGACGCTCCCGGTCACCTTGATCCTGCTGATCCTCATCTTCGCGTCGATCGTCGCGGCGGGACTTCCGCTCGGCGTCGGCATCCTCACCATCGTCGGCGGCATCGGCGGCACGTTCTTCCTGAACCGCTTCACCGACGTATCCCAGTACGCGATCAACATCGTCACCTTGATCGGGCTTGGCGTCTCGATCGACTATTCGCTGTTCATCGTCAACCGGTTCCGAGACGAGCTGGCAGCCGGTTCGAGCCGCGAAGATGCGATCGCGACCACGATGGCGACGGCCGGCCGGGCCATCACGTTCTCCGGGTTCACCGTGGCCGTCGGCCTGTCCGCCATGCTCTTTTTCCAGGGCACGTTCATGGCGTCGATGGGCGCTGCGGGGGCGATCGTCGTCGCCGTCGCGGTCATCTACGCGCTGACGTTCCTGCCCGCGATCCTCTCGATCATCGGCCCCTCCGTCGACCGCCTGCGCCTCCCCGCCTTCCTCCGCGGCAGGAGCGGGAGCGGTGGCTTCTGGCACGCACTCGCGAACTGGGTGATGAAGAGGCCCATCGTGGTGCTCGTTCCGACCGTGGCGTTCCTGCTGCTCGCGGCGACGCCGTTCCTCCAGCTCCGCCTGGCCAACGGCAGCCCCGACATGCTGCCCACACACGTCGAGGCACGCCAAGGCTACGACAGCCTGATCGCGGACTTCCCCGGCCAGGACCAGACCACGTTCCAGGTGCTGGTGTACTACCCGGACGGCGAGCCGCTGACCGCGAATCGAATCGCGGACCAGTTCACTCTCGACCGGCGGATCGCGGCGATTCCCGGCGTGCTGCACACGACGTCGATCTACGACCTCGACCCCAAGCTCGGCCAGTACGAGTACACGCAGATGTACAGCGGCGACCTCAGCCAGCTTCCCCAGCCCGTGCAGCAGCTGATGAGGGCGACGACCGGCAAGCACATCGTCGAGATCCAGGCCACGACCGGCGCGAACTTCAGCTCCGACCAGGCGCGCAACATCCTGAAGGCGATCCGCGCCGACCACGGCTTGACCGACGGAGAACTGCTCGTCGGCGGCCAGACGGCGATCGACGTCGACGTGATCACGTTCATCTACAACCGGGTCCCGCTCGCGGTCGGCTCCGTGGTGCTGGTGACCTACATCCTGATGTTCCTGCTCACCGGCTCGGTCGTCCTGCCCCTGAAGGCGGTGCTGCTGAACTTCCTCTCGATCGGCGCGTCATTCGGTGCGCTGGTCTTCATCTTCCAGCAGGGGCACTTCGCGAACGTGCTCGGCTTCACGCCGCAGTCGCTCGACCCGAGCATCCCCGTGATCCTGTTCTCGATCGTGTTCGGGCTGTCGATGGACTACGAGGTCCTGCTCGTCAGCCGCATGCACGAGGAGTACGTGCGCCTCGGGGACAACCGGGCTGCCGTGGCGAGCGGCCTGGAGAAGACCGGCCGCTTGATCACCGGCGCCGCGGCCGTCATGTTCACGGTGTTCATGGCCTTCGGCCTCGCCGAGGTCGTGATCATCAAGGCCATCGGCATCGGGCTGGCGATCGCGGTGGCGATCGACGCCACGATCGTGCGGTCGCTGGTGGTGCCGGCCGTGATGCGGTTGCTCGGCGACGTCAACTGGTGGTCGCCGCGCCCGCTGCGCTGGGCCTACGGCCGGATCGGAATCGGCGACATCGGCGTCGCGCCGCAACCGAAGCCGGCGGCGGCGCTAGACAGCGTGCCCGATACCCGGGTACCGGAGGCACAACCCGTGCTTGTCGAAGCTCAGGTCGGCGATGAAGTCGCGTGAGCTCGACTCGTAACGGATGATCGACTCGCCGTCGTCCTTGCGGATGAACGTGTAACGCTGGCCGCTCGGGTAGACGTGGAGGTCGGGCACCGACACCCACGCCATCGAGAACTCGAGCGGCCCGCCTTTTTCCAGGAGACCGTGCCGGAGCACCGGCATGCTGTTCGTCAACGGCGACAGGGCCAGGTCGCAGTCGAGCGCGCCCTCCAGCTGCGTCATGTCGCCGCCTGGCGACGAGAGCTCCACTCTTCCTCCCGCGCTGCCGCGTGCGGTCCACTTTCCGGACCGGCCGCGCCGCAGCTCGAGCCTGCGCCACCAGTTGTCGCCCCGACTCGACACGTTGAGACGGGTGGTGAGGTACCTGCGGGTGGTCTTCAGGGTGTAGTCGAGGCGGTAGGGGACCGGCTTCGAACCGATCGCGGTGCCGGCCGCGCTCAGGCTCGAGCGGAGAAAGGTCACGTCCGCGAATTCCGCGCCGAGGTCGCCCTCCTTGACCCAGACGATGGTTCGGCGCGCCATTGGCCATCAAAATAAACCGATGCCCACCCAAGCGTCCGATGACGCCTTCGCCGAGGTCAAGGCCAGGGTCGACCTCGTCAAGGTCGTTTCGGAGCACGTCCGGCTGACCAGGCGCAACAAGGATTTCTGGGGCCTTTGCCCGTTCCACCAGGAGGACAGCCCGAGCTTCAAGGTCAACCCGCAGATGCAGTCCTGGTACTGCTTCGGCTGCGAGCGGTCGGGCGACGTCTTCACCTTCGTGGAGTTGATTGAGAAGACCGACAAGCGCGGCGCGCTGCAGATGCTGGCGGAGCGGGCCGGCGTCGAGCTGAAAAAGCTGAGCCCGGAGCAGCGCGAGCGGGTCGACGTCCGCAAGCGGGTCCTGGACATGCTGAAGCTCGCCGCCCAGTACTACGAGTACGTGCTGTGGAAAACTCCGGCGGGAGAGCCGGGGCGCCGGTTGCTCGAATCACGCCGAGTGTCCGAGGAGACCGCCCGACGCTTCCAGCTCGGTTACGCGCCGGCAGGGCGCGGGTTTGCCGAGTACCTGCGCGCCAAGAAGCGCTCGCTCAGCGACGCGCAGGAAGCCGGCCTGATGCGGCGCGACGGGAGTGACTTCTTCGCCGAGCGGCTGGTGATTCCGATCCGCGACGAGCGCGGCCAGACCCTCGCGTTCACGGCGCGGACGGTTCGCCAGGACGAGCAGCGCAAGTACATCAACTCGCCCGAAACGCCGGCATACATAAAAGGACGCGTCATCTTCGGCCTGGACCTGGCGCGTGACGAGATCGCCAGGCGTGGCCATGGGGTGCTGATGGAGGGGCAGTTCGACGTGATCACAGGCCACCAGTTCGGCGTGTCGAACGCGGTCGCATCGTCCGGGACCGCGCTGACCGAAGAGCAGGTGCGGCTGCTCAAGCGGTTCACGGACGAGCTGTTGCTGGTCTTCGATTCCGACCGCGCGGGGCGCACGGCCATGCGCAAGGCGGTGACGCTGGCATCGACGTTCGGAATGCGCACACGGGTCGCGAGCCTGCCGGACGCGAAAGATCCGGACGAGTTCTTGCGGGCGGCGGGTCCCGACGCGGCGCAGCGCTGGGAGGAGCTGGTGTCTCGCGCGCCGTCGGGCTTCGAGGCGGGCATGGAGGAGGATTCGGCGGGCCTCAACCCGAGCAACCCCAACCAGGTGGAGCTGGTGGCGGGGCGGCTGCGGGAGTGGATCCGGCAGTTTCCCGAAGGCCTGCGCGAGGGCTACGCGGAAGCCGCCGAGCGGCACACCGGCATCTCACGCCACCTGCTGCTGCGCGATCCCGAGCCTGCGCCCCCGCCCAGGCCCCGGACCAACGGTTTCGGCGCCCGGACCACCGGGAAGAAGGTGACGGCAGGCAGCTACCTGGTGCAGCTGCTCGCTGTCAGGCCCGGGGCGTTCGGTCTCGTGCGAACCAAATTGACTCCTCAGGAGTTGGAGCAAGACGACCGGTCCATTTACGTCCGTATGCTGGAGAGCTACGAGCGCCGTGGCGCGTCCGGGCTCGAGGCCGATTTGGCCGGCTATCCCCCGGAGGAACAGGACCTGATCAGACGAGCGTGGGCGGCTCCGCCGCCGAATGTTGATGACGAGGTGGCGCTTGAACTTGCGGCGAGAATCCGCCTGGAGCACATGAAGGGTATGCACAGTGGGATAATCCGCGAGCTATCCGAGGCCGAAAGGGGCAGGGACTCGGAGAAGGTGGCCCGGTTGGAAGCTGAAGCCAGGGAGCTTGCCCGCGCCATCACAGATATGGAAAGGAGAGGTTGGACATCGCGCGCGCAGTGAAGCAGGCGGCGACGCCGAGCACGACGGCCGGCAAGCCGGCAAAAGCCGGCAAGGCGGTTGAGAAGCCGGAGGCAAAGTTCGAGGACGAGCTGATGGCAGTGGCCGAGCAGCTCATCGTCAAGGGCAAGGAGCAGGGCTACCTCACCCCGGACGACGTTCTCCAGGGCTTCCCCGAGATCGACGCTGAGCCCGAGCAGATCTTCCGCATCTTCGCGGCCTTCAAAGAGATCGGGATCGAGGTCACCGACGGCGAGAAGGACTTTGAAGAGGTGGAGCAGATCGACGACGAGATGCTGCTCGACATCGAGATGATGGACTCGGTCTCGCTCGACGACCCGGTGCGCATGTACCTGAAGGAGATCGGGCGGGTTTCGCTCCTGACCGCCAACGACGAGGTCGAGCTCGCGCAGGCGATCGAGGCCAAGCCGCTGCACGACGCGATGAAGGCGCTGAACGTCATCGAGGAGATCGATGGCCGACAGCGGTCGGTCGACGAGCTGCTGCCGGAGGTCATCGAGCGGCTCGCCACCGTCAAGCGGAAGGGGCAGCAGGCGCACATCGCGCAGGAGCTGCTGGGTCTTGGGGATCTCTCTCGGCTCGACAACCTGACCGACGCCGCGGCCGCGGAGCGGCGCCGGTTGATGAACGGAGCCCGTCCCCGCGTCCGCGCCGAGGCGCTGGAGCACTACCGCATCGCGCGGTACCGGCTCACCGAGCGATACGAGCGCGCATACGAGGCCAAGCAGAGGCTGACCGAGGCCAACCTGCGGCTGGTCGTGTCGATCGCCAAGAAGTACATCGGCCGCGGCATGTCGTTCCTGGACCTGATCCAGGAAGGGAACATGGGCCTGATCCGCGCGGTCGAGAAGTTCGACTACCACAAGGGCTACAAGTTCTCGACCTACGCGACGTGGTGGATCCGGCAGGCCATCACCCGTGCGATCGCCGACCAGGCGCGGACCATCCGCATCCCGGTGCACATGGTCGAGACGATCAACAAGCTCGTCCGGGTTTCGCGGCGCCTGCTGCAGGAGCTCGGCCGCGAGCCTTCGGATGACGAGATCGGCGAGGAGATGGGGATCACGCCGGAGAAGGTGCGCGAGATCGTGAAGGTGTCGCAGGATCCGGTGTCGTTGGAGACCCCGATCGGTGAGGAGGAGGACTCGCACCTCGGGGACTTCGTGGAGGACCGCGAGGCGGTGTCTCCGTCAGACGCGGCCTCGTTGACGATGCTCCATTCGGAGGTGGAGGACGTTCTGGACACGCTGACGCCGCGGGAGAGGCGCGTGCTGCAGCTGCGGTTCGGGTTGATCGATGGTCACCAGCGGACGCTGGAAGAGGTGGGAAAGCGGTTCGGGGTGACGCGGGAGCGGATCCGGCAGATCGAGGCCAAGGCGCTGCGCAAGCTCCGGCACCCTTCGCGGTCGAAGAAGCTGCGGGACTACCTGGAGTAAGGATCCTCTCCGGCGCCTACGCCGGAACCTCCCAATGAATGGGGAGGAGTTGACCGCCCGCCGTTTGCCCTGACAATTAGCGCGGGGATGCCGGTCATCACGATCGGACGGCAGTTTGGGGCGGGAGGGGCCACCGTCGGCCGCATGCTCGCGACCGAGCTCAAGGCCGACTTCCTCGACTCGCAGATCATTGATGAGGTGGCGCGGCGGCTCCAGCTCCCGAAGGAGGAGGTGGAGGCCGAAGACGAGCAGCCGGGTTCGCTCCTGGCCAGGCTCCTGGTTGCCCTCGGGTCGGCCAGCACCGAGCCGCTGATCCCGCCCGAGGCCACCGCCTGGAACCCGCCCAACGCCGCCCCCACCTTCGACACCCGCAAGGCCGTGCTGCAGATCACCCAGCACGTCATCGAGGAGGCGGCGCGGGCAGGCAACGTCGTGATCGTCGGCCGGGGTGGCGCCTACATCCTGAGCAAGTTCCCGGGCGCGCTCCATGTCTTCCTGCGGGCGGCGGAGGACATCCGGGTGAAGACGATCATGGCCCGGTTCAACATCGCATCCGAGGAGGCGGCGCGGAAGCGGTTGAAGCTGTCCGACGAGAACTGGACCTCGTACATCAAGCAGGTATACGGGCACGACCGCAACCACCCCGCCCACTACGACATGGTCCTGGACACGGGCCGGCTGGGGTACGAGGCGACGGTGGCCTCGGTCATCACCGCGCTGAAGGCCAGGAAGCCTCTAACCTAAGCGCTCGTGGTCCACTCGCTCGGCTCCCTCACGTCCGGCGTCGACGGCTCCAGCGAGGGCGGCCGGATCAACACGATCAACCTGCCGGGCGCGCTGGTGATCTACGGCGTGGCGCTGCTGCAGGAGCTGCAGCCGAAGAATCCGAAGGTCAAGCTCGGCGTCGCGCCGGTCCAGGTGGACGGGATCTGGCGCCTCGAGCTGAGCTACCAGGGCGACGAGCCCCAGGGCGTCCCCAAGCTCTGGCACGGCCACACCGTTGTGCTGAGGAAACTCGAACCGCCGCCGCCGCCGGCGCCCCCCACGCCCGCTCCGCCGCCGAAGAGTGCCTGACCGCTTCAGCCCGGCCAGCAAGGTCCGGGAGGTCGTCGCCGCGCTCGGCGACGCCGGCCGGGAGGCTCTCCGCCGGCACGGTTACGACCTTGGCGAAGGATTCGTCGACGTGCTGTCCCAGTACCAGACGCTGGAGCACGCCGCCAGGACGGAGCGGCTCAGGGACGTGGACGGGTTGCTGCGGGAACTGAACAGTTCCGGCTGAAATTTACAGTCTCTTTATCGGTTGCAACCTCGAGGCCCCGATGTACCATGCAACGAAACTTATTCCTGGTTCGTTATACAGATCGAGGATTACGTCAGTGCAGAGGTCGAAGCTAGAGTCGGACAAGGGCAAGTGTGCTTGCGGCAGGCGCCTGAAAGATGCTGCGATCTACACCTACCGCTCGAGGACCGACCGCTTCCTCTTCCACCGCTGCGAGTGCGGCACCGAATGGACCGAGCACCACAGGGACATCGACCCGACCGACCCGGTCACGTCGGATGAGGTGATCGAGGTCCACCGGCAGCTCGCGAAGTTCGAAGGCTCGATCGCCGAGCTTCTGCAGCCGAACACGACCCTCTAGAAAGAGAAAGCCCTCCCCGAAGGGAGGGCCTGGCTGGGTTCTGAGAGTTCAGAGCGCTGCCGCCTGGGCCAGCAGCTGCTGCGCCTGGGCGATCATGTCTTTCAGGTCCTGCTCGCTCGCGAGTGGTCCGCCGAAGGTGGCGTTGGCCAGCGCGGTCCGCATGACCGCTTCGAGCGCGTCGCGGTGTGAGGTGAGCGAGTCGATGCTGTTCTCGGTCGCGACGTATTCGCTGTCGTCCGAAGCCGAACCGCTCGAGATCGCCCGCGTGGACGCGACCAGGGTGTCCTTCGCAAACGGTCCGAAGGGAGCGGCGATCTCCTTGTAGAGCTCGCGCGTGCGGACGAGGTACTCGTGGTGAGCGCGGAGGTCGCGGGAGACCGCGGCGGTGTCGAGGAAATCGACCAGAGCGACGCCGTCGGGCTCGTA
>DASPXA010000050.1:0-79027 GCA_035637495.1 Verrucomicrobiia bacterium
ACCCCGGAGAACGTGACCGCGTGCAGGTTCACAAACAGGACGAAGGTGCCCAGGATCATGCCCACGTCGCCGATCACGTTCATCACGAACGCCTTGCGGGCGGCGACCACGGCGGAGTGGCGCTGGTACCAGAAGCCGATCAGGAGATAGGAGCTGAGGCCGACCAGGGCCCAGCCGACGATGAGGAATATGAAGTTGTCGGCCAGGACGAGCAGCAGCATCGACAAGACGAAGATGTCCATGCAGGTGAAGAAGCGGGCGTAGCTCGGGCCGTCCTCGTGCTCCATGTAGCCGACGGAGTACGTGACGATCAGGCCGCCGACGCCGGTGATGACGAAGCACATGAAGATCGACAGGTTGTCGATCAGCAGGCCAAACGGCACCTCAAACGAGCCGCTCTTGATCCAGGTCCAGTAGGTGTTGTCGCCGCTCGCCTTGCCGAAGAAGAGAGCAAGCGTGCACACAAAAGACGCCCACACGACGCCCGGACCGACGATCACCGTGACGACCCTCGGAAGGCGCCAGCCCCGTCCGGCCAGGAGGAGCGCGCCGGCGGCGGGGAAGAGGAGGATCAGGAGCGCCAGCGCCTGGTTGCTCATCCCTTCAGCTCGCTCAGGTCGTCGACGTCTTCGACGTCACGCACGCGGAAGATGTCGACCAGGATGGCCAGGCCCACCACCGCCTCCGCGGCGGCGACTGTCATCGACATGAGCGCGAACAGCTGCCCTTCGATGTTTTGCAGCTGGCGGGAGAACGTGACCAGCGCCAGGTTGGCGGCGTTGAGCATGAGCTCGATCGAGATCAAGATCACCAGCGGATTCCGTCGCACGAGCACGCCGATCGCACCGAGCACAAACAGGACCGCGCTGAGCAGCAGGAACCAGGAGGCGTCGAGCTCCGACCCGCCGATGTTGAGCGTGCTCATATGTCGTCGATTCGCTTGCGGCTGAGGTACATCGCGCCGATCGCTGCCACCAGCAGGAGGATCGAGGTGAGCTCAAACGGATAGAGGTAGGTCGTGAACAAACCGATCGCGATCGACTGGACGGTGCCGAAGAAAGACAGGTCGGTCTGATCTGGGTGGCGGTACTCGATGCCCTGGAACAACGCGTACATCAGGCCGAGGAGCACGAGCACGAAGAGAATCGAAAGCCAGGTCTGGAAGCGGAGCCGGCCGGGACCCAGCTCGCGGGCCGGACCGAGCAGGGTGATCACGAACAGGAACAGGACCATGACCGCGCCCGCGTAGACGATGATCTGGACCGCGAAGACGAACTGCGCGCTCAGCAGAAGGAACAGCACCGAAAGCGCGAGCATGACGACGACCAGGCTCAGCACGGATCGGATTGGTTGGTGGAAGGTGACGACTCCGACGCCTCCGATGATTGCCATCGCGGCGGCGACGACGAAGACGGCGATCGCCAACTACTTCTTGTCCTGAGCGTCGAGTCGTGCTTGAACTTCGGGCGGCAGCGGCTCGAGCAGCTTCTCCTTCGTGTAGATGAACTTCTCGCGGCTCGTGTCGGAGAGCTCGTACTCCGGCCCGAGGACGATCGCCTGCACCGGGCATGCCTCCTCGCAGTAGCCGCAGAAGATGCAGCGCAGCATGTTGATCTCGTAAGTCTTGGCGTAGCGCTCCCCAGGCGAGACACGGTTCTCGTCGGTGTTCTCCGCGGCGATGACGAGGATGCACCCGACCGGGCACGCGGCCGCGCATAGCTCGCAGCCGATGCATCGCTCGAGGCCGTTGTCGTAGCGGCGGAGGTAGTGCCGGCCGCGGTAGCGCTCCGCGCGCGGGGTCTTGTCCTCTGGATACATCGTGGTGACCACGGGCCGGAACGTCTCGGTCAGGGTCGTCTTCAAGCCCTTGGCCAGCGCCGCGATGTCGGACGCCACGCTCGGCTGTTCAGGTTCGGTCCCTTTCTCGTCTTCGGCCATCTCTACCCCTGCACCGCGACCAGGATGGTCGCGGTCACGATCACGTTCACCATCGCCAGCGGGAGCAGCACCTTCCAACCGAGCCGCATGAGCATGTCGTAGCGGAGGCGTGGAAAAGTGCCGCGGATCCAAATGTATAGGAAGAGGAACAGGATGACCTTGAGCAGGAATGCGAAGACCGGCGGGATGCTCCAGAGGTACCAGCCGCCGAAGAAAAGGAGCACCGCGAGGGCCGAGACCGTGATCATGTTCACGTACTCCGCCAGGTAATACATGACGAACTTCAACCCCGAGTACTCCGTGAGAAATCCGCCGATGAGCTCCTGCTCCGCCTCCGGCAGGTCGAACGGCGCGCGGTTCGTCTCCGCCACGGCGGAGATGAGGTAGATCACGAAGCCGATCGGGGTGAGGAGGATGAGAGGAATCGGGCCCGCGTACGGCCCCCAGTGCACCGTGTACTCGACGATGTCGCGCAGCCGCAGCGAGCCGACGATCATGAAGGTCGGCACGAGGGACAGGCCGAGCGACATCTCGTAGCTGATCAGCTGGGCGGCCGAGCGCAATCCTCCGAGCAGCGAGTACTTGTTGTTCGACGCGTACCCGCCGATGACGATCGCGTACACGTTCAGCGCGCTGACGGCGAAGACGAGCAGGATGCCGACGTTGACGTCCGCGATCCAGTACTGGACGTTGTACCAAAGGCCGATCGGAATCACGGCCCAGGCCAGGAATGCGGCAGCGACGGCGATGGCCGGCGCGATCACATAGAGAACCCGGTCGGTCTTGGCTGGGATGAAACTCTCTTTGAACGCGAGCTTGATACCGTCCGCGGCGAGCTGCAGCAAGCCATAGGGTCCGACCCGGTTTGGTCCGGGGCGGCGCTGGATCCGCCCGAGCGCGACGCGCTCGAACCACACCGTGTAAGCGGTCGCAGTCAGGAGGACGAACAGCAGCAAAGCGATCGCGACGACGACGATCACCCAGTGCCCGATGGGGTTGCTGTAGAGGTCGTTCATTCCTTTTTGCTCGCGTGGCCCGGCTTGGCCGGGCCACCGCCCCCGTTGGGCGAAGCCAATCCGCGCCGAACCCGTGGGAGGGCGCCGCGGGGGGGGCCTGACCCCCCCCGCGCCTTCTGCCCGATGGGGTTGCTGTAGAGGTCGTTCATGGGTGCGCCGGACCGACGAGGACCGGCGGTGGAGCCGGGTTCGGATCCGGCGGCTGCACGGCCATCTCGCGCTGGATCGGGAAGATGCCCGGGTAGTCGAGGTGCAGGCCGAGCGCGGTCCCGAGCTCGCAGAGCACGTCCCAGCCCTCTTTCAGCGGGGGCTGGATCCTGACCGCGGGCCTGAGGAACTGGACCGTCCCCTCGACGTTGGTGTAGCTCCCCTGGCGCTCGGCGAAGGTGGTGGCCGGCAGCACAACCGCGTTCTCGTACCCGGCGCGAGGCAGGTGGTCCCAGGCTGCGATGAACTTGACCGACTTCGGGACCCCGGCCGTCGGCGGCGGGCCCCAGCAGAGCAGGGCCTCGACGCCGTCGAGGTTGTCCCAACCGGCCACGCCGGCCGCGAGTGCCCCGCGCTCGTTGGTCCCGCGGTAGAGAGGCAGCTCCTGGCCGCCGACCTTTTCCGCGAGGTCGCCGCACGCGACGGCAAGCTCGTTGATGTCCTCGCTGCCGCGTCCGTCGCCGAAGAGGATCGCGACGGGGCCGCCCGGATCCTTGAGGAGCTCGTGCGAGGCGAGCTTGCGCACCTCGGCGGCGGCCGAGCCGGGCGCATTGCGGATGTGGACCGTGCCGGGGTGCCGGTCGAGGTCCACACCCTCCGGATAAACGACGATCAGCCTGGCGCCGCGCTTGCTGACCGCCTTCTTGACCCTCAGGTCGATGATCGGCACGTCGTTCTCGATGTCCGACGCGACTACGACGATGACGCGCGCGTCATCTATGTCTTTGATGCGCATGGTCGGGCCCGCTGGGGCCGGGATCGCGGTCCGGCCGTGCATCTTCACCTTCGCCCCCTTCAGCGGGCCGTCGAGAATGCGGCGGAACAGGAACGCCTCCTCGTTGGTGATGTCCTGGGGCAACGAGACGCCGAGCCTGGCTCCCTTGCCCTTGATGCCGACGGCAACCGAGCTGATCGCGTCGGCCCAGGTCGATTTGCGACCGGCGACGGTCGGCGTGCGCAGCCGTGAATCGTCGTTGACGTCGGTGTAGTCGAAGCGTCCGCGGTCGCAGATCCAGCCCTCGTCGATGTCGTCGTTCTCGTGCGACGTGATGCGGACGAGCTGACCGCGGCGCTCCCACTGGGTCATGCTGCAGCCGACCGAGCACTTCGAGCAGATGGTTTCGGTGTGGGTCATGTCCCACGGCCGCGACTCGAAGCGCCAGACGCGCGACGTGAGGGCGCCGACCGGGCAGAGGTCGATGATGTTGCCGCTGAAGATCGACTGGAGCGGCTGGTCGAACTGGTTGGTTATGAACGACTGGACGCCGCGCTCGTCCGTGGTCAGCTCCTGCTCCCAGGCGATCTCGTCGTAGTACCGGGTGCAGCGGTAGCAGAGCACGCACCGCTCCCGGTCGAGCGCGATCCTCTCAGAAAGCGGGATCGGCTTCTTGAAGTGGAGGCGCGGTCCGTCGATGCGGCTCGTCGGGTAGCCGTGCCGGAAGGTGAAGTCCTGGAGGGGACACTCGCCGCCCTTGTCGCAGACGGGGCAGTCCAGCGGGTGGTTGGCGAGCTCGAACTCCAGGATGTCGGCACGGGCCTGGACGGCCATCGCGCTCTGGGTGCGGACGACCATCCCTTCAGACACCGGCGTTGTGCAGGCGGTCTGGGGGCGAGGCGGCCCAGGGGAGAAGTCGACCAGGCACATCCGGCAGGCGCCGACCGTGTCGAGCTTGTGGTGGTAACAGAACACCGGGATCTCGATGCCGATGGTCTTCGCCGCCTCGACGATCAGCGTGCCAGCGGGCACGGTGACTTTGCGGCCGTCGATGGTGAGGTTGATGTCAGGCACTGACGGCGACCTCGCCGACGCTGCACCGGTGCCTCAGGGCGTGGTCTTCGTATTCGTCCCGGAAGTGGCGGAGGGTGGAGTCGATGACCCAGCCTCCCGAGTCGCCCAGTCCGCACAGGCAGCGGCCGTTCTGCAGGCCGTCGGAAACACGCTGGAGGATGTCGAGCTCGACCTGGGAGCCCTCATTGGCGAGGATCCGCTCGTAGGTCCGGACCGCCCAGTCCTGTCCGACTCGGCAAGGCGTGCACTTGCCGCACGACTCGTGCGCGTAGAACTGCAGCAGCCGGTGCGCGGCGCGGACGATGCAGTGGCTGTCGTCCATGACGATCACGCCGCCCGACCCACCCATCGACCTGGCCGCGGCCAACGCCTCCATGTCGGTCGGGGTGTCGAGCATCGACTCGGGCAGAACCGGAGCTGAGGAGCCGCCCGGCCAGAACACCTTCACGCTTCGGCCCTCGAGCGGTCCGCCCGCCAGCTCCATGATCACGTGGCGGAACGTCGCGCCGAGCTCGACCTCGTAGACGCCCGGCTTGCGCACGTTGCCGCTTACCGTCAACAGGCGGGTCCCTGGCGATTTGTCGGTCCCGAGCCTGGCGTAAGCGGCGCCGCCGTTGGTGATGATCCAGGGAACGGTCGCCAGCGTCTCGATGTTGTTGAGCAGGGTCGGCCTTCCCCAGGCGCCTTTGACGGCGGGGAACGGAGGACGCGATCGCGGCTGGGCGCGCTTGCCCTCGAGGGATTCGAGGAGCGCGGTCTCCTCTCCGCAGATGTACGCCCCATGGCCGCGGTAGAGCCGGATGTCGAGGGGGTAGTCCTTGCCCATCGGCCTGGAGCCGAGGTAGGCCTTCGCCCGCGCCTCCTCGATCGCTTCGATGAGCATCCGGTGGGGCTCGTCGTATTCGCCCCGGATGTAGACCCAGGCCTGGTTGGCTCCGACCGCGTACGCGGCGATGAGAATGCCTTCGACAACCATGTGGGGTGAGTTCTCGAGGATGTAGCGGTCCTTCGCGGTCCCAGGCTCCGACTCGTCGGCGTTGACCACCACGTATTTCGGACCTGGCGCGTCCCTGTTGATGAAGCTCCATTTCGTGCCGGTGGCGAAACCGGCGCCACCTCTGCCGCGCAAGCCGGACGTCTTGACCTCGTTGGTGATGTCGGCCGGCGCCATGTCGAAAAGGGCCTTGCGAAGAGCGCTGTAGCCGCCCGATTTCGATTCGTAGACGCCGAGCTTGTGAAGGTCGGGTGTGCCGAACCAGCGCGTGAGCACGTGCTGCGCCTGATCGCCGTGTGACCCGCGAAGCTCAGGCATCTCTTGGGGCCCGCGAAATCAAGGCGAAGGCTCCGATTTCGTGGGGCTTTCGGCTTTCTTCTTTTTTCGTGCAGCGCGTGGTTTCTTGGGCGCGGTCGGCGGCCCTGCGGCCGGCTTTGCGGCCACCTCCCCGTGAACCGACAGGAGTCCCTTCCTTTCCGCGATCAGCTGATCGATCCTCTCGGCCGTCAGGTCGTAGTGATACCGGTGGTCGAGCCGCATCATCGGCGCGAACTCGCACGCACCCAGGCATTCGACCTCCTCGTAGCTGAACAGCCCGTCCGCCGACACCACGTCCGGCGCCGTGACCCCAATCGACTTCTTGACGTGATCGACGATCTCGTAGGCCCCGCGCAGCATGCAGCTGAGGTTGGTGCAGACGTAGAAGCGGTGCTTGCCGACCGGACTGAGGTGAAACAGGCTGTAGAAAGTCGCGACACCCTCCACGTATCCGGGGTCAAGATCCAGGGCCTGCGCGACCTCGCTCATCGCCTCGGGTGTGAGGTAACCGAGCTCCTCCTGGGCCAGGTCGAGCGCCGGCATCACCGCTGACCGCGGATGCGGATACCGCGCCGGGAGCTCCTTGATCTCCTCCAGCACGTGCGAGGACAGCACGCTCTGAGCCTGTGGGGATTTCATCGGTCCACGTCCCCGAGGACGGTGTCGGCCGTGCCGATGATCGCCACCATGTCGGCGATCATGTGGTTGAGCGCCATGCGCTCCAGCGGCTGCAGGTTGACGAACGAAGCGGCCCGGAACTTGACGCGGCGCGGCTTGTGCGTGCCATCGCTCACCACGTAGCATCCGTTCTCTCCGCGACCCGACTCGACCGCCACGTAGACGTCACCGGGCGGGACCGAGTAGCCCTCGGTGAAGAGCTTGAAGTGGTGGATCACCGCCTCCATCGACGTCTCCAGCTCTTCTCGCGGCGGCGGGAGCATCTTCCGGTCGTCGACGTTGACCGGCCCGTCCGGCAATCTGTCCACGGCCTGACGCAGGATCTTCACGGCCTCGCGCATCTCCTTGATGCGAACGAGGTACCGTCCGTAGCAGTCGCACAGGTCGGAGGTCGCCACCTCGAAGTCGAAGTTCTCATAGCCCGAGTACGGCATGGCCTTGCGCAGGTCCCAAGCGACGCCTGAGCCGCGAAGCATGGGACCCGTTGCGCCCAGGACCTTTGCGTCCTCCGCCGGCAGGATGCCGATGCCGACTGTGCGGCGGCGCCAGATCGGGTTCATGGTGAGCAGGTCTTCGTATTCGTCGATGTTGCTCGGCATCTTGCGGATGAACGCGTCGAGCATCTCGAGGAAGCGCGGAGTCGCGTCCGCCGCCACACCGCCGGGCCTGATGTAGGACGTGTGCATCCGATAGCCCGAGATCTCCTCGTTCATGTCGAGGATCGTGTCCCGTTCGCGAAAGCAGTACATGAGCATGCTCATCGCGCCAAGCTCGATGCCGCTCGTGCCGAGCCACACCAGGTGCGACGACAGACGGGTGAGCTCGGACATGATCACCCGGAGCGCCTGCGCGCGCGCCGGCACCTCGACGCCCATCAGCTTTTCGACCGCGAGGGCGTAGGCGAGGTTGTTGATCGGAGGAGACAGGTAGTCATGCCGGTCGGTGACCACGACCACCTGCTGCCAGCGCAGCGCCTCAGCCTGCTTCTCGATTCCGGTGTGCAGGTAGCCGATCACGGGCTTCAGACTCTTCACCTGCTCCCCGTCGAGGTCGACGATCAGGCGCAGCACGCCGTGAGTGGACGGGTGGTGGGGGCCGAAGTTGACCGTGAGCAGCTCACCGCCGAACGCGCCCTGCTCTCCAGTGCGGCTGACCGTCACCCCCTGGCCGAGGGCGGTCGTGTCGGTGTCCGTCACGCTTTCTCCGGCGCCGTTTGCCAGGTTTCGTGCTCCTCCGAGAACTCGACAGGCTCGCCGCCGACAGGGTAGTCGCGCCGCAGCGGATGACCGACCCAGTCGTCCGGCATCAGGATTCGGGTCAGGTCGGGGTGGCCTTCGAAGACGATCCCGAACATGTCATACGTCTCGCGCTCATCCCAGTTGGCGGGCGGGAAGACGTCGTGGACCGAGTCGATGTGCGGCGGGTCACCGTCGACGAATGCTCGGACGCGGAGCTCTTCCTTTGTCTCCATGTTGCGGAGCTGATACACGACCTCGAATCGTCCCGGCCAGTCGCGCGATCGGTCGGCGAGGTGGTCGACGCAGGTGACAAAGACGAGCAGGCGATAGCCCCCGTCTTTCAGCGACGACAGGACCTCGTGGGCCTTCGCGGGATCGATCGTGATCCAGGCGTCGCCTGCGCTGACGCCCTTCTCGACGATGAGCGTCTCGCTGATCACTGCCGCGGGAGGATCCCCTGGGCCTTGATCCGCTCCTGCAGGATCATCAGCGCGTTCAAGAGGTCTTCCGGTCGTGGGGGACAGCCGGGGATGTACACGTCGACCGGCACGATCTTGTCCACGCCCTGGAGCAGCGCGTAGTTGTTGAAGACGCCGCCGGTCGATGCGCATGCGCCCATCGAGATGACCCATTTGGGCTCAGGCATCTGGTCATAGATCGTGCGGAGGATGGGCGCCATCTTCTGCGACACGCGCCCCGAAACGATCATGAGGTCAGATTGCCGCGGCGAGGCGCGCATCGCCTCCGATCCGAAGCGCGCGATGTCGACGCTCGCGGTCGCCGTGTGGATCATCTCGATCGCGCAGCATGCAAGGCCGAACTGAGCCGGCCACACCGAATTCCCGCGGCCCCAGCCGACAACCTTGCCCAGGGTGGTGGTCAGGATGTTCTGGCCCATCGACTCGGCGAGCGCCTCTATTCCCAATCCAGCCCTCCTTTCTTCCAGATGTGAGCGAGGGCGATGAGCAGGATGCCGATGAAGACGAGCATCTCGATCAGACCGAACCAGCGCAGCTGCTTCAGGATGACGGCCCACGGGTAGAAGAAGACCGCCTCGACGTCGAAGATGATGAAAAGCATCGCCGTCAGATAGAAGCGGACCGACAGCCGTCGGATCGCGGGGGTGTCGGGGATGATGCCGGACTCGTAAGGGGCCAGCTTGCGCCGGTATGGCTTGGCGGGGCCGAGGATGAAGCTGAGCGTGACCAGCGCCCCGAGCAATCCCAGGACGATGAGCACAAAGATCAGTATCGGGACGTAGCTGTCGAGCAAGGCTTCTCCACGCGGATAAGGGGCTTGCGGGGACGGGTTAATTCTAGGTTGGTCTGTAGAAAATCCGCTCTCGGCCCGCGCAGAACCCGCGGCTGCCGGCGGTTGCGGGTTTCAGCGCTGGAGGAAGCCCGCGAGCGCCGGCGATCGCGGGTAATTCCGGCTAGTGCCGGTCCTTCCGCCGGTGTTCGATCTTCACGCCTCGAGACAGGGTCGCGTGGATCGGACAGTAGCGGTTGCAGGCCAACTCCAGCGCCTGGTCGACGAGCTTCTTGTCGGTGTCGCCGTCCCAGGTGCAGTGGAAGGTGATCTGAATGCCCTTGAAGGCCTTGGGCCATTCCTCTTCTCGGTCGCCTTCGACCTCGACCTCGAGAGCCCGCAGCGGCTGCTTGAACTTCTTGAGCAGCAGGACCGCGTTCAGGCCGGTGCAACCGCCGAGGGCGCCGAGAAGCATCTCGGTCGGCCGCATCGCGGCGTTGTCGCCGAAGACCGGCGCCTCGTCGACCTGGGCCCTGTGACCCGAACCGGTCTCGATGTCGAACAGCACCTTGTTGCCGGTCCACCTGGCGGTGGCTTTCGTCATCGGCCACACCATATACGGGCAGCCGAGCCGCGAAGTAATGTCAGACCGTGCCGGACGTCCGAGACAGCTTTCGCAACGTGGCCGCCAACTACGCGAAGTCGACCTTCCACACGTCTTCGGTGCGGCTGCAGGAGGTCGTCGACCTGGTGCGGCCCCGGCCCGGCGACGTCGCGCTCGACGTGGCGACCGGGACGGGCAACACGGCATTCGTGCTCGCTCCCTATGTCCGGCGCGTCGTCGGCGTCGACATGACTCGCGAGATGCTCGAGGAGGCGCGGCGGATCGCCGCGGAAAAGGGCATCCTCAACGCCGATTGGGTCATCGGCGACGCGCAGCGCCTTCCTTTTATGGACGAGACGTTCGACATCTACGTGGTCCGCGCGGCGCCGCATCACTTCTCAGACCTCGACGGATTCCTGGCGGAGGCACTCCGCGTCCTCAAGCCCGGTCGCGACGCGGCGCTGATCGACTGCGCGCCACCGTTGCCGGCGCGCGACGTGCTCCACGCGGTCGAGCTTCGGCGCGATCCCTCTCACATCCTGTCCCTGACCGTTGACGAGTGGGTCGTGCGAATTGAGCGCGCCGGCTTCGAGGTGGAGATGGCGCAGGCGCGCGAGCTGGACTGGAACTACGAGGAGTGGATGGCCAACCAGGCTGTCCCGCCCGAGCTGGCGGCGAAGCTGGCGATGATCATCGAGTCAGCCCAGGGTGAGGCCAGGGTGCAGCTGCATCCCGAAAGGCGCGAGGGCAAGCTGTGGCACGCGTACTGGCACGCGCTGATCCGCGCCCACAAGCCGAGCTCGTGAGCAAGACACTTGCCGAAGGCGAGCTGATCGTCCTGGTCGACAAGGTGGGCCGCCGTCACCGAGTCAGGCTCCGTCGCGGGGAGCGGCACTCGATCCATTCCGGCCTGATCGAGCACGACGCCCTGATCGGGCGCGAGGAGGGGGTCGTCGTCACGACGCAGCTTGGCGCGCGGCTCCTGGCGGTCCGGCCGACGTTCGCCGAGCAGGTCACCGGGCGCCGGCGGCAAACCCAGCCGATCTATCCGAAAGACCTTGGCGCGATCGTCGTCGGGGCCGATCTCTACCCGGGGGCACGGGTGTTGGAGGCCGGAACGGGGACGGGAGCGCTGACCATGGCCGTCCTGCGGGCCGTCGGGGACCGTGGCTCAGTGGTCAGCTACGAGGCGAGGGAGGAGTTTCTCGAAGCCGCCCGGCGCGCGATCACTGAGACGCTCGGGGAGATCCCGTCGAACCTGACCCTCAAGCTCGGCGACATTTACGTGGGCGTTGACGAAGAGGACATGGACCGCGTCCTCCTGGACCTGCCCGAGCCATGGCAGGCCGTTCCAGCGGCCAGGTCGGCCCTCAGGCCGGGCGGAATCGTCTTTGCGCACTGCCCGAACGTGAGCCAGGTTCAGCGCTTCTTCGACTGCCTTCGCGAGGTCCGCGGCTTCGGCATGCTCGAAGCCTTTGAGCTCCTGCAGAGGGGCTGGACGGTGAGGGGTAGAAGCATGCGGCCCTCGCACCGGATGGTCGCCCACACCGGCTTTCTCTGCTTTGCCCGCCGGCTGGCCGAGGACGAGCTGTTCGAGCCCGAGGGCGAGGGCTTCAGGTAACCAACCCGCCCGCTACGTCGTTTGATCTCACATGGGGCGCCGCGTCGCACAAGTCGCTGTTCTATTCGTTTCAGGAGTGGTCACAGTTGCGATCTTCGCCGTCGCCCCCGTAGCTCTCCCGAAATAACGCACTCTCGCTACGATTGCCGCTGCAAATGAGCGGGGGTCGGATTCCCGTCCAGGTCGCCGTCACCGGCGCGGCCGGCCAGATCGGCTACTCGCTTGTCTTCCGGATCGCCTCGGGCCACATGTTCGGTCCAGACCAGCCGGTCATCCTCCGGATGCTCGAGATCGAACCGGCGATGAAGTCGCTCGAAGGCGTCGGCATGGAGCTCGACGACTGCGCATTCCCTCTCCTGGCCGGGATGGTGATGACCCACAAGGCGGAGGAGGCCTTCGAAGGGGCGAGCTGGGTGCTGCTCGTAGGGGCTGCCCCGCGAAAGCAGGGTATGGAGCGGGCGGACCTTCTTTCGGTCAACGGGAGCATCTTCGGGCCGCAGGGCAAGGCGATCGCCAAGACCGCCGCCACCGACGTCCGGATCCTGGTCGTCGGCAACCCCTGCAACACCAACTGCTACATCGCGCGGTTGAATGCGCCCGAGGTCGCGGCCGAGCGCTGGTTCGCGATGACGCGCCTCGATGAGAACCGGGCCCGGGCGCAGCTCGCCCAGAAGGCGAAGGTGCCGGTCGCGGCGATCTCCAACGTTGCGGTCTGGGGCAACCATTCGACCACCCAGTACCCGGACGCCCGGAACGCCCGGATCGCCGGACTTCCGGTGTTCGACGTCATCTCCGACCACGGCTGGCTCAAGGGCAAGTTCGTGGAGATCATCCAGAAGCGCGGAGCGGCGGTGATCGAGGCGAGAGGCGCTTCGTCGGCCGCGTCGGCGGCCAACGCCGTGATCGACTCCGTGATCAACCTTCGGACGCCGACGCCGTGGGGCGACTGGCACTCCTATGCGGTGGTCAGCCACGGTGAGTACGGGGTGCCCGAAGCCCTTCAGTTCGGCTTCCCGGTCCGCTCCGATGGCGAGCACTGGGAGGTGGTGCCCGACCTGCAGCACGATGACGATGCCTGGAAGCGGATCCGGGTCACGACCCAGGAGCTGCTGCAGGAGCAGGAGATGGTCAAGAACCTCGTCCCCGCCCAGGCCTAGGCTGCAGCCCCGTTGAATCGAGATCGCCACCGGCTTCAGCATGGCCGAGCCCTTGTCCGGCAACGGGCACGGACACCTCGCCCAGCACCTGATGTTCTGGCACCTGGAGCACGGCGACGAGGCGCAGGCAGAGGCGATTCAGAAGTGGGTTGGCGACGTCGACTTCGCGGCCGCCGACACCGACCGGCGTCGCGCGATCGCCACCTACAACCTCGCGTGCTTCTACGGGAGGGTGGGGCGCGCCGGGGACGCGTTGCCGCTGCTGCGTGAGAGTTTCGCCGGCGCTCGAGACCTGGTGGCGTTTGCAGGCAAGGATCCAGATCTCGACCCTGTTCGGACCGATGAGAGGCTGGTTGAGCTGCTAGCGACTTAATCTTGGTTCGATGAGCGTCACGCTCGACCGGCACTCATATCCGTTCACGGCGATCGTGGGCCAGGAGTCGATGAAGCTGGCTTTGATCCTGAACGCGATCGTGCCGACGATCGGCGGAGTGCTCATCCGCGGGGAAAAGGGCACCGGCAAGTCGACCGCGGTTCGGGCGCTGGCTCGTCTTCTCCCCGAGCATGACGTCGTCGAAGGGTGCCATTTCGGGTGCGATCCGACAGACACGGACGCTCTATGCGCCGATTGCCGCGCCCGGCTGCACTCAAGCGGTGGGCTGCCGCATCACAAGCGGCGCATGCGGGTGGTCGAGCTGCCGATCAACGCTTCGGAAGACCGCGTCGTCGGCACGATCGACATCGAGGCCGCCCTTCGAGCCGGGGCCAAGCGATTCGAGCCAGGCGTGCTGGCGGAGGCGAACCGCAACATCCTTTACGTCGACGAGGTGAACCTGCTCGACGATCACCTGGTCGACGTCCTCCTCGACGCCGCGGCGATGGGTGTCAACGTGATCGAGCGAGAAGGCGTTTCGTACAGCCACCCCTCCCAGTTCATCCTCGTCGGCACGATGAACCCAGAGGAAGGCGAGCTGCGACCCCAGCTCCTCGACCGATTCGGGCTGTGCGTCGACGTGGAGGGGATCCGCGATCCTGACGAGCGGGTTCTCATCGCAGAACGTGACGCGGCTTTCAAGCGCCGCGAGAACGAGTTCACCAGCGAGTTCGCGGCCGCGGACAGCAACCTGTCCCGTGCCCTGGCCGAGGCGATCGCGCGGGTCAAAGACGTCCGCCTGACCGCCGGCCATGCACGCCTGATCTCGTCGATCTGCGTCGAGGCAGAGGTGCTGGGCCACCGGGCGGACGTCGTCATCGATCACGCGGCCCGCGCCCTGGCGGCGTATCGCCGCCATCCATCGCCCAGCCGCGAGGACATCTATGACGCGGCGACCCTGGCTCTGGCGCATCGAGCACGCCGGCCGATCCGCCGCGACCAGGACGACCCCACCTCTCCGGAGCACGGCGAGCAGCAAGAGGGTTCGCAGCCGTCCGACTCGGAGGCCGGCGATCCGCAGGCTTCGGACAGCGAAACTTCGACCCAGGGCACTTCGGAGAACAACGCGAGCTCATCCGAAACCGGCCAGCAGACGGCGGGCGCCGACACCGGCGTCACCGCCGGCGGGTCGAGTGGCAGCGAGTCGGCGCCCGAGGCGCTGCAGACGTTCAACCTCCGGCGCATCGACCTGCCGCGACAGCGCCAGGTTCGCAAGCAGGGAGGGAAGAGGGCGGCAAGCCAGACCCCCGACCGTCGCGGCCGCTACGTCCGCGCCGAGCCCAAGGAAAAGGTCAGCGACCTGGCGATCGACGCGACAGTTCGGGCTGCCGCGCCGCTGCAAAAGGAGCGGGGGAGAAGGCATGGCGAGCGCCTGATGCTGGAAAAGCGCGACCTCCGGCAGAAGGTGCGCGAGCGCAAGGTCGGCAACCTGATCGTGTTCGTCGTCGACGCGTCGGCGTCGATGGATGCGGAGCAGAGGATGGCGGCGACCAAGGGCGCGATCCTCTCTCTGCTGCAGGACGCGTACGTGCGGCGGGACCGCGTCGCGGTGGTCATCTTCAAGAACCGCACCGCGGAGGTAGTGCTGCGTCCGACCTCCAGCGTCTCGTTGGCGCGGCGCCGGCTGGAAAGACTGTCTGTGGGCGGCACGACTCCGCTCACGCACGGGCTGATGGCGGGATACAAGGTCGTGAAGACCGAGCTGCTTCGCGATCCCACGATCCGTCCGCTGCTGGTGCTCATCAGCGACGGCCGAGGCAACATCTCGATGTTCAAGGAGGAGCCGCTGGTCGAGGCGCAGAAGGTTGCGGGCCTGATCGACGCGGAGAACATCGACGCTTTGGTGATCGACTCCGCGCGCGACTACAGCCACCTGCCTTCCGTGCAGCATCTAGCGCGAGTTGCGCCGATGTACCAGACCTACGCGATCAACGCTTGCGCGGACCTGGCCGACCGCATGGGCGCGCATTATTACGGGCTCTATGACCTGTCCCGAGACGAGATCGCCACGGCGGTTGAAAGGGAGCTGGGCCGCGGCCGCTAGCCGGCGCGTCGTGATCCTGCTGGCGCTGGCGGTGTGCGCGTGCAGCTCAACGCCGACCGCGTCCACCCAACCCAGTCCTTCGCCGACGCCCACATCCACACCCAGCCAGGCGGCTCCTCCCAGCTCGAGCGGCCTGGAGAGTCCCGTGCCGGCCCAGGTCCTGTCGCCCGCACAGGGACTGCCGATCGGAAGCCTCTGCTCGACCCAGATCACGGTCCAGGCGGACGGGAACGCGGCTCCCCTCTTCTGCCGCAGTGGCGCGCTCAACGTGCCGGCCTGGCGGTTTTATGCGGATATCAGCGCGAGCGTGCTCGGGCTGGGCCTGAATCCGACCGCCGGACAGGTCCAGGCGGCGATCTGCGACGACATCGCGCACAACCACGCGACCCGGGTCCAGGAGGCCAGCGGCTACAAGCTGGCGACGGCCTACTACGGTTGGACGTTCAACATCGACGTCTCGAAGACCGTGTGCACATGATCCGTAAGATCTAGCTCACCTATGGCGATCGACCGCTATTCCTACCCTTTCACGGCAATCGTCGGCCAGGACGAGATGAAACTCGCGCTCGTCCTCAACGCGATCAATCCCACCATCGGCGGGGTCCTCATCCGCGGTGAGAAGGGCACCGGAAAGTCCACGGCCGTGCGCGCGCTCGCCCGGCTTCTGCCTGAGCAAAAAGTGGTTGAGGGATGCCACTTCGGCTGCCACCCGGACGATCCCGAGGACTGGTGTCTCGACTGCCGCGAGCGCGCGTCGATGGGAGTGCTGCCGGTCGCGACGCGGCGAATGCGAGTGGTCGAGCTGCCCATCAACGCGTCGGAGGACCGGGTGGTCGGGACGATCGACCTGGAGGCCGCGCTCAAGGAAGGATCGCGTCGCTTCGAGCCAGGCGTGCTGGCCGAGGCGAACCGCAACATCCTGTATGTCGACGAGGTCAACCTTCTCGACGACCACATCGTCGACGTGCTGCTGGACGCCGCGGCAATGGGCATCAACACCGTCGAGCGAGAAGGCGTATCGGTCTCACATCCTTCGCGGTTCATCCTCGTCGGGACGATGAACCCCGAGGAAGGCGAGCTGCGGCCTCAGCTCCTCGACCGCTTTGGGCTCTGCGTCGACGTCGAGGGCATCCGCGACCTCGACAAACGTGTGGCCATCGTCGAGAAGAGGGCGGTGTGGGAAGACGACCCCAACCTTTTCTATCAGCAGCATGCGGAGTCAGAGCAGGCGGTGCGTACGCAGATCGCCGAGGCGATCGCCACCTTCCCGGAGGTGACGCTCTCGCGCGAGATCCTTCGCCTGATCGCCCAGATCTCCATCGCCCTCGAGGTCGACGGCCACCGCTCCGACCTCGTCTGCGCCCGAGCGGCGCAGGCCAAGGCTGCCTACGACAGCGCTGAGGAGGTCGAGGTCAGGCACATCGGCGAGGTGGCGGAGATGGTGTTCGCGCACCGCGTCCACTCCGTGCCGTTTGGCAAGGGCGGGCCGAACCTCGGCGAGGTCATCTCTCGCATGGTTGGGCAGGCTTAAAACCGAAAGAGCCTGACTAGACTGAGGCCCGTGGCGGCCTCCCAGGAACGTTCCCTCGAACCTCGGCGAGCCGCCGAGCTTCTCGATCGGGTCGAGAAGAACATCCACCACGTCATCGTCGGCAAGGACCAGGTCGTCCGGCTCGCCCTGGCGGGTCTCGTCGCCGGGGGGCACGTACTGCTCCAGGACCTGCCCGGAACCGGCAAGACGATGCTTGCTCGAGCCCTGGCGACGTCGGTCGGCGGCACCTTTCGCAGGATCCAGTGCACGCCGGACCTCCTGCCCTCCGACATCACCGGCTCGAGCGTCTTCAACCAGAAAGACCTGACCTTCGAGTTCGTCGCCGGCCCAGTCTTCGCCAACATCGTGCTCGCCGACGAGGTGAACCGCGCCACCCCGCGCACCCAGTCGGCGCTGCTCGAAGCGATGGGCGAGGGCCAGGTCACCGTCGAGGGCAACACGCGCACGCTCGACCGTCCGTTCTTTGTCGTCGCGACGCAAAACCCGGCGGAGTTCCATGGCACCTATCCGTTGCCGGAGTCACAGCTCGACCGCTTCGTCCTTGCGGCAGAGATGGGGCCGCCAACCGATGCTGAGGCGATGGAGGTCCTGGCGCGACGTGAGCACGGAGATCCGATCGCCGAGCTGGGGGCGGTCATCGACGTCCGCGAGGTGATCGAGCTGCAGGAGGCCTGCCTTCGGGTCGTTGCCGCGCCGGCGATCAGGACCTACCTCGTCGGACTGCTGCAAGCGATCCGCGCCCGCAATGACGTGCTCCTGCCGGCGAGCATGCGGGCCGGCGTCTATCTCCAGCGCGCGGCGCAGGCCTGGGCCCTGTTCGAGGGGAGGGACTTCGTCCTTCCCGACGACATCAAGCTGCTCGCCAGCCCGGTGATGGCGCACCGTCTCGGCATGCGCGGCCGCGTCAAGGCCGTTGACATGTTGGACGAAGTCGTGTCGACGGTCCCCATACCGCCGCTCCGCCAGCACTGAGAAGGACGCTTTGAGGCCGACCTGGCGGGTGCTGGGGGCGGGAGCGCTCTGGGCCGTGCTCGAGTGGTACGGCGCCACCTCCGAGGTGCCGTGGCTCTTCCTGCTGGCCGCCTGGATTCTGGCGACGCTGGCCGCGACGGCGGTCTACGCAGCCTGGAACCGGTCTGGCCTGAAGCTGCACCTCGCGGTGCGCAGCAGCCGGCCGGGGCCTGGATCTCCGGCCGACGAGCTTCCGGAGGCGGTCCTGCGTTTCGGACCGTACCCGGCGCCCCTCTTCGAAGGGGACGGAGTCGAGCTCGAGATCGGACTCGACACCTCCGGGGCGGCACGCGGACCCGCGTGGGTGAAGGGGCGGCTGGTTGGCCAGGAGGTGGCGTTTGCGACCGGGCTCGTTGGCAAACAGGGATGGCGGCAGGTGACGGTCTTGCGCGAGACCCGCCGCGGGCCGATTGGTGCGACCGGGTGGAGCATTGGGACCAGCGACCCGCTGGGCTTCTTCGAAAGCCGCCGGGGCTGTCCAGACGCCGAGGTGGCCCTGGTGCTCCCGCGATTCATGTCGCTCTCAGGCCGCGCCCAGCCTCGCGAGCTGGAGGCGAGCGTCGCCGCGCCTCGCGCAGGCTCGGGAAACGAGCTGTTCGGCATCCGCGAGTACAGGCCGGGGGACTCGCTGCGCAGGATCCACTGGCGGTCGAGCGCGAGGCATGGCGAGCTCGTGGTGCGCGAGTACGAACCGCCGGGAGTGCGGATGCTGCGCATCCACGTCGACCCTGCGCCGCCTAACGTGGAGATGGCCGACCAGATTGCGCGCATCGCCGCCTCCGAGGCATGGGACTGCATGCGCGATGGGGGACGGGTTGTGGTGTCCGCACCCGGCCTTGAGCCAACCCCGGTGACCCGAGACCTGTGGACGGTGCTCGAGTGGCTGGCCCGATATCCAGGCGGCCCCTCCGGCCCTTCGGGCCACCTACTCAGGAGCGGGGAGGAGCTGGTCGCGATCACAGCGGGGAGCGAATTTCCAGAATTCGCAAACCGCGTGTGGATTGTGGGCGACGCTCAGATCGACACCAACGTCGCCTTCGAACGCGTGGGCACCAGCTGGCCGCTGTGATGCGCCGCTTCCGGCTCCCGGCATCGCCGATCGAGCACTCGCTCGAAGGCAGGGTGTTCGTCTTCTCCGGATTTGCGGTCGCGGTGGTGGCTATCGTCCTCTACGGCCAGGACTACCTGATTCCCGCACTTGGCATCGCCGCATCCGGAGCGGGCCACGTCGTCAGCTACCGCCAACGCGATCAGAAGCGAACTTTCCGCGGACAGCTGTTTCTCGTCGCCCTCGTGCTGGGCGCCGTGTTCTACGTCATCGCCGATTCGTCGCTTGCACTTTTCGGCGGTGCGCTGCCGCAGGCAAACTTCGCGATCCTGCTCGTCGCGATCACGAGCTTCGACATCAAGACTCGGCGCAACTGCTACTCGAGCCTGTGGATCAGCCTCGCGATCCTCTATCTGGGGGCTGTCTATGCATGGGACTACGGGTTTGCAATCCTCGTCGCGCTGTGGACTCTTTACCTGGTCGGTTTCTGGACCGCTTCCCACCTCAGACGCCTGAACGCAGGCGTGCGCCTGCCGTTCCGGCCGATCGCGGCAATGCTGGGCGTCGCGCTTCTGAGCGGCGCGGCCTGGTTCATCGCCGCGCCGCAGCCATCTGGGGTTCCGATCTCGCCATTGGTCATCTCGCTGCCCAACTTCACGACCTTCAAGGGAGACCTCGAGAGCGCGGCGCTGCCGCTCGTACAGCTGACCGGCGATCCAACGGGAGCGACAAGCAGCGTCGACCTGCACTTTCGGGGCCGGCTCGGCGATTCGCCAGTGATGTACGTAAGGACCGGCGCGCCCGCGTACTGGCGCGGGCTGGTCTTCGACACCTACCGCGACGGCGCGTGGACGGCGAGCGATCGCGGATACAGGGAGATGCAGCCCTACGTTCCGCCGCGCTTCCTGCCGCCTGCACCGCCCCACAACCTCGGCACGTTTGTGCAGACCTTCCGGATCGTGAGACCTCTGCCCGGAGTCATCAACGCCGCCTATCCGATCCAGAGCCTTTACGCTCCGGTGGCCGCGCTGCGGGAAGACGCCTACGGCACATTCCACACCCCCCAGGCATGGCGCCCAGGCCAGACCTACTCCGTCGTCTCTTACCTGCCGAACCTCTCACCCGACGTTCTGCGCGCGGAGACCGGGCCAATCGAGATGTCCAACCCCGAGTACCTCGACTTCAGGGCCCTGTCACCCCGAGCCCGCCAGCTCGCGGACACCATTCGCGGTAACGAGACCAACGCCTTCGACGCCGTGATGCTGGTCACGAAGTACTTGCAGGAGAAGTACCGGTACACGCTTGACCTGCCGCGCGTGCCGTCCGGGCGGGATCCTGTCGATTGGTTCCTCTTCGACGTCAAGACGGGCTACTGCGAGCAGTTCGCGACCGCGGAGACGCTGATGCTGCGCAGCCTCGGCATCCCGGCGCGCCTTGCGACGGGTTACTCGACTGGCGACTACGACGGAGTCCTCAATCAGGCGGTCGTGCGTGAGCGCGACGCACACGCATGGGTCGAGGTCCAGTTTCCAGGCAGCGGATGGGTGCCCGTCGACCCGACGCCAGGAGTCCCGCCTCTGGCCGCCACTCGTTTCCCCAACCACTGGGCGGCCGCCGGCATCGCAAGGTTGATCCCACACATCACAGTCGGGGCGCCGGCGGCTGCGATCGGCTCGCTGGGTGCGCTGGCGGTGATTCCGCCGGCGATCGCGATCGCCCTCGTCGTCGTTTTCGCGTATGCGTGGCTGAGGCGGCGAGTCTGGAAGTCGCGACGCAGACGGCAGCCCGGCGAGTCCGAGCTGCTTCGCCTCTACGAGCGAATCCAGCGCCGGATGAGCCGGCGGCGCCGGCCGCCCGAGACGCCGCTCGAGTACGACCTGGCGATGCGGTACGAGCCGCTTGCGGACGTGACAAGAGCCGTCAACGAGGGCGTCTACGCCGGACGCTGGCCGGACCCGGAGCGGGTGCGAGAGCTCGCTCAGCGCTTATCCTGACGGCGATGGCCCAGGCACTTAAGACAACGGGCGCCGAGAGCGTCCGGTGGAAGCTCACAGACCTCTTCGCGTCGCCCGACGATCCGAGGATCGAGGCGACGCTCGCCCATGACCTTCAGCACGCGAAGGACTTCGAGGCGAAGTACAGGGGCAAGGTCGCCACGCTCGATCCAGAGCCCTTCGCGGCGATGATGCGAGAGCTGGCCGAGCTGGAGGAGTCCGCGATCCTGCCCGAGGTCTACGCGTACATGCTGCACAGCGAGAACACACAGGACCACCCCGCCGGCCGCCTGCTCGCTCGCATACGGGAGGCGTCAGCCGAGCGCGGCGCCCACATGGTTTTCTTTCCACTCGAGCTCGCGCAGGCCACAGACGAGCACGCCGAGAAGCTGTATGCAGACGCTGAATCGGCGGCTTATCGCCACACCGTCGAGGAGGCGCGCAAGTTCCGCCCGCACCAACTGTCCGAGCCCGAGGAGCGGGTGCTGACAGACTTCAGCCCGGTCGGCAACGCGTCGTGGACCAGGCTCTTCGAAGAGCTCTGCGCCCGGATCCGGGTCGACGTCGAGGGCAGGGACATCGCGCTCGAAGAAGCGCTCACGCTGCTGCGAGAGCCGGATCGCGGGGTCCGGCGAAGGGCGAGCGGCGCCATCACAAAGGCGCTCGAGGGCGACGTCCGAACCCGCGGGTACGTCTTCAACGTGATCCTCCAGGAAAAGGCGATCGACGACCGGCTGCGTCATTTCCCGTCCTGGATCAGCTCGCGCAACCTCTCCAACGAGACCTCCGACGAAGCAGTCCAGGCTCTCGTCGACGCGGTGACCGGACGGTACGACGTGTGCGTGCGCTACTACCGGGTCAAGCGCCGGCTCCTCAACGTCGGTGAGCTTTACGAGTGGGACCGCTACGCGCCGCTCACCGAGACCACACGTGACCTCACGTGGGAGGACGCGAAGGAGCTGGTGCTCGGTTCCTACCAGCGATTCTCGAATCGAGCGGGGTCGCTGGTCGAGGACTTCTTCAACAACGGCTGGATCGACGCGCCAGTGGTGCCCGGAAAGGCGGGCGGTGCGTACTGCATGGGCGTCACCCCGCACCACCACCCGTACGTGATGCTGAACTTCACCGGGAAGCTGCGCGACGCCCTCGTTCTTGCCCATGAGCTCGGCCACGGGCTGCACGACCGGCTTGCAGCGAAGCAGAACGTGTTCGACTACCATCCGCCGCTCACCCTGGCCGAGACCGCATCGGTTTTCGGCGAGGCGCTCACGTTCGACCGGATCATGGCGGAGGAGAAGGATCCGAAGATCCGGCTGGCGATGCTCTGCAACCAGTGTGAAGACGCGTTCTCAACGGTGTTTCGCCAGGTCGCGTTCAACCGGTACGAAGACGCAAGTCATACGCTGCGGCGGACCGAAGGCGAGCTGTCGGTCGAGCAGCTTGGGGAGATCTACCAGGAAAAGCTGCAGGCGATGTTCGGGGATGCGCTCAAGCTCACCGACGAGCACAAGGTCTGGTGGAGCTACGTCGGTCACTTCCTACGCACGCCCGGCTACGTATATGCCTATGCGTTCGGCAACCTGCTGGCGATGTCCGTCTACCACCGGTACCTGGAGTGGGGACCGTCGTTCGTCGACGATTACCTGGAATTCCTTGCCGCGGGCGGCTCGACCAGGCCTGACGAGCTGGTCAAACGCATCGGAATGGATATCACGGACCCCGGTTTCTGGGACGCGGGCCTGAAGATCCTGGACGGGATGGTGACGGAGGTCGAACGTCTGGCCGGATCGCTGTCCAGCGGCCGATAAACTAAGACCAAACAGCTGGACTAGCCGCCAAAAGCGGCCCTTTCGCAAGGAGTGACATGGCGGTCACCGAGACGATCGCGACCACAGATCTCGAGTTCGCGCGCCAGCTCGGCCAGCAGCTGCGGGTCGACTCCATCCGCTGCAGCACCGCCGCCGGCTCCGGCCATCCGACTTCGTCGATGTCCGCGGCGGACCTCATCGCCGTCCTCGTCACGCGCTATCTGCAGTACGACTGGGGCAAGCCGAAAGACCCGAACAACGACCACCTGATCTACTCCAAGGGCCATGCGTCGCCGCTCTGCTACGCGATGTTCAAAGCCGTCGGCGCGATCACCGACCAGGAGCTGATGACCTTCCGCAGGTTCGGGTCGCGCCTGCAGGGGCATCCGACGCCGGTGATCCCGTGGGTCGACGTCGCGACCGGGTCGCTCGGCCAGGGCCTCCCGATCGGGGTCGGCGTCGCGCTTGCGGGGCAGTACCTCGACAAGCTGCCGTACCACGTGTGGGTGCTGTGCGGCGACTCCGAGCTGGCGGAAGGCTCGATCTGGGAGGCGATGGACAAGGCCGGGCACTACCAGCTCTCGAACCTGACCGCGATCTGGGACATCAACCGTCTTGGCCAGCGGGGCGAGACCGAGTTCGGATGGCAGCTGGACGTCTACCGGCGCCGCGTCGAGTCCTTCGGCTGCTTCCCCATCGTGATCGACGGCCATGACGTGGGGTCGATCGACCGCGCCTTAGGCGAGGCGCTGTCCAACACTGGCAAGCCCACGGTGATCATCGCCAAGACGATCAAGGGCAAGGGCTTCTCCGAGATCGAGAACAAGGACGGCTGGCACGGCAAGGCGCTGCCTCCGGACATGGCGGAGCGCGCCATCAAAGAGCTCGGCGGCATTCGCAACTTGAAGGTCAAGACGCAGAAACCGGAGCACGGCCCGGCGCCCAAGAAGCCGGCGGCGGCGGAACCGGTCCTGCCCACGTACAAGAAAGAGGACAGGGTCGCCACGCGCAAGGCGTACGGCGACTCTCTGCTGGCGCTGGCATCCATTCCCGAGGTCGTCGCCATGGACGGCGAGGTCTCCAACTCGACGCACGCGGACGAGTTCGCCAAGGCGCACCCCGAGCGCTTCTTCGAGATGTGGATCTCGGAGCAGCAGCTGGTCGCCACCGCGGTAGGCATGAGCGTGCGCGGCTACAAACCGTTCGCTTCGACGTTCGCGGCCTTCTTCAGCCGCGCTTACGACTTCATCCGGATGGCGGGCATCTCTCAGGCGAACATCCGGCTGGTCGGCTCTCATGCCGGAGTCGAGATCGGGCAGGACGGGCCCTCTCAGATGGCGCTCGAAGACCTGGCGATGATGCGGGCCATCCAGGGCTCGACCGTCCTCTATCCGTCCGATCCCAACCAGGCCGCCAGGCTCACGCGGATGATGGCCGACACCCTCGGCGTCGTCTTCATGCGCACGACGCGCGGCGCCTATCCAACTCTGTACGGCGCGAGCGAGACGTTCAAGGTCGGGGGGTCGAAGGTGATCCGGCAGAGCCCGAAGGACAAGGTCGCGTTGATCGGAGCCGGAGTGACGCTGCACAACTGCCTCGCGGCCGCAGACGCCCTCGCGGCGAAGAAGATCCCGGTCCGAGTGATCGACCTCTACTCGGTGAAGCCCGTGGACGTGAAGACGCTTCGCGAGGCGTCGCGGGTCACGAAAGGCAGGCTCATCGTGGTCGAAGATCACTACCCGGAAGGCGGAATCGGCGCGGCCGTTCTCGAGGCCCTCGCGGACGATCCCCCTAAGAAGCTGGTCCACCTGGCGGTAAGGAGCCTGCCCGAGTCGGGCAAACCCGAAGAGCTGATGAATGCGGCCGGCATCTCGAGCCGCCAGATCGTTTCCGCCGCCGCCAAGCTCGCGGCGGCGAAGTGATGGCGACCGCGACCCGCAAACCGACAGCGATCAAAGAGCTGCAGCGGATCGGCCAGTCGCTGTGGCTCGACAACATCCGCCGGCAGCTGATTACCTCCGGAGAGCTCGCGCGCCTGCGCGACGAAGGCCTCACCGGGGTCACCTCGAACCCGACCATCTTCGAGAAGGCGGTGAGCGGGTCGACCGATTACGACGAGGCCATGGTCCAGCTCGTCCGGGACAGGAAGCGGCCGGCCGAGATGCTCTGGGAGCTCATGGTCGAGGACATCCAGGCCGCCGCCGATACCTTCCGCCCGGTCTACGACAAGACGAAGGGCAAAGACGGCTTCGTCAGCATCGAGGTCTCGCCGACCGTCGCCAGCAACACCCGCAGCACCATCGCGTGGGCGGAGGACCTCCGAGACCGCTGCCACCGGCCAAACGTGATGGTGAAGATTCCGGCCACCAAAGAGGGACTGCCGGCGATTCGCGACCAGATCTCGAAGGGCCACAACATCAACGTGACGCTGATCTTTTCGGTCGAGCGCTACGCCGAGGTGGTCGAGGCGTACCTTGCGGGGCTCGAGACGCTGCACGGCAAGGGTGGCGACCTGAGCCAGGTGGCGAGCGTGGCCAGCTTCTTCGTGAGCCGCGTCGACACGAAGGTCGACAAGATCCTCGCCGAGAAGGTCAGCTCCGCGCCCGACCCACGGGAGAGGCAGGCGCTGGAGCGGCTCTATGGGAAGGCCGCGATTGCGAACTCGGAGATCGCCTACGAGCGGTTCGGCAGGCTTTTCAGCGGCCCGCGCTGGGAGACGCTCAAGAAGGCGGGAGCTCGCACCCAACGTCCGCTGTGGGCGAGCACGTCGACCAAAGATCCCCGCTATCCCGACACGTACTACGTAGAGGAGCTCATCGGGCCCGACACCGTGGACACGATCCCCCCACCGACGCTGGCCGCGTTTCGCGAACACGGTGAGGTGCGGCGAAGCCTCGATGAGAACATCGACGTAGCCAGGCGGCAGCTCAAGCAGCTTGCCGAGATGGGCGTGGACCTCGATCAGGTCACGCACGAGCTCGAGGTCGAGGGCGTTGCCGCGTTCACGAAGTCGTTCGAAAGCCTGCTCGCGACCCTGACCAGGGCGTCGAAGGACATCAAGGCGGGGAAGGGTCCGCGCCAGTGGCACAGCCTGGGCCGGCTGCAGCCCGCGATCGACGCCCAGGTGGCGAAGCTGCAGAGGGACGACGCGCCTCGCCGGCTGTGGGCGAAGGACTCCACGCTGTGGAGCCCGGATCCCGCCAAGCGGCAGGAGATCCGCGACCGCCTCGGCTGGCTCGACGTCGCGGACAAGATGCTCGAGCACGTGGATCAGCTCGCGGCCCTCACGAAGGACGGGCGCGAGTACTCCGACGTCGTGTTGCTCGGTATGGGCGGTTCGAGCCTTTGCCCTGACGTGCTGCGCAACACGTTCGGTACGGTCAAGGGTCACCCGAAGCTCCACGTCCTGGACACCACCGATCCCGCGACCATCCTCGGGGTCCGATCGAAGATCCGGATCGCCAGCTCCCTGTTCATCGTCGCCTCGAAGTCAGGAGAGACGACGGAGACGCTCTCCCACTTCGCGTACTTCTGGGAGCAGACGAAAGGCAAAGGTCGCCAGTTCGCTGCGATCACGGACCCCGGCAGCTCGCTCGAGAGGCTCGCCAGGGAGCATGACTTTCGCTGGACCTTCTCGAACCCGCCGGACATCGGCGGGCGCTACTCGGCCCTCTCGTACTTCGGGCTGGTCCCGGGTGCATTGATGGGCGTCAACGTGGCTGCGTTGCTCGACCGGGCGATCGAGATGGAGCATTCCTGCGCGGACTCGGTTCCCGTCGAGAGCAATCCCGGCGTCTGGCTCGGCGCGGTGATGGGCAGGCTCGCCACGCAAGGCCGAAACAAGGTCACCTTGATCGCCTCGCCCAAGGTGGCCACGTTCGGCTACTGGGTCGAGCAGCTGATCGCCGAGTCGACGGGTAAGGAAGGCAAAGGCATCGTGCCGATCGAGGGCGAACCGGTGGGCAAGGCGCCCGCGTACGGCGACGACAGGCTGTTCGTCTACATCCGGATGGAAGCCGATCCTCCCGACCGGGCAGTGCAGGCGCTCGTGAAGGCCGGGCATCCCGTCGTGACTCTTACCCTGCGCGACAAGCTGGACCTCGGCGGCGAGTTCTTCCGCTGGGAGGTCGCAACGGCCATCGCGGGGGGGATCCTCGGCATCGACGCCTTCGACCAACCAAATGTGCAGGAGTCGAAGGACAACACGAAGAAGGTGCTGGCCACGTTCAAGAGGCGCGGCAGGCTGCCGGCTGCCGAGTCGGTGGCGGCGGCAAAGGCGAAGTCCGGCATCGCATCCCTGCTGAAGCAGGCCAGGCGCGGATCCTACTTCGCGATCATGGCGTACACGACGCGCACTCCCGGCTCGGAGGCTGCGATCGGCGCCATCCGGACCGCGGTGCGCAACCGGACGCAGATCGCCACCACCGCCGGGTACGGACCACGCTTCCTGCACTCGACAGGTCAGCTGCACAAGGGTGGCCCGAAGACGGGGCTATTCCTGCAGATCGTGCAAGACGACACGCGGGACGTGAAGATCCCCGGCCAGCCTTACGGTTTTTCCGTGCTCAAGCAGGCACAGGCGATCGGGGACCTCCAGTCGCTGACGTCGCGCCGCCTGCCTGTCCTGCGGGTGACGCTCGGACGCGAGCCGGCGGCCGGCTGGCGTGCGCTGGCCGCCGCAGTGAAGTCGGCGGTCAGATAGCGATGGAAATCGGTTTCGTAGGCCTGGGCCGCATGGGCGGCAACATGGCCCTGCGCCTGAGCCAGCGTGGACACCGCGTGATCGGCTTTGACCTGAACCCGGCGACGGTGCAGTCGTACTCCGGGCAGGGAGTTGTCGGCGCGGGGGCGTGGACGGAGTTCGTCGCCGCATTCGAAAGCAAGCCGCGCGTGATGTGGATCATGGTCCCGGCAGGCGACCCCACGACGCAGGCGATCGATCAGATGATCGCCATGGGTGAACCGGGCGACATCATCGTCGACGGCGGCAACACGAACTGGAAGATCGCACTCGACGACTGCGCGCGCGTCAAAGCGAAGGGACTTCACTATGTAGACGCGGGCACCTCGGGCGGGATCTGGGGCCACGAGTTCGGCTACTGCCTGATGGTCGGCGCGGAGCCTGAGATCTACGACCACATGCTCCCCCTACTCAGGGACCTCGCACCAGACGACGGAGGTCTCGTGCACTCCGGACCGGAAGGCTCGGGTCACTTCGTGAAGATGGTCCACAACGGCATCGAGTACGGATTGATGCAGGCGTACGCCGAGGGCTTCCAGATCATGAAGAGCTCGAAGTCGTTCCCCGGCATGGACATGCTGGCGATCGCGGAAGCGTGGCGTACGGGCAGCGTCATCCGTTCGTGGCTGCTGGACCTCACGGCCCGTGGCCTCACCCAGGACCCGGAGCTGTCGACGATCAGGGGCTACGTCGAGGACACGGGTGAGGGTCGCTGGACGGTGGAGGCCGCGATCGAGGAGTCGGTGCCGGCGCCCGTGATCACCGAGTCTCTTTTCGCGCGGTTCCGCAGTCGGATGGAAAACACCTTCGGCGACCGGATGCTCGCGATGATGCGGGCCCAGTTCGGCGGCCACGCCGTCGTCAAGGGAGATGTCGCGCCCCAGAAGTGAAGGTCGAGGAAGCCCCTAATCCTCTGGCGGAAGGGCTGCATGACTATCGGGTCGCCGACCCGGCGGTCATGGTCATCTTCGGCGCCACGGGTGACCTGAGCGGTCGCAAGCTGCTGCCCGCGCTCTACAACCTGTCCAAACAGCGCTCTCTGCCTGCCGGCTTCGCAGTCGTCGGCGCGGCCATGAACCAGATGACCGACGATGCGTTCCGTCGCCACGCATCGGACAAGATCCAACAGTTCTCACGGACGCAGCCGATCGACGCTCGCGTGCTCGAGGCGTTTCTCGCGTCGCTGTCATACGTGAAGGTCGACTTCAGCAAGCTCGACGATTTCAGGGCGCTGGCCCACCGACTGCAGGAGCTGGACAACACCCGCCACATCACCGGCAACCGCATCTTCTACTGTGCCACGCCCCCGCCGACGTATCAGACGATCGCGGTGCAGCTCGAGGCGGCAGGACTGAGCAAGGGGCCTGGTTTCCACCGGATCGTGGTCGAGAAGCCTTTTGGCACCGACCTGAAGTCGGCCCGCGAACTGACCCAGACGCTGCACAAGATGTTCACAGAGGACTCCGTCTACCGCATCGACCACTACCTGGGCAAGGAGACGGTCCAGAACATCCTTGCCTTTCGCTTCGCGAACTCGATCTTCGAGCCGGTGTGGAACTCAAACCTCATCGACTCCGTGCAGATCACGGTGGCCGAGGAGATCGGGATCGAGCAGCGCGGCGCCTACTACGACCGGGCAGGCGCCCTGCGCGACATCATCCAGAACCACGGCCTGCAGCTGGTGACGTTGACCGCCATGGAACCGCCCCTTGCCTTCGAAGCCAACGCCGTGCGCGACGAGAAGGTCAAGGTGCTGCGGTCGATCCGGCCCCTGTTCGGCGAGGACATCGAGCAATCGACTGTTCGCGGCCAGTACACAAATGGATGGGTGCTGGGGGAGAAGGTTGGAGCCTACCGCGAGGAGCCGAACGTGGCTCCGGATTCCCAGACCGAGACCTTCGCGGCTTTGCGGCTTTACGTCGACAACTGGCGTTGGGCCGGCGTGCCCTTTTACATCCGAGCCGGCAAGCGGCTCCCGAAGAGGGTCACCGAGATTCGGATCCAGTTCAAACGTCCGCCGCATCTGACTTTCGGGCGCGAAGCCATGAAAGAGGTGGACCCGAACGCCATCACCCTGCGCATCCAACCGGAGGAGGGGATCTCGCTCAAGTTCGGGGCCAAGGTCCCGAGCGGAGGGCTGCGCATACGCAGCGTGACGATGGACTTCCAGTACATGACGTCGTTCCTGGTCGAAGCACCCGAGGCATATGAGCGCCTGCTGCTCGACTGCATGATCGGAGACCCCACCCTGTTTACGAGGGCCGACGAGGTCGAGGCGGCGTGGACCATGATCGATCCCATCGAGGAGGCATGGCGCAACGGGCGACCGCCGCTCGGAATGTATCCGGCCGGCACATGGGGTCCTGCCGCCGCGGCGGATCTGCTGCACGCAGACGGCAGGGAGTGGCACCGCCCATGAGCACGACCGCGAAGCCCGCTGGAGAAGCTGTGTGGCACGGCGAGGACGTGTCGATAGGCAATGTGCTGCAGGCGCTGCAAGAGATCCGCGACAAGTTCGCGCGCGATGAAGCGGGTGACGATGAGCACCTGCATCCGCGCAACTGCGTGATGACCTTGATCGGAGTCGCGGCAAGCGAGGCCGACGAGCGTCTGGCGGAGCGTACGTGCTTGACGATCAGCGCCAATCACCCTGCGCAGGCGATCGTCATTCGTGAAACCGCTCCGCTGCGCGGCCACCACCTCGATGCCTGGATCACGACCGATGTGCAGCGACCGCAGATGTCGTGCGCATGGGAGTGCGAGATCATCACCCTTCACGTCCGCGGAGCCGCCGCCGACCACCTTGGCGCCCTGGTCGATCCGCTGCTTGTGAGCGGCGTGCCCACATATCTGTGGTGGACGGGCACGCCGCCTTTCGGCAAGCGCGAGCTGCTCGACACCCTGCGAATCTGCGACGGGCTCGTCGTGGATTCGGCCCAGTTCGCGGAGCCGCACCGCTCATTTCACGGCCTCTCGCGGCTGCTCAAAGTTGCCCACCATCGCCTCGGTCTGGGCGATCTGCAGTGGTCGCGCCTGCGGCCGTGGCGCGAGTCGATCGCCCAGTTCTTCACACCGCTCGACCGGCGCCCCTTCCTGTCGCGAATCTCTGAGGTGGGCGTCGACTACGCGGGCGAGGGTCGGGGCAACAGGATTGCAGCCGCGCTGATCACGGGGTGGATGGCGTCTTCGCTGGGGTGGAAGCTGCAACGCGCCACGGCGGGTGAAGGCGGCATCGTGGTTGCGCATTACGACGCCGGCGGACGGGCCGTGGAGGTCGACTTCAGGTCTGTGCAGAAGGAGCCTCTCGCCGACGGCGAGGTGAACGCGGTTCGCATTGCCGGCGCATCGCGAGGGACCACGTTTCGGCTCTCCGTGCAGCACGACCCAGAGCGGAACCGTCTGCCGCCCGAGCCGGCGTATCGGACCCTGCACGCGCCAGGTGGAGACGACGATGCGGGCGTCGAGCTCGCAGAGCGCCGCGCGGAATGGCACCGCGATGTGATGCACGAGAACCTCGATTCACTGCACCACACGGCGACGGGTGATGCCCCCGGCGAAAGCCGGCCTCGACACCCGATGGTGGTCACGTACGACCGGCGCCGGCCCGACTCGGCCCGCGTGCTGCTCACCCTGATCGAGATCGGGGAGGGCGAGCCGCTGCGGCATGTCCAGCAGCTCGAGCACGAGGACGAGGCCTCGCTGCTGCTCGACCTGCTGTCCACCGGCACGCACGACGAGGTCTTCAACCGCTCGCTGGCGGCGGCGGCGGAGCTGGTGAACAAGTTCTAGATGGCGGAGTTCACCGTCGTCGCCACGGCGGAGGAGGTCGCGGAAGCCGCGGCTGCCGAGATCGCCGAGGCGCTGCGTGACGGCGCACAGTCCCTGGTTCTCGCCGGCGGAACGACGCCGAAGCGTTGTTACCAGCTGCTGGCCGAGCTGCCCGTCGAATGGGGGAGGGTCGCCGTCCTTTTTGGCGACGAACGCTGCGTGCCCCCGAACCATCCCGAAAGCAACTACCGGATGGCCAGGGAGACGCTGCTCGATCGCGTCTGGCCCGCAACCGTTTACCGCATCCCTGCTGAGCTCGGGCCCGACGAGGGCGCCGACGCCTACGCGGAGGTCGTGGCGAACGTGGCGCCGCTGGATTTTGTGCTGCTCGGAGTAGGAGAGGACGGCCATGTTGCATCCCTCTTTCCGGGCCATCCAGTGCTGCAAGCCGACGGACTGACGGCCGGCGTGCGCGACTCGCCGAAGCCGCCGCCGGAGCGGGTCACGCTGACTCTCGAAGCACTGCGTGACGCCCGCAGCGTGCTCATTCTCGCGACGGGCAAGGGCAAGGCCCCGGCCGTGGCGCTCGCGAGGCGCGGCGAATCCCCATCCGGGATGATTGCTGGCGCACGATGGCTGATCGACCGGGCCGCCGCGGGTCAGTGAGGATCGAGGTAGTCCCATCGATACTGTCGGCCGACCTGGGCCGGCTGGCCGAGCAGGTTAAGGAGGCGGAGGAGGCGGGTGCGGACCGCATCCAGGTCGACGTCATGGACGGGCACTTTGTGCCCAACCTGACATTCGGTCCACTTACCGTCGAGGCCGTGCGCCGCGCGACGTCGCTGCCCATCGAGGCGCACCTGATGATCGAGCGTCCCGAGATGTTCGTCGAGGCTTTCGCGAAATCAGGGGCGACGCTGGTCGAGGTGCAGATCGAGTCGACGAGCTCCCTGTACCGCACTGTGCAAAGGATCAAGGAGCTGGGAGCCAGGGCCGGGGTGGCGATCAATCCCGCAACGCCCGTCGAGGACCTGCGCGAGGTCATTCCTTACATCGATCTGGTCAATGTGATGACGGTCGAGCCGGGGTTCGGGGGCCAGCAGTTCATTCCCCACAGCCCCGAGAAGATTGGACGATTGCGCGTTCTCTCACCAGACGTGGAGATCGAGGTTGACGGCGGGATCGACGCCAGGACCGCGCCCCTTGTCGTGGCGGCCGGAGCGACCGTCCTCGTAGCGGGCAACTCGGTCTATGGCTACAAGGGCGGCGTGGCGGCCGGGATCAAGGCGATCCGTGACGCTGTTGGCTGACGAACAGAAACAGGCGGCGGCGGAGAAGGCACTGGAGCTGGTCCAGGACGGGATGCTCCTGGGCCTTGGCAGTGGAACGACCGCGCGCTACTTCACGGAGGGCGTCGGCCGGATGATCGCCGAAGGCTTGAAGGTGCGGGCGGTGCCAACCTCGCGCGCGACCGCAGAGGTGGCGGCGGGACTTGGAATTCCGATCGTGACCGAGCTTGTCGGTCAGATCGACCTCACCGTCGACGGGGCGGATGAGGTGGACCCTGCATTGAACTTGATCAAGGGACGGGGCGGGTCGCTGCTGCGGGAGAAGCTCGTAGCCGTGGCATCCAAGCGGTTCGTGGTCGTGGTCGACGAATCCAAGCTCGTCAAGCAGCTTGGCGAGGGTGTGCTGCCGGTCGAGGTCCTCCCGTTTCTCTGGCGACTCACCGCGGAGAGGCTGACAGCGCTCGGTGTGAGCCTGGCCGTGCGAGGTGGGGAGGAGACTCCGTTTGTGACTGACAACGGCAATCTCATCCTCGACCTGACGGTCGAAGGCGGGATCAAGAACGCCGGTGAGTTCGGGGTCGAGCTGAAGAAGCTGACAGGCGTCATCGAGCACGGATTGTTCCTCGACATGACGGACACCGTGATCGTCGGCGGGCCGGAGGGGGCAAAGGCCTTCGGCACGTCCTCGGGCAGCGCTCCTCCGAGCAGGAAGTAACGCAGGGGGGTCGCGCTGGGCGACTCACCGTTATTGGCAGAATGGACCGCGGACGGGTCGCACGGTCGAGCGCGCGCCTGGCACAGAAGTGTCGGCGAAGCGCGCCTCGCCCGAGCTAGGCGACTCATCGTTGTTGGCAGAATGGACCGCGGACGGGTCGCACGGTCGAGCGCGCGCATGGCACGGAAGTGTCCAGCGAAGCGCGCGTCGACCGAGCTAGGCGAGCGAGCGTTGTTGGCAGAATTGTGTGCGGACGGGTCGCACGGTCGAGCGCGCGCATGGCACAGAAGTGTCGGAGAAGCGCGCGTCGCCCGAGCTAAGCGACTCATCGTTGTTGGCAGAATGGACCGCGGACGGGTCGCCTAGCTCGGTCGAGGGCGCGGCACTGGAAATGCCGTAGACCCGCAAGGGTCTCGTGGGTTCAAATCCCACCCCGTCCGCCAGTCGGGCCGTCAGAAATCGCGGGCAAGATGGCCGCAATCGCGGTCGTTATGCCTAGAGTTGTCCCCCTTGTCCAGGCTGCCTGCCCGCCGGCTTGGTGCCGCCCTGTTCAGCGTTCTCGCACTCGGCCTCCTGGCCGCGGCTCCGGCGGCCCCTCCAGTTCAGATCAAGGCGACGCCGGTCGCCAGCCCTGGATGGCTGACCCGCTTCAACCAATGGCGGGGCAACACCGGCACCTCGCCTCTGACTGAGAACACGACCTGGAGCGCGGGCGACTACAACCACGCTCTCTACATGGTCAAGAACGACCTGGTGACGCACTACGAGACGCCTGGCGTTCCCTACTACACCGTCGATGGAGACACCGCGGCGCGGAACAGCAACATCTTCGTGAGCTCGAGCACCGCGACGACGGACGACCAGGCGATCGACTGGTGGATGGGTGCGCCCTTCCACGCGCTCGGCATGATGGACCCGCGGCTCACGACCACCGGTTTCGGCTCGTATCGCGAGGTCAAATCGGGATGGGACATGGGCGCCGCGGTGGATGTGCTGCGCGGCAACCCGTTCACGGGCGGCAGCTACCCCGTGTATTTCCCGGGCAACGGAACCAGCGAGCCGCTGACCAAATACAGCGGGAACGAGTTCCCGGATCCACTGCAGGCCTGCCCCGGTTACTCGATGCCGACCGGGCTGCCCGTTTTCGTCCAGACCGGCGGGAACGTGGCGACGACGGCCGGAGCCCACTCGCTCACCGGCAACGGAGTAGCCCTCGACCACTGCGTCATCGACTCGAACAGCCCCTCGGTCGGCAGTGGCCTGACGTATCGCGGCGCCGTGGTCGTGATCCCGAGGCAACCGCTGCAGTCCGGCGTCAGGTACACCGTCGCCGTCACCGTGAACGGCACGCCCTACACGTGGTCCTTCACCGTCGGACCCTTCTTCAGCATCACCGGCGTCTCGCCGAGATACGGCCCGCCCGCCGGGGGCACCACCGTGACGATCACGGGCACCGGCTTCAGCAACCAGCTGACGGCCGTCAGGTTCGGGGCGACCGCCGCGGCGAGCTTTACGGTCGTCAGCGATTCGACCGTGACCGCGGTCAGCCCGGCTCATGCCGTCGGCCCGGTGGACATCACGGTGACCACCGCGTCGGGAACAAGTGCGATCACCAGCGCCGACCAGTTCACCTTTGCGACGCCGTGCACGTCCGTGACACTCTCGGCCGCGCCGCCCACGCAGTCCGTTTCCGGCACGCAGGTGACTCTCACCGGCGCCGGCGTTTGCCCAGACCCGAATCCCCTTTACGAGTTCTGGGTGCGGCCCGCCGCGTCGCCCACCTGGACGCTGCTCAGGGGTTACACGACCAGCAACCAGCTCGTGTGGAACAGCACCGGCTCGCTCGGGGTGACTTACTTCGGCGTATGGGTCCATGACGCGAACAGCACGGGCATCAACACCAGCGCCATGGGCGCCAACGACGCGTTTGCGGGTCTGACCTACAACTCAACCTCCCCGCTGTGCACGGCGGCGACAGTTTCCGCAGCCCCACAGTCCTCATCCGTGGTGGGCACGACGGTCACCTTCACCGCCGGCTCGTCAGGCTGCCCAGCCCCGCGATACGAGTTCTGGATGCGCCCGGCCAGCTCGAGCACCTGGCTGCTGGCCCAGGCCTACTCGACGAGCAACATCTTCGTCTGGAACACCGCCGGCGCTGCACCGGCCGGCGTGTATTTCGGTGCGTGGGCGAAGAACGCAACCAGCCCGACCACAACGTTTGACGCCAACGCCGCGACGCTCTACACGCTGACGCCGCCATGCGGAAGTCCTACGCTCGCCGCGGCGCCGCTTGCGCAAACCCTCGCCGGCACGCCGGTCACCCTCACCGCAAGCGGGGCCGGCTGCGCCAACCCGCGCTACGAGTTCTGGATGCGGCCGGCCGCGTCCACGACCTGGACGATGGTCCAGGCATACGGCACGGCCAACACGTTCACGTGGAACACCTCCGGCTCATCAGGGGCGGTGTATTTCGGGGTCTGGGTCAAGGACGCGACCAGCACGACGGCGACGTTCGACACCAACGCGGCCCTGACCTACACCATCAATTCGGCCGCCTGCAGCTCGGTGACCGCCAGCGCGGCTCCGAGCTCGCTCGTGCACGGCACCGGCGCCCACAGCACCATCACCGGCGTCGGCGCGGGCTGCAGCCACGCCGGCCCCCTGTACGAGTTCTGGATGCGCCCGGCCACCTCGAGCACCTGGACCGTCGTGCAGTCATATTCAGCCAGCGCTGCCTTCGACTGGAACAGCACCGGAGCTGCGCCGGGCACGGTGTACTTCGGGGTCTGGGTCAAGGACAACGCAAGCGGGACCACGACCTTCGACGCCAATGTCGCTGTCACGGTCACGGTCACTTAACCTATTTTGTTCAGGGACTCTTAACCACTAGTATCGGCACCAGGGTGGGAAGGGCCCTCCGCGCAGGGGCGTGTGTTGGGATCGTGCTGGCGGGCGTGCTTGCCTCGCCGGTGCCGGTGGCAGCGACGACGCCGGCGCCCGTCGCGCATTCCGAGCTGCCTCGCCCGAGTGACAACGAGAAGCGTTCTCGACCGGCGCATCCTGGCTCGCTCCGGATCGCCAATGCCGCCAACACGGTCACGCCAAGCGGCTCCTGGAGCTGGCAGAACCCCAAACCGAACGGCAACACTCTCCTCACCATCGACTGCCCGTCGGCGCTCGTCTGCTATGCGGCGGGCGAGTACGGGCCGATCCTGTCCACCGCCTACGGAGGCGCGACCTGGAGCCAGCACGGGCAGTTCACCCAGATCCTTGGCATCAGCTGCGCGGGTGTGTCGCAGTGCAGCGCCGTTGGGGCCAACGGCCAGTACATCGGGGCGGGCTCGCCAGTGGGCACGGTCTACATCGGGGTGTGGGTCAAGGATTCGGCCAGCCCGACCTCCACGTTCGATGCCAACGCTGCCACCACTGTGACGGTGACTTAAGCCGCCGGAGCAACCAAAAGCCCGGTTCCCGCATCCAACTAGCAGCAACATGTCTGCTGCAGTGATGGAGCAACGGCCTCAGATCCTCGCCCGGGCCGCGGAAGGCGACCCGAACTCGTTCTCGACCCTCATCGAGCCGCTCCTGGATGCCGCCTACCGGCTGGCGGCGGTGATGCTGGCCGACCGCTCCGCGGCCGATGATGCCGTGCAGGAGGCCTCGCTCAAAGCCTGGCGGAAGCTGCGCCAGCTCCGTGGCGACACCTCGTCACTGCGCCCCTGGTTTCTCTCCATCGTCGCCAACGAATGCCGGATGGCCCGCCGGACCCGATGGTGGTCGGTGATCAAGCTCGCCGACGTCGGCAAGCCAGGGCGTCAGGAGCCGGAGACATACTCGGACCTGCATCAGGCGATGCTTCGGCTTGCGCCCGACGAGCGACTGCCGCTCGTGCTCCATTTCTATCTCGACCTTCCGCTCGACGAGGTGGCGAGGACGCTTCATGTGTCGCCCTCCGCCGCCAAGTCGCGCATCTACCGAGCTGCCAAGAAATTACGAACCGACCTCACGATCGAGGAGGTGTTCTGACGTGAGCAACGAGGACTTCCGCCGCGAGCTGAACCAGACCTTCGACCAGATGAGCGGCACGCCTTCGCCGGGCCTCCGGGACCGCGTCCGCTCCACACTGGGCGAAGCTCGGGTCGCCCGAGGCCCGTACTGGATCGCGGGCGTTGCCGCGACGGTGATCGCCGCCTTGATCGTGGGGGTGCTGTGGGTGAACAGCCCGCTCAGGCCGTCGCCGTCGACGGCCGGCCCCGTCTCGAGCCCGAGGGCAAGTCCATCCGCTTCGTCGAGCCCGAGCCCGTCCCCCTCGCCGACCCCGACGCCCGACTCGCAGCTTCCCCCGTTTGTGTGCGCGAGCAGCACCGCCCCTTCGCATTCAGCAACGGCGCCGGTGGCATTCATCAGCGATCTTCGAACCGGCTCGCATCCCGGATACGACCGGTTGACGATCACGTTCAACAACGGAGGCCCGAGCGGCGCGGTCGAGGTCAGGACGCAGGGCAACACCAACTACACGCTTTCACCGAGCGGTATGCCGGTGACGCTGAAGGGCAGCCGCGGCATCGAGCTGGTGATTCACGGCGCCGACCTGCACACCTCGTACAACGGCTCGGTAGACATCGTGACCGGCTACGCGACGCTGGTAGAGGTGAGGCGGCTGGAAGACTTCGAAGGGGTCGTCCAGCTCGGTCTCGGCGTCGACGGAACCGGCTGCTACCGCGCCTTCTGGCTGAGCAATCCGGACCGGCTCGTGATCGACGTCCAGCCGGCGGCCTAGCTCCGGGGTTCGGCACCCTCCATCAGGGGGTGCCGGCGCGAGAGCTGCAGTTGGCGTTCACGGTGATAACCGGGGTCGGCGGTTCGCCCGAACAGGGCTCCATAGGGAGTCAGGCGGATCCGCAGCAGCTCCCCGATCGCCCGAATGCCGTCGACCCATGTCAGCTTCTTGCCCTCGGCCCGCCCGCGGGCGTAGTAGCGGATCGGCACCTCGTGGATCCGGTAGCCGAGCCGCAGCACGCGAGCCGTGATGTCGGGCTCGATGTCGAACCGGTCGCCCTGGAGGTTCAGTCGTCGCCACAGGTCCGCCCGCAAGGCTTTGTAGCCGGTCTCGAGGTCTGATATGTAGCAGTCGAACAGCAGGTTCGCTGCAAACGTCACCGCCTTGTTGCCGATCACGAACCAGAAGCTGAATGCGGTCTGTCCGGCGAAACCGCGAACCCCGAACACAACGTCGGCTCGGCCCTCCACAAGCGGTTGGAGCAGGGTCGGGTAATCGCGCGGGTCGTACTCGAGGTCCGCGTCTTGAACGATGGCGAACGGCATCCTGATCTCGCCGATGGCTCGCCTCAGCGCGGCGCCTTTACCCCGGTTGGTCGCCTGGCGGAACGCGCGCACGCGCTGGTCACGCTCCGCGAATCGGCTCATGATCGCCCACGTCCCATCGCTTGATCCGTCGTCGATGGCGATCACCTCGCCTACCTCGGGTCGCTCGAGGACGTGATTGAGGATCACATCGAGCGTCCGCTCCTCGTTGAAGGCCGGAATCATCACGGAGACGACGCGGTTCAGGGACATCGAGTCCACCACTCTAATCCCGAACGCCCGAATTCGAGCCTCAGTTCTCGCGGCGTAAAGTTGCCCTTGTCGGTATTCAAGGAGAACACCATGTCAACCCTTGCGTTCGACCCGGAAGAGTCCACTCACTGGGAACAGATCCGGCCCCGGCACATCTCGCCCGACGAGTGGAAGAAGTTCGAGGCTTACGCCAGCGAGATCTTCCAAGCGCTCGGCATGGACCTCGACACCCCCGGCACTCGTGAGACGCCGAGGCGTTTCCTCAGATCCCTCTACGAGGCGACCTCCGGCTACGAAGGAGATCCCAAGCTGCTCACGGCGTTTCCGACCGAGTGCCACGGCGGCCCGGATTGCAACATCAGCCAGGTCATCGAAGGGCCGATCGAGTTCTACTCACTCTGTGAGCACCATGCGCTTCCGTTCCACGGTCATGCATACATCGGATACGTCGCGCATGAGGAGATCATCGGCATCTCCAAGTTGACGCGCCTCGTGCGCGTGTTCGCGAGACGATTTACGGTCCAGGAGCGCGTCGGCGTGGAGATCGCCGACGAGCTGGTGCGCGTCCTGCAGCCTCACGGAGTGGCGGTGTACCTCACCGCGATGCACCTGTGCACGGCGATGCGCGGTGTGCGCGAGAGCAACTCCCGCACCTGGACGACGAACTGGCGCGGCAACTACGAGCAAGATCAGCAGCTGCGCAGCGAATTCCTCGAGACGGCCAGGTCCCGGTTCGAACACTGATCGAGCCGTTCACGATCCTCTTCGAGGCAGAGCTACCTCGTTACTCGATCCCGCAGGAGCTCGAGCTCACTTACGGCCGGCTCGGGTTTTCTTCACCTGTCGTCTATTCGAACTTCGTGACATCGATCGACGGAGTCGTGACCCTCGGCTCGAAACCTTTGGCGGGTTCGGAGATCAGCGGCCGCTACCAGGCCGACCGGTTCTTGATGGGATTGCTGAGGGCGACGGCGGACGCGGTGCTCCTCGGCGCCGGCACGCTGCGCGCGACGCCTGGACACCAGTGGACCCCGGCCCACGTCTATCCCGATGCGGCCCCCGCCTTCGCGCGACTCCGCAGCGAGCTGGGTCGCAAGCCCGAGCCCAGGCTTGTGCTGCTCACCGCGTCAGGAGACGTTGCGTTCTCGCATCCAGCGGTGGCGCGCGGGGCGACCGTTGTCACCACTCGAGACGGTGCCGCCGTGTTGAGGCCCCTGCTACCCGAGTCGTGCGACGTGATCGAGGTGGGAAAGAGCGGCCCGGTCGACATGCGGCGCGCGATTACCGAGCTGCGCGAGCGCGGCTTCGCCGTGATCTTGACCGAGGGTGGGCCGCACGTGATGGCAGAGCTGATTCAGCACGAGCTGCTCGATGAGGCCTTCATCACGATCTCGCCGGTGGTGGCAGGCCGAGACGAAGAGCGGCGACTCGGCATGGTCGCCGGCGCCGAGTTCCTGCCTGACCATGGCGTGTGGACCCGCATGCTCAGCGCGCGCAAGCACGGCGAGTACCTGTTTCTGCGCTACGGGTTGAGGCCGGCCTAGCAGGTATCGGCGCCGATCAGGAGGGGCGTCGAGGCGGCGACCGCGGGCTGCGACGACACCGCAACGATCGCGCCCGATTTCACCCCGCCTGGAATGTTCACAGCGAGGTGGTCGGTCGGGATGGCGACGATGTAGCCGCTGGCAGGCGTGGTCGTGTTTACCCCCGGCAGGTCGATCGTAACGCCGGTGCAGCGGTTGAAGAACTTGATCGTGTAGCCGATCGGCACCGACTTCTGCACCGAGGTGAAATACAGCGCCACCTCGAGCTTGCATGACGTGACGCTGCACGAAGTCGCATTCTCTGGCGAGCCGCCCGGGATGTTGCAGGGCGAGGCGCTCGTGCAGATCTGGACCGACCTGACGGGATCGGCTGAGCTCGGACCATATGTCGGGACCGGGCGCGGCCCACCGGTGCTGGTCGGCGAAGAGCTGGGTGTCGTTCGCGGTGAGGCGGTGGGGTGGCCGCTCGTGGTCGGGGTGGGGCGAACCTGGCTGACAGGACTGCCCGGACGGTTGAGCACGAAGACGCCAACGATTCCGAGCAGGATGATGATGACCACGGCAACCGCCGCGGGCAGGAGCCATGCAGGCCGCTCCGGCGGAAGGCCGCCGCCCGACGGCGGGCGCGCCACCGATGGCTTGCGTGCCGGTGCCGCGATCGGGGCGCCGGGGACGGGCGGCGCGGTCGGCGCCTTTTGAGCGGTCTCGACGACGGCAAAGCCGCTGCCGAGCGGCTCGGCCGGGACGGCCTCGCCCGGCTTCCACACAGGCGCCTCCACCGGCGACCAGGTCGCCTGCGACGGCGCAGGCGGTGGCGCGGGCGCCGGTGCGGGGGCGGGCGCGGTGGGAGGCGGTGGTGACGTCGAGAACGGCGATGGCGAGGCGGGAGCGGGCGGCGAGCTTGAAAACGGCGAGGAAGTCGCCGCCGCTGCCGCTCCCGCCGCGGCTGCCGGGGTGACCGTCTCCCACGGCATGGGGGCCTTGGGCGGCTCAGGTTCTGGGGGCGGTGGCTCCGACACGGGGGGCGGCCCCGGGGGCGGCGCCGAGGGCGGAGGCGGGTAAGGCGTGTTGACCGCCGCCGGCTGGGCAGGTTCGGACGTTGGGGCACCCTCGAACGGCGCCGGGGGCGGAGGGGCCTCAGACCACGTGGGCACCGGCGGAGGGCTGGGCCGGGGTTCTGCCGCCGGCGGTCCGGCCGGGGCTGCTGGTGGCGTAGGCGCCACTGGAGGCGGCGGCACCACAGGTGGCGGCGGGAACGTGATGGCCGGGATGGAGGGATAGGTCTGGACCGGCCGGTCGGGCGCCTCGTAAGAAGCCGACTGCCGGAGCGGCGTCTCCTCGCGCCGCGGCGCGATATATGGCGCCGGCACAGGGGGCGCGGGTGGGGTCACCGCCGTCTGCGGAGCCGAAGGCCGCGCCTCCGGAGGCACGGTGCCGGGCGGCAGGAACGGGGTGATCGGGGGAACCTCTCGCCCCCCGGCGCGGGTAGCGAGCTCGGACTGGGCGGCCATCTCGCGGTCGGGCGAGAGCATCGCCGCCGCCATCTCCCTGAATGCTCCCTGGGCGCGGTCAGCCGAAGGTCCCATCGCCCCGCTGGCCATGGACCGCATGGTGACGACAAGTCCAGGGGCGATGTTCGGTGGAGCGGGCGCGCCCGCGGGATCCACGCCGAACGCGGCGCAGACGGCCATGCCGCACGACCTCACGTCGGCGCGCAGGTCGCTCTGGGAAGGAGCGGCTCGGACCGCCGCTGCGGGATGGCCCGCGAGCCTGACCTCGCCATTGGTGGTGACACGGACCGCGGTCGCGCCAAAGCCGCCCATCGCGATGCCGGCTTCGTGCAGCGCGGCGACGCCCGAAAGAACGCCTGCGCCGAGAGTCGCGGCTGCAGGCGGCGTGAGCGGTCCACGGGAGAGGATCGACGAGAGAGGTGTGCCCTCGTTGGGCTCCACTGCGACCCAGACCCCATTCGGGTCGGTGCCCCACGCGAGCACGGGCGAGAGCGCGGGATGGCGGTGGTCGAAGAGACGCTGGAGGCGTGGCACTGCGGCTGTGGCCTCGGCGGGCGGGACGGGAATTTCATGCACGACGGCCGGCTTGCCGCTCTTGAGGACGGCCTTCCAGCCCTGGCCGGCGCCGGGTCCAACGAGTTCGATCAGCTTCGGCTTGGGCTCTGATTCGGGCATTTAACGGTGCATGGTACCCTTCAGGCACGTGGCATACGTCATCGTCCAACCCTGCATAGACGTCAAGGACGCCTCATGCGTCGAGGTGTGCCCGGTCGACTGCATCCATACAGACGATGCGGCCAACATGTACTACATCGACCCGGACGAGTGCATCGACTGCGGCGCTTGCGTGGATCCGTGCCCTGTTGACGCCATCTTTCCCGAGGATGAAGTGCCTGAGCAGTGGCGCAACTTCATCCAGATCAACGCCGACTATTTCAAAAACCGGTAGGAGCGGCTCTGTCACGCCAAGTTCAACGGATTGGCTAAGCACGCCGTAACGCTGATCCCGGGAGACGGCGTCGGACCCGAGATCTGCGACGCGTCCGTGCGTGTCCTCGAGGCAACCGGGGTCGAGTTCGATTGGGACGTGCAGAAGGCCGGCGGGGCGGCAATCGCCGAGTTCGGAACTCCGCTCCCGGACCACGTGCTCGAATCGATTCGCAAGAACCATGTCGCATTGAAAGGGCCGATCACGACTCCGGTCGGCAGCGGGTTTCGGAGCGTCAACGTGGCGCTGCGCCAGGCGCTCGACCTTTACGCGCTCGTGCGCCCGGTCAAGGCGTACAAAGGCGCGCGCAACCTTCGTGACGACCTGGACTTCATCATCGTCCGCGAGAACACTGAAGACATCTACGCCGGGCTCGAGTTCGAGAAGGGCACGCCCGACGCTCAACATATGATCGAAGAAATTTCGGGGCTGCTTAAGAAAAAGATCCGGCCCGACAGCGGGCTCTCCATCAAGCCGATCTCGGTCAGCGGCTCAGAACGGATCGTGCAGTTCGCATTCGACTATGCGCGGCGTTACGGCCGGCGCAAGGTGACCGCAGTGCACAAGGCGAACATCATGAAACACACCGACGGCCTCTTCCTCGCGGTCGCGCGGCAGGTCGCCGAACGGAACACGGACATAGAGTTCGAAGACCGCATCGTCGACAACATGTGCATGCAGCTCGTGCTGCGGCCGAAGGAGTACGACGTGCTGTGCTGCCCGAACCTCTACGGGGACATCATTTCCGACCTGGGGGCCGGCATGATCGGCGGCCTGGGGCTGGCGCCCGGCGCCAACATCGGCACGAACGGCGCCGTCTTCGAGGCCACTCACGGCAGCGCGCCCAAGTACACGGGGCAGAACAAGGTCAACCCGATGGCGGTGATGCTTTCCGGCGTGCTGATGCTGCGTTACCTCGAAGAGACTGCTGCCGCCGACGTGCTGGAGAAGGCGATCGCCAACGTGATCGCGCTGGGCGAGAACGTCACTTACGACCTGAAGGAGAAGCGCGACGACCCCACCGCGGTGGGGACGAGCCAGGTCGCGGACGCGGTGATCGCCCAGCTCAAAGCCGCGGTGTGAGAGGGGCAACCGAAGAGGTTCTCCGTCTGCGCCGGCTGTGGGACCAGCACATTCACTCGACGCTGCCGGTCGCCGGCTCGGACCCGCGCGAGCAGGAGGTCGAGCTTTACGCCACCTGGATCGGCGGCATGGTAGAGGTCGCCCTGCGCACCGGCTCGCTCGATCGCAACCTCGCAGCGATGCTGGAGAGGCGCCGGTCCGAGGGCAATGAGCGCGTCTTCCGGGCGGCGGGGGAGCTGGGCGATCCTGTGCGCTCGTACGTCGCCCGCCTGATTGCGATCGAGGATGTGCTGGCACAATTGCCGGTCAGGTGAGACAAGGGGTCGTCGCGGCTCTTCTGCTGGTGGCGGCTTGCAACAACTCCGCCGTCCCAGCCGGCGGCGGCGCCGGCGCCGCAGCTTCGGGCTCACGTGTTCTCGTGGCGGCACCCGACCTGTATGACCAGCCGTCGTTTGCCACACGCACCGGACGCCTGCCCGTCCTCAGCTTGCAGAACCTCTTCCATCCGACGTACTTCGTACCCGGCGACCCGAGCAAGGTTCGGACCCTACTCGTCACTGGTGACGTGATTCCTGCCCGTGGGGTCAACTACTACGCGACCCAGCGGCGCGACTTCCTGTGGCCGTTTCGCCCGACCGCCGACTACACGAAGAACGCGGACATCACCTACATCAATCTCGAATCTCCGCTGTTCTCGGGCTGCCCTGTGGTCGCGACCGAAACTTTCACGTTCTGCGGTGACGCGCGATTCATCAACGGGCTGACCCTGATGGGGGCGGACGTCGCCAACCTGGCGAACAATCACCTGAGCAACTACGGCGCCGAGGGGATCACGCTGACCGACCAGCTTCTGCAGCAGCACGGGATCAAGACCTCCGGCCTCGGTCCGGTGGCGGTGATCGACGTGCGCGGGATCAAGTTCGGGTTCATCGGCTTCAACGGCGTGGGGCGCGCCATCGACCAGGAAGGCTTGAAAGAGGGCATCGCCCGGGCGCACGAGCTGGCCGACATCGTGGTCGTCCAGTTCCATTGGGGCAAGGAGTACGAGCGTCAGCCGATGTCCGACCCGCACGTTCCCACACCAGACGATCCGGTGGCGATCGGACACCAGGCGATCGACTGGGGTGCGGACATCGTGATCGGCAACCACCCGCACTGGTACCAAGGCATCGAGGTCTATCAGGGCAAGCTCATCACCTACGCGCATGGGAACTTCGTGTTCGACCAGATGTGGTCGGAGGAGACGCGCGAGGGGGTGATCGGGACCTACACGTTTTACGGCACGCAGCTCGTGGCGGCGACCTGGAAGGCCGTGCGGAGCTACGACTACGGACAGCCGGTGTTCATGAACGCCCAGGACCAGGCGACCGCGCTCCAGACGATGGAAGCGGCGAGCGACCAGCTGGCGGCGCGCCTGCACGAGCCGACCACAAATCCGGTTCCAGCGATGCCGCCTCCGCCGGCGTCCGCACCGGTGCATCCTCCCGCTTAGATACAATCCGGCCGACAACTAAGCCCGGAGGGTTCCCACCGTCTCAGCTCACGTCCAGCAACAAGGGATCTCACGTAAATTCCCCGCGAAATCCGAGGCTTCGCCTTGATTTCGCGGGGGCCCCGATATGAGCGCGCCAGGCGCCGCCGCAGGCGCGAGCGCACCACCTTTTTCATCTCGCTCGGTGTCATCGTCCTGGCGATTGCGACCACGGTCTTCGTGGCACGTACGCGAACGACTCCGTTCCAGTTCACGGTCCAGGCGGCAAAGGCGCCGGCGGCGAAGAAGTTTGACCACTTCGATTTCTCGACCTACTGGCTCGCCACGCACGGCCAGCCAAACCTCCCGATCCACGGTCAGGCCGCCTACCTTGTCGACGTCGACGCCAGGCAGGTGCTGTGGCAGCGCGACCCGGAGACGTCGCGCGCTCCCGCGAGCCTGACCAAGCTCGTCACCGCGATGGTCGCGGTGGATGACGCCGGATCTCTCGATCGCGTCGTCGAGGTGACGAAGACCGCGGCACAGGCGGAGCCGAGCGTGATGGGTCTCACGGCCGGGGAGCGGGTGACCGTGCGCGACCTGTTGTACGGCCTGTTCCTCGACTCGGGCAACGACGCGGCGGAAGCCATCGCCTCCGGGATCGTGCCGCGGGATCGGTTCATCCGGCAGATGAACCAGAAGGCCAAGAGCATCGGCCTCGCTGCCAGCCACTTCGTCACCCCCAGCGGACTGGACGCGCCAGGGCATGGCATGTCCGCCCACGACCTGGTCCACACCGCCGTCTACCTGGACGCCTACTATCCCCAGCTCGCCCAGATCGCCGCGACCAAAGACGTCACCATCGCGGCCACAGCCACCCACAAGGCGTTCTTCCCCCACAACATGAACCGCCTGCTGTGGAACTACCCGGGTGCCACCGGTCTCAAGACGGGCCTCACCGACAATGCCGGCGGGTGCATGCTCGCGACCGCGACTCGCGGCGACCGCCACCTCATCGCGGTCGTGCTCAACGCGACCGGGCATTCGACCGACGACGCGGCAGCGTTGCTGAACTACGGCTTCAGCGTGCAGCCCAGGCGCGCGTTCGGTCCCTTCACCGCCTCTAGCTAGACTGACCGTTCGTGACCAGGCTGACGGGGCTCACCGCCCTCGAGGTGCTCGATTCCCGCGCCAATCCGACGATCGCTGTCACCGCGCACACGGACACAGTCACCGGCCGGGCGATCGTGCCTTCGGGTGCATCAACCGGGCTACACGAGGCGGTCGAGCTGCGCGACGGCGACCCCAAGCGATACAGCGGCAAGGGGGTGACGAAGGCGGTCGCCAACGTGGAAGGGGAGATCGCGATACGACTGGAACGATTCGATGTCGAAGACCAGAAGGGCGTCGACGAGGCCATGATCGAGCTCGACGGCACGCCGAACAAAGCGCGGCTCGGCGCGAACGCGATCCTCGGCGTGTCGCTCGCGGTGGCGCACGCCGCCGCCAACGCGAAAGGCGTCCCGTTGTTTCGATACCTTGGCGGCGACCGCGCATCGCTCCTTCCGCTGCCGATGGCAAACATCCTCAACGGAGGTGCGCATGCAGACACGTCGGTCGATCTGCAGGAGTTCATGGTCTGTGCTGTCGGCGCGCCGACTTTTCGTGAGGCGCTTCGCGCGACATCTGAGGTGTACCACGCGCTGAAGAACGTGCTCAAGGCGCAAGGCCTCGCAACAGGAGTGGGGGACGAGGGAGGCTTCGCGCCCCAGCTTCCGTCCAACGAGGACGCGCTGAAGCTGATCGTCGAGGCGATTCGCAGAGCAGGCTACGGACCGGGCAAGGACGTCGCGATCGCACTCGACCCCGCTTCGAGCGAGTTTTTCAAGGACGGGAAGTACAACCTCAAAGGCGAAGGCCGGATCCTTGATGCAACGGGTCTCGTCGAGCTCTACCAGGAATGGAGCCGCCGCTATCCGATCGTGTCGATCGAAGACGGAATGGCGGAGGACGACTGGGAGGGCTGGAAGCACCTGACCGAGACGATCGGCGGAACCGTGCAGCTGGTGGGCGACGACCTGTTCGTCACCAATGTCGCGCGCCTGAAGGACGGGATCGAACGAGGTGTAGCCAACTCGATCCTGATCAAGGTCAACCAGATCGGCACCCTGACCGAGACACTCGAGGCGATCGAGCTGGCTCGCAAAGCCGGATACAGCGCCGTGATCTCGCACCGGTCGGGCGAGACCGAGGACACCACGATCGCCGACCTCGCCGTCGCGACAGGGGCCGGGATGATCAAGACCGGTGCGCCAGCACGCTCCGAGCGCGTGGCGAAGTACAACCGCCTGCTCCAGATCGAGGCCGAGCTCGGCGAGGCGGCGGTGTACGCGAGCCGTTCGAAGCTGCGATGAAGCCCGCGTCCAGGGCGGTGCACGCGGGCCGGGAGCTCGGAGCCCGCAGCCCGCTCGCGCCAGACCTGAGCACCGCTTCCGTACACGTGTACACGGACCTGGCCGATTACGATGCGGTCGTCCGCGGGGAGAGGCCGGGTCATTACTACGGTCGCAACTCGAACAGCAACCGCCAGATGTTCGAGCACGCCGTCGCCCAGCTCGAAGGGGCGGAGGCGGCGGTGGCCACGGCTTCCGGAATGGCGGCCCTGCACGGCGCGATCCTGGCCCTGGCGCCCAAGCCCGTGACGATTGTCGCCACGCGCGAACTGTACGGTGGGACGGCTGCGCTGCTGCGACAGGACCTGGAGCCCGCGGGTTATGAGATCGCCTTCATCGACCTGACCGACCTCGACGCCGTTCGCCGCGGCATCCAGGACGCGGGGCTGGTCCTGGCCGAGACCATCACCAATCCGCTCTGCCGGGTCCCGGACCTGGAAGCGATCGGCGCGCTCGCACGCGAGCGAGGGGTGCCGCTTCTGGTCGACAACACGTTTGCGACGCCACTTCTGTTTCGTCCTCTGGACGTCGGGGCGAGCGTAGTCATGCACAGCGCGACCAAGTACCTGGGCGGCCACTCCGATCTGGTCGCGGGAGTGATCGCTGGTGACGCGGCGATCATGGGCGTCGCGCGCGCGAGGTCGTCCCGAACCGGGACCCAGCTGGCGCCGTTTGACGCGTGGATGGCAATGCGCGGGCTGCGAACGCTCGACGTCCGGATGCGTCGGCACAGCGACAACTCGCTTGCGCTCGCGCACGGCATGCGTTCCATGCCCGGCGTGACCCGCGTGCATCATCCGCTCCTGGAGACCTCGCCTTCATTTCGCGTCGCGCAGCGGCTCCTGGCACAAGGTGCCGGCGGCATGATGGCCTTCGACCTCGACGGCGGGCGGGGCGCGGTGGAGCGGATGATCCAGCGTTTCGAGCTCGTGACCTTTGCCGCGAGCCTGGGCGGAGTCGAGACCACAGTCTCCTACCCCGAGCTCACCTCCCATCGAGCCATGAGCGCTCAGGAACGTGCCGAGCTGGGCGTCGGGCCCGGCACCGTGCGCGTCTCGGTCGGCATCGAGGACCCGGACGACATCGTCGCCGACTTCGCACGCGCCCTGGCTTCCTGACCAGGTGGCCTATGCCGGGAGTTTGCGGCGTCGGAGCGGCCCCGGCGCGCGGACGCGCCGGCCAGAGGGCGCGACGCTCGACCGTTCAGACACCCCCGGCTCGGGCCGCTGATGTCCGCCTACACGCTGCTGCAGCTGCTCGAGGTCCTCGTGTTCAGCGTGATCCTGCTGCTCGGCGTGCTGGGGCGTTCATCGTCGGTCACGATCCTGGGCGGCGGCCTGCTGATGGCCAAGGCGATCCTGAACATCCTCTGGCCGGAAGGCGGCACGGTGTACCGGCGCTCCTTGATCGGCTACGGCATCGCCGGGGTGTTCGTGCTCGGCGGGTTGATCGCGAGCCACTTCGCCGGTTGAGATCCCTTCCTATTCTTTGTTGACATGCGAAGCACGGGCGCGACAGGGATCACGCGGCTCGTGGGCAACACGCCGCTGCTGCGCGTCCGCATGTTCGAGCGCGAGTTCCCCCGCGTGGAGGTCTACGCCAAGGCCGAGTGGTTCAATCCGGGCGGGTCGGTCAAGGACCGCGCCGCGCTCTCGATGATCGAGGACGGCGAGCGCCGCGGAGCGCTGACCCACGACAAGACGATCATCGACTCGACCTCGGGCAACACCGGTATCGCTTACGCCCTGCTCGGCGGGGCCAAGGGATACCGGGTCGAGCTGGTGATGCCCGGCAACGTCAGCGCCGAGCGCAAGGCGCTGGTGAAGGCTTACGGCGCCGAGATCGTGTACAGCGACGCCGGCGAGGGTTCGGACGGCGCGATCCACATGGTCCGTGAGATCGTGGCCGGTCATCCCGACGAGTACTTCTATCCCGATCAGTACTCGAATCCGGCCAATCCGCGCGCGCACTACGAAGGGACCGCGGTGGAGATCCTCGAGCAGACCGAAGGGCGGGTCACGCACTTCGTTGCGGGGCTCGGAACGACGGGCACCTTTGTCGGCACCTCGCGCCGCCTGAAAGACCACGACGATTCGATCATGACGATCGCGGTCCAGCCGGAAGATGCCTTCCACGGACTCGAGGGCCTGAAGCACCTGCCGACCGCGATCGTGCCCCGGATCTGGGATGAATCGTCTGCGGATGAGGTGTGGGGCTGCCCGACCGAGCCCGCCTACGAGCTCGCGCGCGACATCGCGCGCACCGAAGGTTTGCTCGTCGGTCACTCGAGCGGAGCGGCGCTGTGGGCGGTCCGCAGGCTTGTGAGAACGCTGACCGAAGGCGTGGTGGTCACGGTTTTCCCTGACTCCGGGGACCGCTACCTGTCGACAGGCCTCTACAGCAAACGTTGAAGATCTCGCGCGACGCTTTCGAGGCGATCCGCTCGCACGGCGCGGAAGGCTACCCGCAGGAGATCTGCGGCATCATGGTCGGCCCGCGCAATGACCGCACCGTCAGCGGCGTGAAACGGGCGCGCAACATCGTGGTCGAGCGCTCGCGTGATCGCTACGAGATCGATCCTCGCGACCACATCCGGATCCAGCGCGAGGCAGACGCCGCAGGGCTCGACATCGTGGGCTACTACCACAGCCATCCCGACCATCCCGCGCAGGCGTCGCGCTTCGACACCGAACGCGCGTGGGCGGGCTACGTCTATCTGATCGTCGCGGTTCATCAGGGCAAGCCGGTGGACGCGAACGCTTTCGTCGCGGACAGGGATGGAGGTCCGTTTCAACCCGAGCCGCTCGAAGTGGTTTGAGCCGCTGGCTCAATCGCAACGTCGTCGGCATCGGCCTCGCCGACCTTGCTGCCGATGCCAACTACGAGATGGTGCTGGCCGTTCTGCCCCTGTTCATCACGGGTGGGCTGGGTGCTCCCGCGTACACGGTCGGACTGGTGGAGGGCGTCGCCGACGGCGCCTCGGCCGCCGTCAAGGTGTGGAGCGGCTGGTACAGCGACCGGATTGTCCGGCGCAAATCCCTGGCGGCTGCCGGATACGGGGCGACGGGCTTTGGCTTTGCCCTGCTCGTCCTCGTGGCAAGCTGGCCGCAGGTCCTCGTCTCACGAGCTTTCGCCTGGGTCGGAAGAGGCCTGCGCCAGCCGATTCGATCCGCGATGCTGGCCGGCTCGGTCGAGAAGAGAGACCTCGGCAAGGCATTCGGCCTTCACGAGGCCCTGGACACGGCAGGTGCCCTGATCGGTCCGTCGATCGCGTTCCTTCTGCTCTCAACCCATCACGGCTTCCGCACGGTGTTCGTGGCGGCGATCGTTCCCGCGGTTCTCGCGGTCACGTTCTTCGCCCTCTTCACGCGTGACCCGAGAAAGCAGGTCTCCAATGCCCAGGCGCCAGACTTCAAGCTCCCGCCATCGTTCTTGCGATTGCTCGTCCCGGTCGCGATCTTCGGCGTGGGGAACTTCGCGACCGCCTTCTTCACGCTGCGCGTCGTCCAGATGCTGCAGCCGGAGTTGAGCGCCCCGGCGGCGACCGCCGCAGCCGTCGGCTTCTATCTCGCGCACAACGCGGTCGGCACGGCGGTCTCGTTTCCGGCCGGCTGGATCGCCGATCGTGTCGGCAAGGTGCCGGTGCTGGCGCTTGCCTACGCGACCTTCGCCGGCGCGTGCCTGGTCGGTGCGCTGGGGCACGGATGGATCGCCGTCGCGCTGCTGGCGCTGCTCGTAGGGGCCGAATCGCCCGTGGTTGCGTCCGTCGAGGGATCGCTGTCCGGCTCGTTGGTAGAGGAGCCAAGGCTGGGCACCGCTTACGGCGTACTGAACGGCGTCAACGGCGTGGGGGACCTGGCTTCGAGCGTGGTGGCCGGTGTGCTCTGGTCGATCGCCAGCCCCGCTGCCACGATGGGCTTCGGCCTTGTCCTGAGCATCATCGCCTCTGCAATCCTGTGGGGGTGGCCAGGCCCATCGTCGCGATCGTCGGCCGGCCGAACGTCGGCAAGTCGACCCTCTTCAACCGGCTGATCGGCCAAAGAAAGGCGATTGTCGACGCTCAGGCCGGGCTGACGCGGGATCGCCTGTATGGCGTCGCCGAATGGCGCGGCCGCGAGTTCACGGTGGTCGACACGGCCGGGCTCGACCTCGATGCCGCAAAGGATTCGTCGCGGGCCGCCATCGAGGCCCAGACGAGAATCGCCATCGACCAGGCCGACGTCATCGTCCTCCTGATGGACGCCCGCCAGGGCCTGACTGCGATCGACCGCGACATCGCCGAGCTCCTCCGCAAATCGCGGCGCAGCATGATCCTCGCCGCGAACAAGGCCGACTCGCCCAACGAGCGCCACTTTGCGGACGAGCTGCTCGCGCTGGGCTTCGATGAGCCGGCGCTGATCTCCGCCCAGCACGGATTGGGGGTGGGGGAGCTGCTCGATCGAATCGCGGATGCGCTGCCGCCGCCCGAAACCCAGACTCTTGCCGACGAAAAGGCAGACCGGCTGGCGATCATGGGCCGGCCCAACGTCGGCAAGTCGTCGCTGCTGAACGCGCTACTGGGCGATGAGCGCGCGCTCGTCAGCCCGATCCCCGGCACCACACGAGACCCGATCGACACCGAGCTGGTATTCGACGGCACGCCGGTCGTCCTCATCGACACGGCTGGGATCCGGCGCAAATCATCGAGCCGCGATCGGCTCGAGCGGTACAGCCTGCTTCGCGGAATCCACGCCATGGAGCGGTCCGATGCGGTCCTGCTCGTGATCGACGCCTCGAGCGGGGTGCTCGCACAGGACCAGCACGTCGCCGGATATGCGCTCGACGCCGGCAAAGGCCTGGTCATCGTGGTCAACAAGATCGATCTTGTGGAGCCCGCGATGCGCAAACCGGATTACTGGCGCAAGGCGCTCGCGAATGACTTCAAGTTCGCTGCTTTCGCCCCGGTCGTGGCGGTCTCGGCCAGGACCAGGGAGGGAATCGCCTCGATCATGCCCGTCGCCCTCGAGGTCGTCGGCCAAAGGCGGATCAAGATGCCGCCGAACGAATTGAACCGGGCCCTGCGCGAGGCCTTGCTCGAGCATCCGCCGCCAAGCTACAAAGGGCGACGGCTCAAGTTGAGCTACGCGACGCAAGCCGGCACCGAGACCCCGACCGTGGTCCTGTTCGTCAACGACACCGGCCTTTTGCACTTCTCTTACCGGCGCTACCTGGAGAAGAAGATCCGGGACCGGTTCGGGCTTGGCGGAAACCCGCTGAAACTGGTGCTCCGCCCGGCAAAATAGACCGCGTTTACATTTCACTCACGTTTGTAAAACGACCCTTTGACGTGGCGGTGATGAATTTGATGCGATGGGCGCGGCGTTGAGCTCCAGGATCATGGTCGTCGACGACGAGAAGCACATTCTCGAGCTCGCACGGCTCTACCTCACGCGCGAGGGCTATGAGGTGGAAGGCGTGGGGGACGGGACGCAGGCCCTCACCAGGTTCGGTCAGCTCAAGCCCGACCTGGTGATCCTCGACATCATGCTTCCCGGCACCGACGGCCTCACGATCTGCAAGGAGATTCGCAAGGTGAGCCAGGTGCCGATCATCATGCTCACCGCACGTGACGAGGTGACCGACAAGGTTGTCGGTCTCGAGGTTGGCGCCGACGATTACCTCACCAAGCCCTTCCATCCGCAGGAGCTGGTCGCGCGCGCGAAAGCCCTGCTGCGCCGCGCCCGGACGGAGCCCGACCAGCCCAGGCTGGTCCGAGCCGGCAAGCTCGAGGTGGACATCGAGCGCCACGAGGTGAGGCACGGGAACGAGCGCGTCCAGCTCCGACCGAAAGAGTTCGACCTGCTCGCCCTTCTCGCCCGCCATCCCGGCCGCGTGTTCCAGCGCAGCGAGCTCCTCGATCTCGTCTGGGGATATGACTTTCCCGGCTACACCCGCACGGTCGACGTCCACGTGCAGCAGGTGCGGGAGAAGCTTGCCGCGGCGAAGATCACCGATCCGAGCATCCAGACCGTCTGGGGCGTCGGCTATCGGTTGGAGCTGGCAGGAACCTGAACCTGCGGCTTCGCCTCCTCGCCGCTGCCGCGGGCATCGTTGCCGTCAGCCTCCTCCTCGGCGGACTGCTCACGTGGGTGTTCGTCCGCAACCTCGAGTACCAGAGCGCGCAGGACCAGCTCGACCGGCAGGTCGTCCCCGCGGCCCTGCAGGTGAAAAACGAAGAGTGCCTCTTTCGCGGCAGCGCCACGGGAGCGTGTCGCCTCGACACGCCGAACGATTTCAGCGACCGCCTCAACTCCCTCGCCCCACGACTTGGCGCAAGCCGGCTCCTGCTGCTCGACTCCGAGCGGCGCGTCGTGTACGACAGCCTGATCAACGGCACACCCAGCTACGGCGTCCAGATCCCAATCGTCCGCTCCAGCCGCGTGGCCAACATCTCCGAGGCGCGCACGATGCTGGGCGGCCAGATGTATTTCGCGGCGGGGGTGAGCATCCCGCCCAAGCGCGATCCCCTCAACGCGAGCTGGATCGTCCTCGCCGAGCCCCAGGCCAACATCGCTTCTGCAGCCGCCGGCGACCTCGCCACTCGATTGCTCGAAGCGGGCGGTGCAGCGCTCGTCCTTGCGATGCTGCTCATCCTCCTGATCAGCCGGTCGGTGACGAGGCCAGTCTCCCAGCTCGCGGCCGCCGCCGAGGACATCGCCGCGGGCAACTACTCGCGACGGGTCAGCATCAAGGGCTCGGACGAGATCGGCATGCTCGGCTCGGCCTTCAACCGGATGGCGGAGGCGGTCGAGCGTGCGCGTAAGGTCCAGCGCGATTTCCTCGCCAACGTTTCGCATGAGCTGAAGACGCCGCTCACAAGCCTTATCGGGTTCAGCCAGGCACTGGTGGACGGCAGTCTCCGGGGCGATGCCGAACGCGCCCGCGCGGCGACCATCGTCCACGAGGAGTCAGAGCGCGTGCTCCGCATGGCGCAGGAGCTCCTCGACCTGGCGCGCGTCGAGACAGGCCAGATCTCCATGCACATCAGCGCCGTGGACCTGGGCGGCCAGCTGGAGCAGGAGCTCGAGATCGTGAGGCCGCGCGGGAGGGGGCGAGGGCTGTCGCTGATCCTCAACGCGCCAGACGACATTCCGCCGGTCGCGGCCGATCCCGAGCGGCTGCACCAGATCCTCGACAACCTGCTCGACAACGCAGTGAAGTACGCGCCCGAGGGCTCGACGATCAACGCGATGGCCAGGTTGAGCGGCGGATCTGTCGAAACCGTCGTCGCGAACGCGGCCGGCCCGCACCGGCCCGACCCGGACCGGATGTTTGACCGCTTCTATCGCGGCGACCCGTCACGTTCCGCTGCCGCGGGCGGTGTTGGCCTGGGGCTTGCCATCTCACGCGAGCTCGCGGCGGCGATGAAGGGCCGGCTGTGGGCGGACTTCGACGACTCGGGGAACCTGCGCGTGCACCTGACGCTGCCGGCCGCGCGCCAGGAGAAGAAGGAGCCGGAGTCGGCGGCGGCCGCTGTGGCCTAGGCCTGCGGGATCAGCAGGGTCACCGGGTTTTCGATCAGTCGTTTGACCTCGGCCATGAACTGGGCCGCGGTGGCGCCATAGAACACCCGGTGGTCGACCGACAGGGTCATGCGCATCACCTTGCCCGCCACGAAGCTGCCGCCCTGGACGACCACGACGTCCTTGATCGCGCCGACCGCGAGGATCGCGGCCTCGGGTGGGTTGATGATCGCCGTGAACTCATCGACTCCGAACATGCCGAGGTTCGAGATCGAAAACGTCGCGCCCGAAAGGTCGCCTTCGTTGGGGCGACCGGACCGAGCGCGCTCGATGACCTGACGTGACTCGATCGAGATCTGGATCAGGTCCTTGACGTCGGCATCGTGCACGACCGGCACCAGCAGGCCCATGCCCTGGCTCGGCGCGACGGCGAGGCCGATGTTGATCGAGCGCTTGCGCTGGAACTTGCCGTCGACCCAAGACGAGTTCACCTCAGGGAATTTGCGCAGGGCCAGCGCGCACGCGCGAACCAGGAAGTCGGTCATCGTCACCTTGTCCGCGCCGGGCACCGAATCCTTCAGCTGCTGGCGAAGGCTCACGGCGAGGTCGACCCGCGCTTCGACGGTGACCTGAAACTCGGGGACGGTCGACTTGGCCTCGGCCATTCGGCGCGCGATGGTCGACTGCATCCGGTTCGGCTCGACGATCTCGACGTCGCTGCCCGCACGCCGGTCGGATTCGGGCTGCGGGCGCCGGCGCTCGGTCTCCGGCCGCGCTGTTCGGGCCGCCATCACGTCTTCTTTGACGATCCGGCCCTCGGGGCCGCTTCCCTTCAACGAGGCCAGGTCCACGCCCATCTCCGCGGCCAGCCGGCGGGCGAGCGGCGAGGCCTTGATGCCCGTGCCGTTTTCACCTCCCGCCTCCCGGCGAGGTGGCTCACCAGCCGAAGGACGCTCGGGCTCGGGCTCGGGCTGTGGCTCCTCGGCTTTCGCCATCGTCGGCTCGGGAGCCCTGGCCGCCTGCGCCCTTGGCTTCGGCGCGGGTTCGGCTTTGGCCGGTGCACCGGCCTCGCCGATCGTTGCGATGGGAGCCCCGATCTTCGCCGGCACGCCCTGCTCGACCAGGATCTGCAGCACCCCGTCGGCGTCGGCCTCCAGGTCGAATGTGGCTTTGTCGGACTCGACCTCGGCCAGGACCTCGCCGGCCTGCACCTCGTCGCCGCTCTTCTTCTTCCACTCGACGATGGTGCCCTCCTCCATCGTGTCGGAGAGCTTGGGCATGTTGATGTTCGACATCAGGCGTCGACCTTTCTGCCCAGGGTCGCGCGCACCAGGCGCTTGATGTCCTCGCCCGTGGGGACGGACGCCTTCTCGAGCGGCAGGCTGTAAGGCATGGGTACCTGCGCGCCTCCGAGCCTGCGCACTGGCGCGTCGAGGTAATCAAAGCAACGTTCCTGCACGCCGGCTGCTATCTCCGCGGTCACCCCGTACGTCGACCAGCCCTCCTCGACCACCACGCACCGGCTCGTCTTGCGCACCGAGTCGATGATCGGCGGCCAGTCGATGGGTCGGATCGATCGCAGGTCGATCGCCTCGGCGTCGATGTCTTCCTCCTCGAGCTGCTTGGCGGCCTCGTTGGCGAGCACCGCCATCCGCGAGACGCCGACGATGGTCACGTCGGACCCCGAGCGGCGTAGGGCGGCGGTCCCGAGCGGCGTCGTGTAATCGCCGGCCGGCACCTCGCCTTTCACGTTGTAGAGGCTCATCGACTCGAGGAATATGACCGGGTTGTCCGACCGGATGGCCGACTTGAGCATCCCCTTCGCGTCCGCCGGCGTGGTCGGTGCGACCACCAGCAGGCCGGGAATCAACCCGTACAGGACCTCGAAGCTGTGCGAGTGCTGCGCGGACAGCTGGTGGCCGGCGCCTCCGGGCATGCGGATCACCATCGGCACCTTGACCTCGCCGCCGAACATGTAGCGGATCTTCGCCGCGTTGTTGACGATCTGGTCATAGGCGATCAGCGAGAAGTTGATCGTCATCATCTCGACCACGGGCCGGAGGCCGAGCATCGCGGAGCCGATCGCCGTGCCGACGATCACCTCTTCCGCGATAGGTGCGTCCACGACGCGCTGCGGCCCAAACTTGTCCAGCAGCCCATCGGTCACGCGGTAGGCGCCGCCGAACTTTCCGATGTCCTCGCCGATTAGGTAGATGGTCTCGTCGCGCTCCATCTCCTCGTTGAGCGCCTCGCGCAGCGCGACGCGGTAGAGCTTCTCCTCGGTCTTGACCGCAGTCGCCATCACACCCGCTCCGCACGCAGCTCGGGCCGGTTGTCCCACTGCCCGGCGTACGTGTACTTGTAGAGGTCGTTGACGTTGGGGTCGGGGCTCTCGTCGGCGAAGTCGATGACCTGGCGGACCTCAGCGTCGACCTCCTGGCGCACGTTCTTGAAGTACTCCTCGTCGGCGAGGCCGCTCTTCTCGAGCTCGTGCTCGAAGGCGACGATAGGGTCGGCCTTGCGCCACTTCTCCTTGTCCTCGGCCGAGCGGTACTTGTCGGGGTCGACGACCGAGTGGCCGCGGAACCGATAGCAGAGCGACTCGATGAATCGCGGCACGGAGTCGTTGCGCGTCTTCTCGAGGATCTCGCTGGTTCTTAGAAGGACTTCGCGGACGTTCATACCATCGATCTGTATCGACTCCATGTCGTAGGCGCAAGCCTTCTTGTAGATATCCGCGACCGCGGAAGCCTTCTCGACCGGCGTGCCCATGCCATAGCGGTTGTTGACGCAGAACCAGACCACCGGCAGATCGAAGACCTTGGCCATGTTCAGCGACTCGTGGAAGGCGCCGATGTTCGTCGCGCCGTCGCCGAACATGCAGAAGACGACATCGTTGGGCCCCACGGGCGCAGAGGACCCGCGACTCGAGCCGGGGAGCGGCTCGGGACGCGGCTCGCCGTGCGTCCGCTGGGACCCCGGGATGTGCTTCTTGTACTTGACGGCCCACGCGCCCCCGACGGCGAGCGGCAGATGGCCGCCGACGATGCCGTAGCCGCCCATGAAGCGCTTGCTGTAGTCGACCAGGTGCATCGAGCCGCCGCGCCCGTGTGAAGTCCCGGTCTCCTTGCCGAACAGCTCGGCCATCACCGCTTTCGGATCGACGCCGCGGGCGATGGCGTGACCGTGCTCGCGGTAGCTGGTGAAGATCCAGTCGTTGGGCTTCAGGCCGAGAATGCCGCCGACCACGGTCGCCTCCTCGCCGATGTTGAGGTGGCAGTAGCCGCCGATCTTCGCCTTCGTGTACTGCTCCTGCGCGCGTTCCTCAAAGCGGCGGATGAGCTGCATCTGGCGGTGCATGCCGAGCAGGAAGTCGCGATTCTCCTTCGTCACCTCGAGGGCTTTGGGAGTGATCGCTACGGGCGTGGGCGGCGGTGTGGGGGAGGGCTTGACTGGGGCAGCCATCTGCTTCTCCTGATTTTGGTGTAACTCGGCGGTCTGGGTCGGAGCCGGCGCCGGCGCGCGCCGATTGGTGATGTGAATCGCACGGCCCTGCGCCGCCAAAGCCGCCTCCATGAACGACTCGGGCAGGGTCGGGTGCGCGTGGATCGTGAGGTCGACCTGCTCCAGCGTCAGGCCGTTCTGAATCGCAAGAGTCGCCTCCGCGATCAGGTCGGTCGCGCGCGGTCCGATGATGTGGGCGCCCAGCAGCTTCCCAGATGCGGCGTCGGCGAGGACCTTGACGAAGCCGTCAGTCTGGCCCAGCGTCAGGGCGCGACCGGCGGCCGCAAACGGGAACCTGCCGACCTTGACCGCGATCCCTTTCTCCTTCGCCTCTTTCTCGCCAAGGCCGACGTGGGCGATCTCGGGATCCGTGTAGACGCAGTTGGGTGCGGCGCGATAGTCAGGGACCCGGTCGCCGTGACCGGCGATGTTCTCCACCGCGCACACGCCCTCGTAAGACGCGACGTGGGCGAGCATGATGCCGCCGATCACGTCGCCGATCCCCCAGACTCCGTCCGCGGACGTGTGGAGGTGGTCGTCGACCACCACGCGACCGCGCTCGAGCTTGACTCCGGCCTTCTCAGCGTCCAGGCCCTGCGTGTAGGGCACCCGCCCCACCGCCAGCAGGACCCGGTCGGCATCGACGGCGCCACCCTCGGCGCCGCTCGAGAACCGGACCTGCAGCGCACCGTCCTGCTTGACGACCTCGGAGACCTTGCTGTCTGTGTGAATCTCACCGCCGAGCTTGCTCAGGTGCTTGACGTAGACCGAGACCAGGTCGGCGTCGACCATCGCGAGGACCTGCGGGAGCATCTCCAACACCGTCACCTTGCTGCCCAGGGCCGCGAACATGGCCGCGAACTCCATGCCGACCACGCCTCCTCCGATCACCGCGAGGCGTCGAGGCACTTCTTTGAGCTCGAGGATCTGGTCCGAGTCGATGGTCAGCTCGGCCCCTTTCAGGGGAATGCGGGCGATCGCGGATCCGGTGGCGATGACGATGTCCTTGGCCTGCACCTGCTCGCCCGACACGTCGAGGACGCCCTTGCCCGCAAGCCGAGCCGCGCCCTTGTAGGAGGTCACGCCGCCGGCCTTGAGCAGGCCCTCGACGCCCTTGACCAGCTGATCGACGACAACGGTCTTGCGTTTCTGGGCGGCGGCCCAGTCGAAGCCGATGTTCCCCGTCACCAGGCCGAATGCCGCACCGTCCCGCGCCTGGGTGTAGAGCTCAGAGGACTGGAGCAGCGCCTTGGTGGGGATGCACCCGCGGACCAGGCACGTTCCGCCCATGCGGTCTTTTTCGACGATCGCCGTCTTCGCGCCGAGCTGAGCCGCGCGCAAAGCCGCGACGTAGCCTCCCGGCCCGCCTCCGACCACGACTACGTCAAACGAACCGCCCATAGCTCCCATCTATATCCGCTATCGACCGCAATTATGCCGCGAGGCTTACTTCGGACGGCTTCCGTTCGGGTTGTAGCGGTTGACGATCGGCATCCTGCGGTCGCGGCCGAACGCCCGCGGCGTGATCTTGACGCCGGGGGGCGCCTGGCGGCGCTTGTACTCGCTCCGGTCGACAAGCTGGATCACGCGCACGACCGTCTCCGGCTTGTGGCCTGCCGCCACCAGCTCCTCCGGACTGAGGTCGTCCTCGATGTAGCCCTTGAGGATCGGGTCGAGCTCGTCGTAAGGCGGCAGGCTGTCGGTGTCTTTCTGGTTCGGCTTCAACTCGGCCGAGGGCGCCTTGGTCATGACCCTGTCGGGGATCGCCGGGCCGAGGGTGTTGCGGTACCGGCACAGCTCGTAGACGGTTGACTTCGTGATGTCCTTGAGCACCGCGTAGCCGCCGGCGATGTCGCCGTACAGCGTGCCGTAGCCGGTGGCCAGCTCCGACTTGTTGCCCGTGCTGAGCACGATGTAGCCGAACTTGTTGGACAGCGCGTGGAGGATGGTCGAGCGGATACGCGGCTGCACGTTCTCCTCGGCGACGCCGGGTGTGGTGCCCTTGAAGACCGGGTTGAGGATCTCCTCGAATCCGTTGTGCGGCGGCTCGATCGAGAAGTCCATCAGCTGCATGCCCAGGTCCTCGGCGACCATGGCCGCATCCTCCAGGCTTTCCGCCGAGGTGTGCCGTGAAGGCATCCGGACGCCGATCACGTTCTGCGCGCCGAGCGCGTCGCAGGCGATCGCCGCGGTGAGCGCCGAGTCGATTCCGCCGGACATGCCGATGACCACCTTCTGGAAGCCCTGCTTGTGCATGTAGTCGTGCGTGCCGAGCACCACCGCCGCATAGATCTCGGCCGCGCCTTCGAGCGGCTCTGACCTTCGGTTCTTGTTTGGCGGCTTTGGTCCAGCTGGCGGCAGCTCGACCGGGACCTCGGTCACCTCCAGCTCCAGCCTTGCGGCGCCTTCCGCCTCGTAGCGCAGCTTCTCGGGAAACAGATGGACCGGCCGGTCGGTGTCGATGTCGGTGACGAGGAGGTCTTCGACGAGTGACTCCGCGTGCCCGACCGCCGTACCGGTCGGGTTGAAGACCACGCTGTTGCCGTCGAAGACCAGCTCGTCCTGGCCGCCCACCGTGTTGACCCAGGCCACGAACGCCCCGTAGTCGGCAGCCCGGCCGCCGACCATCGCTTCGCGTGGCGCGCGTTTTCCGTAGTGATACGGCGAGCCGTTGATGTTGATCAGCAGCCTGGCCCCGTGATGGGCCTGCCACGCCATCGGCCCTGACGGGAACCAGCAGTCCTCACACACGGACAGCCCGATGCGCAGCCCTTTCAGGTCGACCATGGGGGAGCGGTGACCAGGCTGGAAGTAGCGCTTCTCGTCGAACACGCCGTAGTTGGGCAGGAAGACCTTGTGATAGACGGCCTTGATCTCGCCGTCGCAGAGAAACGCGGCGGCGTTGAAGATGTCGCCGTCCTGGTCGACGAATCCGACCACGGCCGCGATGCCCCTGGTCGCTTGCGCGATGTGGTCCAGCTGCGCGAGGTTGTCACGGACAAACGAGGGTTTGAGGACCAGGTCTTCGGGTGGATAGCCCGTGATCACGAGCTCGGGGAAGCACACGATGTCGGCTCCGGCCTGTCGCGCGCGATCGATCCACTCAATGACCAGGCGTGAATTGCCGGCCAGATCACCGACCGTGGGGTTGACCTGCGCCAGCGCAATCCTCATACATCAATTGTCGCTTTTTGAGCGTCCTTACCATTTGTGTGGTTGAGCTACTTCGAACGTCTCCGCACGCTTGCCCGGGAACGGCAAACCATGCTTTGTGTCGGGCTCGACCCCGACCCTGACCGCATCGACGGCGGCGCTGCGGGGGCATTGCGTCACTGCCTCGGGGTCGTCAGGCAGACCGAGGAGCACGTGTGCTGCTTCAAACCGAACAGCGCGTTTTGGGAGCAGTACGGCCCTGACGGCTGGTCCGTTCTCCTCGAGCTTCGTGACGAGGTTCCCAACACGCCGTTCCTTTTTGACGCCAAGCGCGGCGACGTGGACAACACGATGCGGGCATACGCGCGCGCCGTGTTCGATACGCTCGCGATGGACGCGGCGACTGTGAACCCGTATCTCGGTTCGGATTCGCTGCAGGAGTTCACGCGCTACGCGGACCGCGGCGTCTACGTGCTGTGCCGCACGTCAAACCCTGGGGCGAGGGACCTGCAGCATCTCGAGTCGGACGGCAAGCCGGTCTATGAGCACGTGGCACGGCTGGCCGAGCGGTTGAACTCGGCGGGCAATGTAGGGCTCGTGGTCGGCGCGACGGCCCCGGCCGAGATCTCGGAGATCCGCCGCAGCACCGCGCTTCCTTTTCTCCTGCCTGGAGTTGGCGCTCAGGGAGGCGATGTCGACGCTACAGTACGTGCAGCCTGGAATGGTGACCCGGCGTCCTGCCTGATCTCGGTGAGCCGCAGCGTGCTCTTCGCCGAGAGCCCGGCGCGAGAGGCCGCCAACCTGAAGACTCAAATCAACGCCGCGGCTGGAGTGCGCGCGTGACCGAGGGAAGGCACAGCGCACGGCTCGTGCTCCAGGGTCACATCATCGACTCGATGATGCTGCCCCAGGTGATGGACATGGTCATGGACCTGGGCGGCAATTTCACGATCGAAGAGCTGAAGGTCGGCCAGCACAAGACGGATCCGTCGACCTGTCGCATGGAGGTCTACGCCGACTCCGCCGAGCTGCTCGACCGGATCGTCCAGCGCGCCCGCGCCCTTGGCGCGACCGCGGAACATGAGCAGCCCGTGCGGGTCGACAAGGTCACTCGTGATGGTGTGTTTCCCGAAGGCTTTTATTCGACGAGCAACCTGCCGACCGAAGTGCTCATCGACGGGCGGTGGGTCGCCGTGGAGAACATCGAGATGGACGCGGCAATCGCGGTCGACCGTAGGAGGGGCCGTGCGTGGTGCATCGTGTTCCAGGACGCCAGGCCGGGGATGGAGGTGGTGATCGGCCACCACGGCGTACGTGTCACACCAATCGAGCGTTCTCGCCAGACCGAGATCTTCAGCTTCATGGGCAGCGAGATCTCGGCGGAGAAACCGAAGAAGGTGTTGATCGCCGGCATCGCGGCCGAGATGCGCCAGGTGCGAGAGGCGGGCGGTCGGATCCTCGTCGTGGCCGGACCGGCGGTCGTCCACACGGGAGCGGGCGTATACCTGTCGCGGCTGATCGAGCTCGGTTTCGTCCAGGTCCTGTTCGCCGGCAACGCGCTGGCCGTGCATGACGTCGAGTCCGCGCTGTTCGGGACGGCGCTGGGCGTCAACGTCGAGAGCGGGCTCCCGATCGAGCACGGACATGAGCACCACATGCGCGCCATCAACCGCGTCCGCGCGGCGGGGGGGCTGCGACAGATGGTCGAGAGCGGTTCGCTCAAGTCCGGCGTGATGAAATCCGCGATCGATCACCACGTCGAGATCGTCCTCGCAGGCTCGGTGCGCGACGACGGCCCGCTTCCCGACGTGATCACCGAGATGGTCGAAGCCCAGCGGCGCATGCGTGCCGCCCTGCGCGGCGTCCGGATCGCTTTGATGCTTTCGACGATGCTGCACTCGATCGCCACGGGCAACATGCTGCCGGCGGGCGTGCGCACGGTCTGCGTCGACATCAACCCGGCGGTGGTGACCAAGCTCGCGGATCGCGGCAGCTGGCAGTCGATCGGGTTGGTGACGGACGTGGAGTCCTTCTTGCGCGAACTGGCCGTTGTCATGGAAACTGGGCGCCATGGCTAAAGGACGCAACAAGCAGGGACGCGAGACGAAGAAAAAGAAGAAGGCCAAACTCCCGGCGGCGGCGGTTCCATCCAACGTCCAGTTTCGGCACCACACCGTGGTGACGAACGAACCCGAGACACCGCCCCGGCCCGCGGAATAAACCAGCGCTTCGTCTTCGCGGCGATCGGCTTCCTGGGCGGGGTGCTCGGGGGGTTGCTGGGTGTCGGTGGCGGCTTCGTGCTGGTTCCGCTGCAGGTGCTCTGGACCAACACCACGCAGCGCCACGCCAACGCCAACTCGCTCGTGGCGATCATCCCGATCGCCATCGCCGCGGTCCCGATCTATCTCTTTCGTAAGGGCTCGCCCCAGGTCGACTTCCACGTCGGAATCTTCCTCATCATCGGCAGCGTGGTCGGGGCTTACGTCGGAGCGCGCGCCCTGAGCCGCATTCCGGACCGCGAGCTGAAGTTCGCCGTCTCGCTCGTACTGGGAGTGGTCGGTCTGAAGGAGCTGCTCTTCCCGTGAGCTGGCTCGACCTTCTGGCGATAGCGGGTGGGTTCGGCGCAGGCTTCCTCAGCGGCACCATCGGCATCGGGGGCGGGCTGTTGTTCGTGCCCACGATGACGGTCGGATTCCGGCTTTCGCAGGCGGTGGCCCAGGGCACCTCGCTGCTCGCCATCGTGCCGACCGCGATCGTCGGCGGCTTCACCCACCTGCGCGAAGGCAACGTGCTGCTTGGGCCGGCGCTGATGATGGGCGGTGGGGGAGTGGTCGGGGCCATCCTGGGCGCCCTGGTGGCGGTCGAGGTGCCGGGGCCGCTCCTGGCGCGGATCTGGGGCGCCTTCCTGGTCTTCAGCGCCTATCGGCTGGCGGTGCAGGGCATCAGGCAGGCCAGAAAAACCGCCTAATCCGATTGACTCCACGAGCGCGCCCGTCGTAGCGTGTGTTTGTGGAAACGGTACGTACGAGTACTGAAGCGTTGTAGAGCAGGAGCCGAGCCAGAAACATGATTTCGTTCGAGCTGAGCGACGAACAGAAAGAAATCCGGGACTGGGTGCACAGCTTCGCCGAGAAGGAGATCCGGCCGGTCGCGCACCAGTACGACGAGTCCGAGGAATTCCCATGGCCGATCGTCAAGAAGGCGGCCGAGGTGGGGCTCTACGGGACCGATTTCCTCCAGCAGACCTACGGCGACGGCACCGGGATCATGCCGGCGCTTGTCGCCGAAGAGCTCACCTGGGGCTGCGCCGGGATCGCGCTGGCGATCCAGGGCACCGGCCTCCCGGTGGCCGCCATCTTTTCCCACGGCACTCCCGAGCAGATCGCGACCTGGATCCCGGCCTGCTTCGGTACGCCCGACAAGCCGGCGCTTGGTGCCTTCTGCGTGACGGAGCCGGACGCGGGCTCGGACGTGTCGTCGATGAAGACCCGGGCGATCCACAAGAACGGCGACTGGGTGATCAACGGCCAGAAGGTGTTCATCACCAACGGAGGCATCGCCGACGTTCATGTTGTGGTGGCGGCGGTCGAGCCCGAGCTCGGCACTCGAGGACAGGCGTCCTTCGTCGTGCCACCAGGGACCAAGGGCCTGCGCATGGGCAAGAAAGAAAAGAAGATGGGGATCCGCGCCTCGCACACGGCCGAGGTGCTGCTCGAGGACTGCACGATACCGATCGAGAACGTGCTGGGAGGGATGGAAAAGCTCGAAGCGCGTTTGAAGCGTGCCCGGGAGGGCACCCACCAGCGTTCCTCGGTCGCATTGAAGACGTTTGAACTCTCGCGGCCGATCGTCGGCGCGCAGGCGCTTGGCATCGCCCGCGCCGCGTTTGAGTTCGCGCTCGACTACGCCAAGCAGCGTAAGCAGTTCGGCCGCGCGCTGATCGAGAACGAAGCGATCGCGTTCATGCTCGCCGACATGGCGACGGAGATCGAAGCCACGCGGGCCCTGATCTGGCGGGCTCTGTGGGAGGGCCGCAACGGCGGCGCGTTCACGAAGGCGGAAGGCTCGATGGCCAAGCTGAAGGCCGGCGAGGTGGCGGTCAAGGTGACCGAGCAGGCGATCCAGATCTGCGGCGGCTACGGCTACATCCGTGACTTCCCCGTCGAGAAGTGGCACCGCGACGCCAAGATCTACACCCTGTTCGAGGGCACGAGCGAGATCCAGCGGCTGGTCATCTCGCGCGCCCTGGCGGCGAACTAGCGAGCCCGATGGCGCTCCCGTCGGCCCAGCTACGGCGAGACGCGAGGGCCGAGCAGCGGCGGCGGCGGATCGTCGAGTCTGCGCTTTCATTGTTCGCGGGCCACGGCTACACGGTCACCTCCGTGGACGAGATCGTCACCCGGGCGCGCGTCTCCAAGTCGGCGTTTTATGAGTTCTTCGAGTCGAAGGAGCACTGCTTTCGTGAGCTGCTGACGGAGGAGGGTGGCGCGCTCATCCACGACGTCCTGGCGACCGCGGCCACTGGGCACGACCACCACGAGCGGCTCCGGCTTGGAATCACCCGATTCGTGACCTCCTGCTTCGAGCGCTCGGACGTGGCGCGACTGCTCATCGTCGAGTCGGTCGGGTTGAGCCCGGGGGTCGAGGCCGTCCGGCACGACCTCCACGCTCAATTCGCCGACGCCGTGGCGGAAGAGGTCCGGCACGCCATGACCCACGACGCGTTCTACGCCGACAAGGACCCGGCAGTCTTCGGACGGGCGGTGGTCGGAGCCGTGAGCGACGCCGTCGGCTACTTCCTGACTCACCCGGGCGCCGACGCGAACTCGCTGGCGGCGAGCCTCTGCCGAATCTTCGCGCCCTAAATTTTCAGCAGCTTCAGGGCCAGCAGCACCAGCGCCACGGCGATCAGCGCGACCCCGGCCGCCTGCTCGGTCCGCTCGCGGACCTCTTCGCCGATCCGCGCCCCGAACCGCAGGCCCAGCTGCGCCGCGGCGAACGCCTGGACCGCGATCCAGACCACGGTGATGGCGATCGGTAGGCCCAGCAGGCCGGCGCTGAGACCGACCGTCAGCTCGTCGACGCTGATGGTCAGGCCCAGGTCGAGGATCGCCAGGCCGCGGGCGTGGGCCAGGAGCTTGAGGCGGCGCTCCTCGGCGTCCCCGTCTTTGCCGGGTCTCAGGAGCAGAACGCCGGCGATGAGCAGGAAAAGAATCGCGCCGTAGCCCGCCCATTCGCCCAGGAAGCCGCCGACCCCACGGCCCGCCAGCAAGCCCACGATCGGCATCCCGGCCTCGAAGACGGTGAACGTGAGGGCGACGCGAAGCCTGTCGCGGCGCTCGAGGCCGGCGACGCCGAGCGCGGCTGCCAGGGCGAAGGTGTCGAAGGCGAGAGGGAGGAGGAGCCCGGCCGTGACCAGGAGCTGGCGCACCGCGCGTGAGATTAACAGGGCTCCGGGTTGCAGCCAGAACGCCCGTTCGAGTACAATGACTACGAACATGCGTACGCTTGCGACCCAGGTGAGGCTGCGGCGGCTGGTCCGGGCCTTCGGTGAGACCCAAAGGCGGCTCGCCTCCGAACCGGCGGACCGGCGCCTGGTCAATGCGCTCGTGGACCGGCTCGAGGAGCTGGCCGCCGAGGTGCGTGAGTCGTGGCGCCAGGAAAGCGCGGTGCGGCCGCTGGAGCCGCCGCTGGACCGCTACGTCAGGGGCTCGCTCCGAACGGCCGAGCTCGCGGTGGCGGGTTTACGCCAGGCCGGCGCAGACCTGGAGCTGCTCAGGGGTGACTTCGAGGTCGCGGCGCTGCCGCTCGAGGTCTTCCTGCGCGGCCTGGACTCCGAACCGGCGCTGCAGCGCTCGGCCTGATCGCGCCGGTTTCCCGCATTCGCCGGCACTCGCGGGGTCTAACGCAGCTTGAATGCCGCCGCCGCCGGCACTCGCGGCTTATGGAGCCCCTACCGCCGCGATCTAGGCTTGCGAGAACAGTCATTATCAGCAGCATCCTGACCGGCTCGGGCGTCAGGCAACTCCCTTCCCCAGGGCCCTTTGCAGCTGCTCCAGGGTGATCCGGCCCTCAGCCGCGACACGGTCGTCGACCAGGAGCACGGGCACGCGCCAGTCGTACAGATCGTGCAACCGGTCGTCGGTATCGACGTCGGCCAGCTCAGGCTGGTGGCCGAGGGCCCGGAGGAGGGTCAGAGCCTGGTCGCAGAGATGACAGCCCTTGCGGGTCACCAGGACCAGCCTCACAGGCTGGAGGGCCGGCTAGCCCGGCAGGCGTAGGGTCTGCCCCACCTCGATCGTCGGCCCGTGGAGCCCGTTTGCATGCTCGATGTCGTCGACACGGATCCGTACATCATCGGACGGATAGTGCTCAGCCGCTATCGACCAGAGCGTGTCCCCTGGCTGGACGACCACGGTCGTGTAGCCGGCTTGAGGGCTGCCGTGTGCCGCGAGCGCGAGGCCCGCGCTCAGGGCGGAAACTGCGGCGACTGCCGCCAGCAGTCGCCGCATCGAACGGGACGCGCCGGCTCGGGTTGCCCGCCAAGGTTTGATTCCGAAGCCGGTGGCGTACATACGTTCGTCATCCTAACGAACGCCCGTTCGGCTGTCAAGGATACGAACAAAGGTTTGCGCTTGGGGCGCCTTGCTGTTAGCATAGGCGCAGCGTCCCCACACCACGATCTGGAGAAGGCACGAAATTGACCCCACAACTGACCGACCGGCAAGCCAAGATCCTCGACTACATCCGGTACGTGACCAAGGTTCGCAACTACCCGCCGAGCGTCCGGGAGATCGGCGAGGCGGTGGGCTTGAGCTCGAGCTCGACCGTGCACAACCACCTCAACCAGCTCGAGCGGCGAGGCCTGATCAAGCGTGACCCCAGCAAATCGCGCACCGTCCAGCTGGTCGCGGATGCAGAGATGGATCAGAAGCGCCGCAACGCGGTCTCGGTGCCCATCGTCGGCAACGTCGCCGCCGGCAGCCCCATCCTGGCCGAGCAGAACATCGAGGACCACGTCCTGCTCTCCGCCGAGCTGGCCAAGGATGGCTACTTCCTGCTGCGCGTCCGGGGCGACAGCATGGTCAACGCCGGCATCCTCGACGGCGACCTGGTCCTGGTCCGCCCGCAGCACGAGGCCACCAACGGCGCGATCGTCGTGGCCCTGGTCGACGGTGATGCAACGGTCAAGCGGTTCGAGAGGAGCAACGGCCACGTCAAGCTGATCGCCGAGAACCCGGCCTACGAGCCGATCGTGACCAGCAACCTCACCCTGGTCGGCGTCGTCCGAGGCGTGATCAGGCTTTTCGGTTAGCGCCGGGCGCGCGCGGGGCGCGCTTCTTTGACCCGAAACTCCTCGAAGCGTCGGGCGGCGTGGCGGGGCGCCCAGCCCCAGGCCCTCGTCCCGTCCTGGACGTACTCGGTTCGCTCGACGCCGCCGATCTTGCGGAGCTCGGCCAGCACGCCTTCGCGCCCGTAGGGGACCAGCATCTCGAGCGGCACGGCGTCCCCTCGGGTCGCCTGATCGAGCGCGCCGAGCAGCTCATCGAGGCCGGTCCGCTTGGTGGCCGAGATCGCCACCGCGCCCGGATAGCGCTCCGAGAGGGCGGCGATTGCGCGGCGCCGCGTGGCCGGACCGAGCAGGTCGACCTTGTTCAGCGCGATCACTTTCGGCTTGTCGGCCGCCTCGAGGTCGGCCAGGACCTGCTCGACCGTCTCCGCTTGCTTGAGCGCCGCGGGCGAGCTCAGATCCAGGACCTGGACGATCACGTCCGCCTCCGTCACCTCCTCCAGCGTCGCCCGAAACGCCGCGACCAGGTCTGTCGGCAGCTTCTGGATGAAGCCCACGGTGTCGGTGAGCAGCAGCTCCCGACCGGCCGGCAGGGCAAGCTTTCGAGTCGTCGGGTCGAGGGTGGCGAAAAGCTTCTGCTCCGCTCGTACCCCGGCGCCGGTCAGCACGTTGAGGAGCGTGGACTTGCCGGCGTTCGTGTAGCCGACGATCGCAGCGGTCTCGAGCGCGGCGCGACGGCGACCCGTCCGCTGCTGGTGTCGCTGCGTCCGCACCTGTTCGATCTCGCGATCCAGGTCTCGCATCCGCTTGCGAATCCGGCGTCGCTCGACCTCGATCTGTTGCTCGCCGAACCCACCGCGCGCCCCGACTCCCCCACGCCGGCCGCCGACCTGACGGTCGTACGCGTACGCGCCGATCAGACGAGGCAGGAGATGATGCAGCCGCGCTGCCTCCACCTGCAGCCGGCCTTCGTGTGTTCGCGCGTGCTGGGCGAAGATCTCGAGGATGATCTCGGTCCGGTCGAGGACCCTCGACTTGAGAGTGAGCTCCAGGTTGCGCTGCTGGCGCGGACTGAGGTCTTCGTTGCAGATCACGACGTCATACTCGCCTTCGAGCTTCAGGTCGCGCAGCTCGTCGACCTTGCCCATGCCGATGAAATGCGCAGGGTCGACCTCCGAGCGGCGCTGCACGTCAAAGCCGACGACCTCGGCACCCGCGGTGCGTGCAAGGTCGGCCAGCTCGGACATCTGATCGCGCACCAATTCTGCTGTGGCGCCAGGCAGGAGGACGCCGACGAGATAAGCCCGCTCGCGCGGACTCCTGGTCGTGATCATCTGATCGGGGAATTCAGAGCTGGAGCTTCTTCATCCGGGCCATCGCCTCCTCGAGGCGAGCGTCCGGTGCGGTCACGGACAGCCTGAAGTAACCCTCGCCGTGTGAACCGAAGCCGACCCCCGGCGTGATGTTCACGCCGACCTGATCGAGCACGTGGCCGGCAAACCCGATCGAGTCATACCCTTTCGGCACCGGCGCCCACACGTAGAAAGTCGCTCGCGGGGGCTTGATGCTCCAGCCGAGCGTGTTCAGCGTGCCGGCGACGAGGCGGTGCCGGCGCGCATAGACGGTGCAGGCCGCCCGCGTCTCTTCCTCTCCCCCGTTCAGCGCCTCGATCGCGGCCCACTGGACGGCCTGGAAGATGCCGGAGTCGAGGTTGGTCTTCAGCTGGCCGATGAGGTCGACCAGGTCGGCGCGGCCACAGACCCAGCCGATGCGCCAGCCGGTCATGTTGTACGTCTTCGACAGCGAGTGGAACTCGAGCCCGACCTCCTTCGCGCCGGGAATCTCAAAGAGCGTCAGGGGCCGGTACCCGTCAAACGCGATCTCGGAGTACGGCGCGTCATGACAGAGCACGATGTCGTGCCGGCGGCAAAAGTGGACGGCGCGCTCCAGAAACTCGCGGTCGGCCGTGGCGGCGGTCGGATTGTTGGGGTAGTTGAGCCACATGAGCCGCGCTTTGCTTGCGACGTCGTCCGGGATCCCGTCGAGGTCCGGCAGCCAGTGATTGGCAGCGGTCAGCGGCATGACGTATGGATCCGCACCGGCCATGATCGCGCCCGTGACGTAAACCGTGTACCCCGGGTCGGGCGCGAGCACCACATCGCCGGGATCGACGAGCGCAAGCGGCACGTGGCTGATCCCGTCTTTGGAACCGAGCGTCGGCAGGATCTCTGTGCTGGGGTCGAGCTCGACGCCCGACCTCTCGCTGTACCAGCGGGCAATCGATTCCCTCAGCTCGGCGAGGCCGAAGTAGGACGGATAGCGATGGTTGGACGGGTCGGCCGCGGTCTCCTGCAGAACGCTGACGATCCGACCCGGCGTCGGCAGGTCGGGGTCGCCGATCCCGAGTGAGATCACATCGACTCCCGCTCGCCTCTTGGCCTGCACCTTGCGATCGATCTCGGCAAACAGATATGGCGGGATGCGCCCCAGCCGTTTTGCGCCGGCGGCCGTCTTACTCAACGTATTTGAGAATACCCGCCAGCGGATCGGGCTCGATGTCGAACCATCGCACACGGCCGTCGCGGCGCCACCACCGCAGCTGGCGTCGCGCGTAGCGCCGGTTCGAGCGAGCCATCGCCACCGGCAGCTCTTCGAGTGTGATCTCACCGCGGATGTGAGCGAGCGCTTCGGCATAGCCGATCCCGGTCAGGACGTGTGCCGCCGGGGGCACGCCCGCGTCGAGCGCCGCCTGCGTTTCCGCGACGAGGCCACGCTCGACCTGGCGACGGCTGCGCTCGTCGAGCCTGCGGTCGATGACCTGGAGGTCGGCGGTCAGGCCGATCCGCAGCGCCTGCCACTGAGGCGGCTTGCGCGATCGCATCCCTCGCAGCGGCGGTCCAGCCGCCTGCAGGATCTCGATCGCTCGGATGACCCGCACAGGATTCTTCAAATCCACGCCAGGATCCGGATCGATCGCCAAAAGACGCTCTTGCAGGTTCGCAATTTCCAGCTTGTCGAGCTCGGCTCGGAGCGATGCGTTCGGCGGGATCCCCGTCAGCGTGAATCCGTCGCACAACGCGTCGACGTACAGCATCGTGCCGCCCTCGACGATCGGCCGCTTGCCGCGCGACGCGATGTCATCGACCGCCGCTCGCGCGCCCAACACGTACTCAGCCGCGTTGAAGCTGGCGGCGGGGTCGACGAAATCGATCATGTGGTAGCGGACCTCGCTCCGTTGTTCGGGGCTTGGTTTGTTGGTTGCGATGTCCAGTCGTTCGTAGACCTGTCGGGAATCAGCGACTACGATCTCGCCGTCGAGCATGCGCGCCAGCTCGAAAGCCAGCTGGGACTTGCCGATCCCGGTCGGTCCGACGATGACCGGAACCGAACTCAGTAGTTTCTTCGGAAGTGGCGGGTCAGCTCCTGCCATTCGACCAGGAGTCTCGTGGGGCGCCCGTGAGGGCATGTGATGGATTCCTCCGCGGATTCGAGATCGGAAAGGAGGCGCCGTTGCTCCGCGATGTCGAGCACGTCGCCAAACCTCACCGCCGAATGGCACGCGAGGGCGGCCGCCGCCTTCTCGATCGCGCCATCCCCCCTGTTCTCGGCCAGTGCCGCGAGCGTTTCCTGTATGGCGGCAGTCGCACGGCCGGACGGCAGCTCGGTCGGGACCGAGGTGATGCGGAGGCTGCGCGGTCCAAATTCCTCGTACTCGAGGCCAAGGTTGGCAAGCTTCTCGCGATGGTCTGCCGCGGCTGCGATGAGGGCCGGCTCGACGTCGACGGCCTGCGGAATCAGCAAAGGCTGGGTCGCCCCGCGACCCGTGCGCAACCGCTCGAGGAGCCGGTTGTACAGGACGCGCTCGTGTGCTGCGTGCTGGTCGACCAGGACAAGGCCGTGCGGTCCTTCAGCGACCAGATAACCGGGGCCGGCCTGACCGATGGGGCGCAGCACGGCGTTGGCTGCGTGTCCATTGGTGTCGGGCGCGGGAGCGGCGGCGACGCCGGCATCGTGCATGGTGAGCTGAGGGCCCGCGATGAGCGCCTCCACCGGCGACGCGTGGTCGACCGGGCGGTAGCGAAAGGGATCGCTTCCATCCAGGGCGGCTCGGACGGCGCGCTGCACGGCGGCGAAGACGGCGCCCTCGTCGCGAAAACGGACCTCCTTCTTGGCCGGGTGGACGTTGACATCGACCAGCTCCGGATCGATGCCGATGTCGATCACGGCGACAGGATGCCGGCCCCGCTCCAGCCGGCCCTGGTAGCACTCTTCGAGCGCGTAGACGAGCGAGCGCGCGGTGATCGGCCGGCCGTTGACCGCGAGCACCATGCCGTCGCGGCTGCCTCGGCTTAGGCGCGGTTGGCTCACCACCCCTGAGACAAGGTGCATGCCGATCATCTCGAGCATCTCTGCGGCGACGGATTGCCCGTAGACCGCGCCGATGGCGCGGCGCCGGTCGCCATCGCCGCTGCTGCTCAGAGCCGCACGACTGTCGATCGTCAGATGGAACCGGACGTGCGGATGCAGCAGCGTGAAAGCGCTGACAACGTCTTTGATCGCCGCGACCTCGGTGGCGTCGCTCTTCAGAAACTTGAGCCGGGCGGGAACGTTCGCGAAGAGGTCTCGCACCTCGATCACCACACCGGGCAGGAGCGGCGCGGCTCCCTGGTGGATGATCTCACCCGCGCGGATGCGAAGCTTCGCGCCTCCGCTCGCGGACTCCACGTCTGCGACCGCGGCTATGCTGGCCAGCGCCTCACCCCGAAACCCGAACGACTGGATCGCAGCCAGGTCGGCGATGCTCGTCAGCTTGCTGGTGGTGTGGCGCAAGAAGGCGAGCTGCAGCTCGTCCGCAGGAATGCCGGTCCCGTCGTCGCTCACGCGAATCGACGTCTTTCCGGCGCCGCGAACATCGATTGTCACGCGGCGCGCCGCTGCATCGAGCGCGTTCTCCACCAGCTCTTTGACGACCGAGGCTGGGCGCTCGATCACCTCTCCCGCGGCGATCGCGTCCGCGACCTCAGGCGCGAGCATCAGGATCATTGGGTCAGCTTCGCTCGCAGCTGATACAGCTTCTGGAGGGCCTCGAGCGGGCTGAGTGAGGCGGGGTCCATCTCCTCGAGCTCCTTGCGCAGTGGATCCGGGGCCATCTCGATGGGCAGCCCGAGCTGCAGCTCGGCGGGTTCGAGCGGCCGCTGCCTCTCGAGCTCGCTGAGGACATCCCGCGCGCGGGCGATCACTCCCGATGGCAGGCCGGCGACAGCGGCGACGTGGATCCCGTAAGAGCGATCGGCCCCACCTGGGACGACACGATGCAGGAAACGCACCGTGTCGCCCTCCTCCAGCACCTCGACGCGCTGGTTGCGCACGCGCGGCAGCCTCTCGGCCAGCGCGGTCAGCTCGTGGTAATGCGTTGCGAAGAGGGTGCGGCAGCCGAGCTTCGGCGCATCGTGAAGGTGCTCGACGACAGCCTGCGCGATCGAGACCCCGTCGTAGGTCGACGTCCCCCTCCCCACCTCGTCGAGGATCACCAGCGACGACCGAGTGGCGTGGTTGAGGATATATGCGGTCTCGGTCATCTCGACCATGAACGTCGACATGCCCGCGCTGATGTCGTCGTGCGCGCCCACCCGCGTAAACACGCGGTCGGCGAGGCCGATCACCGCGCGCTCCGCGGGCACGAAGCTCCCGGATTGCGCCAGCAGCACGATCACGGCAGCCTGGCGCAGGTAAGTCGATTTGCCGGCCATGTTGGGGCCGGTGAGGATGACGATCTGCGCCGACTCCGGGTCCAGCTCCAGGTCGTTGGCGACAAAGATCCCCGCGGGCAGGCCGCGCTCGACGAGAGGATGCCGGCCTCCCTTGATGGAGAGCTGCAGTCCCGCGTTCACTTCGGGACGCCGCCACGCATGCTCGGACGCCGCGGCGGCCAGGCTCGAGATCGCGTCGGCCATGCCAATCGCCTGCGCGCTGCCTCGCAGTGATGGCGCAGCGACCGCCACCGCCTCGGCAAGGTCGTGCAGGATCTCGAGCTCGCGCGCTGCAATCCTCTCCTGCGCGCTGAGGACGATGGCCTCCCTGTCCTTCAGCTCTGGCGTGATGTAGCGCTCTCCGCCGGTCAGCGTCTGCTTGCGGATGTAGTTGTCGGGGAGATTCGCAGTGTTGGCGTGACTGACCTCGATGTAGTAGCCGAAGACTTTGTTGAACCCCACCTTGAGAGAGCGGATCCCGCTCCTTCTTCGCTCTGCTGCCTCGAGCTTGCCGATCCAGTCGCGGGCGGAGCGTGATCCTTCAGAGATCGCGTCGAGGTCAGCGTCGTAACCGGCGCGAATGACACCGCCTTCGCGAGCGTTGAGCGGAGGGTCGTCAACCAGGGCTCGGGACAGCGTTTCGACCAACTCGGGAGTGGCGGTGACCTCACCTGCAAGCTGGCGCGTGACAAGTGCCTCGCATCCGCCAAGCGCGTCGTGGACGGCGGGAATGGCTTCGAGCGAACGCCGCAGCGCGACCAGTTCGCGGGCTGACGCATGTCCCTGCGCGGCCCTCGCCACGAGCCTTTCCAGGTCGCCGATTGGCTTGAGCACAGCCTGGAGGCGATCTCGGAGGTCGGGAGCCGACACCATCTCGTCGACCGCCGCCAGACGTAGCTCGATCGACTCCGCGTCGCGGAGAGGCGCGCCCAGCCAGGCCCGCACCTGGCGCGCACCGATCGGGGTGCTTGTTCGGTCGACCAGGTCGACCAACGCGGGAAGCTCGAGGTTGCGCACGGTCGCGGCGTCGAGCGGCATGGTCGCCTCAGGCGAGTAAGTCCGGACGCTGAAGGAGACCGGCGCCACCCGCGCCTGGTTCTGCTTCAGGTAATCGAGCACGACGCCGGCGGCGCCGACCGCAAGGGGGGCGTCCGCGGCGCCGATCGACGTGGGATACGCGATGCCCAGCAGGTCGCGCAAGCGCTGCTGGCCGCGCACAGGATCAAACCTGTATTCCTCGACGTCAGGCGGCGTCAGGAGCTCGGCAGGCGCAAGGCGCTCGAGCTCCGCCTGGAGCCGTTCCTTCGGCAGCTGGCAGAGCAGCAGCTCTCCCGTTGAAACTTCACATGCTGCGATGCCGGACTCCAGGCCTCGAGTCCAGGCAGCGACAAGGTAGTTCGGTTGCGAAGGCTCGAGGTACGCGTCTTCGACAACCGTTCCCGGCGTCAGCACACGGGTCACATCCCGCTTGACGATCCTGTTCTTGCTTGCGGCCTCCACCTGGTCGCAGATCACCACCTTGTGACCGGCGCGCAGGAGCTTCCCGACGTAGGTCTGCCACGCGTGGTGAGGCACGCCGCACATGGGAGCGCGTCCGGACTTTCCGAGCGGTCGCGACGTGAGCTGCACACCCATGATCGGTGCGGCGGTCTGCGCGTCGTCGAAAAAGATCTCGTAGAAGTCGCCGAGCCTGAACAGGAGGATCCCGTCGGGGTGCTTCTCTTTCGCCTCCCGGTACTGCCTCATGACCGGAGTGGCGGGTATGGTCACGCCGCTGGTCCCAGGGGTCCCCGGGAACTCACGCCGCGGGCTCTGAGTTCGTGGAGATCTGCAACCCCGTTAGCTGGCCGGCGGTGGCCTGCAGCACCCGAATGTTCACGAGGTCCCCGGGCGCGATGTCGCCCGCGCGCAGGACGTTGGCCCGCTTGCCCTGGCGGATCCGCCCATAGGGACGGTTCAGCTCGTCCCGGCCTTCGATCAACACCTCGGCGTCGCGACCGATCCAGCGAGCGGTCTTGCGCCCCGCGATCTCTCGGGACAGCGCAAGCAGATCGTTCAGTCGTCGCAACTTCTCCTCGTGCGGAACGTCATCGTCCATCCGCGTCGCCGCGAAGGTTCCAGGTCGTGGCGAATACATCGCGATGTGCACCACGTCGAACTCGATCTCTTCCACGAGAGCCCGCGTGTTGAGGTACGCCTGCTCGGACTCACCGGGGAAGCCGACGATGACGTCGGTGGCAAGGCCGACGTCCGGCATCAGGCGCCGCGCAGTTTCGACGATCGCGCGGTAATGGCGGGTCTGGTAGCCGCGAGCCATGCGCTTGAGCGTCGTGTCGTCGCCGGACTGAACCGGCAGCTGGAGCTCGCGACAGACGATATCGCTGGCTGCCATGAGCTCGAGGAGCTCGGGTTCGAGGTCCTGCGGATGGGAGGTCAGGAAGCGAAGGCGCTTGAGCCCTGGGATCTTTTCCACCTCGCGTACGAGCGCGGCGAGACCTCCGCGACCATCCGGGTCGTGGTAGTCGTCGACGTTCTGGCCGAGCAAGACGACCTCCATGGCTCCGTCCGCGACGGCGGCGCGGCACTCGGCGACAACGGCCTCGAGAGGCACATGCTTCTCGCGCCCGCGGACGCGCGGCACGATACAGAACGTGCAGTTGTGGTCGCAGCCCTGGATCACGCGTACGAAGTGGCTGACCCCCGTCCGACCCGCGTGTGGCAGGACCTCTCCCTGCGAGTAGTCGTACCGCGCTTCCAATGCGGCAACGAACGTCTCGTACTCGCCGATCGGCACCACGGCGTCGAGATGCGGGAAGCGGCGGGTGAGGTTCTCGCCCTCCTTGGCGACGATGCAGCCCGTCACGGCAATCGTGCGCTCGGGGGTCTTCCACTCCTTGAGCTCGTGGAGCTTGGAGTAGACGCGGTCCTCGGAGGCCTGCCGGACGACGCAGCTGTTGAGAATCGCGACGTCAGCTCGCTCGAGCGAATCCTCGACGTAACCGGCGGCAAGCAAGCGTCGCGCCAGGCTTTCTGAATCCGCCGAGTTCATCTGGCATCCAATCGTCCAGATGTGGAACGACCTGGTCTGTAATGCCGTCAGCGACTCTCCACCAGCAACCGAATTCCGGTGCGCTCCTCGCCGTCGATGGAGATGTCGATGAACGCCGGGATGCACACGAGGTCAAGACCGCCGGGTGCAACATAACCGCGCGAGATGGCGATTGCTTTCACTGCCTGGTTGATCGCGCCGGCTCCGATCGCCTGGACCTCGACGCGCCCTTTGCTGCGGATCACGCCCGCGATCGCGCCCGCGACGGCGACCGGCTTCGAGGTGGCCGAAACCTTCAGCACCTCTACTGGAACGCGCTCCCCTGGCATTGCTGGAACCCCTTCAAACATGTTCACGGTCGATTCGCTGGATGGATGTAGCGCGGCCGCTGGAAGAATCAATGGTAACCAGTACCGAATTGAAAGTCACGGGTCCTGACGCCACCACAAAGCGGTTCGGGACCCCGGTCAGGAACCGCTGGAGAACCACCTCCTTGTCCATCCCGATGCAGCCGTCCCGAGGCCCGACCATGCCCACATCGGTGACGTAGGCGGTGCCCTGGGGCAGGACCCGAGCGTCGGCGGTAGGTATGTGCGTGTGTGTGCCCACCACCGCGCTCACCCGGCCGTCCAGGTACCAGCCCATGGCGGTCTTTTCCGAGGTCGCCTCGGCGTGCATGTCGCAGAAGGCGAGGCGCAAGTCCGGGTGGGCGGCCAGGATGGAGTCCGCCGCGCGAAAGGGGTCGTCCAGGGAGTCGAGGAAGATGCGCCCGATCAGGTTGAACACCAGCACCTGATTGCCGCCGGCCTCGACCACACACCAGCCCTGTCCCGGCGCTGCGGGGGGGTAGTTCGCAGGTCGCAGCACGCGGTCGAGGTTGGGCAGCTCGCCGACGAACTCTTTCTGAGCGAAGACGTGGTTGCCGCTCGTGATCACGTCC
>DASPXA010000051.1:0-7987 GCA_035637495.1 Verrucomicrobiia bacterium
CGGAGGGGGCCCCGCGGGGGAGGCCCGCCTCCCCCGCGAACCTTTCCCGTAAGCTGCGATGCAAGTTGGCCTACATACCGACGGTCGTCGAAAACGAGGGCGGCAACCGCGAGCGCACCTTTGACATCTACTCTCGCCTGCTGAAGGACCGGATCATCCTGATCGGCCGCCCCATCGACGACGTCGTCGCGAACCTCGTCGTCGCGCAGCTCATGTACCTGGCCGCCGACGATCCCGAGAAGGAGATCCAGATCTACGTCAACTCGCCCGGCGGTGCGGTGACCGCCGGCCTGGCCATCTACGACACCATGCAGTACGTCCAGGCGCCAATCTCCACCGTCTGCATCGGCCGGGCGGCCAGCTTCGGCACGGTGGTCTTGATGGCGGGAGCGAAGGGCAAGCGCTTCTCGCTGCCCAGCGCGACCATCCACATGCACCAGCCGCTCATCGGCGGCAAAGGGCTGCAGGGTCAGGCGAGCGACCTCGACATCCACGCTCGCGAGATCATCCGGATCCGCGGCGTCCTCAACGAGCTGATCGCAAAGCACACCGGGCAGCCGCTGGACAGGGTCGAGCGCGACACCGACCGCGACTTCTTCCTTTCGCCAAACGAAGCAGTCGAATACGGCCTGATCGACGGCATCATCGAGCAGACGCGGGTACCCGTGCTGGCGACCTCGAAATAACCAGACCGGCCACCCGGAGCAAGCACCAGCCGATCACGGCGACACCGACAAACGCGGGGACAGGGGCCGGTGTGACCGCACAGACGACGGCCCCGACAGACAGCGCCAGCCAGTCGAACCAGCGCGCCTGACCCCACACGGCCAGCCCCAGCGCCACCAGCGCGAGGTCTGCCGGAAGGGCGTGTGGCGCGGCCAGGACCCCGCCGACAATCAGGATCGCCGCCGGCGGGCCCATCCTCGTTCCCCGCACGCGCCAGGCGAGGTAGAGCACGAACGTGATGGCGACCACCACCAGCGAGGCCACGGCGACGGTCTGGACCGACTCGGGCAGCAGCACCCCGAGATGAGGCAGGTCGACCTCCCTGCTTCCCGGCGCGACCGTTGACCGCGTCTGGCCCAGCCATTCGTTGATCCAGTGCGGGTTGAGGACGAGCGAAGGCAGCAGCAGCGCAACACCGGCAGCTGCCCACCCCGCGAGCACCTTCCACCGGCGCTCCAGGAGCAGCGCCGCGCCGAGCGGAAGCACAAGCTGCGGCTTCATCAAGGTCAGGCCGAGCGCGAGCCCGGCGAAGAAAGGGCGCGTCCACAATGCAATCGCCGCCCCGATACCCAGGGCGACGATTCCATCCAGCTGCGCGTTTAGGAGCACCAGCGCGGTCGGCACTCCGGCGAAGCCGGGCAGAAGGTCCGTCGGCGGTCGCGGGCGCGTCGCGAGATAGAAGCCGGCGAGCAGGCAGAGGAGTCCGAACAACACCCAGGCTCGCCCACCGAGGTCGGTGCCGAGGAGGTCGAATGGAGCCGCCAGCAGAGCGACCCACGCGGGCGCGAGAAAAGGAAGGATGCCCTTGATTCCGAGCGTGACGAGCTGACGGCCACCTGTTACGTCGCGCTGGACGCGCTGCTGCAGGTCGAGGTCGTAGAGGTGGGAGGGATCCGAGACGATGATCCGCGCTCCCGTCGCGAAGGCGGGCCAATCCGAGTTGATGACGTCATAGACAGGGAGCAGCGGGAGGATGAAGAAGGCGAGGGACACGCCGACGAGGGCGACGGTGCCACGCCATCGCCAGGGACTCACAGCTCGACGGACAGGCCATCGACGGCCGCGCGGACGTCGATGCCGAGGCGCTGGCTCATATCCGCGGCGATCTGCTTCGGGTTCGCGCGCCAGACCATCATTCCGTAGTGGGTGAGGAATGCGATCTTCGGCTTCGCGTCGCGAATGATCCGCTCGGCGTCTTCGACGCATAGGTGTGGGAGCTCCGGGCGGCAGTGCAGCAGGATCGTGTGGATCAACATCACCTTCGCCCTGTGCTGCTCCGCGATGCCGTCGTAATAGGCGGAGTCGGTGATCCATCCCAGCCGGTCTCCAAACCGAAAGCCATAAGTCTCGACCTGGTGCACGTGCCTGCCGCTGGTGGTGAAGCTGACACCGTTGACCGAATAGGTGGTGTCGGGCGCAAGGCGGACGATCTCGCGTGGAAAACGGCGCAGGTATTTGAGGACGACGGGGTCTTCATCGAGGGCGTCGGACGGGCAGAACAATATTCCGCGGTGCGCGAAACCGCCGTCGGTCATCGCCTCGACCATCACGTTCACGTCGCCGACGTGGTCGAGGTGGCGGTGGCTGAGCACGATCGCGTCGAGGGTGGTGAGGTCGACGTTGTGCGCCGCGTACTGCACCACCGCGCCCGGACCAGGGTCGAGGCTGAGCCGTGTGCCGTTCTCCTCGATGAAGAGTCCACCTGACGCGGCGACCTGCTTCGCCACCATGAAGCGAGCGCCGGCGGTGCCCATGAAGGTCAGCTTCACGTTTTCGCGACTCGTGACAGCTCGACTTCAGATCTCTCACCGAAGTACCGGTCGTAGAGCTCCGCCACGCGCTCCAGCGTGTCGATCTCATCCACAGGCTTGTCGTCGCGGATGCGCACGATGCGAGGGAACCGCAGCGCGTAACCGCTGAGATGCCGGCCCGAGTGCTGGATCGAATCGAACGCAACTTCGAGCACGACCTCCGGCCGCACCATCCGCCGGTACCCCTGGTCCTGGACGGTGATGTCGAGAAAGTGCCTGGTGAACGTCGCGATCTCGGCGTCGGTCAGGCCGCTGTACGCCTTGCCCACGTTTACGAGCCGCCCGGTCTGAGTGTCTTTGACCGCGAACGTGTAGTCGGAGAGGACGCCCTTGCGCTTGCCGTGACCCCATTCGACAGCGGTGACGACAACGTCGAGAGTTGCCAGCGGGCGCTTGAGCTTCAACCACGCCAGGCCGCGCCGGCCCGGCGTGTACGGGCTCAGCGGGTCCTTGACCATCAGCCCCTCGTTCCCGCGTTCGCGGGTCTCCGCGAAGATCCGGTCGAGGTGATCGGGATCGGTCGCCTCCTCGAGTCGGGCGAGCAGAAACGGATGGTCGAGGTCGAGCCCCTCCAGCAGCTTGCGCCTCGTGGTCAGAGGTTCGTCCAGCAGCGTTCGGCCGTCGAGCCAGAGCAGATCGAAGATCACGAGCACCACCGGCACCTCGCGCCGGAGCTCGCTGTCGACCACCTTTCGACCGAGCCGCCGCTGCAGCTCGAAGAATCGCAGCACCCGCCCGTCGCGGTGGGCGAGCACCTCGCCGTCGAACAGCACGTCGTGGCCGATCGCGGGGGCGTTCTCGACTACCTCGGGAAAAGCGCCCGTGGTCTCGTGGAGGTCGCGTGAGAAGAGCTCGACGCGCGAACCCTGACGGTGAAGCTGGCAGCGCACGCCGTCGTACTTCTCCTCGGTCCAGACCGTCGCCGCGGCCATTCGCTCAAACGCCTCGCCCGGCGTTTCGACAGGGCTCGCGAGCATGAAACGCACCGGTTGAAACAGCGTGATCGTGCTGGCCGCGAACTCGCCACGCTTGCATCGCACAGCCGTCTCTCCGATGTCGCCGGTGACAAGGTGAACGCGTTTGACCTGCGTGATCGGGACGCCGAACGCCTCAGCGATCGCGGCTTCGACCAGGCCCTCGCTCAGGCCGATGCGCATCTCACCCGCGATGATCTTGACGAAGAAGCGCGCCGCCTCGGGGTGCATTCGCCGCAGCATCGATTCGAGTGGTTTGGCTTTCGCATTGCCGCGAGCGGTGCGGATCGCTTCCAGCGTCGCCTCCACGTCGGCGAGCGTGACGTTTTCGGGTTTGGTGCTGCCGTCGAGGGCTTCGCCTGCCCAGTCGCCGAGATCCGAATGCTTGCGAAATATGTCGCCGAGATCGTTCTCGTCGCGATCTGAAACGGACGCGACGACCTTGTTGAGCGTCGACCAGCCGAGGCCGAGCGTTCGGCGCTGCGACGGGGGAAACGCCCGTCCGCTCATGTAGACCGCGGCGCGCCTCAGGTCGTCTTCGTCGAGGGTGCGAAAATACGTGGCCAGGATCCGGGTCTTCTCGAGCGTGGCGGAGGTGGTGCCGACAGCGCCGCCGGCCCGGGCGAATTCAAGCAATCAATAAGTCCCATCCTGGACGGGCTTGCTCGCCAAGGTGACCTATCGTAAATCGGGATGCGTAGGTGCCCTTACCTTGAGGAGCTGGTCAAAGACCGTCATGCCATCCTGCGTGTCTATCGCTTCGACTGCCATGTCGACCACCGCTCGAAACTCAAGTACGCGCTGAGCGACAGCCCGCCGATCTGCGTACGTAATTTCGAGGATTGCCCGTTATACCAGGTTGAAAAACGGCGCGAAGACGGCACAATAACGCGCTACACGGACTGAACATCCCGCCCGGCAACCAGATACCCGCCACACAAGTGAACTGCCCAGTCTGTTCCGCCCCCGCGTTGCCTATCGACGAGGCTTGCGTGTTCTGCCACGCGCCTCTGGTCGAGCGCGACGAACCGCTGGAGTTGCTCGACTACCTGGTCGAGCGGCTTCCCATCGCGCACGCGAAGCGGGGCCACCTGAACCGAGGCCCGATCACCGAGCTCTTGATCGACATCGACGGACGCAGCTTCCGGGCCAGGGTGAGAAACGAGGCGCTCGAGCTGGCCCCGCCGGTCGAGCTGGCCGCCTGGGTGGACCTGCTGCTGACCAAGCTGAGCGACGCGGCGGCGATCGACCACGAGATCAGGCGCGCAGTACTTCGGTCGGGCTGGGCTCTCAGGTAGTCGCGAGCCCGATCCTCGCCTCCCTGGCCGTTGCGGCCCTGTTCCTGGCGGCTTGCGCGGGGCGATCGGACGGCCCAAAGCCGGTCGTCCTTCTCGACAGGTCGGGTGTCGGAAACGCGAGCGATTCGCTCGAATCCGCATCCAAAAGCGGATGGGACCTGCACTGGAGCTACGACTGCTCGAATGCAGGCGGACACGGCGTCTTCGTCGTCGACGTGTACGACGCCGACAAGACGCCGGACTTCAAAGCTCCCGGTGTCAGCGAGGAGGGCGGTAAGGACTCCGGGGTCTATCACGTCCCTGAGAGCGGTCGCTTTTACCTCGAGGTCACCAGCACGTGCATGTGGACCTTGAAGGTCGTCGAGGCAACCTAGAGCGCGAGCGCCAGCTGCTCGTTTTGCTCCAGCGCCCAGGCGCGAACACCGCGCCTGCGCAGGAACCGCGCGAAATCCTCTGTGTAGCCGTGCACGGTGTAAACCTGGTCCGCACCGGACCGCTCGACCACCTCCATGAGCTCGTCGAAGTCGCAGTGGTCCGAGAGATCGAAGGTCGCGTCCGCGCCGAAGAGGCGCGCGAACTCGGCGTCCTTCGCCCATCCCGAGACCAGTGCCGTCCGATAGCGTCCGAGCCTTCGGATCTCGTCCTTGCCCACGGGCGGTGCGATCAGGATCCGGCCGGTGATCGGCTCGCCGTTGAACTCGACCCAGCTCGGCAGTGAGCGGCCGGCCATCGCGTACTGCTGCGCGCACGGCACGCACCGCTTCTCCAGGGCGAAATCGAATCCGTACTGCGCGAGCTGGAGCATCACCTCTTCGGTCTTGCCCAGCGCGTGACACAGCAGCACCGGCGTCACCCGGCCGTCGAGGGCGCGGCGGCACCAACGCGCGATCAGCTCAAGGGTCTCGTCCGGGTCGCCGAACCGGAAATGCGGCCGGCCATAGGTCGTCTCGACGATCAGGACGTTCGCTCGCGGGACGAATGTCTCGATGCGGCCCGGCTGGCGGAGCTTGATGTCGCCCGTGTACAGGACCGACCAGCCGTCGTGCTCGAAATGCAGCTGCGCCGAGCCGAGCATGTGGCCGGCGGGGTGCAGCGTCACCTTGCCGTCGCCGCGGCGCATCGGCTCGCCGTAACCGAGCATCCGCCAGCCGCGCGGGCGTCGCCCCTCGGGGATCAGGGCGAGCGTCTGCGGCGTGAGCAGCGCCTCCTTGTGCCTGCGCGCGTGGTCGGTGTGGGCGTGCGAGATGAACGCGAAGCTGCGCACCACCAGCGGGTCGAGCCACATGCGATGCCCGGGCAGCGCGACGCCGTGGTCCCAAACGACCTCACGCGTCACAGCGGGACGACTTCTCCGCTGGCGAACAGGTCTGACGGCACCTTCACGCCGACCGCCTCGTAAGCCTCGAAAGGCACTCCGATGTCGGCCACCACCACGCGCCCGTCGAGCTTCAGCAGACCCGGCTTGGGAAGTCCGAGCGTGATCGTCACGTCAGCGCGCACACATGGAGAGTAGGCGACCCCGCTGTCGGCGTCGAGTCCAGACGGAACGTCCACCGCGACCACGGACAGATGCGAGGCGTTGATCGTCTCGATCCACTGTGCGAAACGACCTTCGGGCGCGCGTGAAAGACCGGTCCCGAAGATCGCATCAACGACCACGCGGGCGCCATCCAGGCGCAGCTCGCCCGATACGTCGACGCCCACCTTTTGCAGGGCGTCGAGCTCGCGTGCCGCGGCCCCGCGGAGCCGGCTCGCATCGACGCAGCAAACCCAGCTGAGCCGGCCCCACCGGTGGAGATGCCTGGCTGCCGCAAGCCCGTCACCGGCGTTGTTGCCGACGCCGCAGACCACCGCTGCCGGCTGTCCGACAAATCTCGCCACCTGCCAGCCCGCCGCTTCCATGAGCCAGTCGACCGAGATGCCGAAGCGCTCGGCGGCGAGCGCGTCGACCTCTTTGACCTGCGAGCTGCTAAGCGTCGGTAGGGCGCTGGACGACAAATGAGCAGTAAGGATCGCGCCGATGGATCGAGTCGGACTGCGAAACGGCCGCGCCGGTCAGCCGCGAGATGAGCTGCGGTGTGATGGAGCAAACCTGCGGAAACTTCAGGGCGGTGTTGCGAAAGGGGCAGTTATGGATGGTCACGTTGACGCCCTCCGGACCCTCGGTCTGCTCGACCAGCGTGCCAGCGCGGCCGATCCAGGCCACCACCCTCCTCATCTTCTCGTCGAAGTCGAGCCCGTCGAGGTCGCGCTGGATCGCGTCCGCGTGTCTCGCCGCCACGCGCGCGAAGACCTCGTCGAGCGCCTCCGGGCCGCCCATCTCCTGCACCTCCTGCAGGACCATCGTCGCGAGTTGGCCGTAGCGTTTCGGAAACACCGCGTCCGCGCGCTCGGTGAGGGCGAAGAGGAGGGACGGCCTGCCGCGGCCGGCGCGCTCCGGCTGGCTGACCACCAGTCCGTCGCGTTCGAGGTTTGTGAGGTGCTGGCGGACCGCATTGGGGGTCACGCCGAGATCGCCTGCGATGGTTTCCGCGCTGGATCTGCCCTTGCGCCGCAGCAGCTCGAGGACTTCCATGCGGGTCGATCGGCCGGCAATCATGTTGGGCTCATCCGATCGGGCTTCAGGGGGCTCGGGAGCGATGCTAGCACAGGCCAAACTGGGTAAAACGATTTATTACAGGCCATTCTTGACAAAAGATGACTGGACCGTAAACTTGGTACGCGGAGGAGATAGACAGGGAGATGCCCATGATCAAGCAGGCCAGCAGGGCCATTGAGCACATGACAGCTCGAGAGCGCCGGATCCAGCGGGCAAAGTACGCCCGCCGGAACAAGATGCATCACATCGACAAGCTCCTCAACGAGCTCGAGATGCTGAACCTGGCCGACCAGCGGCAGATGCCGCCTGTCCTCTCGGTTGCGATCAACAAGGTCATCGAGGAGTCGCCTGAGGTCACCGTTCTGGCCCAGACGAAGCCGGCCTCGGTGATGGAGGCGATGGATGCTCTGTACGAGATCCAGGACAGCCTCATGTACAACCAGATCGAGGACGAGTAACTAGCTCTCCTAACTTCTCAAGGCCGGTTTCGAATACGATCCCGGCCTTTTCCTTTGCATTGGACGCTCGAGTCCCCGCTTGCAACCAGATCGGTCTGTGAACTCGGAGCTTATGCGGTCG
>DASPXA010000052.1:0-11949 GCA_035637495.1 Verrucomicrobiia bacterium
GGATCCTCGGGCCAGTGCTCGAACGCGAGGTCGAGCGACGTGCCGGGGCGGTCGAGCTGGTCAAGCTCGACGTCGACGCGAATCCGGCGATCGCTAATGCCTTCGGCATCCAGGGCATTCCCGCCGTCAAGGGCTTCCGTGACGGTCGCGTCGTCGCCGAGTTTGTCGGTGCTCAGCCGGCGGCCTCGGTAGGCCGATTTCTCGATTCGCTCCTTCCGTCACGGGCGGAGATCCTCGCCCATAGGGGCGACGAAGATTCGCTGCGCCAGGCAGTCGAGCTGGAACCGGGCCGCACCGATGCAGCCCTACCGCTCGCTCGGATTCTTCACGCACGAGGCCAACACCAGGAAGCTCTCGACGTCCTCAGCGGCGTGCACGGAAGTTTCGCGGCGGACGGACTCGCGGCGCGGATTCGACTCGAGATCTCTTCGGTGCCGGATCTCGATGCGGCCTTCGCGGCGCTCGACGCCGGAAACCATGAGCGGGCGCTGGACCTCCTCATCTCGGCGATCAAGCCCGCCCGGCGCGACCGCGACGACATTCGCCGGGTGGTCGTCGCGGTCCTCGACAAGCTGGGTCTCGACGATCCGCTGGCGACCACGTCGCGCGCGCGTCTCGCATCTGCCCTCTACTGACGGGATTGCGGATGCACGCGGCGAAATCGAGCTGACTCCGAACTCTCCTTCACACTGCGACGAGCAAGATCCCCGCCAGCACGAACGCGACAGAGAAGCCCGCATCGAGACGGCGTGGCCAGCGACCGGCGACTTTGTACAGAAGAATCAGCCCGCTGCCGGCGAGCATCAAGACCACGTCGGACATCCCGAGGACGACAAGCGGCAGCATCACACCGCCGCTGCACGCGACGCAGCTGAGGCCGTACGTCACGCCCTCGGTCAGTCCGGCTCGAAGCTCGCTGGCTTGGATTGGCTCGCGCCGGCGGCACATCGCGATACAGCGAGCCTGTCCGAATCGCATCAAGGGAGTGAAGGCGTACAGACCGACGAATGCGATCGCGACCCCCGCCACGACACCTGCCGGCCAGGGCAACGAAATCGCCATCGATCCGTAATAGACGCCGACGCCAAAGGCCCCCCACACGGTCAGATACGCCGACACCAGGACCAGCGTCGGCAGCTGCCATCGCTTCGTGCGCCGCGCGAATGAGACGGCGAACGGCAGACTCGACGGCGCCATCATGGCCGCCGTCATCGCGGTCCACGTGAGCACGAAAGACTGAACCGTCGCCATCCCCATGCCCATGGCCAATCAGTCCGGATACTCGTCGCGGCGGTGGAGCCAACCCATCGGACCGTCGCGTTCCTCGTCACGGCCCTTGGGCACGATATCGAGGTAGTTGTAGGCGACGTTCAGCAGGTCAAGGCCGCGGGCGTAGGTCGAATAGGTGTGATAGATCTTGCCGCCGTCGCGCAGGAAAACGCTGACTCCCTCGCGCTCTGAGATGCCGATCGGCTCGACGCGGTAGTTGTACTCGACATTTCCGGACTTCAGCTGTTCAGGCGTGAACGACACCTGGTAGTCGAAGTTGAAGTCCGAGCCGGCCGACGAGTACACCGGAAAGTCCCAGCCCATTCGCTTCCGATACGCGGAGAACTTCGCGTATGGAGCGCGAGCAACCGCCGCCATCGTCACGTCCCGATGGTTGAGGTGGACGACGACGTAGTTGAAGTTGTCCATCCAGAACGTGCAGGCGTAGCACGCCGCGTCCTCTGTCCACGACGTCTGGTCTGAGGCGGTGTCCGGATTGAACATCGCGTGATAGACCACCAGCTGGCCGCGCCCGTCGAAGAGGTCATCGAGAGTGCGCCGCCCATGGGCGCCTTCGAATACGTACTCCTGGTCGACGACCTCCCAGGGAAGGTCGCGCCTCGCCTGGCTCAGTCGATCGCGAGCTTTCGTGAACTCCTTCTCGTCTGCAAGATGCTTCTTCCGCGCCTCTACCCATTCTTCGTGAGAAACGACTCTGTGCTCCATCAATCGACGCCCTCCAACAACCAGATTCGCAACGACTGGTTGCGCATGATACCACGAAGCGCAACCGGCGGTTGCACTATACTTTCAGCCCGGCAGATGATTCCCGCGCAGATCGAAAAGGAGGTCCTGATTGAAGCTCCCATCGATGTCGTCTGGCGGGTCGTAACGGAACCGGACCAGATCAAGCAGTGGTTCTGCAGCGGGATCGAGCTCGATCCGCGGGCCGGCGGTGCAGGCCGCATGGTCTTCGATGAAGGTGAGAGCTTCTACCTGCAGGTGGAGGCGTTCGAGCCCCCGCACCGCTTCGCATACCGCTGGCTCCACGATGAGGACACCCGCCCCCGACCCGACAACTCGATGCTCGTCGAGTTCACGCTTCACCCCGAGGCGGGCAGCACACGCCTGCGCGTCGTCGAGAGCGGGTTCGACACCATCGACTGGTCCGATGATGCCAAGGCGAAGTACGCCAGCGACCATTCCGGCGGCTGGCACATGTATCTCGAGCGCCTGCGCGCATACGCACCTCGCGCGAACTCCGGGGCTCGCGAATGAGCCAGTCAACCGTGACCGAGGAGGAACTGCTGGAGGCAGTCGCCGACACATCCCGGCGTCAGGTCCTCGATCTGATCCTCGCTCACGGCGAGATCACGCCGACCGCCCTGGCGGCCGAGCTCCCGATCACCAGGCAAGCGGTGGCCAAACACCTCGCGGTGCTCGACCGCGCGGGGCTTGTCGACAGCTCGCGGCATGGGCGGGAGGTGCACTACTCGGTTCGCCCCGAACACCTGGACATCGCGGTTCGGGCGATGGAGCGGGTCGCGGCTCGCTGGGATGCGCGACTGGACGCGATCAAGCGCATCGCCGAAACAAGCGCAGCGGCACGTAGGAAGTCGGCCACGCGCTGAGGCGCGGGTTACAGCAGTCCGCTCGGACTCGTTTGCGTCGACTACCCGACGGGGGGAGGAGGGTGCCCAAGAGCAGCGCCGGATGGTTTGGCAGGCTGATCGGCGAGAAGGTCGGTCTGAAGGTCACTCGTGTGACGCATTCCCGGTCGCAGCGCGGCTCTCGGCGAAGGTCCAGATTGCGTCGAGCAGCGGCAGCGGGCTTTCGATTTGTGGAAGGTGGCCCGTATCGGTCAGCACCTTGAATTCCGCTCCGGGGATGGCATCCGCGAAGGCGCGACCGTATTCGGGGTCGACGATGCGATCGCTGTCGCCCCACAGCACGAGCGTTGGTGCGGCGACAGCGGACAACCGCGAGCCTAGCGTCGCGTCGTACATCTCTGAGCCGGCGTAGATCGCCAGCGTTTCGCGGTTGGCGGCCATCGCCTGCCGCGCTTCCGGTGGCAGCTTGGCCGGATCAATGCCGAACTTGTCCGGGTCGCGATAGCTGGCCTCGGCGATTTGCCTCGGCGTCATCGAGAAGAAGTCGGCAATCGGATGACCTTCTGCGTTGATGCCGACGGCGTCGATGAGGATGAAATTGCTCACGCGCGACAGCCCGAGCAGCGCCATCTCGGCCGCGATCCAGCCGCCCATCGAGTTACCGACAACGGTCACACCACGCAGGTCGAGCTCGACCAGGAGCGAGGCGTAGAGAGTGGCGAGAGCTGCGACCGTGCGCAGGCTGTCGGGTCGGGGCGTGCCCGCGTAGCCCGGATGAATCGGCACCACGACCCGGGCGGACCGTTCCTTCGCCAGCAGGTCTGCAAAAGCGCTCACGGTCGAGGGTCCTCCCCCGCCGTGGAGCAAAAGAAAGGGCTTCCCTTCGCCGCGGTCGGTATACGTCACTGGGACCGGACCTAGCTCGTCAGTACCGACGCTGAGGGTCTGTGTGGTAGCCGCCATCTCGTCACTCTCCTCTGAAAGAATCTGTTCGACAACCTTCTTTCCCACCCGATCCGGCAGGAGCGCACCGAGGCGTCGAATCTGCGATGGGCAATCATCTTCGGTTCCGTGTTGTCGTCGGCCTACGTCCGAGCCGGAGCCGGAGTCAGTGGCACCTCACGAAACGTCGACTCAGCGCCGGCCATGTAGCCACCCGGTTGCCGGCGCAGGGTCTCGATCGCGCCAGACGCTTCTACAGCGAAACGCTCGGTCTCGAGCCTTTGGAGGAGCGGCCGGGCGGGCTCCGCTACGTCTGCGATGACGGTGTCTTTCGCTTTTCGAGTCGTCCGGCAGCCCGTCCGGAGCGCACACGCACATAGCGTTTGAGGTCGAGGACCTGGACGCGACGATGCGCGAACGCGGCGTCGAATTCGAGGAGTACGACACACCCGGCCTTGGCACGGTTGACAACGTGGCTGCCGTCGATGGGAATTAGCCGTCAACACGCGCTTCGGGAGGGCGCGCCGCGTGGTTTCGAGACAGCGAAGGAAACCTCCTTGCGATCGGCCAGCCCATCCCACAGGCACAAAAGGGTCCCCGAGGTGGTCACATGGGCAGGGTCTCGTAGACCGTCACCTGCCGGCCATGCTCGAGCAGCGGACACATTTGCGCGAGTGCGATCGCTTCCTCGAGCGAGTTCGTCTGGACCATGTTGAAGCCGGTGGCGTTCGGTCCGATCGCATCGCCGACCCCCTGGTCAGAAACAGTTCGCGCCGCTGTGAACGGCGCACCCGGGTCGACCAGAGCCGAGCCGAGGGAGCGGTACCACTCCGCCATCAGCGCCATGCCCGCAGCGCGCTCCGACTCGCTGTCGGCGGACGGGCCGTACACGACAAACAGATATTTGTTCATGGGCTTGCCTCCAACACCCCGTCAGTTCCGCGGCTGTGCGAACGGGCGCGCGTCGAAGTATGCGCGCAGCTCGGCGATCCGCCCGGTTCGGATCCTGTACCACTCGGCGACCGGGGCTTGCGCGACCGGCGTGTCCAGCACGTAGAAGACCGCCACGTCATCGCCCTCGACGATGGTTGCCTGGTGCTGCACTCCTTTGACCATGCCGTACAGCCTCGTGATCGCGGCCACATAGTCATCGGCGTTGTCGAATCGATCGATGGGCCCTTGGAACCGCAGGCCGTCTGCGAGCAGGGCCCGCGCGGCGGCGAAGTCCTTTTTCGCGAGGGCCTGGTTGTACCGGTCGACGACGTCTTTCGCGCTTGTGCTTGTCATGATCCGACGCTAGCCGGGCGCATTTTGCCGGAGAAGGTTCGTGACGCCGGAATCCTTAGCCGCGCCGCGCGACCGGCGTCTCGGCAAAATCGTGCGGAGTATCGGTTAGATCCGCTGCCACACTGCGGCGCCTAAGATCACGCCACGGATGCGCCCACGGTGATGCGCCGCATCGGTGAGTTCGGCGACCCGGACGGTCTGAGCGAGCTCTTGCTGAGGCTTACGGTGAGCAGCACCGTCTACTGCTTTTTCATGAGCTCGCCGTGGGGTTTCAAGGTTCCCCAACGCCGGGTGCCCGCCTTCCACATCATGACCTCAGGCGGGGGTTGGATGGAGATCGACGGGCAGCCGCAAGCGGTGCGGCTCTCGTCCGGCGACCTGGTGATCCTGCCGCGCGGCGACGGCCACCTCGTGCGCGATTCGCCCAAGACTTCGGCTCTTCCGTGGCTGGGCGACGTGCTCGAAGACACGCCCCCGGTCTACGGCCGGCTCGCTCTCGGCGGCGGTGGCCGGCGCAGTGAGCTGCTGTGCGGGGGTTTCGCGATCGATCCGGTGGCCGGCCGCCAGCTGCTCGGCGTGCTCCCGACGTTGATCCATCTGCGCGGCAGCGAAGGCCTGGCGCCGGAGTGGCTCGTCGGGCTGATCCGCATGATCGCCACCGAGATGGCTGCGAGCGGTCCCGGTTCCGAGGCTGTCGTGACCCGCCTCACCGACGCGCTCCTGGCACAGGCCATTCGCCACAGCCTGGTCGAGGTGGATCGGACGCTCGACCAGGCCGCCGCGTACAGCGACCCCCAGATCGCAAAGGCACTGCGCCTCATGCGCGGCCATCCAGAGCACCCGTGGACGGTCCCCGAGCTCGCAGCGGCGGTGTCGATGTCGCGGTCCACGTTCGCCGAGCGGTTTCGCGCCGCGATGGCTGAGACCCCGATGCAGCACCTGACGCGGTTTCGGATGGCGCGCGCGGCCGAATACCTTCGCGACACTAAAGCCGGCATTCGCGAGATCGCGCGCCTCACCGGCTACGACTCGGAGGTTTCGGTCTCGAAGGCGTTCAGGCGCCAGTTCGGCGTGGCGCCAGGTGTGTATCGCAAGTCCAGGACCTGACGCCCTGGCCCGCCTTGTCGCTCCGGTATTCTCGATCGTCTACGGGGTCTGACCTTTCCAGTCCACGCGAGGAGCATGACCATGGCCACCGAATCGAGCACCGATACAAAAGCCCCTGGCCAGTACGCCGAGGTCAACGGGATCAGGCTTTACTACGAGACTCACGGAGCAGGACGGCCGCTGATCCTGCTGCACGGCGGACTCGGGTCGGGTGAGATGTTCGCCCCTGTCCTGCCCCAGCTCGCCGAACGCCACCAGGTCATCACCGTCGATCTGCAGGGACACGGCCGCACGGCCGACATCGATCGACCGATCGACGCTCGGCTCATGGCCGACGACGTCGCTGCTCTCATCGACCACCTCGCGCTGGACCGGCCGGACCTGGTGGGCTACTCCCTGGGTGGTGGGGTTGCCATGCACACTGCGATCAAGTACCCGGCCAAGGTCCGCCGGCTCGTGTGTGCGTCGGCAAACATTCGGCGTGACGCCATCTATCCCGAGATGCTCGGGCAGCAGGGCCAGGTGAGCGCCGCCGCCGCCGAGCTCATGAAAGACACGCCCATGTACCAGAGCTACAAACGCGTAGCTCCACGACCGGAGGACTTCCCTCGGCTGCTGGAGAAGATGGGCCAGGGGATGGCGAAGGACTTCGACTTCAGCGAGGAGGTGCGCGGCATACAGGTGCCGACTCTCATCGTCGCGGCTGACGCCGACATGGCGCCGCCGAGCCATTACGTCGAGGTGTTCAGACTCCTCGGTGGTGGCCAGCGCGACGGCGGCTGGACCGGCGAGGGACGGCCACAAGGCGGTCACGCGCTGGCGATCCTGCCAGGACTGACCCACTACAACGTCTTCAGCTCGCCCCTGTTCGCCGCGGCGGTTCTGTCGTTCCTCGACGACCGGCAAGCCTGAGGCGCGAATGGAACGGGCTCCGGCAACGTTCGGGTTTTCCGCTGAATTCCTCGGCGACGACCCTGCCTACGACGATTTCGACGACTACCTGCGCATCGAATTTGCCAGGCGTCACCCCGGATGGGAGCCGAGGTTCGGAAAGGTGTCGTGGTTCGATCCCGCCGCGAACCGGTACGACCACTCCTATCTGCTGACCGGAGGCGTTCCCGAGGCCGCATCGCATGCCGACGCAGAGGGCAAGGTGCGGGAGCTGCTCGACGACATCGGCAACGTACTGAAGTCGCTGGGAGCGAAGACGGAAAAGGCATTGGAGAAACCGACGATCCGCGTCTGGAAGCGCTAGGTCAGCAGCACGCGTGCGGGGCGGAAAGGCATCCCCGCGTGTCGAGGCGGGCCAGGACGCGGATAGACCTGGGCTTAAGTCCTAGGGCCCCTTGCCCAGTTTCGGCTTAGCATCTTTGGCGCGATGAGCGTCTCGGGCGCGGCAACACCCTCGAAGGCTGCGGCCTCGAGCGAACGGCGCCCGATCACAGTCTTGTTCGCAGACATCGCAGGCTCGACCTCCATCGCCGAGCGGCTCGACCCTGAGGACTGGACGGAGCTGGTCGGTGAGGCGTTCCGCCGGATGAACCGCACGGTCGAACGTTATGGGGGGACGGTCGCGCGGCTCATGGGGGACGGCGTCCTCGCGTTCTTCGGCGCTCCCACCGCCCATGAGGACGATCCAGAACGAGCCGTCCGCTGCGGTCTCGACATGGTGCGTGAGATCGATGAGTTCAGCGCCGCCCAGCAAGCGCTGCGCGCTCAAGCAGTCCGGGTCCGTGTCGGGGTCAACTCGGGTCCCGTAGTCGTCGGCGTGGTTGGCACCGACACCGCCCACGAGTACACCGCGATGGGTGACGCGGTCAACGTGGCCGCTCGGATGCAGGCCGCGGCGCGGCCGGGAAGCGTCCTTGTGACCTCTGCCACGTATCGCTTCGTCTCCACACTCGTCGAGGCGGTGGATGTGGGCATGCTCGAGCTGAAGGGCAAGAGCGACGCGGTTCATGCCTACGAGATCACCGGCCTGAAAGCAGGTGCGGTCCGCGTGCGAGGCCTGTCCGGGGTGCGCGCGCCGATGGTCGGCCGCGATCAGCAGCTGGCAAGACTCGACGAGGTGTTCCGCGTCGTAAGGGCGGGACAGGGCCGCGTCGCCTGCGTGCTTGGCGAGCCGGGGCTCGGGAAGAGCCGGCTCCTGGCCGAGCTCCGCATGAACATCGAGCGGTCAGAGCTTCCGTCGCGGTGGGTCGAGGGACGCTGCCTTTCGTACGGCGAGACGATCCCGCATCACCTGGTCGCCGACCTGGTCCTGTCTGTGATGGGCGTGAGTGCGGCCGCCGACGAGTCTCAGATTGCGGCGGCGCTGGAGACCACGCTTCGCGATCTCCAGGGCGACGACTGGCAGGAGACCTACGCCTACCTGGGGCACCTTCTCTCCCTCCGCCTGACGCCGGACATGCAGGCACGGGTATCGCTGCTCGAGTCCGAAACCATCAAGCGCTACGTGGCTTCGCTGGTCACCGTGATTCGCGCCGTCAGCGCACGCTCGCCGGTGGTCCTGGTCTGCGACGACGTCCACTGGGCAGACAGCGCGTCGGTCGACACGTTGCTCCAGGTCATGGGCTCGGTCGCGGCCTTGCCGGTGCTGCTCATACTCAGCTCGCGCCCGGAGCGCGGCGCGGTCGGGTGGAAGCTGATCGCCGGAGCCCGCGACATGTTCGGCGACGCACTCACAGAGATCCGGCTCGAGCCCCTGTCGCTGCAGGACAGCCGGGCGCTCGTGTCCAACCTGCTGCACATCGAATCGCTGCCCGCCGACACCCGCGAGCTGGTCCTGGCCAAGGCGGAAGGGAATCCGTTTTTCGTCGAGGAGGTCATCCGGATGCTGATCGACCGAGGCGCCATCGTGCAGGAGGGCGATCACTGGGTCGCGAACGAACGCGTGGCCAGCATCGAGATTCCCGACACGATCCACGGCCTGCTTCTTGCGCGAATCGACAGACTGCCCCAGGAGAGCAGACGCACGCTTCGGGTGGCGTCGGTGATCGGCCGGCAGTTTGGGGTGACGGTTCTGGAGCGGCTGCTGGAGCCGAGGTCCACATGACCGCCAGGTCCGACCTCGGCACGCTCGAAGCCAGCGGGCTCATCGAGATCGCGGCGCTGCAGCCGGAGCTCGAGTACCTGTTCCGCCACGCGCTGGTGCAGGACGCTGCTTATGCCTCGCTCCTGAAACAGGAGCGCCGGACACTGCACCGCGCGGCCGCGGAGACGATCCTCGCGCTGCACCCAGGCCGGGAGCGCGAGCTCGCCGCGGTGGTCGGCATGCACTTCGAGCAGGCCGGCGATTCGGAGCGTGCGGCTGACAATCTCGTCATTGCCGGCGAGCAGGCGCTGGAGCACTTCGCCAATCAGGAGGCAATCGCGTTCTTCAGGCGGGCCGGCGCCCTGGCGGACGTCTCGCAAGTCGACCTGAGGCTGCGTGCGGCGGTCGGCAGCGCCAAGGCAGGGTGGACGTATTCGGAATCCGCGACCGACATCGATCAGCTGGACGCGGTGCTCAAGGACGAAGATCGCGCCGACCGTCGCCTCGTGGCCGAGGCGTACTTCTGGCTCGCGTTCCTGCGGCGGCAGCGGGGCGAGGTGCCGGAATCGAGCCCGTCGCTGAAGCACGCGCTGGACCGAGCGGTTGAGATCGGAGTGTCGCTCAACGACGCCAGCTCCGCCGCTCTGCCCAAAGCGCTCATGGGTTCGTACGTGGCTTTCACCGGAAAGCTCCGCCAGGGGGCCCGCGAGATGAGCGAGGCGCTCAACGCCATCGAGACGACGGGTGACGCGGTGTCGATGGCCATCGTGTCCGACTTTCTCGCACTCGCGTACGCGCGCCTGGGCGAATTCGCCGCGGCCGAGCAGACGATCGCGCGTGGCATGCATTTCGCGGCGAACGGAGATCCAATCGCGCAGGTGGACGTCGAGATCGCGCAAGCCGCGCTCGAGCTCGAGCGTGGTGATCTCGACAAGGCTACGGCCCAGGCTCGAGATTGCGCTGCGCGGGCGGAGGACATGGGCGCGTATGCGTGCGTGGTGGCCTCCAACGTGATGTTCGGCGCCGCGAGCCTCGCTCAGAACGACGCGACCGCGGCAAAGGTCCCGTTGGAGCGCGGCAATGAGCTCGCTCGAGTGACGAGCATGGCGCCGATGCGGACGCTGCTCCAGGGCCTTCTCGGCTCGACCCGAGCTCGGCTCGGGGACATGCCGGGGGGCGTAGAGCAGTGGAACGAAGCCCTCGTCGCTGCACGCGGGATGAATGACCGCTATGGCGAGGCCCAGACGCTGTGGGGGCGCGGCCGGACATACGCGGCTCAGCCGAACTCTGACCTGGCGGCCGCGCTTGCCGACCTGGACCGCGCGGCCGAGCTCTTCGACGCGATGGAGGCGCGACCGTCGCTGGCGCGGGCGCTGCACGATCGCGGCCAGGTCTTGAGCAGCCTCGGCCGCACCGAGGAGGCCGGCGAGGCCGAACGCCGATCGACCGAGCTCCGCACCGAGCTCGGGCTGAGAGACATGCCACTCGCCTGAGCCCGGCCGCTTTCGGACGCGTGCGATTAGTTTTGAGCTGTCAGACGGTCTGGTTTCGTGAGCGAGGCAGGGTGGTACGCCACGTCGATCCCTACGGAGGAAATGCACATGCGAAAGCTGGTCGCGCAGACATTCACAACCCTCGACGGAGTCATGGAAGCGCCGGACAAGTGGCAGTTTCCGAACGAGCTCTTCGGCGATGACGCCGCCGCGTACTGCCTGGATGCCTACAAGAGCGCGGGAGGGCTGCTCCTGGGCCGGGTGACCTACGAGGAGTTCGCGGGATTCTGGCCGACCCAGAGCGACGAAGACCCATTCGCAAAGCGGATCAACGAGCTCCCCAAGTATGTCGTGACCCGGACGCTAAAGACATTGGCCTGGGGTCCCGCAGAGGCGATCAACGAGATTCCCGCGGGCGTCGCGAAGCTGAAGGAGGGGGCTGGCCGAGACATCCTCATAGTCGGGAGCGCGCAGGTGGTGAACGGCCTGGCGAAAGCTGGGCTGATCGACGAGTACCAGCTGTTCGTCCACCCGATCATCGTCGGCCGAGGCAAGCGGCTTTTCGACGAGGGTCTCGATCCGACGCTGTTCACGCTCGCCGAGACCAGGACTTTCGGAACCGGCGTCATCGCCCTCACCTATCAAAACAAAGGCAAGGCCGCGCTCGGATGATTGCGAGTCCGCCCTTCGCCCGCACGTTTGGAGGAGACGCCACGCCACACGAAGCGGCCATCAAGCCGTTCATCGGCTGGTTCAAAGCGGCCTCGCCCTGAATGCCCAGGCGAAGTCAGAGTGAAGCGAACGTTCAGCAATGGCTGGACGCCTACACCCGTGCCTGGGAAACCTACGACCCGGCGGCCATCGGCGACCTCTTCACCGTTGATGCCGAGTATCGGTGGCATCCGTGGGATGAAGGTGACGACGTGGTGCGGGGACGTGCCGCGATCGTCGAGGCCTGGCTCAAGAATCGAGACCAGCCGGGAACCTACTCGGGTGAGTACCGGCCGCTGCTCGTGGACGGCAGCACCGCCATCGCGGTCGGGACCAGCCGCTATTTCGCTGACAGATCCCAGCGCAAGCTGGTGCGCGAATACCACAACCTCTGGGTGCTGGAGTTCGACCAAGGCCGGCGATGTCGCTCCTTCACGGAGTGGTTTATGAGGTCACCCAGACCGAGGGCGCACCGCTAATCCTCAGGCGGCGGTCA
>DASPXA010000053.1:0-64693 GCA_035637495.1 Verrucomicrobiia bacterium
CGCTTGATCCATCGGATCGCGGGTCCCGGATAGCCCGCGAATGCGGGCGTGTGGAGCGAGAAATCCTGGGTGAGGTCGAGAAATCTCATTTCACGAGCAGCCCGCGCTGGACTTTGCCCATCGCGTTGCGCGGCAGCTTCTCGACGGCAACCACGCGCTTGGGGCACTTGTAAGCCGCAAGGCGCTCGTGCGCGAACGCGATGAGATCGCGTTCGTCCAGCGGCTCCGTTCCCGAGGCCACCACAAAGGCCGTGACCTCCTCTCCCCACTTCTCGCTGGGCACGCCCGCCACCGCGACCTCCTGGACGGCCGGGTGCGTCTCGAGCACGAGCTCGACCTCTCGCGGGTAGACGTTGAAACCGCCGGTGATGATCAGCTCCTTGATCCGGCCTCGGATGGCGAGCGAGCCGTCCTCGCCGATCTCGCCGACGTCGCCTGTGCGAAAGAAACCGTCGGCCGTGAAAGCCTCCTCCGTCGCCTGCGGGTTGCGCCAGTAACCGGTGAAGACCTGTCCCGCTTTGAGCTGAACCTCGCCGAGCTCGCCGAGCTTGACCTCGACACCGGGAAAAGGAAAGCCCACGCGTCCTGGCCGGCGCGGGCCGTCATAGGGGTTGGTGACGACGATGCCGCCTTCGGTGATGCCGTAGCGCTCGACCGGGGGCTGGCCGAGAAGGCGCGCACACCGCTCGAACAGGGCGGGCGGAAGCGGAGCCGACCCGGAGACGAAAAGACGCACTGGCGAAAGGTCGCTCGGGTGCTCCTCCAGCCACTCGCACAACCGTTGGTACATCGAGGGCACGCCGAACAGCATCGTCCCGCCACGTTGGAGCTCGGTGACCACGCCCTGCGGCGTGAAGGGAATCAGGATCGCGCTCCCGCCGCTCAGCAGCGTGCCGTGCAGCCCCATCCCCAGTCCGTGAAGGTGAAAGAGCGGCAGCGCGTGCACGAGGACGTCGCTCTTCGTCCAACGCCACACCTCGATCGCGCCTCGGGCCTGGGCGAGGAAGTTGCCGTGGTCGAGCAGCGCTCCCTTCGGGCGTCCGGTCGTACCAGACGTGTAGAGGATCGCGGCCGGACTTTGGGGGCTGAGTGCATGCAAGGACGCGGCCGGCGCGCGGGGCAGGTCCTCCAGAGGCACAGCGCGCAAAGCGAGCTTTCCGATCACCTTGGCGCGCTCGCGGTCCGCAATGACCATGGCCGGCTCAGAGTCGTGGAGGATGTGCTCCGCTTCGAACAGGTGGTAGTCCGGGTTCATCAGCACCACGCATCCGCCCGCGCGCAGGACGCCGAGATACGCGATCACCCAGTCGAGCGAGTTCGCGGCATAAAGGGCGACGCGATCGCCCGCCCCGAGACCGAGGCCCTGCAAGCCGCCCGCCACGTGCCCGGCGTGCTCACGCAGCTCGTCGCGAGTCAGCACGCGATCGCCCGAGCGGAGAACGACCTCGCGGCCGGGCTTCAGCAGCTCCTCAGGCAGCGTGCCGGAGCGCAGCCGCCGGCGCAGCTCCTCGAGGCTCTCGGTCACGCGCCAAACAATGCCACAGGTCCAGACGCGGTCTGGTGATCGCGGTCAGGTCAGCCGGTCTGCGCGCCGGCGGTAGAAGGCGCCCGCCACGACCAGCCCTATGACGGCGCCCGCCACCGGAAGCGCGAGCCCAAGCGCGTTCGCGGGGTCGAGCGTTGCGGCTTCCTGGAGGAGGAGCCCGACTCCAAGGCCGGCAAGAAACCCCACGATCATTCCCACCACGCGGGAGGAGCCGGTCGGCTGCAGGAAAAGGCTCGCGATCAAGCCGATCAGGCCGAGCAGGGTCGCGATCAGGCCGAGGACCCCGGCCCAGGTCGCCAGTGGGGCGACGTCATCGACGATGATCAAGACGGCGCCGTCGCAGCTGGTGCTCGTACCCGCCACGGACAGAACCCGCGAGTAGTGGTCGTAGTCCGCGATCCGGTACGGGCCCGCGGCACCCGTCGTGCTGTTGCCCTGACGATCCAGCAGGGGAAGGCCCACCCCAAAGATGACCACCTTCAGCTGCGCGGAACGCTGGGAGCTTGGTGCCCGGGCCGCGCCGCTGATCACGTCCGCGTCAGTCACGTGCCAGACCGTTGCGGTCGTCAGGTCGACCGATCCCGACCTGGACGCGGTGGCCGAGGCTGTGCAGCCCCCGCTCACACGCGCCTGTCCCGCCACCGGTGTGACCAGAAGGCTGATCAGCACGATCAGCCACAGGCGGGACGCGTGTCCCACGACCGTCCGCCGGTTGATCTTCACATTTCTATAACGCGCATGCACTACTCCCTGGCGACGACCTCCTCGGGCTCGCTCTCCTGGTCTCGAACGTGGCCCGGGCGCAGGAGCTGGTACAGGACGATGGCGCTGAGCGCGCCGAGGCCGAGGTTGTTGAAGGTCAAGGTCAGGCCGCCGATGTGAATCGGAATGGCCTGGGTTGCGGGGATGCCGGCCGCGATGATGAGGGGAATCGCCGCCACGGCCAGGTTCGCGCGCTTGGAGAAGTCCACCTTGGCGTCGACCCAGATCTTGCCCCCGATCACGGCGATGAGCCCGAAGAGGTACATCTCGATGCCGCCCTGGACGCTGACCGGAATGCTGCGCACGAGCGCGCCGAAGATCGGAATGAAGCCGAGCAGGATGGCAAAGACCGCTGCGACGACGAACACCATGATCGAGAAGACGCGCGTGATGCCCATCACGCCGATGTTCTCTGCGTAGGTGGTCTCGCCCGTGCCACCCAGCAACCCGCTGATCGTCGTCCCCAGGCCATCGCCGATGAATGTGCGCCCGAGCATGGTGCTGAGGTCGCGCTTCATGATCCCGCTGATCGCGTAGACGTGACCGGCGTTCTCGGCGACGAGGATCACAGGGATGAAGAAGAACAGGCTCAACGTGGTGCCGAACTGGCTGAAGTCCGGGAAGCTGAAGGTCGGCACGCCGACGATCGAAGCCTGCCCGATCGCGTTGAAGTCGATATGGCACGCCGATCTGGCGGCTGCGCACGGCGGATAGAAGATCGAGACCAGGTAGCCGACCACGATGCCGATGAGGACCGGCAGCAGGCGCGGGAATCCTCGCAGGTACACCGCGGCGGCGACCGCCGCCAGCAGGGTGACCGTGGCCGTGAAGGGTTCGCCGGCGTAGTTGCCGGTCGCTGCGCTTGCCAGCGCTAGCCCGATCACCGCCACCACCGTCCCGGTGACGACCGGAGGCAGCAGAAACCGGATCGGGTTGACCCCGACGACGTGGATGATGGCGCCGATGGCCAGGTAGATGACGCCCGCCATCACGATGCCCGCGTAGGCCAGCCCGTGGTTCGGATTCTGCGTGCCTTGCACCGCCAGCACCGAGCCGATGAATGAGAAGCTCGAGCCGAGGTAGCTGGGCACCTTGAACCCGGTCACGAACAGGAAGATCAGGGTGGCGACGCCGCTGAAGAAGATGACGGTGTTCGGATTGAAACCCAGGATCAACGGCACCAGCACCGTGGCGCCGAACATGGCCATGACGTGCTGGAGGCCCATGAGGATCGTCTGCGGCCACGGGAGCCGATCCTCCGGATAGACGACGTCGCGCTCGCGCTTCCCGGTTGCAACCGCCATGGCGCCCCTCCCCTGTGAGAGGCCCGGGCCACCCGGGCCCCGCGCTAAGTTAAGGCCCCGATGTGGGCTTTGCAAGATGCCCGGCTGGCTGATGGCTCTGTGGTCGACGTCAAAGTCGATGGCGACCGGATCGCCGGGGTATCGCCAGGCGCCGCGGCCGGCGCCGGCGAGGTAGTCGACTGCGGGCGGCAGCTGGTACTGCCGGCCTTCATAGACGGCCACGTCCATCTCGACAAAGCGCTGATCCGGAGCCAGCTGCGGGAGCACGACGGCACGCTGGCCGGCGCCATCGACTCGATCCACGAGCGAAAGCGGCGGTACACGGTCGAGGACGTGCGAGGACGTGCGCGGCGCGTGATCGAAGACTCGGTCGTGTCAGGGACCACCCGGCTGCGCTCTCACGTCGACGTGGACACGATCGCCGGCCTGGTTCCCCTCGAGGGCGTCCTCGCTGCCGCGGCCGACTGCGCGGACATCGCCGAGGTCCAGACCATCGCATTCCCGCAGGAGGGCCTCATCCGCGACCCGGGCGCCTACGACCTGATGGAGGCGGCGCTCGAAGCCGGCGCGGACGTCGTCGGTGGGATGCCACACTGGGAGCCCGACGAGGCCTCCCAGCGCGAGCACGTGCGACTGTGCTTCGAGCTCGCGCAGCGCTTCGACCGCGACCTCGACATGCATGTCGACGAGACCGACGACGGCGGCATCCGCACGCTCGAGATGGTCGCGGACGAAGCATTGCGACGCGGCTACGTGGGCCGCGTCTGTGCGGGCCACGTCTGCTCGCTGGCAGCGGCTGATGACGCCTACGCGGAGCGCGTGATCGAGAAGTGCCTGCGGGCCGGGATCTCCATCGCCGCGAACCCCGTCACCAACCTGGTCCTCCAGGGCCGCGGCGACCGGGGGTTGATCCGGCGCGGGACCACGCGGATCGGGGAGTTCCGGGCCGCGGGCGTCAACGTGCTGTTCGGCCAGGATTGCATCGAGGACGGGTTCTATCCGTTCGGTCGTGGCTCGATGCTGGAGGTCGTGTTGATCTCCGCCCACGCCGCGCACCTGACGACGAAAGCCGACCTCGCGTTCGCGCTGCGCGCAGTCACCGAAGCCCCCGCCCGGCTGATGCGGCTGGGCGACTACGGGCTGAAGCCTGGATGCCGGGCCGACCTCATGTGGCTGCCGGTGCCCACCTGGGAGGATGCGCTTCGCCTGCAGCCTCCGCCGTCGAGAGTGTGGTTTCGGGGCCGTCTGGTCGCCGAGAGCAGCCTCAGCTCGACTCTGCACCGAGCGCGCTGACCGGCCCGATCGCCAGCACCGGCACCTGGCTGCCGACGCCCAACACGCGTCGCTGCGTCACCACGCGCAAGCCTGCCGCCGACAGCATCGGGTCGAGCACCTTGCGCTCTGGGAACCGCTTCAGCCGAAAGAACCGGCGCACGTAGCGCATCCAGCCCGTCGCGATGAAGTCGGCGAGCAGCCACCGGCCGCCCGGGGCGAGGACGCGAGCAACCTCGGCGATCCCGGCGCGCTGGTCGGCCCAGTGGTGGAAGGTCATGGTGCTGAAGACGAGGTCGAACTCGGCGTTTCCGAACGGCAGCTTCTCGGCGACTGCGTTCTGGAACCGGATGCGGCTTCCCGTGGGAAGCGCCGCCTGGGCGTACCTGACCATCTCGGCCGCCGCATCGACGCCCTCGAGCCGCGCGCCCGGAAACAGGTCCTCGGTGGCGCGCAGAAGCCGGCCGGTCCCGCAGCCGACGTCGAGGATCGCCTCCGGCGCGGGAACCTCGGCCGCGGCCAGCTCGAGCAGCGTTCTCTGGACCGGCTCGAAGATCAGCCTCTGGAGGATGTGGCGGTCGTAGGACTCAGCCCAGCGGTTGAACCGCTCGACGTCGTGCAACTAATCGGCGCCGCGGGGATCGTCGGCTTTGGAGATCGGCCTGTCGAGTGCCGGCCGGACCGGGCTCAGGTGGATCTTGAAGACGTTGCCCGGCGCCTGAAAGTTGATCTTGAGGTGATTGTTGTCGCAGAAGGGCTTGTGCTCCGAGAAGCCGCACCTGCAGAGCGTCGCGCGAGGCAGCGTCTCGACTGAACCGTCCTCGCGCCTGACCTCGATGGTGCCGGTGACCAGGAGCGGACCGTTTCGCATCGGCGTGACGGTGGTCGAGCCGTAGTGCTGCTCCTGCGCCTTGCCGTCAAGTCGCCTGTACTGCAGGGCGCCGCTCGGGCACAGCTCGATGACTTGAGCGACGCGGTCCGGCTTGCCCGCGTCCGGCAGCACCCAGGGCCGGCGCTCGAGCTGAAAGACCTTCGAGTCGCCGCGCAAACACTCCGCGATGTGGATGCAGATGTCGAGGTCGAAGCTCACCTCGATGTCGCGGCCGCGATAGACCTTGCGCATCGCGCCAACACTAGACTCTTCCTCGCATGCCAGAGGCTGTGGTGTCGCCTCCGAGGGCCCGCCGGTCGAGACGCGCACCAGGCAGGGCGATGATCTCTTCCGAGCGCATCTCGAGACGCGTCCAGCAGCTAGGGCGTGAGATCTCAGAGGTCTACGCGAACATCGAGACGCCGCTCGTCCTGGTCGCCATCCTCAAGGGCGCGACGGTCTTCGCGGCCGACCTGCTGCGAAGTCTCTCCATCCCGGCCGAGCTGGAGTTCGTACGTGCGGCGAGCTATGGCGCCGGGACGAAGAGCACAGGCCGGGTGAAGATCGCGCACATGGTCGAGGGCTCGCTCGAGGGACGACACGTGCTGCTGGTCGAGGACATCGTCGACTCGGGCCGGACCGCGGACACGATCCTCAAGCGATTCCGGCGCATGAGACCTGCTTCCGTGCGCGTGGCCGCGCTGCTCGACCGGCCCGCGCGCCGCGAGATCCCTGTCCCGATCGACTTCACCGGGTTTGTCATCCCGGACCGGTTCGTCATCGGATACGGGCTCGACTACGCCGGCCTCTACCGCGAGCTGCCGGGGATCTACGCGCTCAGCTAGCCGGTCCGAGCGCGGCTCACGAGCGGACTCAAATAACCGCCACCGCCGGCGTTCGCGGGTTTGGCATTGCGCTGAGGCCCGCGAGCGCCGGCACTCGCGGTGAATTTTTTTCTAACTGACCGGCGCGGGATTGGACGCCGGCTTCAGGAAGTCGACGAGCTCCTCGCGGTCATTCCATATCACGGTCGTGCGCTCGGGCTCTGTGCGCGCCACGATCTTCCCTCCCCGCAGCACCAGCTTGCGCGGCGCGATCAGCCGGATCGCGTCCATCTCGCTCGGCGCGGCAAACGCGCAGAGATCTGCGCGGCATCCGGGGAGCAGCCCGTAGTGCTCGAGGCCCAGCGCGCTCGCCGGGTTCCACGTGATCATGTCCATCAACGTCCGCAGCTCCCCGTGGCCCGACATCTGTCCGTAATGAGCCAGGACGAACGCCGACTGGAGCGGGTCGCCGTAGCCGAGCGGGTACCAGGGGTCCATCACCGAGTCGTGCCCGATGCAGACGTTGATGCCCGCCGCCAGCAGCTCTTTGACCCGCGTGTGGCCGCGCCGAATCGGGTAGCTGTCGAACCGCCCCTGCAGCGTCGAGTTGTCGAGCGGGTTGGTGACCATGTGCATCTGCGCGCGCTTGAGGTTGTTGATCAACCGGTAGGCGTAGGCGTTGTTGTACGAGTGCATGGCCGTGGTATGGCTGGCGGTGACGCGGCCCCCCATCCCCAGCCGGATCGTCTCGGCGGCCATCACCTCGACGAAGCGTGACTGGTCGTCGTCGGTCTCGTCGCAGTGAATGTCTACCCGCAGACCCTTGTTGGCGGCGAGCGCGAATGCGAACTTGATCGACTGCTCGCCGTACTCGCGTGTCAGCTCGAAGTGCGGGATCGCCCCCACGACGTCGACCCCGAGATCGATCGCGCGGCGCATCAGGTCCTCGCCGCCGTCGAACGACATGATTCCCTGCTGTGGGAACGCGACCAGCTGCAGGTACATCTGGTCACCGATCTCCTTGCGCAGCTCGACCAGCGCCCGCACGGCCTTCAGCTCCGGGTCGCACACGTCGACGTGGCTGCGCACGAACTGAACGCCGTTGGCCAGCTGCCAGCGCAAGACCGTCCGGACGCGCTGCTTCACGTCCTCCACGGTCAATTGCTTGACCCGCTCCGCCCAGATCGCGATCCCTTCGAAGAGCGATCCGGTCTGGTTGTGACGCGGCTCACCTTCCGTCAGCACGGCGTCGAGGTGGATGTGCGGCTCGACGAGCGCCGGCGTCACCAGCGCCCCGGCCAGGTCGATCTCGTGCCGTGACTCCGCCTCGGGCTCGCTGATCATGCCGTCCTTGATGCCGATGTCGCGGGTTTCCAGCTCGCCAGGCAGCCTGGCGCCCCGAAGCAGCAAATCGAGCATTCGACGGAACTCTAATTGTTCCTTAAACTTCGGGCGTACTCGTCCGGTTTGTAGTGCGTTTGGGGGAGGCGCCTATGCAAACGGTTCAGGAAGTCGAGAAACACGTACCTGTCCGGGAGGGCGACTACGGGGAGAGGGTGGCCACCGTCGAGCCCGGCGGGGTCGAGTACATCTCTCTCAAGGAGCGTCACGGCAAGCCGATCGACCTGTTCTGGACGTGGCTGTCACCCAACCTCGAGTTCGCGACGGTCTACGTCGGAGTCCTCGGCATCGCGGTGTTCGGGCTCAGCTTCTGGCAGACCGCGGTGGCCATCGTCGTCGGCAGCGCGCTCGGTTCGCTGACGCACTGGGTCCTCTCGTCGTGGGGACCGAAGTTCGGCGTGCCGATGATGGTCGAGAGCCGAGGCGCCTTCGGCTTTCTCGGCAACATCCTGCCCGCGGGCTTGAACGCGTTCACAGGCACGATCGGCTGGTTCATCGTCAACAGCGTCAGCGGTGCATTCGCGCTGCAGGCGCTGGCGCTGCTCATCAACGTCAACCTTCCGTTCGCGGTCACGTTCTTGATCATCGTCGTGGCGCAGGTCGCGATCGCCACCCTGGGCCACAACTTCATCCATGTGTTCGAGCGTTGGGCGCTGCCGCTGCTCGGCATCGTCTTCGCCCTGGCCACCATCTTCATCTTCACGAAAGCGAACTTTGGGGCCCCCGTCAACGCCAAGGCGCCGGTGTTCGTCGGCGAATTTGGCAGCTTCACGCTGCTGTTCACGGCAACGTTCGGATACGCCGCGGGCTGGAATCCGTACGCGGCGGACTACACCCGTTACCTGCCGCCCAACACGAACCGGCAGATGGTCGGGTTCTGGGCGGCCATGGGCGTCTTCGTGTCGTGCGTGGTGATCGAGCTCGCGGGCGCCGCGCTCGCCACCGTCGCCGGCACCAAGTGGGGACCCACCGACATCCCAACCGTGCAGCTCCGGGTGGCGATGCCGGACTTGATCTACTACCTCACCCTGCTCTGCATCGCGATCGGTGCGGTCGCCGCCAACGCGATCAACATCTACAGCGGCACGATGTCCCTGGTCGCGCTTGGAATCCGCGAGATGGGGCTCACGCTGCGCCAGCGCCGCGCGCTCCTCGCGGTCTCCGCCGGTGTGCTCGGCTACATCATCGGCATCGTCGGCCAGGCCAACGTCGGCCCCGGCAGCAAGTACGAGTTCTTCTTGCTGTTGATCAGCTACTGGATCGGGCCGTGGCTCGCGGTGGTGCTCACTGACTACTGGCTGCGCAAAGGCGACTACGGTGACGAGTCGATCTTCTACGACACCAAGTACCAACGCTGGCAGGGGGCCGCAGCGATGGCCATCGGCCTCGTCGTATCCGTATGGCTGTTCGGGAACAACATCCTCTACACCGGCGTCATCCCGTCGGCCAACCCAGGCATCGGCGACATCACGTTCATCGTTGGCTTCGTCCTGACCGGCATCCTCTACTACGCCTTCAACATGATGAGCCGCCGGGCGGCGAGCCCTGCGGGAATGGCCGGGTCCCGGGCGTAACTCAGATCTTTCCAGCGCCGCTGCCTCGACAAGGCAGCGGCGCTACTTTTATGCGCATGAACGTCGAGATCAAGGTCGCAGACATGCGCTTTCTCGCGCGAATGGAGAGGGAAGCCGCCCCTCGGACCTGCCAAGCCTTCGAGTCGATGCTGCCGCTCGAAACACAGCTCATCCAGGCCCGCTGGAGCGGTGAGGCCGCGTGGATTCCTTTCGGTGAGCTCGACTTCGGCCTCGGCTACGAGAACCACACCAGTCATCCCGCCCCGGGCCAGCTGCTCCTCTACCCCGGCGGGATCAGCGAGACCGAGATCCTGTTCCCCTACGGCGCGACGCTTTTCGCCAGCCGGATGGGACAGCTCGCGGGCAACCACTTCGCCACGATCTTCGAAGGCAGTGACCGACTGAAGGAGCTCGGCGACCTCGTGCTGTGGAAGGGAGCGCAGGAGATCAGGTTTACCTCTCAGCCGTGAACGACGGAGCGGCCGCGCTCGAGCGATGCGAGATCCTCGCCGCCTGCACGGACGAACCCGGCCGGATCACCCGGCCGTTCGCGTCGGACGCGATGCGCCGCGCTCACGAGCACGTCGCGGGGTGGATGCACCAGGCCGGGATGACCGTGACGCGCGACAACATCGGCAACCTGCGCGCCCGGTACGAAGGGACCGGACCCGAAACCCTGCTTTTGGGCTCACACCTCGACTCGGTCCGCGACGCGGGCAAGTACGACGGACCGCTCGGCGTCGTGGTCGCGATCGCTGCCGTCCAGCGTCTGCACGACGCGAACCTGCGGCTGCCGTTTGGCATCGAAGTGCTGGCATTCGCCGACGAGGAAGGCCTCCGCTTCGGCTCGACCTATCTGGGCAGCCGCGCGCTGGCCGGCCGTCTCGATCGAGCGGAGCTGCAGCGTACGGACGCGGACGGCGTGACGATGGCAGAGGCGATCCGCAGGTTCGGAGGCGACCCGGACAGGATCGCCGAGGACCGATGGAGCGGCGAGCGTCCGCTCGGCTATGTGGAGGTGCACATCGAGCAGGGACCGGTGCTGGAGCAACTCGGCCTGCCGGTCGGTGTGGTTTCCGCGATCGCCGGGCAGAGCCGCCACGAGCTCACCTTCACCGGGGAAGCCGGCCACGCCGGCACCGTGCCGATGCCACAGCGCCGTGACGCGCTGGTCGGAGCCTCGCTCTTCGTCGAGGCGGTCGACGGCGTACGCGAGAAGCCCGGCCTCGTCGCGACCGTCGGCCGGCTCACGGTCCGGCCGGGCGCCGCCAACGTGATCCCCGGCGAGGTCACCCTCAGCCTCGACGTTCGCAGCCCTGACGACGAGCAGCGGCAGTTCGAATGCCAGGCCCTCCTGCACCTGGCAGGCGAGATCGCTCGGCATCGGAACCTGGAGGTGAGCGTGGTCCCCGTGAGCGAGCGCGCCGCGGTCGCCTGCTCGCCGAGCATCACCGGCCTTCTGCGCGAGGCCATCGGCGATGGTGCGGTGGCGGTGGCCAGCGGCGCCGGCCATGACGGCGTGTACATTTCCGAGATCACCGACATCGGCATGGTGTTCGTTCGCTGCAAGGGCGGCATCAGCCACAACCCGGCGGAGTCGGTCGAGGAGGCGGACGTCGCGGTGGCGATTGACGTCCTCGGCCGCTTTCTGGAGCTGCTCGGCAAGAAGTGATCGTCCGCGGCGGCACCATCGTCACCGCAGGCGGCGTCGAGGTAGCGGACATCGCCATCGAGGATGGCCTCATCACCGAGGTCGGCCCCAACCTCGGCGGTGGCGGTGAGGAGATCGACGCGACCGGGCTGTACGTCTTTCCCGGCGGCATCGATTCCCACGTCCACTTCAACGAGCCGGGCCGCACCGAGTGGGAGGACATCGCCCACGGATCGGCCGCGTTGGAGGCCGGCGGATACACGGCGTTCGTCGACATGCCGCTCAACAACCTTCCAGTCACGACGACCGTCGAGGCATTCGACCTCAAGCTCGCAGCGATGAGGCGCTCATCGAAGGTCGACTACGGCCTGTGGGGCGGGCTCGTCCCCGGCAACCTCGACCAGCTCGGGCCACTGGTCGAGCGCGGCGTCATGGGATTCAAGGCCTTCATGTGCCCGAGCGGCATCGACGAGTTCCCGGCCGCCGACGAACGGACGCTGCGCGAGGGCATGAAGCGGATCGCCGAGCTCGACTCGATCCTCCTGGTACATGCGGAAGACCCGGCGGAGCTCCGCGATCCACGAGGTCCGTCGCCCGCCGACTTCATCGAGTCGCGTCCGGTCGAGGCAGAGGTCACGGCGATCCGCAACGCGATCGAGTGGGCGGCCCAAGCGGACTGCCGCCTTCACATCGTGCATGTGAGTTCACTAGCGGGCGCCGAGCTCATCTTTCGCTCGAAGCACGATGTGAGCGGCGAGACATGCCCTCACTACATGCTGTACGTCGACCGGGACATGGCACGCATCGGCGGCACTGCCAAGTGCGCGCCGCCGTTTCGTGAGGAATCAATGCCGATCCTGCCCATCGTCGTCTCTGACCACTCCCCGAGCACCCTCGAACTCAAGCTGGGCGATGACTTTCGCAAGATCTGGGGCGGGATCTCGGGCTGCCAGTCGACCCGGCAGCTGCTGCTGGCTCAGGACCACGACCTGCAGGCCATAGCCGCGGTGACAGCGACGAACGTCGCACGTCGTTTCCGTATCGACGGCAAGGGCGACATCGCGCCGGCTTGCGACGCCGACCTATGCCTCGTCGATCTGTCGCACGAGGACGTCGTCCGGCGAGAAGATCTGCTGTACAAGAACCGTTTCAGTGCCCACGAAGGGCAGAGGATCCGGGGCCGCACAGTGAAGACGATCCACGGATCGCCGAGGTTCATTCGGCCAGGCGAGCGCTCGTAGCCGCGATGTCGCGCGCGATCTCTTCCTCGTCCGCGGTGAGCAGCCTGCCCTCGCGCACCACAACGATGCCGTTGACAACAACCGTCTGAGCGCGAGCCGGGGGCGCCAGAGCAAGGCCGGCGACGAGGTCTTTGATCCCCGCGTGGGCGAGGTCGTCGATCCGAAAGCAGGCGATGTCCGCACACTTGCCCAGCTCGAGCGATCCGCAGTCATCCCGGCCGAGACAGTCCGCCCCACCTTGCGTCGCCAGCCGCAACGCGCCGCGCGCGTCGAGCGCACGCGGCGATTGGTTGCGGACCCGCGCGAGCAGCAGGGCCTGGTGCGCCTCCGCGGCGATGTTGGCGTCCTCGTTGCTGGCCGATCCGTCCACCCCCAGGCCGATACGGGCACCTGCCCGCACCAGGTCGGCGACCCTGCACACGCCCGCGCCGAGTCGCATGTTGCTGGAAGGGCAGTGCGCGATGCCGGCCTTGACCTCCGCGACCCGGGCGACTTCGCCGTCGCTCAGGTGGATACCGTGCGCGTACCAGACGTCGTCTGCGGTCCAGCCGAGGTCTTCCATGAGCTCGTACGGCCGCTTGCCGAATTTCTCGATGCAGAACCTTTCTTCATCCAGGGTTTCGGCAAGGTGGGTGTGCAGGCGGACGCCGTGCTTGCGCGCGAGGGCCGCCGAATCGCGCATCAGCCGTGGCGTCACCGAGAAGGGCGAGCACGGTGCGACCACGACCCTGCACATCGATGCCGGCCGGGCGTCGTGGTGCCGGGCGATCAGCTCCTCGGTGTGGGCGAGGATCGCGTCCTCGTCCTCGACCACCGAGTCAGGCGGAAGACCGCCTTTCGATTCGCCCAGCGACATCGAACCGCGACACGGATGGAATCGCAGTCCCAGCTCGCCGGCCGTTTCCACCAGCGCTTCGAAGATCCCCGGCCGGCCGTGTGGAAAAACGTAGTGGTGGTCGGTCGAGAGCGTGCATCCTGAAAGTAGAAGGCGCGACATCGCCGCGCGGGCTGCCACGCGCACCGTGCCGGCATCGATTCGCGCCCACACCGGGTACAGGGCTCGCAGCCACTCGAACAGCGTGCCATCCGGCACGTAGCCGCGCGTCGCCCACTGGTACATGTGGTCGTGCGCGTTGACGAATCCGGGCATTGCCACGCAGTTGGGCTCGTTGACCCACTCGTCGGCTTGCGGCGCCTGGCCGGAGCCGATGCCGGCGATCTTGCCGTCGCGGACGAACAACCAGCCGTTCTCGATCTCGCGGCTGCCCGTGAACAGCAGCCCCGCGCGTAAGAGAAGCGTCAAAGGGTGATGTCGTGCGGGCGGACGGGCACGCGGTCGATCTGACGCCCGGTCGCGGCTCGGATCGCGGCCACGATGGCCGGACCCGACGAGATGGTGGGCGGCTCCCCCACCCCCTTCAAGCCGTACGGCGAGTTGGGGTCGCCCAGCTCGAGGATGTCCATCCGTACCGGAGGCATGTCGAGGATGGTCGGCAGCAGGTAGTCCGTGAACGACGGGTTGCGGATGACCCCATCCTTGACCTGGATCTCCTCCATGACGGCCAGGCCGAGTCCCTGCGCCGCGCCGCCTTCGAGCTGGCCCTGCACGGCAAGCGGATTGATCGCCTTGCCCACGTCCTGCGCCGTGGCGAGCTCCACCACCTTGAGCAAGCCGAGCTCGGTGTCGACGTCGACCACGGCGCGGTGCGCGGCAAAGGCGAACTGCATGTGCGCATCGGCCTGGCCGGTCTCGGCATCAAGGCGGTGGGTCTGGCGGGGGCGGAAGACCCGGGTCTCTTCGATCACGGCGTCGCCCAGCAGCGTGGCCAGGGACACGATCTCCTTGCCGCTTGCGTCCACCACCGCGTCATCCTCGAGCCGAAGGCCGCCGGCCCGGTGAAGCTCCGATTCCGCAAGCTCCAGGACACGCTTGCGCACGGCCTCCGACGCAGCCTTGACGGCGCCGCCGGTGATGTACGTCTGTCTCGACGCCGACGACGAGCCGGCAGAGCCGACGTTCGTGTCGGCGGTCAGGACCACGATGTCGTCGACGCCAAGCTCCGTGCCCGCGACCTGGGCCTGGACCATGACGCTGCCCTGCCCCACCTCCGCCGCCGCGGTGTGGACTTCGACCCGAGGCCGGCCCTCAACGACCGACAGGCGCACCCTCGCGGTCGAGTAATCCTCGAAACCCTCGGAATAGCCGATGTTCTTGAAGCCGACCGCGAAGCCGACCCCTCTTTTCACGCCCTCACCATGCGTCGTGTTTGACACCCCACCAGGCATTGACGTCAGGTGCTTGTCGGCGGCGGGCGGCATCGGCATCGCGCGCACGCGCTGCAGCAGCTCGGCCACGGGAACCGGGCCGTCGACGACCTGGCCGGTGATCATCTCGCTGCCAGTCTCCAACGCGTTGCGGAGGCGCAGCTCCACCGGGTCCATGCCCATCGCGGCGGCGAGCTTGTCCATCTGCGCCTCGTGCGCGTAGCAGTTCTGCACCGAGCCGAAGCCACGCATCGCGCCGCATGGCGGGTTGTTGCTGTAGACGACGATGCCGTCGATCGTCGCGTTGGGACACCGGTACGGCCCAACCGAGAAGCACGTGGCATTGGCGATCACCGCGGTCGAGCTCGACGCGTACGCGCCGCCGTCGAGAAGGATGCGAGCCCGGACGTAGACGAGCTTGCCGTCTCGGTTGGCGCCGTGCTCGTAGGTCAGCTTGCCCGGGTGGCGGTGCACGTGGCCGACGAAAGACTCCGTTCGGGAGTAGGAGATTTTCACCGGCCGGCCGGTCTTCAGCGCGAGCATGCATGCGTGGGCCTGCATCGAGAGGTCCTCGCGCGCGCCGAACGCGCCGCCGATGCCGGCCATGGTGAGCCGCACCTTCTCCCTGGGCAGGGCGAGCACGCTCGCCAGCTGCTCCTGGTCGACGTGCAGCCACTGCGTCGCGATGTGGAGGTCGATGCCACCCTCGCCGTCCGGGATCGCGAGCCCGGACTCGGGGCCGAGCGGGGCCTGGTCCTGCATCCCGATCTCGTACTCGCCCTTCACCACGACGTTGGCGCGTGCCGCCTGGTCGCCGTGACGGATCTTCACGTGGCGCGTGACGTTGCCGTCGGGATGGAGCCGCGGCGCCTCGGGAGACAGCGCCTGCTCGGGGTCAGTGACCGGTCGCAGCACCTCGTATTCGACGTGGACTTTCTCGGCGGCCCGCCTCGCCTGCTCTGGATGGTCTGCGGCCACCAGGGCGACGGCCTCGCCCCAGTAGCGCACGACATCGAAGGCGAGGACGGGCTGGTCCTGGATCTCGAGGCCGTACAGCTTGCGCCCCGGCACATCGACGTGCGTGAGAACTGCCCGCACGCCGGGCATGGCGCGCGCTTCCTCGGTGTCGATCGTGATGATCCGTGCATAGGGGTGCGGGCTGCGCACGGTGGCGCCCCACAGCATGCCTTCGACGCGCAGGTCGGAGGAATAGACGAAGCCCCCGCGTACCTTGGGCACGCCGTCCGGCCGGCGGACGCTCTCACCGACCTTCATCGGGCCGCCATGCGCACAGCGTCGAGGATCTTCGCGTAGCCGGTGCAGCGGCAGATGTTGCCGGCGAGCGCCTCGCGAATCTGCGCGTCGTCGGGTTGCGGGATGCGCTGCAGCAGGTCGTGGGTCGCGACGACCAGGCCTGGCGTGCAGAAGCCACACTGCACAGCGCCGGCTTCGACGAACGCCTGCTGAACTCTCGCGCCGTCGAGACCTTCGATGGTCACTACCTCACGGCCGTTCGCCTGCCCTCCCAGCACCAGGCACGCGCAGACCAGCGTTCCGTCGAGGTAGACCGAGCACGATCCGCACTCGCCCTGCTCGCATGCGTTTTTCGAGCCGTAAAGGCCGAACCTCTCGCGCAGCACGTACAGAAGGCTCTCGCCCTCCCAGACCCCTTCGGCGCCGCGAGGCTCGCCGTTGACCACGCAGCTGACCTTCATCTCGCGGCCCAGGCCCACTCGAGACACCGGCGCGCCAGCACCGCCAGCGCGTGGCGGCGATAAGCGGCCGTCCCGCGCACGTCGTCGATCGGCCTTGCCGCCGACGCGACCAGCTCGCCGAAACGACTCAACGTGGCATCGCTCAAGGGCCTGCGGCGCTCCCAGTCGAGCTCGCCCTGGATGAACTTCTCCGCCGCTGCCGCGCGCATCGGGGTTGGGCCCGCGGAGCCGATGCCGGTGCCGACCCTCATGTGAGCGGGATCGATCGACAGCGCAAACGAGCACACGGCGATGACCATCGCGTTGCGAGTCCCAACCTTCGAGAACTGCTGCGGCCCGCGCGCGGGCTGCACGATGAAGGCGGCGATGAGCTCGTCCTTCCGCATCGCATTGCGTTTGGGACCGGTGAAGAACTCACCGACGTGCACGTGGCGAGTCCCGGATTTGGAAGCGAGCTCGACCCACGCGTCCGACGCGAGGAGGGGCGGATGGGCATCACCCGCGGGAGATGCCGTGCCGAGGTTGCCGCCGACCGTGCCTCGGTTGCGGATCTGCGGCGAGCCAACAGTCCGGGACGCCATCGCCAGGCCCGGCAGCCGGTCGCCAAGCTCGTCGATGAGGCGCGTGTAGGTCACGCCGGCGCCGATTCGCAGGATGCCGTCGGACGGTCCCCACTCCGTGAGCTCGCGAATCCGGGTGAGATCGAGGATGGTCGCCGGACGCCGGTGGTCGAGGTTGATCTCGACCATGACGTCGGTTCCGCCGGCGATCGGAGTCGCTTCCGGGTGGGCGGCCTTCATGTCGAGCGCCTCGGACCAGGTGGCCGGCTGAAGGAATTCCATCACCAGGCCAGGCCGGGCTCGGGGGCGTCGTCGCGCATCACCGTTCCCTCGATCAGGCCGTATGGGCGGTCGGCCGCGTAGAAGACCTCGTTGTCGTTGGCCATTCCGAAGGGCGAGAGGTCGACCACGAAGTGGTGCTTGTTCGGCATCGAGAGCCGGATCTCCGCAACCTCTGGACGCTCGCGCAGCACGGCCTCGCCCATGGCGTAGAGGGTCTGCTGCAGAGACAGGCTGTGTTTGGCCGCGAACGTCTCGAGCATCAGTCGGCGTGTCTCCGCAAACGACTGGCGCCAGTCAACGTCGGTGCTCGCGTAGCGCCAGTTCGCCGCCAGCGACGTGGCCATGATCCGTTCGCGTGTCTCGGCGAGCGTCGTGAACCGGTCCCTGATGTAGCCGTGGAACTCGGACCCGGTCGACTTGAGGATGACGAGGTCGGCGATTCCGCTGACCACCCAGGTGCTGTCGTCGGTGCACGTCACCATCGCAACTCGCTTCTCAGCGCCGGCGCGAACGAAAGCGTGGTCGTGGATTCGATTCCAGCCGACCTCCTCGATGGCGACCCGAGCTCGATACACGGACGCGAACTCCCCGACGAAATGCCGCGCGAGCCGGATTGCAAAGTCTTCGATCTCCCCGATCGGATCGCGCGCGAACGCGAAGACCGTGTTCTTCTGGGTGTCGGTCGGGACGACCTTGCTGTTGTCTCCGGTCAGGTGTGTATCGGTGAAGTCGCCAGCAAGCGCGACGCTGACGTTGAGGTCCTTGATCTCGTGCTTCTCGCCGTCCTTCGTGATGCGCACGACGTGCGTTTCCGCTTTCCCGTACTGGTTGTCACCGAGGACGATGGTCACGACGCTCAGGTTCCCCTGTAAGTCGTGTAGCCGTACGCGCTGAGCAGCACGGGCACGTGAAGATGGCCGCCGTCGAAGTTGAAGACCACCGACACCGACGGATAGAACACGCTGAGGCCTGACCGCTCGAAATAGGGACGCGTGTCGAGCTCGATGCGGTACTCCGCCGGCTCCAGTTCCTCGTCTGTCAGCTCGCGGATCCGGCCGTCGGCGTCGGTTTCCGCCCGCGCGACCTCTTTCCAGTCGCCGTCCGGTTCGCGGCGATGCAGGGCGACCGCCAGCCCGGCGGCCGGGGCTCCCCGCATGGTGTCGAGGACGTGCGTCGAGATCGTCATCCGTGTCCATGAGAGGAAACCAGACGGTTTCCTCTCACGCTCCCCAGAGGGGCCCCCGGCAGGAAGCCGACCGTGCGGCTTCGCCGCAGGGCAAGCGCCGCTGCTCTCCTTCCCTTGATCGTCTTTGTCATTTCAGGATGCCCAGCAGCCGCATGCGCGTGATCTTGCGCTGCTCCGCGGCGGCGACTTCGACCTCGGTGTAAGGGTCGTTGTTCATGCGGCGGCGAAGGTCGTGGAGGATCTCGTCGGCGCTCCGCCCCCGGGCGGCGATGAGAAAGACGTGTCCGAAACGCGCCTCATAGGTGCGATTTTCGGACGCCAGCGCAGCCAGCGTTCGCGCCGACGCCCGGCGGACGCCACTCTGCTCTCGCTCGGAGGTCGCGGGCGCGTGGCCGCCCCGCTCTCCGATCCGCGGGTGGGCCCGGAAGGCCTGCAGCCAATCTCCAGGCTTGAGGTCGGCCCACGCCGTCTCCGCAACCTCCAGCAGGGCGTCGACGTTGCGGTAGGGCCGGCCGTTTGCGATCCGGGCCGCCCAGGGCTGGTTCGCAAACGTGGCGTACAGCCGTTCTTCGGCCTCGGCGGCCGGGAGTGCGTTGAACCGGTCCAGGCCTTCACTCAACTCCCAGCGGCACCAGCTCGAAACGGCTGACGTCGACAAGACCGCGGTCCGTGATCTTCAGCTCCGGGATCACCGACAGCGCGAGGAAGCTGAGCGTCATGAAGGGTGAAGCCATCGCCACCCCCATCGTCTTCAAACGCTCCTCCATGGAGCGCAGCCGCTCGTGCACGGCAGCAAGTGGGCTGTCGCTCATCAAGCCGGCGACCGGAAGGGGCAGCTCTTCCACCACTCTGCCGCCCTCGGCGATGACGATTCCTCCCCCGATCTCCGCCATGCGCATCGCGCAGGCGGCCATGTCCCCGTCGTCGACCCCAAGGGCAACGATGTTGTGCGCATCGTGCGCCACGGTCGATGCAAACGCGCCGCGCTTAAGGCCGACGTTGGTCGCAAAGCCGAGACCTACCCGTCCGCTGGCATGGTGGCGCTCGACGACAGCGATCTTGACCAGGTCGCGCGCCGGGTCGGCAACGATGCAGCCGTCGCTGACGGTGGGCTCGAGGACCTCCACGCCTGTGACGAGCTGCTCGGGGACGACGCGCATGACGCGGATCTTCGTCGGTCCCGCCGAAATGGCAAACGAGCTCGCCTCGACCGGCGCCATGCTCACCGTCTGCCTCACCCATTCGGGAACCTCGAGCTTGACGAAGCGAGGCGGCGCTCCACGCTTCAGGACCTGGCGGGGATTGAAGTTCCTCAGGTCGTCGAGGACGAGGATGTCGGCCTGGTAGCCCGGCGCGATCGCGCCCAGGTGCCAGAGGCGGTGACAGGTGGCTGGGTTGATCGTTGCCATGACCAGCGCGTCTTCGGGACTGACGCCTTCGGCCACCGCGACGCGAACCATCTGGTTGATGTGCCCTTGCTCGACGATGAAGTCAGGTTCGCGGTCGTCGGTGCAGAACGCGCACCGCTCGGTTCCGTAGCGCTTGACCAGCGGAAGCAGGTCTCGCAAGTTGCGCGCGATCGATGCCTCTCGCAGCAGCACCCACATGCCGAGCCTGCGCTTCTCGAGCGCCTCGTCGAACGTCATCGCCTCGTGGTCGGAGCTGATGCCGGCGCTGATGTAGGCGTTGAGCGCCGGCCCGCGGACGCCCGGCGCGTGACCGTCGACGTGGTCGGTCAGGCCCGTCTCGAGCTTGGCCAGCTCCTCGGCGCTCCCGTTGATGACGCCGGGGAAGTTCATCATCTCCGCGATCCCGATCGTCCGGCTGCGGCGGAGCAGGCTCTCGATGTCTCCGACCGTGAACGGCCGGCGAGGTGACTCGAAGCGCGACGCCGGCACACACGACGAGGCCATCACGAAGACGTCGAGCGGGATCTCTTCGCAACAGTCGAGCAGCCAGTGGATGCCATCGGTGCCGAGCACGTTGGCGATCTCGTGAGGGTCTGCCACGACGGCGGTCGTGCCGTGGCCGAGCACCGCGCGGGCGAACTCGTCGACCGTGAGCTTCGACGACTCGATGTGCATGTGCGCATCGATGAAGCCAGGCACCAGGTAAGCGCCGGCGACGTCCATGCGCTCCCGGCCGTCGTACCGGCCCAGGCCGACGACGTGACCGTCCTTGACGGCCACGTCCACGTCGAGCCACTCCTTGGTGAACACCGACAGGACGTGGCCTCCGGACAGCACGAGGTCGGCCGGCTCATCACCTCGCGCGACCGCCATCCAGTGTGCGTCGATGACGGAGACTTTAGCGACATGACGGGGCTGATCGGGCAGAGCATCAGGCGGCTCGAGGACCCACGTCTCCTGCGGGGCGAGGGCAGGTTCGCGGACGACCTGGAGACGCAGCTCTACGTGGGCCTCGTGCGAAGCCCCATGGCGAGCGGATTCCTCTCGGGCGTGGACACTTCCTCCGCCCGCACGCTGCCGGACGTGCTCGAGATTTTCACCGCGAGCGACCTTGCCCGGTCTTGCTCGCCGCTCGGTGTTCACATCACCACGCCTGGCGCCATCTGCCCGCCGCGGCCGATCCTCGCCGCGGATCGGGTCAGGTTTGCCGGCGAGATGATCGCGGCGGTCGTCGTGGGAAGCCGATACGTGGTGGCCGACGCCGTCGAGCTCGTCCAACCTGACATCGATCCACTGCCGGCGGTCGTGACGTTCGCGGACGCGCTGGCCGAAGGCGCGCCGCTGGTCCATGACGAGGTGCCGGGCAACGTCTATTTCCTCGGCCGCCGCACCTATGGCGACCCTCCCGCGGCCTTCGAGCACGCCGACCTCGTGGTCGAGGCGGAGGTAACTCATCCCCGCGTGGCCGCCGCGCCCATCGAAACGCGGGGCGTGGTCGCCGCGCCGGAAGACGGCGGCGTGGCGGTCTGGACGTCCACGCAGGTCCCACACCTGGTCGCCGACGCGATCGCGGAGTGCCTTCAAATCGAGCGCAGGAGCGTGCGCGTGGTGGCGACCGATGTCGGCGGTGGATTCGGGGTCAAGGCTCAGGTCTATCCCGAGGAGATCCTGCTCGCCTGGATCGCGCGCCGAATGAACGCCCGCGTGAAATGGATCGAGACTCGCTCGGAGCACATGCTGTCCGCGAGCCACGCGCGCGACCAGCGCGTCCATTTCTCCGCGGCGGTGCGGAAGGACGGCCGCGTCCTCGCCATCAAGGCGACGATCCACTCGAGCATCGGCGCCTACGGCGTCCGCCCCTTCGGCCCACTGCTCGACCCCCTGGGAACGGCGAGCCTCATCCCGGGCCCGTATGACGTTCGAGACTACGAGTACGCGACCTACGCGGTCGCCACCAACAAGTCGCCCGAGGGCCCTTACCGCGGGGTCGGCATGGTTACGGCCGTCCTGGTGCACGAGCGCCTGATGGACCTCGTCGCCGGCAGGCTGGCCCTGGATCCGGCCGACGTGCGCCGCCTCAACTTCGTGAAAGCAGAGCAGATGCCGTACACGACGGTGACCAAACACCCTTACGAGTCGGGTGACTACGCATCAGCGCTCAATCGCGTGGGGTACGAGGCGCTTCGCACCGAGAGGGCGAGCGCGCGTGCCGAGGGCCGGCTCGTCGGCCTCGGATTGAGCTCCTACGTCGAATACACGGGCGCCGGATCGTCGACGTTCGAGCGCCGCGGCATGCTGGACATTCCCGGCAGCGACACGGCACGCGCCTGGCTCGCCGAGGATGGACGCGTGCACCTCCAGACGAGCTGTCCCGCGGTGGGCCAGGGCTCGCATACAACTCTCGCCCAGGTCGCGGCGGCGAACCTCGGGGTCGACGCTGAGAGCATCGTCGTCGAACAGACGAATACGGGCCGCGTCGGCGGCGGCACCGGTTCATTCATGAGCCGGGGCTCGGTGACCGGCGCCACCACCGCTTTTCGGGCAGCCGGACTTCTACGTGAAGCAATCCTCGAAGCCGCTTCCGACCGGCTGGGCCAGCCGATCCACCGCCTGTCGATCGATGCCGGGACGGTCATCGTCGAAGGCGCCCCGGCGCGGCTGGCGCTTTCGCAGCTTGCGGCAGACAACGCGGACCTCGATGTGTCGGTGGCGTACGACCCTGTTCAGGCGTCGCACCCATACGCAACTCACGCCTGCCTGGTCGAGCTCGATCGCGAAACCGGCGCGGTCCAGGTCCTCCGCTACGTGGTGGTCGAGGACTGCGGCGTGCTGATCAATCCGCTGATCGTCGAGGGACAGGTCACAGGCGGCGTGGCCCAGGCTGCCGGTGCGGCGCTCCTGGAAGAGGTCGTGTATGGACCTGACGGCGAGCCGCGTACGGCCACGTTCCTCGATTACATGATCCCGAGCATCAGCGAGGCCGTGCCGATCTCGATCGAGCACCTGGTCACGCCGTCGACCGTGCACGAGCTGGGCACCAAGGGCGCCGGGGAGGGCGGCACCATCGGAGGCACCGCGGCGATCGCCAACGCCGTCGCCGACGCGCTCTCCGTCTCCGACCTCGTGCTCCCGCTCACGCCGGACCGCATCGTCGCGTTGATGCGTTGAGCGAGCCCACGCCCTACCGACCGCTCAGCTACCTGGAGTGGAACGCCGCCCGCCGCGGCTCGAGCCCGGCGATCTGGGAGGCAGGTGATGAGATCACCTTCGAGGAGCTGCTCGAGCACGTCCGTCGGTTGCGGAAGCTGCTCGAGGCCAGTGGTGTTCGCGCGGGCGACGTCGTCGGCGTGCAGCTGCCCAACGTCTGGCAGTACGTCGCTCTCGAGCTGGCGATTCCGGACCTCGGCGCGGTGATCCTGCCGCTGCCGCTCAGCCTCGGCGAGCACGAGCTGGGCTGGGTGAAAGAGAAAGCGAGGCCGGTCGTGGTGATCCGCGAACCGTTGCCCGAGCCGGCCGACGGCCTGCCTGAGCCGACGCCTGCCGAGCCGGATCCCGCCCGGATCGTCGAGATCGCGCTCACCTCCGGCACGACAGGCATGCCCAAGCTCGCGTCGCTTTCGGCGCGCTTGAAGCAGGTCACTTTCGAAGGGTTCACGGGCCGCCTCGGCATCGCCGAGAACGACCGCGTCCTCCCCATGACGCCTCTCAGCCAGGGCATCGGCGGCATGTGCCTTTACTGTCTGCGCCTCGGCGCGACCCTGGTGATGCTCCACGAGCCGCACTGGACTCCCGATCACTGCCTCGCCACCGCGCGTGATGCGCGGGCCAGCGTCCTGGTCGGTGTGCCGACCAACGTGATCCGGATGCTCCATCACGAGATCGCTCTGCCGAACGCGCGAGCGGTCGCGGTGGCGGGGGCGCCACTGCCGCCGGAGGTCGCCGAGCGCTGGGAGACCACGACCGGAATCGCCATCACGAGCTTCTACGGTTCGATGGACGCGGGACAGCTCGCCGTCGCCCGCCCGTCCGACCCTCGAGACAAGCGCTGGGCCACGGTCGGCAAGCCACACGACCGAGCCGAATGGAAGATCGCGGACGGCGAGATCTGCATGCGGGGCGAGCTGGTCCAGGACCGGTATTGGGGCGAGGCCTTCGGTCCTCACGCGGCCGACGGCTGGGCGCATATGGGCGACCTCGGCTTCGTCGACGACGACGGATATCTGCACGTCGTCGGCAGGGTCAAGGACATCATCATTCGCGGGGGAGCCAACATCAATCCGTACGAGGTGGAGTCGATGATGAGGACCCATCCCGCGGTCCGTGACGTGTGCGTCGTCGGACGCCCGCATCCCGAGCTGGGCGAGGTGCCTGTCGCCTTCATCGTCGGCGAGGTCGACGGGGATGAGGTGAAGCGGTTCCTGATGGAGCGTGGCCTGGCTCACTACAAGTGGCCGGAGGCGGTGTACATCGTGCGCGAGCTTCCCCTTTCCGGCCCCGGCAAGGTCGACCGCAAGGCGCTTCGAGAGCATGCTGGCGCGGTGTAACGACATCGACGTTGCGTGGTTCGAAGCCGGCCGCGGCGAGCCGCTCATCCTGGTCCACGGCCTTGCCGACGACCATCGCGCGTGGCGCCGTGCACTGGCGGACCTGGTCTTGCGCCACCGCGTGATCCTTTACGACCTGCGGGGCCACGGCCAGACCAGCCTGGGCAAACCCGACTGCTCGCTGCGCCAGCTCGGTGACGACCTGGTCGCGTTGATGGACGTCCTCGACCTCCGACGCGCCAACGTGGCCGGTTTTTCGCTGGGCGGCACGATCGCCATGCGGCTAGGGATCGACCATCCAGAGCGCGTCCGAGGGCTAGCGCTGGTGGCGACGTCCAGTCGGGTCGGACGCGCCGCCGCCGACTGGTATCGGGAGCGCGTGGCGTTGGTCGAAACTTCAGATGCCCGGCTGAGGGAGACCCTCGACCGCGATACCGCGGACGTCTACACGCAGTCGCCGGACGAGCTCGCGGAGGGCTTGCTGATCCGCCGCCAGTCGACCTCCGACCCACGTGGCTACGGCAACGCCTGTGCTGCGATGGCAGGGCTGAACGCCGCACCGCTCGACCCGGAGCTGCCGAAGATCAGCGCTCCGGCCCTGATCGTTGCGTCCGATCTCGACCGCCACTGCCCTCCGAAGGCGGCCGAGATGATCGCCGCCCGGATCGAAGGGAGCCGGCTCGAGATCATCGAGGGCGCCGGTCATGCGATCCCGGTCGAGAAACCACACGAGCTGGCCGCGCTGATCAACATCTTCCTGGACGAAATTGCCTGAGACGCTGCTCCACGAGTGGGGCGAGCACGAGGTTCTCACTCTCACGCTGAACAGACCCCAACGCCGCAACGCGGTCGATCCCGAGTTGCTTACCGCGCTGGCCGAGGCGCTGCGAACAGAGGGCGACCGTGCGCGGGCGGTGATCCTGCGTGGCGCTGGCGACGAGGCATTTTCGGCCGGGTACGACCTCTCGCGCCTCACGGGCACCGCCGGCGACCTCGATGCCGACGGTGTGATCGGCCGGGCTGCGGACGCCCTGCGGGCGTGCCCCGCCCCGGTGATCGCACGCCTGCATGGCCACTGTCACGGCGCCGGGGTCGAGCTGGCGATGAACTGCGACCTGCGAATCGCGTCGCCCGACCTTCGCATGTCGGTGCCCGCGGTCGGGCTCGGGGTGGTCTATCGATATCCGTTCCTCGCCCGCCTCGTGCAGACCTGCGGTCTCGCGCGCACCGCCGACCTGTTGCTTGCGATGCCAGAGCTCGACGGCGCGCGAGCGCATGAGTGGGGCCTGGTGACCGAGCTCGTGCCCGCCGCGGAGATCGACGCCAGGATCGAGAAGCTGGCCAGGCGCCTCGCCACCTCGCCGCGCGCCGCGCTGCGCGGGACCAAGGCGAGCCTGAACCTCCTCGCATCGCGAGGACTCTTCGCCGACGACCTCGAGCTGGCGCAGCGGCTGCGCGCGGAGGCTGCAGCCAGCCCCGAGCGCCAGGAGGCGCTCCGGCGCCGCCAGAAAAAAGTCACCGAATGAACGGATACGACGTGAGCGTCGGCATCAGCCCACGTCAGTCGTTCGACAGCTGGGCCTCGTTCATGGCGGGCCTCGAGGCGGAGGGCGTGCGCCGGGCATGGGTGATCGATTCGCAGCTTGCGATGAAGGACGTCTACGCGGGCCTTGTCGTGGCGGCCCTCAACACGACGCGGATCGGCCTCGGCACCGGGGTCACCAACGCGGTGACGCGGCACCCGACGGTCACTGCCAACGCGATCGCGGCCGTGGCGGAGATCTCCCATGGGCGCGCGATCCTTGGCGTCGGCGCCGGCGACTCGGCTCTGTACGGCATCGGCCTGCAGCCGCAGAAGGTGGCCGAGGTCGAAGAGGCGATCGCATTCTTCCGTTCGCACCTGGAACGGAGCATCCCCATCTACCTGGCGGTGAGCCAGGAGCGGATGTGCCGGCTGGCCGGCCGCACTGCCGACGGCGCGATCGTGATGGGACCCGCGCAGCAGGACATGGTGCGGCGCCAGGTGGACTGGATAAGGTCAGGCGCCCCAAGCAGCGACTTCGAAATCGCTTTCATCGCCCCGACGTCCACCGACATCGAGGACGTTCGTTCGTGGGCTTCGACGCAGGCAAGGTTGATGTCGCACCACAAGGAGCTGCCGGAGAGCCTGGTCCCGTTTCGCGACGAGATCACGCGGAGCGCCGAGTCCTACGACTACTCAGAGCACCTTTCGACGAGAGCCGAGCACAGCGCCGTGGTATCCGACAGCCTGGTGCGCAAGCTGGGAGTCGTTGGAACGGCTGACGAATGTGCCGCTCGCTTGGGCGAGCTGCGCGCTTGCGGCATCGACACATTCATCTTTCCACTCGCGGGGCGCAACCGCATCGAGCGTTGGAAACGGATCCGGGACGAGATCCTCGATCAGACCATCGTGTAGCCGCCGCTGACCGACAGCGTCTGGCCCGTGATGTACGAAGCCCGGTCAGAGGCCAGCAGCAGCACCGCCGGCACCACGTCTTCGGGCTTGCCGAGCCGGCGCAGCGGATACGAGCGAGCCGCCTTCTCGCGGATCTCGGCCGTGAACATCTTCGCCTGGTCGCTCGACCAGATCGACTCGCTGCCCGAGGTCTCGGGGTCGCCAGGGATCAGGCCGGGAGACACCACGTTCAGCGTGATGCCGTGCTTGCCAACCTCACGCGCAATCGCCTTCGACATCGCGATCACGGCGGCCTTGGTGCCGCTGTAGACAGCCTCACGCCACTCCCCCATCCGTCCCGCGTCCGATCCGATCGAGACGACGCGACCGTGGCGCCGCTCGATCATGGGGTCGAGTACCGCGCGCACGCAGTTGATGAAGCCCCACATGTCGATCGCGATCTCGCGCTCCCACTCCTCACGCGGCTTTTCTGTGAACAACCGGTCGATCGTCCATCCCGCGCAGTTGACCAGCACGTCGACGCCGCCCATCGAGCTCCTGACGAACTGCACCATGGACGACACCGACTCCCAGTCGGTGACGTCGGTGTGCCGCGCCACGATCGTTCCCGACGGTGCTTCGGCCTCGACCTTCCTGGCCTGACGGTCGTCCACGTCAGCGATCACCACCCGCGCGCCCTCGGCCGCAAAGCCGAGCGTGATCGCGCGGCCGAGGTTGGACGCGCCGCCGGTGACGATGACCACGCGACCGGTGAGACCCAGGTCCATCAGGCCGCGGGCACCGCCGTGACGATCAATCGCTCGCCGTACGTTGCCTGGCTCCGGTCCCATGCACCCGCGCATGTGATCAGCGAAAGGCGCGCGGGACCGGTCTGGGCAAAGACGCCCGGTGGATGGGCCTCGAGTGGCAGCGACTCCGAGGCCGCCACCTGAAACTCGACTGTGCGCCCGTCGGGCCAGATCACGAGGATCGCGTCGCCAGGGCGCAGGAGCCGAAGGTCTTTGAACACTCCCGGTTGTCGCGGCACGCCGAGGTGACCCGCGAGCACCGCATCGCCGGGCTGCCCTGGGGACGGACCTTGATTGAACCAACCGACTGATTCGAGGTTGCCCGGTGACGCCATGGCCCCATGCTCGTCCAGACCGACCCTGTCGATCGGCGCCTCGACCCCGATGCGAGGTATCACGAGGCGCCACCCCGCCGCCTTCGGTTGAAGCGAAGGGACCTGCGGCGGCTGCGCGGCAACCGACGGCGCCGCGCTCGTCTGAGAATCTCTTTCGCCGTGGCCATGGTCAACAAGCGCCTCGGCCGTCGCTGGTGACGAAGGCATCCGGTCGACGGCCGGACTGGAGCCTGCAACCACGCCGGCAATCAGGAGCACCGCCACGGCCCTGCTGCGCCGCCATGCCAGCGACAGCAAAAGAGCCGCTATGAGGAGAAGCGGCCCCAGCGGCGCCGGCCGGTCGGGCGGCGGCCTCGGGAAGGCGCCGGTGTTGGGCAAGCCTGGCGGAGCCGAGATGATGAAGCACTCGGTCGTTGCGTTGGTGTGGCTCGCGGGCGCGTAGATCCCGGTGCTCGCCGCATCGGGGGCGTAGACGGTCCTCCAGCAGTACTTCCCCGCGGCGGTGGTCGCCGTCGTGGGGTCAGACGTGGCGACGCCCGCCACGAGCGGCTTGGCAGCGCCGACCTGTGCCCCGCCGGTCGGGCATCCTGCCGGAGTCACCAGGGCCGGACCGCACAGGACGAACGCGACGCTCCCGGTCGGCGCAAGGCCGGCACCGCCATTGCCGGCGGTGACGGTGTCTGTCGCCGAGGCGCCCATTGGAACCGCAGTCCCGGAGGGGACGCTCGTGCTGGTCAGGGCAGGTGTTCTGCAGGAGTGAAAGTCGATCGGCCCCGCAAAGTCCTTGAGGATCGACGTGAACGACTGCGCGGTTCGCGTGTGCGGCAGGAACGTGTTGAAGCAGCCGGCAAAGGGAATGCCCTGCAGGTCGACTCCACCCTCCAGCAGGTCGTTCGTGGAAACGGTCGTCGAGTTGCCGGCGATCTGGTCGCGGCAGACCCAGCCCCCGCACGGAATGTTTGCCGAGTTCACCGTTAGAGCCGCAAAAGCAGGAGCCGGATTGAGCTCGTAGTGCTCAGGCCCACCGGCGGGGTTGCAGATCGTCCCATCGGGCGGTTGCGGACCGGGGTCGGCGGCGCAGTGCCACTGATAGATGGAGAAGCCGGCAAGGCTTCCGCCATTGGTGAAGTCGACCGCGACCAGCAGGTCACCCTCACTCCGGTTCCCGGTGAAGGCGCCGCTGCAGCCTGCTGTGAGCACGACCGTGCTCTGGAGGAACTCGAAATCCATGTGGCTGTCTCCGTTGTTGACCAGTCGCTCAGCGCCGAAGTACAGCTCCGGATGCCCATCGACCCGGGTGTGGCTCACGGCGTAGACGTTGCTGAGGTCGGTCTTGGCGGGGACGGGACCGGGGCTGAAGCTGTAGGAAGAGATCGCATCGCCGTTCTTCCCGCCGTTCAGCGTGGTGGGATCGTTGGCCCCACAGGGCGTCGTGTCTCCTGAGATGGGATCGGCGATGAAAACCGCGGAGATGATGCTTGGATCGGCCGCGGCTGCGGGCGTCAGGGTCGGCGCGATCGGCGGAGCGGAGCCCGCGGCCGGCCGTCCGCAATTGAAGATGCCCCCCGTTCCGCCAAGGTCTACCGCGCCGGCAGGGCACGTGCCGGTTGGTCCGGCGAGTCCGGAGTTGGCCCAGTCGTAAGTTGCCCCGCTTGCGGGGTTGAAACGGATCAGCCCATCGATGGCGAGCCAGCCCGAAGGTGCGCCCAGCACCTGGAGGGCTGTTGCCCCGATGCCAAGAAAGGCAATGGTCGCCGAGAGCGCAACTCTGACCCGGCGACCGGTCTTGGGCTGGTGTGGGGTGGCCAAAAAAACGTGCCCAGCTTAATGGTGCCGACCCCGATATGGATCGCTGTTGCCGGCGTCAGGTCATCGTGCGGCGGTCACCCACCCTCCTGCGCACTTCCGCGCGCCGCTCTAGCCACCGCCGCGGTCCACTCCGCCGCTCGACCGACACCGCCACGATTCGCTCGCGCCGGTCGGCCCCGGCGCGTCTGTCCGCCGCGCGGCGGTCACCCTCGCCGCGCCTGGACCCTTGACGCTGCTCGTCCGCCGTCTCCTCGACCGCTTGCATCTGACGTCCCCTCCTCCTCAGGCTCAACTTCTCTGGACTACGCGAACCGGCTCCGGAAACAGCTCGACGATCTCGGCCGGCATGGGGAGGCCGAGCTCGTCCAGCTTGTCGAGCACGCGGGGGCGGATCCCGGTCGGTGAGAAGCGCCCCATGACCCGACCATTGGCATCCATCCCGGTGCGAATGAACTTGAAGACCTCTTGCATCGTGATCACGTCCTCTTCCATCCCCGTCAGCTCGCTGATCTGGGCCACCTTGCGCGTTCCGTCGCGCAGCCGCTCGAGATGGACGACGACGTTGATCGCGCTCGTGACCTGGGCGCGGATGGCGCGCACCGGCAGGTCGTAGCCCGCCATCAAGACGAGCGTCTCGATCCTGGACAGAGCGTCCCGCGGCCTGTTCGCGTGCAAGGTGGTCATCGAGCCGTCGTGACCGGTGTTCATCGCCTGAAGCATGTCCAGCGCCTCAGGGCCTCTTACCTCGCCGACCACCAGCCGGTCCGGCCGCATGCGCAGTGACGAGATCACCAGGTCGCGGATCGTGATCTCCTTGCCTTCCGGGCCTCCAGGCCGCGACTCGAGTCGCGCCACATGTCGCTGGCGAAGCTGAAGCTCGGCGGCGTCCTCGATCGTCACGATTCGCTCGTCGGTCGGGATGTAGCCCGACAGCACGTTCAGCAGCGTGGTCTTGCCGCTGCCCGTGCCGCCGCTGACAACGATGTTGGCCCTCGCCATGACGCACGCCTTGAGGAAGCCGAAGGCCGAATCGCTGCAGCTGCCGAGGCGGATCAGGTCCGCCATCTCGAGCGGCCCGCGCTGAAAGCGGCGGATGTTGAGCATCGGGCCATCGACCGCCACGGGCGGTATGGCGACGTGCACGCGGGAGCCGTCGCTCAAGCGGGCGTCGCAGAGGGGCGATGCTGCGTCGACGTGGCGGCCCACCGATTCGACGATGTGGTGGATCACCGCCATCAGCTCTTCTGCGCTGGAGAAGCTGATCGGGGTCAGCAGGATCTTGCCGTCGACCTCGACGTAGATGTCGCGCGGGCCGACCACCATGATCTCGGTCACCTGCGGGCTGTGCAGCAGCGGGGCGAGCGGCCCAAGCATGGAGTAGTCGGACGGAAGGACAGGCTGCGCTTGTGCTGTGCTCATTGGATCAACCTCACAGCGGACGGAAACGCCCGCAAAGTAGGATCGGCGGTGATCGACACGGCGCCATTGCCGGTGATGGTCGCGGTCCAGGCGATAACGCCTCCGGCGATCGTCGCCTGGTACGAGTTGCTGCCGTTGATCTGGACGTTCGCCGCGGGGAAGTAGACGATTCCGATCAGGCTCGTGAAGCCGTTGCCGTTGATGGTGTTGGAGCATGTGTTGGGCGTGGCGGACTGAATCGGTCCGGGCTCGAAGATCAGCGTCCTGCCGTACTGGTACCCGCTGAACAGGTAGCTGTCCGCCCCACCGTGAAGGTCGACGCATCCACCGCTGGGTAGGTAGAAAACCACCGCCCCTGGCGTCCATGCCGACGGGCACGCGGTGTTGTTGCCGAGAGTGGTGGTAACGCAGTGGCCCTCGTTGGCCAGGTCGCCCTGCGGCGGCACCCCCGACGCAGGGTTGGTGTTCGGCAGAGTGCTCGCGAGAGGCAGACGCTGCGTGTCCGGCGGTGACTGGCCGGAAAGGCAGTTGTTGATGGTCACACTCGAGCTTCCCCCGCTGCCAACGTTCGTGCAGTAGGTCAGTCCCGTGCAGGTGCTGTTCTGGGCCAGGTAGACGAAGTAGTCCTGCGCGCCGGGGACGCTCGTCACCGACACCCGGATGTTTCCACTGCTCGCCAACGTCACGGTCCTGCACATCGAGGGCGCGCTCTCGCGCAGGTAGCACGTCGATGCAACTGGACCACTGCAGGTGGCCACGCCGTTGGGTTCCCACCGCACGGCCGTCACCTCGACCGAGTACGTGCCCGACGAGAGTCCGCTGGAGCCGAGGGCAGTGAGGCTGAACGAGCTGCCACACCCTACCCCGTTCATGTCCCAGAACTGGTGAAGCGCCCGCGCCATGGTGACGACGATCGTTCCGCCGGCAAGCGTGCCGCTCACGGCCTGGGCGGCCACTGGAATCGACGTCGCGTTCAGGGCAGCGCCCGCCGAGGTCACGGTGAATGCCTGGTCGTTAAGGCGCACGATCGAGTTCGCAGGCACCGCAACCGTGAGGGCGGTCACCGGAATCGACGTGATCGTGCCCATCAGCGCGGCGGTGGTCGCGGTCAGGTTGGGCTCGTCCGGCGGTCGCAGCTCGTTGCTGGTGAATCCGCCCAACTGGGTGTACCCGGCGGTGAAGTTGTAGACGCCGCCGCCCAGGAAGTAGCAGCCGGCGCCGCCGCCCAGGTGCGGGTCCGAGTTGTACGTGCCGGCCAGCTCCACGCTGCCGCTCGACGACGCCCACGAACGAGACGTCGTGTCAATTGGCGGTGTCGGGTATCCCGGATCGGGAGAGTTCAGGCCGTTGACCTGGGCGCCGGTGACCGTCCACTTCGGCGTCGTGAGCGGGTTTGGCGGCGCCGGGCAGATGTCGATGACGTTGCCATTGACGGTGCCGCCGGCCGAACCGCTCTGCTCGAAGATGTTGCCGTTCGACCAGATGTCGCCGACGACGGTCGTCGTCGAGTTGCCCTGGAAGATGAGAGAGCTGCCGCCGCTCGGGCAGCCGTAGGGCGCCAGCGTCTGGATGGCTGCGCCGTTCGTGCCGGCCCTGCGTGCCACCGCGGTTGCGGTGGCGCCGACGTTCATGGCCCCCGCTCCCAGCACTCGCATGATCGTGACCGGGATCTGATGGGCCGCGGTGGCCGTGAACGTCGTCCCGGCAATCGAACGGTTGGCGACGGTCAGGATCAGCACCTGGTTGCTCGGGTCGCCGAAGGTACACGTGACGTTCGCGGTTCCGTAGCCTGAGCAGGTCGGTGGGGTGTAGAGTCGCTGGTTGTTCGCGAACTGGGTGGTGGCCGCCTGCTCCGCCAGGATGTAGCTCGTGTTGTTCATGTAGTTGTAGGCCGCAGCGAGCGCCGCGGCGTCAACCGCCCCCTGCATGCCGCGCCGGTCGAGGTATCCGCGTCCTCCATCCACGGCCAGGCCGAGGAAGCCGAACAGCGCGACCAGGATCAGCGCGACGAGAACGATTGCCTGGCCTTTCTGAGCACGAAGACCGGCGGTCATCAATACTCCACGGCGTAGGTGGCGGCCGCCGTGATGATGATGTTGTTGGCCGTGATCTGGCGAATCAGGGGCGTGAAGGGCACGAAGTTGTAGCGGATCGTCACCTGCAGGGGCGCGTGGTTCCTTGCCGGATTGGTGGCGCTGCATGATCCCGTTGCGTTTCCCCACATCTGGCCGCCGGGCGCGTTCTCGAGGGTTGGCGAAAGCACCTCCACCGTCGAGGGCGGGTTTGGCTCGGTGATGTAGATCCAGCCCGTGTTGGAAGGCGGCGTGGTGGCGGTGATCGGCCCGTTCGGGCAGGGGTTGGCGAGGACCATGTCCACCGCGTGCTGCCTGACCGCGGCCTCCACGTCGGCGTTTGTAGGCAGCTGCGCCGAGGAGCGGATGGCGCTCCGCGCACCTTCGTTGACCGCCTGGTTGAGCGTCACGTAGTAGTAGATGACGCGGCCGAAGTCGACGATCCCGAACAGCAGGAGGAGAAGGACCGGCGCGATGATCGCGAACTCGACGATCGCTTGCGACCGCTGCGCAGCGTCCCGCTGACGGATGAACCTGCGCACGTCAGTAGCCCCCGACCGTCATGTGCGTGTTGGACACCATGTGGATGGAGCTGCCCAGAGCGTCGGCCAGAAAGCCGGATGTGAACCCAAAGCTCATGATGAGGATCACGTTCACGTCGATGCCCTTGTAGGCGTTGTCGACGGGCGCTGATGAGAAGTCAGTGCCCGGATCGTTCGCGAAGCAGATGAAGAGCAGCGGCTGGTTGAGGCTCGATGGATACCACGAGGGGTCGTACGGCGGGTTGTAGAGCGAGTTGCCGTCAGTCGGTGACGGGCACGTCGTGCCGGGATTCTGCAGGATCGAGGAGGGCAGCCCAGACTTGAGGAGAATCTGGTCGACCGACGCCTGGATGGCCGAGTCGGACAGGTATGGATTGGTCGACGAGCTGGCGTCGAACCAGGTCGCCTGGCGGGCGCCTTCTCGCGTCGCTCCCGCAATGGCGACCGCGAAGTAGAAGGCACGGCCCAGGTCGACGAGTCCGAAGACGAGCAGGATGAGCACGATCGCGGAGACACCGAACTCGACGGTCGATTGACCGCGCATGCGGTCGTGTCTTCGCCGCATGTCTATCCAGCCGCCAGGTACTTGAGCGCAAGCAGGAGGGCCGGGCCGAGGATGATCACCCACAGCGTCGGGAAGATGCATCCGAGCATCGGGATGAGCATCTTCAGGGAGGCCCGCGCCCCCTTTTCCTGCGCTGTGAGGAGGTGCTTGGTCCGGATCTCGTCCGACTGGGCGCGCAGGATTCGGGCAACGCCGGAGCCCAGCTGCTCGGACTGGACGATCGCCTGGACGAAGTTGTTCAGCTCCTCGACTCCGAGACGCTGGCCCATGTCGCTCAGCGCGTCCAGACGCGGGCGGCCGAGACGCATCTCCTGGATCATGCGGCCGAACTCCTCGGCCAGCGCGTGGTCGAACTTCTCGGCCACCCTCTCGATCGAAGCCTCGAAGGTAAGCCCGGCCTCCACGCACACGACCAGGACGTCGATCACATCGGGCAGGTCGTTCTGAATGTCGGTCTTGCGGCGCTTGATCCGCCGGCTCAGCCAGAACATGGGACCGTACAGACCAAGGGCGGCGCCGATCGCCGCCGCGACCGCAAGCACGATTGGGCTGCCCTTGAGCAAGCCGATCAGGATCCCCAGCGAGCACAGGAATGCGGTCAACACGTAGCGGAACGCCACGAAATCAGTCGTCCCCATGCCCCCGGGGCGCCCGGCCAGCTGCAGCTTCAGGAAGAGCTGCTGGCGCGCATTCGCAGGCATGCTCTGCTCGATGAATTTCCCGATCCGCTTCAGCGCCGGGCGGATGACGCGCTCGCCGAACGGCATCTGGAGCTCTTCCTCCGCAGTCGAAAGCGCCATGCCGGTCTCGTAGATGCGAAGGCGGCCCTCGACCACGTCCGCGTTGCTCGGCGCGGCCGGCATCAGGCTCCAGATGATTGCGAACATGCCGAATGCGGCCACCGAACCAAGCAGGGTCGCCACGTACAGGGCTGTCACCGCTACACCCTGAAAGACGTGATCCGTCTGATGAAGAGGTTGCCGATGAAGATCGAGATGAGGACAAGAACCAGCATCACGCGGCCCAGCGGCACGTCGAACATGATTCGGAAGTAGCTCGGCGTGATCACGTCGAGGATGCCCGCGACGGCGAACGGAAGCAGAGTGATGATCCAGCCGGACGCGCGCATCTGCGCCGTCAGAGCGGAGATCTGGGCCTTCATCTGGACCCGCTGCCGGATGGTGTGCGAGATGCCGTCGAGGATTCGGGCGAGGTTTCCGCCCACTGTCGACTGGATCGAGATCGCGGTCACGATCAGGTCCAGGTCTTCGCTTCCGACCCGCCTGACCATGTTCGCCATCGCCTGTGGCGTCGGGCTGCCCAGGTTCATCTCCCGGATCGCCCTGTGGAGCTCATCAGAGACCGGCGGCGACGCGTTGCGGGCGACCGCCTCGACGGCCTGTGGCAAGGAGAGCCCCGCCTTCAAGGCGTTGGAGAGGAGGCTGAGCGTGTCGGGGAGGCGGCCGTTGAATGCCTTCAGGCGCCGGCCCTGGCGGAACTTGACGTAGCGCATCGGCAGCAGGTAGGCGCCAACGCCCGCGATCACAAATTGGGGCGCAAAGCCAAATCGCCACAGCCCCAGCAAGACTCCGACGACGAGGAATCCGAGCTGGATCATGACGAACTCGGAGGTCCGAAGCCGGATGTCGGCCCGGCCCAGGTGCTCGGCGAGCGTGAGGCCGCCGTTGAGTCGGCGCCTGCGGTTGGAGCGGTCGGCGAGCGCCTGGAAGGGTTGGTTGATCCGGTCCCGCAGGCTCGCGTTCGGCGCTCCGCCACGGAACGGGTCGGCCAGGTTCCTCTGGGCGACGGGCAGCGCGATCGCGCTGCAGGCGAGCAGCACCCCGACGGCCGCAATCGCAGAGATGATGAAGACGGGGCTCACGTCATGCCTCCACCAGCGCGGCGCGCTCGGCCGGCTTGAAGATCGACTCCGGCAGGGCCTCACCCCGCTCCGCAAGGTGCTCGAGGTGCACCGACCTCTTGCCCGTGGCCGTGTAAAACCCGACGGCGTTGCCTTCAACGTCGGTCCCCGTGAGCTGGAAGCGGAAGAGCTCCTGCTGCTGCGTCTCGCCGCTGGTGATGCCTGTCACCTCGGCGATGCTCACGAGCTTGCGGGCTCCACCGCGCACACGCTCGACCTGGACGATGACATCGATGGCGGACGCGATCTGCTTCTGGATCGCCCGCGCGGGAAGGTCGGCGCCGGCCATCAGAACCATCGTCTCGAGCCGGCTGAACGCGTCGTACGGAGAGTTGGCGTGGACCGTGCTCATCGAGCCTTCGTGCCCGGTGTTCATCGCCTGGAGCATGTCTAGAGCCTCCCCGCCGCGGCACTCGCCGACGATGATCCGGTCGGGCCGCATGCGGAGGGCGTTGCGGACCAGGTCCCGGATCTCGATCGCTCCCTTGCCCTCGACGTTGGGCGGCCGGGATTCGAGGCGGATGACATGCTCCTGGCGGAGCTGCAGCTCGGCTGCGTCCTCCACCGTCACGATCCGCTCCTCGGGCGGGATGAAGCTCGAGAGGATGTTGAGCAGCGTGGTCTTGCCGGACGAGGTGCCGCCCGAGACCAGGATCGTCAGGCGGGCGCGCACCGCGGCGCGTAGGAACTGGACCATCTCTGGCGTCGCGCTGCCGATCGTCAGCAGGTCCTCGGGCCTCATCTTGTCCTTGGAGAACTTGCGGATGGTCATGCAAGGACCGTCGAGTGCAAGCGGCGGAAGCACCACGTTGACGCGCGAGCCGTCCCGGAGTCGTGCGTCGCACATCGGCGAGCTTTCGTCTACGCGCCGACCGACGGTGCTTACGATCCGGTCGATCACCTGCCGCAACTGACCCGCGTTCTCGAAGACGATCGGGCTGAGGCTCACCCGGCCCCGCCGCTCGACGTAGATCTGATGAGGGTGGTTGATCATGATCTCGGTGATCGCCGGGTCCTCGAGCAGCTGCTGTAGCGGACCAAGGCCCAGCACGTCGTCAAGCAGCGAGTCGACCAGGTGTCCGTAATCGAGGCGGTTGAGAGTCGCGCCTGACGTCCGGATGTAATCGTCGGTAAGGATTTCGATGCGCTTGCGTACGCCCGGACGGTCCGTGATGTCGACCTCGTCAGCGTGCATTTCAATGAGCTGCGTGTAGATGGCCGTCTTCGCGGCCGCGAAGGCCGGCGACGGTCCTGCCGGCTTGCTCACGGCCGGCTTTGGTGCGGGAACCGGCTCGGCCACGGGCTCGGGGCGAGTGCCTTCGAGCACGCTGAGGCCGCCCTCATCCAGCTGCCTGCCGTCACCCTGCTTGCGGGCCTGGAGCCTGTCTTTTAGTGCCATAGCCACCGCGCATCGCGCCTAACCATCAGATTGCCCAGGCGGCGGAGCGACCGCCTCGCCACCCTGCGCACGCGCAGGTCTGGGTCCTGGAGGAGCATCTCGATCTGGTCGAACGACGACTCGGCGTGCAGCACGGTCAGCGATTTGATCGCCGAGATCCGCACCCGCCAGTCGCGGTCGTACAGGGCCGTGCTCACCGCGGGGATCGCCGACGCGGCGTTGATCCAGCCGAGCGCTCGGCAGCAGATCACGCGCTGGCGATGCGTGCCTGAGCCGAGAAGCGCAACGAGCGGACCGATCGCGGTGCGACGGCGGCGGAGCCCGGCCGCGATCGCGACCGCGCCCAGCGCTCCGGGACGCCGGTCGCTGCACAGAGCGGTCTCGACAAAAAGGTCCGGGGCCGCCTGGGCGAGGGCGAGGATGAACACGCGGCGCGGTCCGCTGCGCTGCACGGCCCCAAGCAGCGCATCCGCGGCCTGCGTCCCGCCGATCCTGCCCAGCGCCCTTGCCGCCGATCCGGAAACTCGAGCGTCTTTGGCGCGCAGAAGTGGCGTCAGCCACGGCACGACGCTCTCCATTCGCAGAGAGCCGGCCGTCCGGCAGCAGCGGATGCGGCGGTCCACGTTGCGTGCGGACAGGCCGTCGATCACCGCGTTCATCGAGCCGTTCTTGTGGAAGGCGGTCACCAACCGCCGCAGCTCGATGCTGGTCATCTTCATGCGTGCGGTTGCCTGCGCCAGCACGAGCGCAGCGTCGAACCCAGTGGCGTCGAGGTCGAAATGAAGGCGCGTGCCGTGACCCGCCGCAATCTCGTGCAGCTCACGCTTCAGCGCGTTGCGCCGAATGCTTCCCCGCGCGTGGTCGATCATGTCGTGCTCGCGTCGGCATGCTTCGCCACGCCAACCACGCTCCGGTTGTGGACGCGGTCGATCAGGGCCGCCAGTGCGTTCGACCCCCTTGTGACCTCGCTCTTAGGATCGGTCACGCTGAGGATCGCGCCGTCCAGCGCAGCCTGCTCCGGCTTGATGCCGTCGAACGCCACTTCGACGTCGACGGCACGCTTCAGCTTTCGAAGGACTGCGTCGCGAGTCACGGCCGGCTTCGCGGTTCGGTTGTTGAGCACCACGCTGAGCCGGTCGTCCGGCGTGCCGATCTGGAGCAGGATGTCAATCGCGTCGGCGGCGCTCTTGAGCGCAGAGAGCTCGGGTGCGACGACCAGGACCATGTGCTGGGTGAGGTCGAGCAGGGCCAGGGTCGAGTCCGAGATCGTGACCCCGAGGTCGACGACGATGTACCGAAACGTCCTGCGGAGCACGCTGATCGCCCGGTTGATCAGCTCCGGCGTGACCTCATCGCCCTCCTCGGGCTTGAGCGCGCCGGGAAGGATCATGGGCCCACCCGAGTGATAGAGGACGGCGCTGAGCAGGACCTCCTCGAACGCATCTGCCGGCACCTCCGACATCCGCGCCAGGCACGTCGTCGGGATCAAGCCCGCCAGCAACGCGGCGTGGGAGTACGGAAAGTCGAGGTCGAGGAGCAGGACCTGACCGGGGTATGCACGCGAGAGCGAACCGACCAGGTTGAGGGCGATGCACGTACCGCCAGATCCGCCCTTGGGCGAGTAGACACCGACGACGGTCGCCTCGCGAAGCAGCATTCCCCACGTCGCCTGCGTCGCCGTGTCCGCGAAAGCCTTGAAGCGGTGGTCCGCGACCTTTCGGAGCTCCTCCAGCGCCGCGCGGTCCCTTCCCCCGAGAACGGCGGCGAGGTTCTGGCGGTCGAGCGCGAGCAGGATGCACTCGGTCTGGGCGTACACCGACGCCTGCTGCGGCCTGTTCAGCACGCAGGCCGCGTCGCCGAAGAAGTCGCCCTCCGACAGCACGGCCACGGTGACCTCGGTCGGAGGCTTCTCGACCACGAGCCGGCACCGGCCGCGCTCGATGAAGAAGATGGTGTCGCCAGGCTCGCCCTGGTAGAGAACCATCTCGCCCGCGCCGATGCGGATCCGGCGCACCCGCCTGGCGACGGAGCGAAGCGTGCTCTCCGACAGGGTGAAGAAGACCGGGGCGCGCTGCAGCACGGCGAGCCTGGCCACCATGTCCTCATACGAAGGCCAGCCGTTGTCGGGCCGCCTCTGCAGCACGGGCTCACGGAGTACCGGCCCGGCCGATGCGAGCACGGGCCGTCCCGGCTCCGGCACCGGTACCTCCTCGCCGTGCACCTGCGGCCTCATGAAAGCCTCCCCTGCCATCTGGTCGATCAGGCCCTCGTGAATCCCCATCGGACATCGACCAGGGCCGCCCCGATCGCGATCGGCGCCTCCAGGGTTGAAGGGCAGGTCGGATCGGGCGCTGTGACCGGCGCTCCGTAGTCCTTCTGCGAGATCAGCGCGTACTTAACGGTCCCCACCGTGAGCAGCCAGTTGAGGTACTGGGCGTCGCACAGGGTGAGCAGCACCGTGACGCTCGAAGACACGCCCTGCGGCTGGCCCTGCTTCGGCAGAGTCGAGGCCGGACCGACCCTGATGATGTAGACGTGGGTGAACACGGTGCGGGTCACAAACCCGTCGTACTGCTTGCCGAACAGGTTCTTATTGAGCGTCGCGATGATGTCCAGGTAATCGCCCTGCGCGGGGTAACCGGCAACGCCCATTTGCTCGCTGGTCGGCAGGCTCATGGCGAGGTATCCCTTGGGAATCGGCAGGAACGCGTCGACCAGCCCGGTGATGTCGTCAGGGTTGGAGGTGACCAGGTTGCGAGTGATCACCTCCCCCTTGTAGATGGGCACCACCGAGTGGTAGCCCTTGAGGTCGGCCACGGTCACGAACCCGATCGCGGCCATGGAGGACGGCCCCCAACCCATCGTGATCATGCTGTCGCTGATCGCCTGTCGGGGGTCGATGTCTTGTGTGGTGACGACGAGGCGAGCCTGTCCCGCGTTCCCGACGCCGCGGCTGAAGATCAGCCCGAATGCGAACATGGCGAGAAACGCGAGCAGCGCAAGCGCGACGCCAAGGACGAACAGGGGGGTCCGGATCGTCGTGTTGCCGGGCCGCGCTTGACCGATAGCTGCCATTAGTTCAGGCCTCCTTAAGTTGACGTCTGACGGAAGCCACCCAGCGGGTTCCGTCCCAGTACTCGCCCGGCTCCGTGGGAGGCTCGGGCCCCATCGCAAAGTAGGTGACACGCCTCAGCACGAGGCATCCGGCGAAAAGGTCATGGAGCGCTTGCTTTCTCGGCGTGAAGGCGGTGAGCAGATAGCCCGTCCCGAGCAGCAGGCTCGACAAGAGCTTCAGCGAGTACCTCGCGCTCGCTCGGTAGAAGGTGATCGGATCGCCTTGCAGGTCGGCGACGAACAGGTTGAGCGCGAGCTTGCCCAGCGTTCCACGCGCCGGCGAGCTCTCCATCAGCGCGAAGTAGGCCCACGCGATCAGAGAGGAGACAGGCGCGATGTTCACGACAGTCTTGATGTCGCCGTCGGAGGCCGCGACCACGATGGCGGTGATCGCCCCCTGCACGCCGACAATGACGACCAGGTCGATCAGGTAGGCAAGGACCCGCCGCCAGAATCCCGCGTACCTGATCTCGGTCTTCCGGACGGGCGTGGCAAACGGCGCCGAGGGTGCCTGGATCACGGGCACACCCGAAATCGATCTTGAGTTGAGTCACGAAGCGCGGGACTGTGCAGGTGCGGCCCTCCTTCCCTCCCGTGGGGTGATTGAGCCACCTTAGGAACGGCGCTTAATGCCCACAAGGTGACATTCGTCCCCGCGGTTTAGCGGCGCGGACGCGACCTAGGACGGATGACCCATTACCTATGCCGCCCGGGTCCTTAAGGCGCGGGCGCTCAGTGGATTAAGGGGCTTGAAAAGGAAGGGGCGGCCTCACCGCCCCTCCTCCTGCGCTTCGGCGCTGTGGCCGTTGGCATTCAGGTTCCGCATGAACGTGGCGGCCAGCCCCTCGAGGGCGCTCCCGCCCCCGGTCACCAGCACCTCCGGCATGACGTCGAGCTTGCCCTCCGACAGGGCGTTGGCGATCGCCACCGCCGCCGTCGGCGTCGAGCCGAGGCTTGCGACCTGGGCCTGGTAACCCTTCGCCTTGGCGAGGCCGAACGCCTCGACGGCCGCCGCTTCCCCAAGGCCGATCGCCCGCCGGCGCGAGCCCTCCGCCTCGCCGGTGACACGGACGTAGGCCGCTTCGCCGTCCGCCTCCGCCTTGCGGGCGTTGGCGCCGGCGCGGTTGATGTCCACCGACACCTGGGCCTTGGCCAGCTCCGCCTGCATGTCGGCGGTGCCGCGTGCCTTCTCGAGGTCGATGCGAACCGTCTGCGCGTCCTTCTGCTCCTCGAAGGTGGCCTTCTCCTGGTTCGCGATCTCGCGCCGCGTGAGCACGGCCACGAGCTCCTGCGGGAACGTCACGTCCTGGATGTAAACGCCGCGCGTCTCGACCTCGTACGCGCCGAGGTAGCGTGAGATGGCCTCCAGCGCGGCGGCCTGCACCTGGTCGCGCGTCTCGATGAAGCGAACGGCCTCCAGGCCCTGCAGCGTGTTGCGGAAGTGGTTGCCCACCGCCGCCTGCAGCACCTCGTTGACCAGGTTTTGCATCGAGCCGACCATCGAGATGACCTTCGGCGCCTTGGTGTCGGGCACGTGGATCTGGACCTGCAGGTCGATCTTGAAGATGAACCCTTCGCGGCTCTTGCCCTCGATCGGGCTCAGCTGTGCGTCCAGGTTGTGCGCGACCGAGTTCGCCTCCGCCCAGTTCAGGGTGAGGATGAACGTCGGCACCTTCTCGGCCGCATAGATCCGCGGGTTCAGCGGGTACTTGCCGGTGCGCAGCGCCTCTCGCCAGATCCCGCGGTGGCCTGGCTGCACGATCGAGCCGAACTTGAACTCGGGACCCGACGTGTCGAGCGTGGGCAGGCCGACGTAGGCCTTGATCACCGCGACCTCGCCCTGGTTCACGACCAGCATCGGCGCCGGCTCGACTCGAACCAGGAACGGGTTCAGAAGGTAGGCGCCGTAAAGCAGCGGGTCGTGCTGCAGGCCGATCCGTCCGCCCCTGTCGAGGAAGGCCTGGAAGTCCTGGTAGTTGTTGTGCAGCTCGTTCTTCTTGCCCAGCAGGGCCTCGATCAGCTCCGAGTCCGAGATGTTCGGCTGCGACTCCATCGCCTCTATGTCGCTGAAGCCCCCGATCCGGCATGCGATGTCTGCGGGGCCGAGTGGCTCGCCCTCGAGGGTGGTCACGATGCCGACTACGTCCTTATCGCCGTTGGGCGCGATCACGGTCACCCGGAACTGGTCTGGGCTCAGCCCGAACGAAGCAGGTGACAGCGGGCCCTTGGCCACGAGCTGACGGTCGACGGGCAGGCCGTACGCCTTGGTCGCCGTGACCACGAGGAAGGCGACCGGGTGGATCGGCGCAAGCGTGCCTGGCGGCAGCACTGGACGCTGGACGCCCTTCCGGCCCTTGCCGGCCACGAACGCATCGAGGTCGGTGAAGCCGCCGAACTCAGACCGGTACGCCGCCGACTTGGCGCCGGTCGGAAGCGGCTCGCCGATCTGCGAGATGACGACACCGATCTCTCCCGCCGGGACCTGGACCCACGGGTAGCGCATCACAACGTACGTCGGCCAGAGCTTGAAGCGCACACCGGGCATGAGCAGCTCGGCCTGGTAGCCGGCTTCGCCCGAGAATGCGATGGGCGTGTCGGTGGTGTTGTGACTGCGCGACAGCCGCTTCACGACCAGTCCGATCTCGGCCGGGCCGATCACCACGATCGAGCGCCAGATGACATACATTGCGAGCGCAGCCGAAAACACGAGGAGGGACTGCAGCAGAACACTCATTTGTGCCTGCCTCCGAGGGCGCGAACCTTGCCCTTGATCTAGGCTCGCCCCAACTGCGGGCGATTAAAGAATTACTTACCCAGTTCAGCCCAAAACATGCGCAAGGTTTCGCTTTTTTTTGGTTGATCTTGCGATTGGAAACCCACGAACAATTCCACGCACGCGCAGAAGTTAGGCTTGCCAACGGTTTCCTAATTCTTACAAGCGACGCTGCGGATTCCGATTGAAGATCCGGACGAGCTGTCTGGGCAAGTTTTCTGGCGTGCCTCGCGAATCTTGCGGTGAGCTCAATCCCACCAGAAGTGCCACCACCGGCTCTGCGCAAGCTCGCGAGCATACGCGGAGATCGTGCCCACGCCTTGCCAGATGTTGTCCGGGCAGAACGCGCAGTGCTCCGCCGCGAGGACCGTGGCCGCCTGCTCGTCCCGTGGTGGGTTGCCCACCGTCAGTGTGAGTGTGTCGAATCCGATCTCGACCACAAACGCGTTCCAGCGCACCTCCCATGAGCGCAGCACGGCTGACAGCAGCGCAGGATCTTCGAGGTGATTCACCATTCCGGTCCAGCCTATTGCGGCGATCGTGTCGGCGGGCCGCCCGGCCGCGACCAGGCCGACGCGGCGATCGCGGATTCGCTCGAGCAACTCAGCGTCATCGCTCACCTGTTCCCAGCTCGCTTGCGGGGCGGCTAGGCCGGGGAACGTCTTGCCGAGTGGGCTGACCGACGCCATCAGCTCTTCGTCGTCGTCTTCGAAGTTTCCGCTCCACGCATTGGCGAGCTCCGCGGCAACATCGATCAGGCCCGCTCTGCGGGGATCGGTAGGGCAGAACTCACGACTGTCCCACGGCCGTTCCGGCGCGCCGTCCATTCCTACGAGCAGCACCGGCACCAGATTCCGCGCCGCTGCCGGCTGGCGCAGTTGGAACAGCGAGCGTCCAGCGTCCTTGACGCGGTCATTGGTCGCCCACAGAACGGGTTTGTCGATTGGACTGACACCCGATGGGGCAAACTCAGGGTTGCCGCCCAACCAGCGCCCCATTGGGAGCTTGACGTCTCCGAGTCGCACCGGCCCATCGCCCGGCAGTTGGGGGATCTCATAGGGCGGGAGCATGGGCGCTGTACGGAACCCGCGCTCGTCCTCGACTCTCGGTCCAGTGCCGGCTACCTCCTGGTAGCCCTCGCGCAGCTTTTCAGCTATCAGCTTCCTAACGCGCTCGGACGCGTCATCCCAGGTACCTAAGTCCTTTGTCTGCGTCTGGCCGTCGGTGCCGATGCGGCCGAAGCGAACCGTTACCTGCGGTCCGCTCTGGCTGATCTCCCAGAACTTGCTGGAGGTGCCACCCACGAACTCGAAACGCCGCATACGCGGCATCGTATCGGGCCCGAGATACGTTTCAGCCGAACACGCACGTCAAGACAGGACCGCCGCGGACTGACGCCGCACGAGTGATTTGACGCTGAGCACGATCACGAACGCAACGAAAGCTAGAGGTGCCACGACGTCCAGGGCCGTGAATCCAAGGGGGCTCCCCAATGCGCGCACGGTGCATGCCGCAGCGACCACGTAAGCCGCGACGCGCAGCCACACCGGCTGCGTCATGGTCGCCGCTGCGACGAAGACGGCGATCGCAATGAAGAGAGCGGAGTCGGCGATGTCCTCGGCAACGGTGAGCATGTGCGCGGTGTCCGCCCGAGGATTGCTAGCCTCCATCACGAGAGGAATCACGTTCGTCGCCAGCTCGGTGACAGCGAACAGCCAGAGCGCCGGTCGCAACCATCGACTCGGGCGAAGCGAGAGCGCGAAAGCGATGAAAGCGCCCAGCGCCGCAACACCCACGATCTGCTGAAGCACGATCAGCTCGCCATGAGCGATGTAGAAGGCCGCGATCCGCTCCCCGCTCTGGGCCGAGGTCGGTAAGGACACCATGGCAGCGCTGACCAGAAGCAGGACGGCGAAAGCGATTCCCCACCCAGCGACGGCGCCCGGTGTCCCGATCAGATGCCTCAACTGACGAGGAAGTCCGAAGGGTGGCGCTCCCGCCCGAGCGACAGGCCGATCGCGACCGTGTCGGCCGCCCGCTGGAGGCGCTCCTTTTCACGCTCGGTGTAAGGCGCTCCGTGGCGCCGAGCGGTGAGCGCGATCTTGCCCAGCTCCTGGTCTCCCGCGCGCAGAGGAACGACCAGCTCAGCGTCGCCCGTCCAGTCGCCCGCGGTGTAGCTCGGCGCGCCGTCGGCGGCGCCGTCGAGGAACACGGCAGCACCGGTGGCGCCGGCGCCCTCCTGGGCCGTGCGCACCAGGCGCTCCGCGAGGCGAGGGCCATAGATCACGTCGACAACCGCGCCGACGTCGGTCTCCAGTGACGTGAGCACCTTCTCCAGGCCCTTCGCGTCCTTGAACCTTGTGTCGACAAGCCGCTGCAGCGCGTTGCGCGCAGGCGTGAAGAGTGTGGCGATGAGCGCGACGGTGATGACGATCGCGGCGTCCGACGACTGGCCCGTCGATGCGACGAACACCTTTTGCAGGGTCGCGGTGAATCCCGCATAGATGCCGGCCACGATCGCGGTGAGTGCTACGTAGACGATCGCCCTGTTGATGATGAAGTCGATCTCGTACAGGCCGTACCTGAGGATTGAGGCCCCCGCTGCAATCGGGATCAACAGGTAGGCGAGTATGAAGACGAGGAACTCGACCGGCCTGATCAGGGTGGGGTTCCAGGCGTTGATCGCGATATCGCCGACGAACCCCAGCACGACGAGCGTCGCCGCCGCGGTCATCCACTTGAGCTGCTGGCGCAGGATGCTGCCCGCCCGCCTCCAGCGGAGCGCGAGGGCGGCCAGGCCGGCAATCGCTGAGCCCACTGTCAGGAAGACTCCCGCGGTGTCGAGGCCGTCCGCGATGGGGTCTTTGCCAGACGGGTCCATGGTGTCACCGACCAGCCGCAGCACGAGCCCGAGCACGGCAGCCGCGGCGGCCGGCCACCAGCGGCGAGACAGCAGCCGGCCGTCGGGGAACAGCAGCAGGCCCAGCGTCAGTGGGAGAAAGACTCCGGTCTGGAGCAGGACGTAGGCGACCTGGCTCACGGTCTGCCCAGCAGGTAGGTGCCAACCCGGCGCGTCCGAAAGCTCCCCATACCCCACAAACACGAGCGATGCTCCGGTCAGCAGGCCAGACAGCGTGAAAGTCCAACCGATTGCGTGACGAGGATGGCGAGACAGGATCAGGGCGCCGACGCAGGAGAACGCGACCGCTCCGACAAAGGACCCGACGACGCTCCAGGCGTCCTGCGGCGAGAGTGGAGTCCGCAGGGGCCGCGTAAGCATCCAGGTGCTGAGCGGTATGAAGACGAGGGTCAGCCCGAAGCAGGCCCACGCAATGCTCCGAGCGCGCTGCGCCGTCATGGCGTGGTGTAGGCGGGTGCCGCGTCCGGCGCCACCTCGGTGCTCGGGTAGCCGAGCCGGCCGCGGGTGGCGACGATCACGACCAGCGCGATGACCACGAGCATGGCGACCGGGGCCACCTCGTTGTCTTTGGCCGCCGGAAAGATCTGCGCGGTAAGGCCCTGGGAGAAGTTCAAGCTCGCGTGCAGCAGGACGGCCATCAGCACGCTGCCTCCGGTCCGGTTGTAAACCCACGTGATCAGCACCGAGAACGTCACGGCGACGGTGGCGAAGACGGCGACGCCGCCGAGGCTGAAGCCGCCATTGACGCTCTCCCAGTCGGGGCGGAAGTAGTTCGGCAGGTGCCACGCGGCCCACATGAGACCGACGATCACAGTGCCCACGAGCGGACCCCGGCCGCGTTGCAGGCGTGGAAGCGCGAAGCCTCGCCAGCCCGGCTCCTCCGTGAGCGGCCCGCCCGTGATGCCGAGAAACACATAAAGCACCGGGAGCAGCGCCAGGTCACTGAACGAAAACGGTGTATAGGAGCCTACGGCGCCTGGAACGAGGGCCATGCTGGAGATGTACGCGAGCGGGAGCCCGACCAGCGCAATCGCGTACCAGACGATCCCGACCCGCCATTTGATGACCTGTTTCAGCAAAGCCGCGACCCCGGCACGCCCCGCCACGACCCCGGTCACGACCAACGCGCCGATCGTCGGACCTAGATCGCCCGGCGTGGTCCGGACAGGGTTGTCGGGGATGGGAAACGCGATCAAGAAGACGATCACGTACGTCCACGTCCAGGCGAATGCGACGACGACGTAGAAGATCACTGGATGGCGCCGGACGAGGGAGATCATGGTGGCGTGGATTGTGCCCTGTTCGGGCTAAGCCTGCTTGGCCCCGACCGTCAGGCCGACCCGCGGAAAGACTTCCTCGGCGAAACGCTTGATCACGCCGCCCTCTGCGGCGTTCGGCAGGTTGACGATGAAGTAGTCGATACCGAGATCGGCGTACCCGCGGATGATCCCCGCGAGTCGGTCAGCATCGCCGGTCCACTCCTGCCACGAGCGGACGAAAGCCTCGTCGCGGCCGGTCCGGCGGGCGGCGTCACTGACGATTCGATTCACCTCGCGCTTGTCACCGAGGATCGCGTAGAACTCGAACGTCTTCAAGACCGAGTCGTAGTCACGGCCGACGCTCTCGCAGTGCTCGCGCAGGACCTCCAGCTTGTGGCGGACGGTGTCGAGGTCGGCGCGAAGGTTGCACGCGTCGCCGTACTGAGCGACGAGCTTGAGGGTGACCTTCTCGCCGGCCCCGCCGATCCACAGCGGCGGGTGCGGTTTCTGCACGGGCTTTGGCTCGTTGATCGCGCCACGAATCCGGTAGTAGCTGCCTTCGAAAGTCGCCTCGTCCTGGGTCCACATCGCCTTGATGACCTGCAGCGATTCGCGCAGCATGCGCAGGCGCTCGGGCGTCTCCGGGTAGTCGTAGCCGTATGCCCGGTACTCGTGCTCATACCAGCCGGCGCCGATGCCCAGGATCAACCGGCCGTGGCTCATCACGTCGATGCCGCTGGCCATCTTGGCCAGCAACGATGGCGGCCGGTAGCTGTTGCAGGTCACCATCTGGCCCAGCCGGATCGTGCTCGTGTCCCGCGCCAGCGCGGCCATCGAGGTCCAGCACTCGAAAACCGCTTCGAGGTGCGGGTCCGGCACGGTGTGGAAGTGGTCGTAGAGGAAGACGCCGTCGAACCCCGCGCTCTCCGCCTCGAGCGCGCAGCGGCTCATCGTCTCGTACTTCTCCACCGGGTCGGGGACGTCGACTAAGTCCATGCGCCAGCCCTGGGGCAGGAAGACGCCGAACCTCACTCCACCCGCCACGCCCTAATTGTCAGCCGGTTCAGGAAGCCGGCGTGTCGGTAGGCGCTGCAGGAGCGTCTTTTGGTTCCGGGGGCGCCCACTGTGGCGGCGCCATCGGGACGATCGGCTGGCTCGCGCGGAGCACCTCGTGCGGGGCGCTGACCACCTCGGTCGCCGGCTCGCCGTTGGTCGACAGCGGCGCCGGAGGAGACGAGGCCTGAGTCTCGACTCTGGCAGCCACGACCGCCTTGCCCCGCCGGACCCCGAGTGCGATCCACACTCCGAACGCGAGCAGGATCAATCCCCAGCTGGACGCGGCCGCCACCGGCCCGTACTGGGTCAGGTCCGGCGGCGTCCGGTCGTTGCCCCCGGGATCTGGCTCTGGGTCGAGGTGATGTCATCACCGATGTAGGCGTCAAAGGACGTGCGTGACTGGATCTGCTGCAGCAGGCGAAGCTCCGTCCGGTAGCGCTGGGCGTCGCCTTCGGCCAGCGCGTGGTAGTAGATGCCGGTCAGGCTCTTTGGGTCCGCGACTGTCTTGACCGAGGCCTTGGCGAGGTCCTCGCGGATGTAATCGGACGGCACGAAGTAGCCCTGACCCGGGAGCTGCCGGCCCTGGTCGTCTACCGCCGCGAAGCTCACAATGCCGAGCACCCTGCCCTGCGCATCCAGCACCGGGCCCCCGCTGTCGCCGTGTGTGAACACCGCGTCCGTGCCCCATGCCGTCCAGCCGGTCTTCTGCTGTTTGTCTCGCAGCACGAGGCCGGAGGTCATGGCGGGGGGCACGACCTGGTTGCTCGGCACCGCCTCCTGGAGGTAGCCCTGCCGGGGATAACCGATTGCGTGTGTGACCTGCCCGAGCTTCGGCTGCCCCGCCGCGAGCTGCAGCGCGTGCACACCGCTCACTTCGGCCTTCATGATCGCGATGTCCCGTCCGGTCGAAGTCGGGTCGATGCTCACCACCGACCCACGGGCGCCGGTGCCGACCAGCCGGTCGCCGGCCTCGACCGTGCCCGAGCCCAGGTAGTACTTGACGTCCACCTTGGCCACGGCCAGGTAGCGCTCGACCCAGCGCAGGGCGAAGTCGACGAGCGTCGTGACCTGAGCGTCAGAGATCGAGACGTCGGCCCAATCCCGCTTGATGATGTCGCGCATCTCGCCGGCGTAGCGCGTGTCTTTGGTTTCCTTGATGACCTGCGCACGGATGTCGACCGGGTCGGCGGACACCACGTGAGCCGCCGTCACCAGGTAGCCGTCCTCGGTGACGAAAAAGCCCGAACCGGTAGAGATCATGTCGAAGCTGTCCGGCATCGGGGCGCCTACGGAGTAGTAGGCGTCTGGGTTGGCGAGGACAAGCTGGTTTGCAGCCTGGCGGTAGGCGGCGGTGGTCGTGATCTCGCCCGAGTCGATGCGAGGCAGGAGCTGCTTTTCGATCGACTTCTCAGTGGCGTCGGTGACCACGAACGCCGGCACAGTGATGGAGACGTGATAGCTCGACTGGACCAGCACGATGGCCGGCCGCGACGCCGTCTCGACCCTGGACGCGGTGGGTGGCCTTGGCGCCGGCTCCCGCGTGATCACGATCCCCGCCAGCAGGGCCGCGTTGCCGGCCACGGCCAGTCCCAGGAGCGCGGCGACCGCAATCCGCAGCACCTGACGCATTGTGTCCCCTCCCCTGCCGCGCCGCTGAATGAAGGGAGCGCTGGCTCTGGGGCAAATTGTGGGACCTTCTCTAAATCTTTGGGTTAACTGACTCTGTGGGTGGACCTGGCGGAGGTGGCGGCTCCGACGGCGGGCTGGGCCAGGCCACCGGTGGCTCGGCCGGAGGCGGCACGGGAGCTGCCGTGGCCGGCGCCACCTCTTGGGCGGCACGCATCCGCGTCCGTATGAGCCCGCGCCAGGTCATGAACATCCCGAGCAGGAACCCGACGGCAACGGCGATGAATCCGGTTGCGACCACCAGGCGCGCGTCTTGAAGCGGAGACACGTTCGCCGCGAGGGCGCCGGAATCTACGCCGGTGGTGGCGCTCAGCGTCTGCGCTCGGGTCCACGAGAGCTTCCAGATCGCGGTTTTGTGGTCGAGCGTGAAGAGCGCCCCCGGCGCGGAGGTGATCACGTGCGGCACGGTCAGCGCGAACGTCACCGTGAAGATCGATTCGAGCTCGTCCTGGGTGAGCATTTGCTGCTCGCCAGGCGTGGGCGACGGGGCGGGCGAGGGCGCGGTCTTGAACGTGTAGGTGTCGCTCTGGCCCGCGATCGAGTGCGTGGCCGAGGTGAACATCCCGCCGGTGTTGGAAAGGTTCAGGTTCACGCCTGAACCCGACGATGAGGCGGATGGGCTGAGCTTCGACGGCTGCGTGAGGAAGCCGAACGCCTCCTTCTCCGTCTTGAACGGGATCGTGATCAGGGCCCCGGACTCGTCGCCCTCGTTGACCAGCGACACCTTGCTGCCTGGGTACTGGCCCTGCAGCTTCTTGTTCGCCGCAGCGATGTCTGACGGACTGAATCCACTGATGGTCGTGCCGCTGCCGCCCTGCATCAGGGACTTCGGGAACAGGAACTTGAGCCCGATGGTCACCGAGCCGTCGCCGTTGAACGTGGCCGACGTGTCGTATCCGCAGCCGGCGGCGGCGACCATGACGGCCGCGATCAGGAAGGTTCGGGCTACCGTTTTGGGCACGCCGATATGTTGATTGCGCAGACCGAAATTCGATCCGGGTTAAGCCATTTCTCGAGCGCGAATCGTCGCCAGGAAGGCGGCGATGGCCTGGTTTACCGGTTCGGGATGGGTGAGGCAGCTCACGTGGCCGGCGCCTTCTACCCGGACCACGCCCCGACAGCCGGCGAGTCGCGAACAGAGGGACTCGGCCAGCGACATGTCGATGGCCACGTCCTCCGCTCCGTGGATGACGATGGCAGGCGCCTGGATCTCCCCCAAGCGCTCGGTTATGTCGTCCCTGTCCATCAACGCGCGGTAGATCTGGGTCAGGCCTGCGGGCTCGCGAGCCTTCCAGACGGCAGTCCAACGCTCCGACTCCGGACGCCGGTTGCCGATGATGATCGCGGCGACCATCTCGAGCAGCTGGTCGCTCGGTCCTGAGCCCACCCAGACCTCGTGCATCAGGTCGTACTGGATCGCCTTCTCGGGATCCTCGACCCCGGACTGGGTGTCGATCAAGACGAGGCCGGTGGTCCGCTCCGGATGCTTGAGCGCGAACCGGAGGGCGATGAATCCGCCCTGGCTCATGCCGCCGACCACTGCGCTCTCGACACCGACGTGGTCCAAAAGCGCCGCGAGATCGTCGGTCAGATCCCAGGTGGTGAATGGCTCGGCCGAGGACACCGTGCGGCCGTGGCCCCGCTGATCCCAGGTGATCACGCGATGACTGCCGGCGAACGCGCGAACCTGGGCCTCGAACATCGTGCCGTCCATCAAAAAGCCGTGGCCAAGAACGAGGGGCAGACCGGCGCCGCTGGTGTCCTCGTAGTAGAGGTGCTGGCCGCGGACGTCGGCGATCGGCACGCGGGAAGCCTATACCCTGTCTGCTATATGGGCCAGCTGGAGGAGCCGACCTTCACCGACGTGCTGGACGCCGCGAAGCAGATCCGGCCGTACCTCTCACCCACTCCGCTGCGGCGCTATCCGGCGCTGGACCGAATCGTCGGCGCGGAGGTGCACGTCAAGCACGAGAATCACAACCCCACCGGCGCTTTCAAGGTGAGGGGCGGAGTCAACCTGGTCAGCCGCCTCAGTGAAGACGAACGCGGGCGCGGCGTGATCGCCGCCTCCACTGGAAACCACGGGCAGTCGGTGGCGTACGCGGCGAGGCTGTTCGGGGTGGGCGCGATCATCTGCGCGCCGGCAGCGGCCAACCCGGTCAAGGTCGAGGCGATGCAGGACCTTGGCGCGGAGGTGATTCTCGAGGGCGAGCGCTACGACGATTCGCGGCGCAACGCCGAGCGCCTGGCACGCGAGCACGGTTACCGGTACATCCACTCCGGAGACGAGCCCTTGTTGATCGCCGGCGTGGGCACTCACACACTCGAGCTGCTCCAGGAACAGCCGGCAGTCGACACCGTCATCGTCCCGATCGGCGGCGGCTCTGGCGCCGCAGGCTCGTGCATCGCCGCCAAGGCGGTCAACCCCGAGATCCGGGTCATCGGCGTGCAGTCGGAGCAGGCGCCGGCGGCTTACCTCAGCTGGAAGGCCGGCGCCCCAAGGAAATCGCCGAACCGGACTCGCGCCGAGGGGCTGTCCACCGCGGCGCCGTTCGAGCTGCCGCAGCGGATCTTGCGGCGGCTGCTGGACGACTTCGTCCTAGTGTCCGACGAGGAGATTGACGCCGCGACGGCGGTGATGATCGAAAAGACCCGCACGCTCGTCGAGGCGGCGGGTGCGGCCGCGCTGGCGGCTGCGCTCAAGCTGCGCAATGAGCTCAGAGGCAGGAAGGTCGCCCTGATCTGCAGCGGCGGCAACATCAGCCCGGCGCAGCTAAAAACACTCCTCGCCGCAAGGCCGGATTAGCGACTACATTTGGCCGGGGAAATGCCGACCGCGGTCGCCAAGAAGGACAAGAAGAGAAAAAAGAAGGACGGTCAGTGGACGCCCAAGAAGGGCGTGCTCTCGAAGAAGGACTACGAGAAAGAGCTGCGCCGCCTGCAGGTCGAGCTTGTGCAGCTCGAGGAATGGATCAGGCACCGAGGCTTGAGGGTGGTCGTCCTCTTCGAGGGCCGTGACACTGCGGGCAAGGGTGGTGTGATCAAGCGCATGACCGCGCTGCTCAACCCGCGGTACGTGCGCGTCGTGGCTCTTCCCGCGCCGACTGAGAGGGAAAGGACCCAGTGGTACTTCCAGCGCTACATCGCCCACCTTCCCTCCGCGGGCGAGGTGGTGCTGTTCGACCGGAGCTGGTACAACCGCGCGGGCGTTGAGCACGTCATGGGCTTCTGCACCGACGATGAGTACGACGAGTTCATGCGCACGTGTCCGCAGTTCGAGCGCATGCTCGTCCGGGCCGGCATCGTCCTGATCAAGTACTGGCTTTCGGTCAGTGATGAGGAGCAGGAGCGGAGGTTCCTTGGGCGCATCAACGACCCCAGCAAGCGTTGGAAGCTCAGCCCGATGGACCTGCAGGCCCGCGCGCGCTGGGTCGACTACTCCGAGGCGAAGGACCAGATGTTTGCATACTGCGACATCAAAGAAGCGCCCTGGAACGTTGTCGAGACCGACAACAAGCGAGCAGCGCACCTCAACCTCATCAATCACTTCCTTTCGCTCATCAAGTACGAAGAGGTGCCGCACGAGGAGATAAAGCTGCCGCCGCGACAGAAGCGAGGTTACAACCGTCCGCCGAAGAGCTCGCAGCACATGGTGCCGATCAAGTACGAGGTGAAGTGAAGGTGAAAGTCAGCGATCTCCCGCCCGGCCGACTGCTCACGGTCGACCCAGAGACAAGAGTCTCCGACGTGGCGCGAGAGATGCGTCTGAAGGATTCGGACTCGGCCGCGGTGATGTCTGGCGGCCGGCTCGTTGGCATCATCACCGAGCGGGACCTGGTACGCGCCATCGCCGACGGGGTCAATCCGACCCAGGCCACCGCGGGGGTGATCATGACCGCCGGTCCGGCCACCGTCACCTCGGACGAGGACGTCAACGTCGTGGCGCTCAAGATGATGCGCCTCGGCATCAGGCACCTGCCCGTGGTCGATGACGAGGGGAAGCCTGTCGGCCTTCTGTCGGCGCGAGATCTCGTGGCGGTGCTCGACCGGGCCAAAACCTAAGCCGGCCGTTGAGCGCTGACACCGCCATCCGAGTGCGGCGTGAGGCGACGGTCCTCGAGCACATGGAGGCGGAGAACGCTCACGAATTTGACCGTTGCATCGCAGCCTTTTCGCATCCCCGCTACGAGATCGTCCCCACCGGCGAGGTCTGGGACGGACACTCCGGCGTCAATGCCCTGCTTCAGCAGAACGAGCGGGGGTTTCCCGACTTCCATTTCCAACCGGAGGTGATCCACCATGCCCCCTCCGCGGTGATCGTGGAAGGCAGATTCACCGGGACTCACCTCGGCAACTGGCGTGGCCTGCCTCCAACCAGACGGAAGGTTGACTTTCGACTGATCATCGTCTTCATGTTCGAAGGTGAGCGCATGGTCTGCGAGCGGACCTATTTCGACATTGGGACGCCGCTGCGCCAACTCGGCGTAGCACGCGATCCAAACTCGCTAGGCGGCAAGATCGCCACCGTCTTCAACCATCCACTGGTGGTGGGCGCGGCAATGATCCGATCAGCGCTGCGAAGGTAGAGATTGATCAAGGTCGGTACAGAGATAGCGAGTCCTCAGACAGGTGAGCGGTTGATCTTCCGATCTACCGCGGAGTCATCGAAAGGGCAGCTTTTCCAGGCGGAGCTGATCGCGCAGCCGGGGTCCTATGTGGTCCGGTCCCACTGGCACCCCACTCAGGAAGAGCGCTTCGTGGTGCTCGAGGGGACGTACGGATACAAGATCGGTGCCGAGAGCGGGGCCGCGCATCCAGGCGATACGGTCGTCTGTCCGGTCGGCGTGCCGCACAGCCAGTGGAACGCAGGCCCGGCAGTGATGCGGATCTACTACGAGCACCGGCCCGCTCTCGAGTCGGCCGAGCTGTTTTTCGAAACTTACTTCGGGCTCAGCCGCGACGGCAAGCTCCTGCCTTCGGGCGACATGCGGCTCTTGCAGGCCGCGGTGCTGCTGTCCGAGGTGTCCGACTTCATCCGGATAACGAGCCCTCCGCTGCTTGTGCAGCAGGTTGGATTCCCCTTGCTCGCGGCCATAGCCAGGCGGCGCGGCTACCGGGCGCGCTATCACAAGTATTCGAGTGCGACGCAGGCGGCGCCGGAGGGCCGGGCGTGATCGACGACCCGGTCCTCATCGAGGACTGGCATCCGGTCGCTCGCCTGCAGGACCTTGCCGCCGGTGGACCTGTCGCGGCGCGCCTCCTCGGTGAGGACCTCGTGCTCTGGCGCTCGGGAGACGAGTTTTTCGCGTGGCGCGACCTCTGCGTCCATCGCGGAACGCGACTCTCGCTGGGTCGCGTTGAAGGGGGGCGCCTCGAGTGCCCGTACCACGGATGGACGTACAACACGGACGGCTGCTGCGTCCTGATGCCGGCACACCCCGATCAGAAGCCGCCCGCGAGGGCGCGAGTCGCGACTTACCACGCGAAGGCCAGGCACGAGTTGGTATGGGCCACGCTGGGCAGCGGCGCAGCCGAGATCCCGACCTTCGAGCTGATGGAAGATGCGTCGCATCACGTCCTCGCGGCGGGACCGTACCGCGTGCGGGCGAGCGGGCCCCGTGTGGTCGAGAACTTTCTCGACGTGGGCCATTTCCCGTTCGTGCACGAGGGCATTCTGGGCGACCGCGCTCGACCCGAGATCGAGGACTACGAGGCGCAGGTACTGTCAGATGGAGTGCTGGCGACCGGGGTCAAGGTCTACCAGCCAGACCCGTACGCCACAGGCCAGGGATCGACGGTCACCTATACGTACCGCGTGCACCGACCGCTGTCGGCTTCGTTCATCAAGCACGGCCCGCACTCATTCGGAATGCTCCTGTCGGTCACGCCGCACGACGCGGTCGACAGCACCGCCTGGATGTGGATGGCAATGGACTACGAGCCGACTTCGGAGATGGTCGACTTCCAGGACCGGATCTTCGCCCAGGACCGGCCGATCCTCGAGTCCCAGCGGCCCGAGCTCCTACCGCTCGACCTCCAGACCGAGCTCCACCTGCGAAGCGACCGGACGGCGATCGCTTACCGCCGCTGGCTGAAGCAGCTCGGCGTTCGAACCGGAGCCTACTGAGCCTCAAACTCGGTCGCTGAACAGATTCAGTTAACGCGACGAAGCGCGAACAGCCCGGTGGCAGAATGCTCGCCACCACGAAAAACAGGCCTTCGGCACTGGGGTCCCTGGTGAGGTTTGGGCTGCTCGCCCTGGTGCCCGTCGTCGCCCTTGGATTCGTGCTCGCCCGCGAGGTCAACGTGGACATTCAGCAGCGGTACCTGGACTCCTCCCGGACCAGTGCGACCCTCATCACCCAGGTCGGCGTCCAGCCCTTGCTCAACACCGAGCAGGTGCTGCGCGGGCTGAGTGCGGCCGACGTCAGCCAGATCGACGAGAAGCTGCAAGGCGCGTCGGTGAGCAACGAGGTCCGCCGCATCAAGGTGTGGAATCGCGTCGGAACGATCGTCTACTCCGACAATCACCAGCTGATCGGTAGGACGTTCAAAATCGACACCGACCTCGGCGAGGCGCTGAACGGAGAGTCGAGCGCCAGCATCACCGACGGTCACGACGAAGAGAACTCAGGTGACGATCTCGCCGGGCCCCTGATCCAGGTCTACGTGCCGCTGGTGTTCAGCGGCAACTCATCCCCCAGCGGCGCATTCGAGCTCTACCTCCCCTACGCGCCGGTGCAGGCGGCGATCGACCACGAGTCGAACCAGCTGTACCTGCTGCTGGCTGCAGGCTTGACGCTTTTTTACGCGTCGATGTTCCCGGTCGCGCTGCTCGCCGACCGCTGGCGGCGCCGTGCCGAGAGCACCGCGATGGCCAACCTCGCCTTGCTCGAGCGGCTGAACCGGTTGAAGAGTGAGTTCCTCGTTCGCATCAGTCACCAGTTCCGAACGGCCCTGGTCGGGATCGAGGGCTTCAGCGAAGTCATCCGTGATTCCGAGCGACTCGACATCAACGAGGTGAAGGCATTCGCAAGCGACATCTACAACGACGCCGAGAGGCTGGACCGCGCCTTCAACGACATGCTCGAGCTCGACCAGATGGAGACCGGCCGCGCTGCCTTGCGGTTGTCGCGCGTGAACCTCAATCAGCTGATCCACCGAGCTGTCGACGAGGCGCGGAGTCAGGATCCAAGTCACACGGTGGTGATGACGCTCGACGAGTCGACGCCACCCGTGTCATGCGACGAGAAAAGGATCGCGCAGGTCATGCGCAACCTCCTGGGCAACGCAGTCAGATACTCGCGACCCGGAACCGAGGTCGCGGTGAGCACCAGGGCGACGACCGACACGGTCGACGTGGTCGTGAAGGATCACGGTCCTGGCATGCCCTCCGACTTCGACCGCACCCTGTTCGCCGGGCAGACCAATGGAGCCGGTGACACCGGGCTGGGCTTACCGATCGCGCGCCAGATCATCGAGATGCATGGCGGTCGCATCTGGTTCGACAGCACCACAGGCGTCGGCACGGAGTTTCACTTCACGCTGCCTCTCAAGGCCCGGGCCAGCCGGGAGATGAAGGCGCTCGCGGCGGTCTGACCAGCGGCCCTCCGGGCCGATACGGTCCCGGAGCACCTTTGGAAACCTGTGAAGATAGCGCCGCCTTGTGGTCGTCTCCGATCGCGTTCGCCGGCGCCGACTCGACGACCTGCTTCCAGCCCAAGCAGGAGCTGGCGTGGAGTCTCATCTCGTCGTCGTTTGCGCTCTCGAGCTTCTCCGCCGTGCTTGCCGCGTTCATGTTCGCGGCAATGGTCCTGACCCTGACGCGCGAGCTCAAGGAGTACTCGCGAGGCAAGCTCCGGTCCGCGATCGACCCCCACATCGGAAGGCCCATCGCGTTCATGTTCGCCGCGTTCTTCTCGCTCGTCATGGCCGCGTTCCTGTTCGCCGCAATGACCGGCGAAGAGGCCGACAAGGCGAACCCCAAACAGTTCATCGAAGGCGCGCTGCCGTCGCTGGTGCTGTCGCTGGGGGTGGCGCAGATGGCGGTTTCCCTGGCCTGGCTGCTGTCGGTCCGCGACCTGTTTGGACTGCCCACCGACCTGGCCCGCCTGATGGTGCACGCGACGGTCGTGCTCGCCGCCTTCTTCCTGACGGGCGTCGTGGTCAGCCCGCTGTTCCAGGAGCTGGTGCGGCCAGGGTTTGCTCTGCAATCCTGGGTCGCCTGGCTGGTCCTCGTCGTTGTGATCCTGGCCGCCATCCCGCTGGGAGCGGTTGCCAGGAGACGGGTCGCCCGCTTCCTGTGGCAGGACCAGATCGTCAGGTTCGTGAACGTCGCGTCCCTGGCGATGGCGGTGCTGGCCGCTCTCGGCTGGAACGTCGTCTTCAGCCTCGGGAGGTGCGCGGTAGCGCCGATCTACAACACCGGTCTTGGCAATTTGATGCTCGCGGCTGCTTTCGTGCTCGTGATGGCGATGTTCGCCGCGCTCGAGGTTGCGACGCCCGCTCCCAAACGCTTGCTGAAGGGACCCCGCTAGGGCGCGGTCACAGGGGCGGGTCGGCGCCCGCTCCACGGGCGCGCCTGCTCGAGCTGGGCGGCGAGGCCGAGATCACCTAATAGTGCCGTGGCTCGTAGCCTGGCTTCCATTGCCCGACGAAGCCCGGGTTGCGGGCCTTGATCTCCTCCCACGTCGCCTCGGGCATTGCCTGTTCGAGCAGCTTGCGCATCTGGCAGTTGGCGCATATGCCGAAGCGCTTACCGGCCCACGCGCCGCAGCCGGTCTTGCATGGCTCCAGGTGGTGATGGCAAGCAAAACAGAGGACCTGCAGGTTGTCCTCGCCGTCACCTCCACCCTGGAGCACAGGCATCCGGTGATGGACCTCCAGCACGCGGTCGGCCGCGGTGGCACCGCACACTTCACAAGCCCCGCCGCGGGCCGCGATCAATGCGCGCCGCCGAGATGTCTTGAGCGGCTCCGCACCTGCGCGCAGGTTGTTCAGCGTGAGCATTCGGTCGCGTAGGCTGCGTTCGCCCACGAATGTCGTGAACCCACCAGCTCGACCGGCCGAGCAGGCTCCGCACAGCACGACGAGGTTGGCGGCGCGGCAACCACCAAGCTCAACCACTTTGAACACGTACAGGGCCCAGCGCCACTCGAGGCCGCAGGCCTCACATGCCCCGGCGCACCTGCGCTCGAGCGCTGCGCGGACGCCGGGAGCAAGCCTTACAGCTCCAAACATGCGTTTGGGACCTGATCATCGTAGCGCCTGACTCGGACCGCCGGAAGACGGGAATCGAACGCGTGTCAGCGCGGCGAGAAGAGTTGCCCGACCGGCCGGCGGTCAGTCGACCCGGTCGACCTTGACCCCATGCCAGAACGCGACCCGGTCCCTCACCATCTCGGCCTGCTTGCTCGGCTCCGCGTAGAACCACGCCGCGTCTTTGTTGGTCGTCCCGTCGACGACGACGTCGTAGTAGCTGGCCACGCCTTTCCAGTGGCAGGTGGTGTGAGTGTCACTGGGCCGCATGAATTCGGGCCGCACGTCGGTGATCGGAAAGTACTGGTTGCCCTCGACGCCCGTCGTGTTGGCGCTTTCGGCGATGACTGTGCCGTTCCACGTAGCTCGGTACCTGGTCCCTGACATGACAACAGGAATCGGCGCCGGCACCCCGCTCTTCCATCTTCGACGGCGGGAGCGGGTTGGGAAGCGGAGGTTAGCCCTTGAACGGGGAGGGCGCGCCCGGCGGCAGGTAGGGCGCCGGGTTCACGGGCTTCTGGTTTATCCGCAGCTCGAAGTGAAGGTGCGGACCCGTCGAGTTGCCGGTCGATCCCTCGAGTCCGACCGGGGTCCCCTGCGAGACGGTCTGGCCCACCTTGACCAGCGCGGTGGAGAGGTGGCCGTAGAGCGTGTCCAGGCCTCCGGCGTGGACGATCACGACGAAGATGCCGTAGCCGCTTCCGTTGTTCCCGACCGCGGCGACGACGCCGTCATCCGCCGCGAACACGGGTGAGCCGAAGGGCTCGACCAGGTCGATCCCGGTGTGGAAGTGCGGGTAGCTGCCATAAGGCGGCTCGAACCAGTACGGGCTCGGGCCAAACGGCTGCGAGATCTGCGCTTGCGGCTCCGGCCAGATGAAGCGGTACTGCGTGGAGTGGCCGCTGCTGGTTGGAATCTGCCCGACGTTGTTGGACTGGGCCCAAAGCTGGACCTGCGTCCACACCGCCTGCATCGCGGCCGCGATGATCGCGTCCTGCTGCTGCTGCAGCCAGTCGGCGACCTGTTGCGCGAGCTGCGTCGATTGAGTGTTGAGCCGGGCGAGCTCCGACCGCGTCTCCCAGATCTTCTGCTGGAGCTCCTCCATGGACGCTTGCTCCTGCGCCTGGAGCGCCTGCAGCTGCGCCAGCTCCGAGCTGAGCTTGTTGCGCTGCTTGACCTGTTCCTCCCTCGCCGCCTCCTCCTTCTCGCGCTCCTTCTGAAGGTCGGCCAGGTCGCTCTTCAGCGAGTTCTTGATCACGCCCGCTCGCGCGCCGGCGACGTTCAGGTCCGCGATCCTGGTCAGCAGGTCGCTCAAGCTCTGCGCCTCGGCGACCTGCACCAGCACCGATCCAGGCGAGACGTAGATCGCGCGCGCCAGCTCGCGCAGCTGCGCGCGTTCGGCTTCAATCCGATCGGCGAGGATCGCTTCACGACGCTTCGCCTCCGCGATCTGCCGGTCGAGGTCGGCGATCTTCTCGACGACCTCTGCAATCTTGCCCCTGAGCACCTGCTGCTGGGCCGCGTTGTCTTCGAGCGATTGCTGGAGCTGCTGCTGCGCCGCCAGCCCATCGGCAAGGTTGCTGCCGAGCTGGGCGCGAATCTGGTCGATCACCGCCAGCTGCTGCTGGGGGTTCGATGGGCTCGAATCCGCGGAGGCGCCGATCCGGTCGGCGCTGAGAACGACAAGCGCAAGCGCGAATGCGACCAGCGCGGCTTTCACGATTCCATGTGCCTCCGCAGGCTGATCAGCGAGGACCCGGAGCCGAGTGCCAGGCCCATCGCGACCACCAGTAAGCCCGCGATGCCGGCGACCGAGATCGTGACGCCCGGTGCAAACTGCGTGAACGTCCCCGGCGCTGCATTGGAGGCGGCGGCGGCGAGGCCGAACGTGACGAGGCCGGCGACCAGGCCGGCCAGTACTCCCGTGATCGCGCCCTCGATGACGAACGGCCCGCGCACCATCCACCGCGGTGCGCCGACGAGCTGCATGATCGTGATCTCATCCCGCCGGGCGTGGATCGCCGCCTTGATGCTGTTCATCGTCACCGTTACGGCAATGAAGCCGAGCAGGCTCAGGAACGCGAAGCCCGCGACTGCGGCGCCGAACAGCACGACCTGAATTCGCTGGTAAGCGCCCTTGTCGTAGGACGTGGGATACGAGGGATCGACGGCGATGTCGTAGCGGACCAGGGAGTCGATGGCCCCCACGTCTTCGATGTTCTTGACGTGGACGTCGAGGCTCGCGGGGAACGGGTTGCTCTCCGTGGAGTCGGCGAGCTGCGGAAGGCCTGGAATCCGCTGGGCGCGCGCGAGCGCGTCGTCTTTGGTCGTGTAGCTGACAGACGCGACGCGCGGATCAGCCTCGAGTCGGTTCCAGAGCACCATCACGTCCCTCGGCGTCGCGTTGTCGCGCAGGTACACGTGGAGCAGTGAGGCCTGGCCGGCCTCGATGTCGGCCAGGTTGTGCAGCGCGAAACCGGTGAGGCCGACCAGGCCTGACATCAGCAGGAGCAGCGTCATCGATCCGAGAGCCGGGGCGGTTCCGCCTATGTTCCGGGCCCAGCTCCGCGCTGCGCCCCGGAACATGTAACGGATGAGGTTCGCGACCACGGTCTGGATCACGTGCCGTCGTGGAAAGCGCCCTTTCACGACGACGCCAGCCACGCCATCCTCCCCGTCTGCCCCGCCGGTTGGTCGCGCACAAGCCGGCCGTGCACGAGGGTAAGCACCCGCCGCTGGAGCCGGGTCACGATCTCGACGTTGTGGGTCGCGACCAGCACCGAGGTGCCCCAGGCTGCGATGTCCTCGAAGAGGTCCATCAGCTCCCAGGCCGTGTCATGGTCGAGGTTGCCGGTGGGCTCGTCGGCGATCAGAAGCGGGGGCTGTGCGACCACGGCCCGGGCCACCGCGACGCGTTGCTGCTGGCCGCCGGAGAGCTGGTTCGGGAATGCGTCGGCCCGTTCGCCGAGGCCCACCGCTTCGAGCGCGTCCAGCGAGCGCTCCCTCGCCTCTTCGTCAGAGACGCGGAGGTCGCCGACCTGCAGGCCGAACGCCACGTTCTCGAGGGCTGTCAGCCGCGGCAGCAGCTTGTAGTCCTGGAAGACCACGCCAACCCGACGCCGCAGCTCGGCGACCCGTGACGCCTTGATCTCGTGCGCCGGGATCCCGGCTATGCAGACCGTGCCGCGGGTCGGCCGGATCTCGCGGTTGATGAGCTTCAGAAGTGTCGACTTGCCGGCGCCGCTCGGGCCGACGAGGAAGGTCAGCTCACCCGGCAGGAGGGTGAGGTTGACGTCCTCGAGCGCAAGCCGGGACCCGTAAGACCGGCTGACTCCCACGAACTCCACGATCGGGCGCACGTTGACGAGTGGGCGCACTTATCCGTTCGAGTAAACGGCGATCTCCGAGTTACCTTGCTGAGGGCCGCGCGTGAGCCCGCGTGCTGCTGCAACTGTTGTCAGATTTAGGGTGTTGTAGCTGACACGGTGGCCGGGGGAAGAGGCCGGTGAAGAGCCTTGGAGTGGTACGGGGGAGCGCGCTCTACGTCGGCGCGCTCATCGGTCCGGGCCTCCTCCTCGTTCCCGCCCTGGGCGTGCAGGCGGCAGGGCCGGCCTCGATCCTGGCCTGGGGCGCGCTGCTCATCCTTTCGGCGCCGCTGGCGGTGACTTTTGCCGCGCTCGGCGTGCGGTACCCCGTGGCGGGCGGCGTGTCTGCCTACGTCCGCGCCGGATTCGGAGACGCCGCGGCCGGAGTTACCGGTGCCTGGTTCGTGGCGGCGGTGGTGCTGGGTGCACCGGCGGTCGCGCTGATCGGCGGCTACTACGTGGCCGACCTGGTCGGAGGCGGCGTCGGCGTCGCGTTGGCTGCGGGCTTTCTGACATACGGGACGGTGCTGGTCGCCAACGCCCTCGGGCTGCGCCTCTCATCCGCGTTCCAGCTGGCTCTCTCCGCCACCCTGGTCGTGGTCCTGGCGGTGGCAATCGCCGCCGCGCTGCCGTCGCAGGCGGGCCGCAACTGGACGCCGTTCGCCCCGCACGGATGGTGGGCGGTCGGAACGGCGGCCAACATCCTGGTGTGGCTGTTCGTCGGATGGGAGGCGGTCGCCCAGCTCGCGGGCGAATTCCGCCAGCCGGGCCGCGATCTGCCTCGCGCGATCGCGATCGCTTTCGGCGTGGTCACGATCCTCTACATCTCCCTGGCCGTGGTGACGATCGGCGTCTCGGGCAACTCCATGTCCCGGGTTCCTCTCGCCGATCTCGTCTCAGTCGGCTTCGGCCAGGTTGGCCGCGACCTGACAGCGCTGCTCGCAGTCGCCTTGACCATGGGCACCATGAATGTCTACATGGGTGGGAGCGCAAAGCTCGTCGATTCGCTCGCAGAGGCGGGCGCGCTCCCCGCATGGCTCGGCGGCAGCCGCCGCGACATCCCCCTTCGCCCGCTGGCGCTGTTTGCCTCAACAGGCCTCGTGCTGCTCGGGTTGCTGGCAGCCGGTGTGATCAACGCCACGGACCTCGTCCGCGCGACCTCGAGCCTGTTTGTCTGCGTCTACGTGCTCAGCATCGCGTCGGCGGTGAAGATTCTTAGGGGTCGCGACCGCGCGATGGCCCTCGCGGCAGTGGTCATGGTCGCCCTGATAACGGCGTTCTCGAGCTGGTACATCCTGGTCCCCGCCGTCGTCGCCGTCCTGTCCCTGCTGCAGTGGGCGCGGTATGCAAGACAGGCGACAACGAGGGTGGAGCGTCCCGAACAGGCATAGCAAGCCGCAGGGCAGATGGCCGGGACGTAACCGGCCACCCACTTAGCTTCGGCGGGACAGAACGAAGCCGATCGGTTCGCGTCGGCCCGAGCCGCCGCTCTCTGCCTCGGCCTCCGGCAGCAGCTCCTTCAGCCTCGCCATCTCGAGCCTTGCCGCCTGACGAGAAGCCGCCTGGAC
>DASPXA010000054.1:0-3796 GCA_035637495.1 Verrucomicrobiia bacterium
GATCGCGCACAGCGTGCGCGGCGCCGATGTCTTTCTCATCCAGCCGACCTGCGAGCCGGTCTCGGAAAATTACATGCAGCTGTTCATCATTCTCGACGCGCTGCGGCGCGCCTCGGCCGGGCGGATCACGGCCGTCATCCCTTACTACGGATACGCCCGGAAGGAAAAAAAGACCCAGGCCCGCGACCCCATCAGTGCCAAGCTGATGGCCGACATCATCACGCTGGCCGGGGCGAATCGCGTCATCGCGCTCGACCTGCACGCCGACGCCATCCAGGGCTTCTTCGATATTCCCGTCGATCACCTGACCGCCGAGAAGCTCCTGGTTGAATACATCCGCAAGCTGCATCTGCCGAATGCCGTCATCGTCTCGCCCGACGTGGGCGGCGCCAAGCGTGTCGGCGACGTCGCGCGCTTGCTCGATCTGCCGATTGCCTTCGTCTACAAGCGACGCCCCAAGGACGACGTCGTCAGCGAGCAGCGCGTAGTCGGCGATGTCGACGGCATGGACGCCGTGGTCGTCGATGACTTGATATCGACCGGTGGCACGCTGGTGGGCGTTTCGAACGCGCTGCGCGCCGAGGGCGCGACCAGCGTTCGGGTCCTGGCCACCCATGGCGTGCTCGCGGGCGACGCCGTCGCCAAGTTGGTCAACTCGCCGATCGAGGAAATCGTGATCACGGACTCCATTGCCCTGCCGCCGGAGAAGCAGCATGCCAAGATCAAAATCCTGTCGATCGCGCCATTGCTCGCCGAGGCGATCCTCCGGGTCCACGAGGATCGGTCCGTCAGCGAGCTCTTCAAGTAGCGGCAATATCTGTGGATACCACCGCCTGGCTCGAGCTGTTCGTCATTTTCGTCGCGCTCGTGCTTGCGGCGCTGGCCGCATCGGCCGAGACGTCGCTGACGTCGATTTCGCGTGTGCGGCTGCGGCAGCTCGTCGAGCAGAAAGTCCCTGCGGCGATCCTGATCGAGCGGCTGCATCGGGATCCGAACGCCTATCTATCCACCATCCTGATCGTCAACACGGTGGCCATCATCGTCGCCTCGTCGGCCGCGACGTTGCTCGCCCTGCATCTCTATCAGGAACGCGTCGCCGAGTGGCTGGTCAGCCTGGTGCTGTCGCTGGTGGTGCTGGTCGCCTGCGAGATCACGCCCAAGACGCTGGCCCTCCAACGTGCGGAGAAAGTGGCGCTGCGCATGGCGCGGCTGGTCGCCTGGACGACGCTCGCGATGCGGCCGATCGTATTCGTGCTCACGGCGGTGACGCGGCTCATCCTTCGCATCATGGGAGCCAAGGCCCAGGTGCGAGGGCCGTTCGTCACTGAAGAAGAACTCAAGATGCTGGTCTCGGTCGGCGAAGAAGAGGGCGTCCTCGAAGAAGAAGAGCGGGAAATGATCCATGGGATCTTCGAGATGGGCGACATGCGGGTTCGCGAGGTCATGGTCCCGCGCACCGACCTGGTCGCGATCGAAGCCAACGAGCCGGTAGAGAAGGCGGTCGAGTTGGTGACCAGGCACGGCCATACGCGGATCCCCGTCTACGAAGGCAACCTGGACCACATCGTCGGGGTGCTCTACGCCAAAGACCTTCTCCGCGCCGTCGTCCGCGGCGAGAAGAAGTCGCTCCGAGAGATCGCCCGCAAGCCGTACTTCACGCCCGAATCCAACAAGGTCCAGGACGTGCTCCGCGACCTGCGCAAGAATCGCGTGCACATGGCGATCGTCGTGGACGAGTACGGTGGCACGGCCGGCGCGGTTACGATCGAAGACATCCTCGAGGAGATCGTCGGACCGATCCAGGACGAGTACGACATCGGCGAAGAGGACGAGATCCAATTTATTAGCCCGAATGAAGTCATCCTCGACGGCCGGGTGAGCGTGGACGACGTCAACGAGCTCCTGAAACTCGAAATCGCCGCGGATGACTACGACACGATCGGCGGTTACGTCCTGAACCAGCTGGGCGCCGCCCCCAAGGTCGGCGCGACACTCAAGCTGGGCAACGCCGAACTGCGGGTCGAGGCAGTGCAGGGGACTCGCATCAAGAAAGTCCGCATTCGCAGCGAGGCGCCCTTTGAGGTACCGCATCCTCAAGAAGGCGAGGCCTTCCTGAGGAGCACTCCCGAGTCGAGCCCCCGCTCGGAGACGAAGGCATGACGGTATCCGGCAAGCCAGGGGTTGAAGGGGCCTCGCCGGTCGCGACGCGCCCCACAAGGACCCGCCACTTCTCGCTGCGCGCCGTCGAGCGACGCTTGCTCCTGCTGGTCGGCGATGCGGCGACCTGGTGGCTCGGCGGTGCCCTCACGATCGCCATCCTGCGCCCTCCGCGATTCGACGTCGCGTCCGGACCGCGCTCGGTTTCGATTGCGGCCGCCGCGGTGTTGGCCTGGTGGCTGTGGGCCTGGGTCAACGGCGCCTACGACATCCAACTGTCCTCGAGGGCGAGCTCGCTCGTGCCCGCTCTGCTGCGGGCGATGCTGTTCCAGAGCCTGACCTTCGTCGGGCTCGCCTTTTTCGCCCGCGGCTTCACCGGCCGCATCGTGTGGGCCTGGTGGCTCTTCATCGCGTTCTTGCTGCTCGTGGTCTGGCGTTCGATTTATCTCTCGGTGCTGACGCTGCCCATGTTCGCTCGCCAGATCGTTCTCGCCGGCGATGACGACTTCCTCGCGCAGCTCGCCCATGGCACCCTCCCACGCTGGTCCGAACACTATCGGGTAGTCGGCTACGTGGATGCGGGTTCCGGCCGCCACCCCGACGGCGGCCTCCCGCTGCTTGGTGAGTTGCGAGCGCTGCCGGACCTGGCCGACGAGATCCAGGTGCGCGAAGTGGTGGTGGGGAAGGACGTCCTGCAGTCGCAGAGCACGCTCGAGCAGCTCGTCGCCTGCCGCAATCTCGGCATCAAGGTGACGCCGGCGGCGCAGCTCTACGAGGAATTAACCGGCCAGGTCCCGCTCAGCCAGATCGACCATTACTGGATCATGGATCTCCCCAACCGCGCGCTCCTCAACCGGCCCTACACCGCGCTCAAGCGGCTGGTGGACATCGTGCTTTCACTCCTCGGGCTCGTCGTCCTGCTGGTCCTCGGCCCGCTGGTTGCGGTCGCCATCTTGATCGACTCGGGGCTCCCCATCTTCTACACGCAGGGCCGGACGGGCTTACACGGCCGCCAGTTTCGGCTGCTCAAGTTCCGCACGATGCGCCGCGACGCCGAAAAGGGCGATGAGGCCCGCTGGGCCGTTCCCGGCGACGAGCGCATCACCCGCGTGGGACGCTTCCTGCGACGGGTCCGGCTCGACGAGCTTCCCCAGGTGCTGACGATTCTCAAGGGCGACATGACCGTGGTCGGGCCCCGGCCGGAGCGGCCGCAGCTCATCGCCGAGCTGGAAAAATCGATCCCGTTCTACCGGACACGGCTCGAGGTCAAGCCGGGGTTGACCGGCTGGGCGCAGGTCAATGAAGGCTACGGCGCCTCGGTCGAAGACGCCGTCACAAAACTTCAATATGACCTCTATTACGTGAAGCACCAGTCAGTCGTTCTCGACGCGGTGATCGTCGTCCGGACCTTCGGTGTGCTGGCGCGGCTGAGCGGCCGCTGAGCGTCGCGCCGGCGGTGAGCTCGCTGCGCATCGCCATCGACATCCGCCCGCTCGCCGAAGGTCCATCCGGCGTCGCCACCTACCTGCGCAACCTGGTGCCGCTCATGCTGGCGTCATCGACGGCGCATGAGTTTTTTCTGGCCTTCGACGCGTCGCGCCCGCCGGACATTCTCGATACATGGACCCGCGCCGGGGCC
>DASPXA010000055.1:0-69639 GCA_035637495.1 Verrucomicrobiia bacterium
CAGGTTGCCGCTGGCATGAATACATCCTCACAGGAGGGCCCAGCCAGGGCCCTGGAAAATTTCGGCGCAGAGATTAACTGAGCGTCAGGCCGTCTATCGCGCGGAATTGCTCATGACTCATCACGAGGAGACGTGACGGCGCGACCGCCGACACGTTTGCTTCGTTGAGACCTCGCTCGCGCATCGCGCACCACCCAAAGCTGTCGCCCGGTCCGAGCGTCTCGCGCCGGCCGCCGCGACAGGTCTCGAGCCGGCCCGACGCGACGATCAACAGCTGATGGCACAGCCGTCCCTCGGCAGCCAGCTGCGATCCCGCTCCGACGGACTGCTCGTCGACGTACGACGCGAGGCCGCGCAGCTGCGACTCGCTGAAGCGGGCGAGCTCTTTCGTGCTGCGGAGAATGCGGATCCGCTCCCGGTTGCTCACGACGCCTGCTCCGCTGCCAAAGGCATGACCCCTTCCCCGACTCCGCCGGAAAAGGCGAGGCGGATGCCGGGCGCGACTCGCTTCAGCAGCTTCAGCACGCCGAAGTTGTCGCCCTGCACGTCGACGCTAAACCCGGTGATCCCCTCCGCCTTCGCGCGCTCCGCGAGCGCGGCGACCAACCGCGTGCCCAGCCCCTGCCGCTGCCACGCATCGGCGACCACGATGGCCAGGTCGGCGTGGACCGAGCCGGCCCGCCGCGAGTACTGGGCGACGCCGACCAGCTCGCCGTCCTCGACCGCGGCCACCGCCTCCCGGTCGTGGTGGTCGAGCCGCAAGAGCAAGGACGTGAAGTACTCCGCCCTCACCACCGGGCTGTGGAACCGGCGATAGACCGACTGCGGCGACAACCGATGAAAGAGCCTCACCGCGAGCCCTGTGTCCGATGGATCCAGGCTCGCCAGCCCGGGCCGTCCTTTGCACGCCGACTCGATCTCGACCATCTGCATTCAGCCTCCAACGCAAACAAATAGCACGACCGGTCGTATAAGTCAATAGTAATCGACCGTTCGTGCTAATATCGGCCTGAAAGCAAATGGCCGTTCAGCAATCGACCGACCGCCGCCGCCTGCGCGGCCAGAAGACCCGGCAGGCGATTCTTCTTCACGCGGCGCGGGTGGGGTCTGCCGAAGGCTTGGAAGCGATCTCCCTGCAGCGCCTCGCCGGCGACCTGGGGATCAGCAAGAGCGGGCTCTTCGCCCATTTCGGCTCCAAGGAGGAGCTGCACCTGGCGACGATCGCGACGGCGGCACAGATCTTCACCGAGGAGGTCATCCGTCCCGCGCTGGCCGTGCCGCGCGGCGCCGGGCGCGTTCTCGCCCTGTGCAACGCATGGCTTTCTTACGTCGAGCGGGGGGTGTTTCCTGGTGGCTGCTTCTTCGAGGCGGTGGCCGCAGAGTTCGACAGCAGGCGGCCGGGACCGGTCCGCGACTCTGCGCTCGAGAAGAAGAACTACTGGTCCTACAGCCTGGAGCGCGCCGTGCGAGAGGCGCAGCAGGCAGGCGACATCGACCCGGAGGTCGACTCGGACCAGCTCGCATGGGAGCTCGACAGCCTGCTCGGCGGCGCGAACAGCGGGTTCAAGGGCGGCGACGGCGTGAAGGCCATCGAGCGAGGGCGGCGCGCGATCCATGACCGCCTCTCGCGCGCGTCAGTGGGAGTGGCTGCGCACCAGCATCATGGCGGCGGCCCACAGAAGACCGCCGCTGATCAGCAGGACCCACATCGTCCACGGGATGAGCGAGAACTCGACCAGGGCGCCGAAGATGCACATGGCGGCGGCGCCCGCAAGCAGGAAGGAGCCGGGTAACAGGAGCCACGCCGAGTACCACGGCGGTTGAACCACATCCCCGCGGTCGAGCATGCGGCCCGCGCCGAAAACCAGGCCCGCCGTGAGCACCGACGGCCCGCTCAAGCCCATCGCCCACCGCAGCTCCACCAAACCGGTGCCCGCGGCGAGAAGCGGCTGCACACCTGCCATCGCCAGTCCAGCCGCCACCGCGAACGCGACCAGCCGAAGGATTGCGCTTGGCCGCGGCACGTTCACAGAACGGGCACGGGCGCAGGCTGCACGAAGACTGGTTGCGTCGCCACCCAGCCGAGCTGCACGTCACGGTAAAAATCGGGCTGCGAGAGCTGGGTCATGAACCATTCATTGAACGTCCGCGCCCGGCCGGCGAGTCCCACGTCGCTCGTGATTCCTCCGGCGTAGGGCTGGCGCGGTAGGCCGCTCGCCAGGTCGGGAGAGCCGTAGAAGTCGTCGGTTCCGTAGACCGACGTCGATGCATACGAATAGATCGCCACGCCGAGCACCCGATTTCCCCCGGTTGACGTGGAGAGCACGCGGCGGATCTGGGCCAGCGTGTCCTCCGGATAGTTGAGAAACGCGCCGACTCCGATCACGACTCGATTGGCGAAACCCGAGTCCTTCTCGAAAGCCAACCACCGCTCAAACCATCCCTTTTGCCGCGCGCTCCAGTCGCTGTCGTAGTTCATCGGCACGGCCAGGTCGAGGTACCCCTTGACCATCCACTCGCGCCAGTCCTGAAACACCGACCTGTATGCCGAGGTCAGCTCCCAGTCCGTGGCCGATGCCGGCCCGCCACCGAAACAGATGAGCGCTCCGCTCAACTTCACCGACGGCTTGTCCTGCTGCAGGTCGTTGTGGAGGTCGCGGACGAACGCCGTCACGCGCGCCCTTCGCCACGCCTGCCACCGCGGGTCATCCGGGTCGGGCGGGGCGACCGCGCCCGTCTCCGCCATATAGAGGCTGACGGCGCTTGCGCTGTATCCCCAATCGACGCCCGGATAGCGGACGAAATCCAGATGGATGCCGTCGACGTCGTAATTACCGGCAAGGTCGATGAAGAGGCGATGCAGGTAGATCTGGACCTCGGGCACGCCCGGATCCAGGTAGGCGCTGGTCTGGCCGTCGGCGGAGCGGTTCCCCCAATCGCTGCCGTGACGCGCGTACACGCGGCTCGATTGACCCGCGAAAAAGGTGTTCACCCAGGCGTGCACCTCGATCCTTGGCACCGATGCGTGCGCGAGCCGGACGATATAGGCCAGTGGGTCGAAGTCGCGCGGGCCGGCAATGTCTTTCGCGCGCGGCTCGTCGGCGCGGTTGAAGTACGCGTCGCCTGCTTTGCGGACCTGCACGATCAGCGTGTTCAGGTTGGCTCGCCGCGCATCGGACACGAGCTTTTCGACCTGGGCCGGCGACTTGATTCCATCGTGGAAGGCATCGACCCAGATCGCGCGGTACTCGGGCGGCCCCAGCACCAGCGGAGTCGGTGACGGCGAAGGCGTGGCTGAGACCAGAGCAATGCTGAACAGGAAGCACGCGGCCGGCCGCCGCATCACGCGACGGCGATCAGGACGTGATTGCGACCCGACGTTTCGATGGGGCCGGGGTGCTCGCGGCGGAGCGACGCAACGGCGTCGTCGATGAACGCCCTCCGCTGGCCGGGACCGAGGGTCTCGACGCGGGACGCCAGGTCCCACCAGCTCATGCACAGCGATACGAGCTGCTCGGCCGACGCCCAGAGCACCTTCTCCTCGATGAGCTCCACCGTCGCGTTCACAAAGCATGCTTCCAGAGCAGCACCGCGAAATGCTGCCGCGTCACCGACCGCCGAACGCGTGGTCTTCTGATCGGTCGCCACGGGCGCCGGCGGCAGCCACCGCTCGACGACCTCGTCCAGCACCTTCCACGGGCGCTGGTGGGCGTCGTTCAATGGCACGCTCGCGGCAAATCGCGAGCCGGGACGCAGCACGCGGTGCGCCTCGCGCAGCGCGCGGGCGAGGTCGGGTGCGAACTGGAGACCATGACCGCAAGCAGCGGCGTCGAACGAGTCGTCCCCAAACACCAGCTCCTCGATATCCATGACCTCGAACGTCGCGTTCGCGATTCCGGCCGCGCGAGCCAGCTCGACCATTCCGACCGCCAGGTCGATGCCGACGACCTCGCCATCGGGGGCGACCTGGGCGGCGAGTGGCTTGCTCAGAGTTCCCGGACCGCAGGCCAGGTCGAGCACGCGCATCCCAGGCTTCAGCTCGAGAAGGTCGATCACGCGCTGCCGGCCGCGAGCCTGTCCGCGCGCCATGATGTCGTCGAGCCGGCGTTGATAGGCCGCCGCGTGGCGGCTGAAGATGGTCGGGAACAGCTCTTTCGATTTCACCTCCACTCTCGCTCCAACCACGCCGCGGCACGAAGCGTTTCGTTGTTGCGGCGCCCGACCACCTGTACGCCGACCGGCAGGCCCTTGGCCGGCGCGGGCAGCACCGCGACCGGTTGATGAGTCGTGTTGAACGGCCGCGTGAACCTTGACAGCGGCTCGCGAACCTCGTCGGCCGTGTCCACCGGCGGGGCCACGATGGCGGTGGCCGGCAGGATCATCGCGTCGATTGCGTCCATTGCGTGATGGGCAGCGACCTCGAGCCTCTCTCGCTCACCCATGGCCTCTTCGTAAGCGGCTCGCGAGATCTCTAAGCCGCGGCGGATGAGGCGCAGCACGTCGGCCCCGTACTTCTCCGGGGATTGGGTGGCCCAACGTCGGTGGTAATCGGCCGCTTCGTAAAGCAGGATCGTGAGCCCAACCTGGAACAGGGGCTCGCGGTCGATGAACCCGATCTCTGGGACGCCCTCTGAGACAGCAGCCCATGCCCGCGCCGTCGGCTCGTCCAGCCCGGAAATCCAACCCGCCGGAACCGCAAGACGCGGCCTGGTCAACCCGTCGAGGGAGATCGATTCGCCCGACATCAACGTGTAGGCGCGCGCCGTTTCCGCGATGGTCGGCGCCATCGGGCCAAGCGTGTCCAGCGACCGGCTCAGTGGGATCACGCCTCTGATGTCGATGCTGCCGAACGCCGGCTTGAAACCCGCGACGCCGCAGAGTGATCCGGGGATCCGGATCGAACCGCCGGTGTCGCTGCCGATCGCCCAGTCGCACATCCCCGTCGCGACGGCCACCGCCGAACCGCCCGAGGATCCGCCCGCGACGCGGCTCGGGTCGTGAGGGTTGAGCACATTGCCGTAATGCGGGTTGAGGCTCGTCACCCCGTACGCGAACTCGTGAAGGTTCGCCTTGCCGACCACGACGCAGCCCACCTTTCTGAGCCGCGCGATCACCGGAGCATCGTCCTCGGCCGCCGTGTCGGGGAGGATCACACCTCCTGCGGTCGTGACCATTCCCGCGACGTCGACCAGGTCCTTGACAGCGACCACATCACCGCTGCCGTGCTCGTGCGAGACGGATATGAATGCTTTGAGCTCAGACCGTTCCCGAATCCGGGACCTCGCCCCCTCCAGGTCCATCGCACCCAATTCTCGGCTCTGGCCGGGGGCCGCCGCGTTATCCTTGCCCGCTGATGTCCGGTCCCACAGGAGGCTTCACCGGCGCCAACCTCAGCTGGAGCAAGGTCGACGTGCTGACGTCTTTCGAGCGCCTTACGGCCGAGATCCAGGTTCGGGGGGGCCGGCTTCGCGAGACGATCAACGACCCCGAGCCGCTATTTCACATGCGCAACGTCAGCGCCGAGCCGTTGCTTCCCGGCGCTGTTCCGCTGAGCGGGGTTCCAGAAGGGCTGTTCAACAAGAACCTCATCGGCGGGATTCGGACCGTAGAGCCCGAGCCGCCGCCCGCCGACCAGGTGGCGGAGATGATGCGGCGGTACGTGATGTTCCAGGCCGCAAGCTTCATGGTGACCGGGGCGGCCGAATTTCCGACCGCGACCGATCCCTCGATGCACAACGAGATACTCATGAAGGCCCGCTTCTTTCCGATCGTCGACGCCACGATCACGGTGTTCGGGATCGCGGGCAAGAGCTGGACCCAGCCGAACATCTGGGTCAACCGCGACCTGATGCTGGCGGTGTTTCTAGGCTGACCTTCCGAGGAGCCTGGCGAACCGCACCTTCACCAGGTGCCAGAACAGCGCAAACGCGCTGACCGGCTTCGCCGTCTGAAGGGGTGCGGGCCGGGCCTCCGCCGAACGCTCGACAGCCGCCGCGACGTCGTCTTCCGCCGGCTCATCGGCCTCGAGGTTGGCCTGGATGCAGTTGGCCATGTCCTGGATCAGCCGCTTGGAGACGTCTTCCATGACGCCGCGCCCGAACTGAGCCACCCTCCCCGCGACGTGATATTCGGTCACGATCTGGACCAGGGAATCCTCGCCGGCTGTCTGCACGTGCATCTGCGCGGTCGCGCGCGCGGAGCCCGGACCCGTTGTCTCTCGACCTTCCGCCGAGAGAGTAGCGCGGCGCTCCTCGTCGTTCCGGTCTGAGATCCGTGCCGTGCCGCTGTAGGCGACCGTGATCGGGCCGACCTTGACCTTGACCTTCCCCTTGAAGGTGGTCTGGTCGACGACCTCGGTCAGCTCGGCGCCGGGCACGCAGCCGACGATCTTGTTGACATCGAGGAGGTATTCGAAGACACGCTCGGGCGGCGCGCTGACATGAAAGGAATTCTCCAGTTGCATTTCCTGGCTAAAAGTAGCGCAATAGAGGGGTTAGTCCTTCGGTGGGTTGGAGAGGCGGCGGGTTCGCTGCCTTTGAGGGGATTTAGGAGGACCGGATGAAACACAAGGTCGCGACCACCGTCAACGGCCGCCGGTACGAGCATGAGGTCGAGCCCCGCCTTCTGCTCGTACACCACCTCCGCGACAACCTGGGGCTCACGGGCACCCACATCGGGTGCGACACCAGCCAGTGTGGGGCGTGCACGATCCTCGTCGACGGCATGGCGGTCAAGAGCTGCACGATGTTTGCCGTCCAGGCCGAAGGCAGGAGCCTGGCCACGATCGAGGGCATGGCCAGGGATGGCGAGCTGCACCCGATCCAGCAGGCGTTCTGGGACGAGCACGGCCTGCAGTGCGGCTACTGCACTCCTGGATTCATCATGGCCGCGGCCTACCTCCTTGCGACCAATCCGAACCCGACCGAGGACGAGATTCGCAAGGGACTCGAAGGCAACCTTTGCCGGTGTACGGGCTACGTGAACATCGTCAAGGCCGTGCAGACCGCCGCCCGGACGATGGGCGGCGCCAAGGCGCCCGCCGAGAAGAAGGCCGCGATGGCCACGGGGGGTGAGTAATGGCCATCACCACGATGATCGGCGCGAAGATCCATCGTCGCGAGGATCCTCGCCTCGTCAGCGGGCACGGTCGCTACGTCGACGACATGACGCGCCCAGGGATGCTTCATATGAACGTCGTACGGAGTCCCTACGCGCACGCGAAGATCCGCTCGATCGACCTCGCCGCCGCCAAGGCTGCGCCCGGCGTGCAGGCGGTGTACACGTACGCAGATTTCAAGGACCACATCGCAGGCGGGTTGCCGGTCTCCAACTCGTTCGTGGCCGAGAAGAAGCAGGTTCCGAACCAGTTCCCGATCGCGCACGACGAGGTCGTCTATCAGGGCGAGCCGGTGGCGGTGGTGCTGGCGGAGGAGCGGTATCAGGCGGCTGACGCAGCGCAGCTCGTCGAGGTCGAGTACGACCAGCTGCCGGCCGTGATGAACATCGAGAAGGCAATGGAGAAAGGCAGCCCGACCGCCCACATCGGCGCTCCGGACAACATCGGGTGGGAGCTGACGTACGCGCCTGAGAACCCGGACGTGATGAAAGAGGCGGACGTGGTGGTCAAGGAGCGAATCCTCCAGCAGCGACTGTTCCCGATCGCGATGGAAGGCCGTGGACTCGTCGCCGACTATGACAACTACGACAAACGGCTCACTCTGTGGACCTCGAGCCAGGTCCCGCATTTCATCAGACTCTTCGTTGGTACCGCCTGCGGTCTGGCCGAAAGCCAGGTGCGCGTGATCGCCGGACCAGACGTCGGTGGCGCGTTTGGCAGCAAGCTCCGGCCGTATCCAGAGGAGTACCTGGCCGTCGTTTCATCCAAGCTCTCCGGCCACCCGGTCAAATGGATCGAGGGCCGGACGGAGAACCTCGTCGCCACGACCCACGGCCGCGGCCAGATCTTCGACATCGAGGTGGGCGCGAAGAAGGACGGCACGCTGGTGGCGCTCAACGTCACGCAGTACATCGACCTGGGCGCCTATCAAGGGGTGTTCGGAGCGTTTCAGGCAGTCGCGTGCCTGCTCGCCGGCGGCGCGTACAGGTGGAAGCATGTCGCCTCGAGGACCGTCGGAGTCCTCACCAACAAGACCTCGACCGATCCCTATCGCGGTGCGGGCCGACCTGAGGCGACGCACCTCGTCGAGAGGGCGGTCGACCTCATCGCCGACAAGATCGGCATGGACCCGGCCGAGATCCGGCGCAAGAACTTCGCCACGGAGTTTCCATTCACCAACAACTTCGGCCTCGTCTACGACTCGGGCGACTACAACGGGTCGCTCGACAAGGCGCTCAAGATTGCCGGCTACGACCAGCTGCGCCGCGAGCAGGCCGAGGGGCGGAAGCACGGCCGGTATCTCGGAATCGGTCTTTCGACCTGGATCGAGATCTGCGGCCTCGGCCCCAGCGCTGCCACCGCGCCCGCTGCGGGCGTGGCCCTGGTCGAGTCGTCGCAGGTCAGGGTTCTTCCCACGGGCAGCGTGACCGTCTACGTCGGCACCCACTCCCACGGACAGAGCCACGACACCACGTTCGCCCAGATCGCCGCCGACACGCTCGGTGTCCCGTACGAGTCGATCGAGCTGCGTCACGGCGACACCGCGGAAGGACCCGCGATGGGCTACGGCACGTACGGCAGCCGGAGTGTTGCTGTGGGCGGGATGTCCATCCGCAAGTCGTGTCTCAAAGTCGTCGACAAGGCGAAGAAGCTCGCGGCCCACATCCTCGAGGCGTCAGAGGAAGACATCGTCTTCGACCAGGGCCGCTTCCACGTCAAAGGCAGCCCTGACAAGGTAAAGGCCTTTGGCGAGATAGCGTTTGCCAGCTACGGCGCTGGACTTCCAGAAGGAATGGAGCAAGGTCTGGAAGCCGTGAGCTACTTCGACCCGCCCAACTTCACCTGGCCATTCGGAGCGCATGTGGCCGTCGTTGAAGTCGACCCAGACACCGGCGGCGTCGACCTTCGCAAATACATTGCGGTTGACGACTGCGGCAACGTCATCAACCCGATGATCGTCGAGGGGCAGATCGTTGGAGGGATCGCCCAGGGCATCGCTCAGGCGTTGTACGAGGAAGTCGTCTACGACGACGACTCGGGGCAGCTTCGCACTGGAACGCTGACTGACTACCTCGTGCCTACGGCGAACGAGATGCCCGAGATGGTCCTCGACAACACGCTTACTCCGAGCCCGACGAACGAGCTCGGGGTGAAAGGCATCGGAGAGGCAGGCACGATCGCGGCCAGCGCGGCAGTCATCAACGCGGTAGTGGACGCGGTGAGCCCATTCGGTATCAAACACGTCGACATGCCTGCAAGCCCAGACCGACTCTGGAAGATGATCAAGGAGGCGCGCAATTGATACCCGCCGCATTCGAATACGCCCGTGCCTCCTCGGTCGAGGAGGCCTCGAACCTGCTCGGCAGGTACGGCGAGGACGCAAAGATCCTGGCCGGTGGACACAGCCTCATCCCGCTCATGCGTCTGCGCCTGGCCCAGCCGAAGGCCCTGGTCGACATCAACGGCATCAAGAACCTCGACCAGATCAAGGAGAGCGGCGGAAAGCTGCACGTCGGCGCGCTGGCGCGCCACGTCGCGATCCAGAACTCGAGCGTGGTCCAGGACAAGCTCCCCCTCCTCGCGGAGATCGCGGGCGAGGTGGGCGACAACCAGGTCCGGAACATGGGGACGATGGGCGGGGTCATCTCACATGCTGACGCGGCGGGCGACTATCCGACGCTCGCGCTGATCCTCGACGCCGACATCGTCACCAACAAGCGGACCATCGCGGCCAAGGACTTCTTCAAGGACCTCTTCACGACAGCACTCGGACCCGACGAGGTCGTGACCGAGGTCGTCTTCCCTGTGGCCAACGGACCCCACAAGTACGTCAAGTTCCGTCGCCGGCTGTTCGACTGGGCGATCGTCGGCGTGGCGGCCCAGAAGATGAACGGCGGCTGGCGGATCGGGCTGACCAACGTTGGACCGACCCCCGTGCGCGCGACCTCAGTGGAGGAGGCGCTGCACGATGGCGCCAAGCCCGAGGACGCGGCGCAGCACGCGTCGGACGGGCTCGACCCGGCCGGCGACCTGCGCGCCAGCCCCGAGTACAAGAAGCACCTTGCCCGGGTGCTGACCAAGCGGGCGATAAACCAGGCCGAAGGCAAGTAGCAAGGCTTGGGTTGTGGCCCGGTCCGGCTGACCGGGCCACACTCGTACTCTTTCTCACCGTGACAGCACCGGCAACGATCGAGGACGTCGAGCGGCGGCTGCGCGAGCGGCGCTACATCGGCGACCGCGCGCTGGCCACCTCGATCTTCCTCGCCCTCCGGCTGCAGAAGCCTCTCTTCATCGAAGGCGAGGCGGGCGTCGGCAAGACCGAGGCGGCGAAGGTCATGGCCGAGGTCCTCGGCGCGCGGCTGATCCGGCTCCAGTGCTACGAGGGCATCGACCTCGCCCACGCCGTATACGAGTGGAACTACCCCCGTCAGCTGCTGCACATCAGGCTCATGGGCGAGGGCGAAGATCGAAAGACCGCCGAGCGCGAAATCTTCAGCTCTGACTTCCTCCTGCGGCGGCCTCTGCTCGACGCGATCGACAACGACGACCCGACACCACCAGTGCTGCTCATCGATGAGATCGACCGCTCAGACGAGGAGTTCGAGGCGTTCCTTCTCGAGCTGCTGTCCGACTTCCAGGTCTCGATCCCGGAGATCGGCACGATCAAGGCGCGCCAGGTGCCGTTGGTCGTGATCACATCGAATCGGACACGCGAGGTGCATGACGCGCTGAAGCGCCGCTGCCTGTATCACTGGATCGACTACCCCGACCTCGACAAGGAGGTCGAGATCGTGCGCGCCCGCGCGCCGGAAGCAGCCGACGGCCTGGCGCGTGAGGTCGCGGCGTTGGTGCAGGGGCTGCGCGGCATGGACCTGTACAAGGTCCCGGGCGTGGCGGAGACGCTCGACTGGGCCCGTTCGCTGGCCACGCTGGGGGCGACGCGGATCGACGCCGGCCTGGTCAGCGCCACGATGGGTGCGGCGCTCAAGTACCAGGAGGATCTGGAACGCGTGCGCGAGCAGGTGCCTGCTCTGGTCGAGAAGGCTCAACGTGCTTGAGCAGCGGCCCGACCTGCTGCCCCGACTGGGGGCGTTCGCCCGCCTGCTGCACGACGCGGGCCTGGAGGCGGGGCCGCGCCGCCTGACCGACGCCACCCGCGCGCTTGGGTTCATCGACCTCAAGCAGCGCGACGACTTCCGCAACGCCCTCCGCTCGGTCTTCGTGAGCCGAAAAGAGGACATCCCGACATTCGAGGCCGCGTTCGACATCTTCTGGGCGCCGGCCGACCCGCGTGCGTCCGCCGGCACGATTCCGGGCCGCAGCCGGCCGCTGCCGATGGCTCCCGAGCGCGCGAAAGCCTGGGCGAACGCCCTCGGGCTGAACATGTCGCAGATGAATCGCGAGAACCCCACCGAGTTCCCGGCCAGCTCGAGCGGCTACAGCGCAGAGGAGCTGCTCCGCCACAAGGACTTCGAAGAGATGACCTGGGCTGAGACCGAGCAGGTGCGAAAACTGCTCGAGCAGGCGCCGTGGCGCGTGGCCGAGCGTCGCACGCGCCGCCTGCGCCCGTCCCGCGACGGCCGCATCGACCTCAGGCGCTCAGCCCGTCACGCGATCCGGTCGAGCGGCGAGCTGATGACACTTTTCCGGCGCAAGCCGCGCGTCCGCCGGCGGCCGCTGGTGCTGATCTGCGACGTCAGCGGCTCGATGGAGCGCTACTCCCGACTGTTGATGATCTTTGCGCACGCAGTCGCGCGCCGAGAGGACCTCGAGGCGTTTGTCTTCTCAACCAGGTTGACGAGGATCACGAGATTGCTCCGCCAGCGCGACCTCGACAAGGCCCTCGATTCGGTCAGCAAGGGCGTCCACGATTTCAGCGGCGGCACTCGGATCGGCGACGCGATCGGCGATTTCAACCGCCGCTGGGCGCGGCGCGTCCTCGGTCACGGCGCAGTCGTGATCATCATCAGCGACGGGTGGGACCGCGGCGACCCGGCTCACCTCACATCGGAGCTCATCCACCTGCGACGCTCCGCTCACCGACTGATCTGGCTGAACCCGCTCCTCGGCTCGGAGGGGTACGAGCCTCTGACGCGCGGAATGGCCGCCGCGCTGCCCCACTGCGATGACTTTCTCGCCGCGCACAACGTCCAGGCTCTCGACGACCTGGGCAGGCTTCTGGCAGGTCTCGACACGAGGACGTCGCGATGAGAGAAGTCCTCGACGAGCTGAATCAGTGGACGCGGGAAGGCGAGGACATCGCCCTCGCGACCGTGGTGGAGACGTGGGGTTCGAGCCCGCGACCGCTGGGTTCGAAGATGCTGGTCACGCGCTCCGGGAAGATGGCGGGCTCGGTGTCGAACGGCTGCATCGAGGGCGCCGTGTTTGAGGAAGCCCAGAAGGTCCTGAAGAGCGGAACACCAAAGGTGGCTGCGTTCGGCGTGGCGGACGACGTCGCGTTCGAGGTCGGTCTGGCCTGCGGCGGACATATCGAGGTTTTCGTCCAGCCCCTGGGCCGCGCTCACAGGCAGCTCGTCGGAATCCTCAACCGCAACGAGTCCGCGACGCTCCGCACGAACCTGTCGACGGGTGAAGCAGAGCTGGTTACCGGGACGCCTTCCGGGACCGAGCTCGCGCGTCGAGATGGAGACGTGTTCGTCGAACCGTTCCGGCGACCGGCGCAGCTGGTGATCGTCGGCGCGATCCACATCGCGATCCCGCTGCACAGACTCGCGAAGTTGATGGGCTATCGAGTGACGGTCGTCGACGCACGCGCGAAGTTCGCGACCAAGGAGCGGTTCCCTGACGCAGACGAGCTCATCGTCGGCTGGCCGGACGAGGCGATGGCGAAGATCGCGGTCGACAACTCGACCTACGTCGTGATCCTGACCCACGATCCGAAGTTCGACCTGCCAGCCCTACGCTCGGTGCTGACGAAGGACGCGGGCTACATCGGCGCCATCGGGAGCCGGAAGACAAACCAGAACCGCTTCGACGCGCTGCGCAAGGAGGGCTTCTCCGAGGAGCAGCTGGCGCGGGTTCACGGACCGATCGGCCTCGACCTGGGCAGCCGCGCGGCGGAGGAGACGGCGCTCGGCATCCTGGCCGAGATCACAGCGGTGAGGTTCGGCGGCTCGGGCGCCTCTATGAAGGCGGTACGCGCTTCTGCCTGAAGCGCTTCGCCTTGGCGCGGTTGCCGCAGGAGGCCATGTTGCACCATCGGCTCGACTGGTTCCGGGAGCGGTCGTAGAAGACCCAGCGGCAGGGGTCTGAAGAGCAGAGCTTCAGCCGGTCCCACTCATCGCTCTGCATGGCGGAGTACATCGTTGCCACGAGCCGGCCGATCGCACCGACGGCGCCCGCAGCCTCCGGCTCGAGCCGGGGCCTGCCACCCGAGCCAAACCGCATCCGGAGGCGGCTCGCCGCGGCCGCCTCATTGAGGGTCGCCAGGTCGACGGGGTAGACGCGCCGGCCGGAGTTGCCCCCGATCATGCCTCGCATCGCCTCCCGCACGGCGATGGCGTGCTTCAGGTCCGATTCGTCCACCGACTGGCTGGAATCCATCAAGCCGCTTGCAACCAGCCAGGTCCGCAGCGTGTTTGGGTCGTTGAGCTCTTCCGGTCCGTCCTGCAGGTCGACCGTGTTGACGAATGCCTGGACGAGGCCGAGCTCTCCGCCGGCGGTTTCCCGATCAGACATCGCGATTCAGTGTACCCATAACCACAAATACCGCAACATTGGTTATAATAACTGGTATCAACGCTTAGCCGGTTACACGGAGGTAGGACCATGAACCCGTATGAGAACGAGGACATGATGTGGCAGCGGCTGAAGGACGTCCAGCGCGAGGCTGAGAACTCGCGCCTCTACGGCCCGCACCCCCATTTTGGCGTCGCCCACGTGGCGGCTTTGCTCGGCAGGCGGGTGTGGCAGCTGGCCGGGCTCGCCATGCGGCGCCCGCCTCGGAGGCACGCTCCGATCGGGGTCGAGGACGACCGCTCCGCTTCCGACGCGGCCTAAGCCGCGAGCCTCTTCAGCACGGCGACCTGCTCGGCGTCAGGCCCGCCACCCGCGCCGGGTACCTCGAGGATGAAGGGCAGTCGGGCGAGCCGAGGCTCGCGGAGAAGGGCCCGAAATCCCTCCTCGCCGATCTGGCCCGTCCCGATGTTCGCGTGCCGGTCGCGGTTGGAGCCCAGGCCCGTGACCGAGTCGTTGCAGTGGACCACCTCCACGCGAGCCATCCCGATGACGCGGTCGAGCTCGTCGATCGTCTTCTTCACCTCGGCCGCGCTGCGCTCGTCGTAACCCGACGCGAACGCGTGACACGTGTCGAAACAGACTGAGACGCGCGGGTCGTTGTCCAGCGCGCTGAGCATCTGCGCGATCTCTTCGAACTTCGCCCCGACGCAGCCGCCGAGTCCCGCGTTGTTTTCGATCAACAGCCGCGCTGAGGTGGGGTCGGCTCGATCGAGAACGTGCTGGAGATGCTGGGTGATCGACGGGAGGCGCTTCTCGAATCCCGCGCCTTTGTGCGACCCCGTGTGAAAGATCACGCCGTGGACGCCGAGCTCGTCCGCCGCCCTCAGGTAGCCGGCCAGCGTGCTCTCCGAGCGCTGGCGGAGCGTGGAGTCGTCGCCTGCCAGGTTGATCAGGTAGACGGCGTGAAAGTAGAAGGGCGGGTGGCCGTGCTTGGCCGCCGCCTCCTTGAAGGTCGCGATCCGGGTTTCGTCCAGCTTGGGCGACCCCCAGAATCCGGGCGGAGTAGGGTGGACCTGTATGGCATCCGCCCCCATCGCCTTGGCGCGCTCGAACGCCAGGTGCAGGCCGCCGGACGAGTCGACGTGAGCTCCAAGAACCGGCATCCTAAAGAGGAGAGTAAGGCGGTCCCCATCTGGCATGCTGAACCGCCTATGTCCGTGTTCGTCATGGGGGACCTGGACCTCGCGATCCGGGGAAGGACGTACCGCGAACCCGAAGGTCCGCATTCGATGGTCGTGCGCGGTCGCGACCTCGACGCGGCCCTGCAGCACATCATTGCCCGCAGCGACTGCCGCTCGGTCGCGGTCGTGGCCCTGCCGGAGCAGGTGCCCGACCTCACTCCCCTGATCGGACGGCGCCTCCTTCTCGTCGACGGCGACGGCGGAAGGCTTCGCGGTTTTGCGGAGGTCGCCATCCGCGCGGGCATCGAGGTGGAGTGGATCCGCTCCGCCCGACCACCCTTCGAGCGACTGGCCGCCGCGCTCCTGCCAGTGGGCGGGATCGTCCTTGCCGCCGGCCAGAGCTCCAGGATGCCCGGGTCGCAAAAGCTCCTGCTCGACATCGACGGCGTGCCGATGGTCCGCCACGTGCTCGAGGCCGCATCGGAGGGCGGCTGCCACCAGACCGTCGTCGTGTATGCCGAAGACGACGTCAGGCGGGCCATCGAGGGCCGGGCCGAGATGGTCTACAACGCGAGGTCGCAGAGCGGGATGGCCTCATCTCTCAAGGTGGGCCTGCGCGCGATGCGACCGGAGATCGAGGCGGTGATGGTGCTGCTCGGCGATCAGCCGCTCGTCGGTTCACGCACGGTGGCGACGCTGCTGCGGGCCTGGCGCCGTGAGGGCTCACGACCGGCGGTTGCGGTCGCGCATGGCAGCGACGGAGCGTCGGGGTGGGTGCCGCCAGTGATCCTCTCTCGCGAGCTTTGGGCTGCGCTCATGAAGCTGAAGGGCGACTCCGGCGCGCGCCAGGTGCTGCAGGGTAGGCCCGAGCTGCTGGACATCGTGCCCGCACCCGGGCGTCCCGACGACGTCGACACGCCGGACGACTACGCCAAGATCGTCCGCCTGTTCCCTCGCAAGAGGCCTCGCCAGCACGTGTAGATAGGCGCCTCTCCGGAGCGCTAGCATTAGTGCTAGTGATCGCTCTAGGAGTGATGACTTGAAAGATTCGGCCGCACCTCGATGGGTTCGCTCAGGCAGCTACGCCGACATCCTCTACGACACCTGGGAAGGCATCGCAAAGATCACGATCAACCGGCCCGAGGTCCGCAATGCGTTCCGGCCCCAGACCGTGGTCGAGATGTCAAAGGCGTTCGAGGCGGCGCGCGACGATCCACAGATCGGAGTCGTCATTCTCACCGGCGCCGGCACCGAGGCGTTCTGCTCCGGGGGCGATCAGCGCGTCCGCGGCGAGGATGGATATGTGGATTCCGGAGGCACCGGGCGGCTCAACGTGCTCGACCTGCAGATCCAGATCCGGCGCCTTCCCAAGCCGGTGGTCGCGATGGTCGCGGGCTACGCGATCGGGGGCGGGCACGTCCTCCACGTCGTTTGCGACCTGACCGTCGCCGCGGACAACGCGCGCTTCGGCCAGACCGGACCCAGAGTGGGCAGCTTCGACGGTGGATACGGCGTCGGTCTTCTCGCTCGGATCGTCGGTCAGAAGAAGGCGCGAGAGATCTGGTTCCTGTGTGAGCAATACGACGCGCAGCAGGCGTTGGACATGGGCCTGGTCAACAAGGTCGTCCCGCTCGACGACCTCGAAAAGGAAACCGTTGCGTGGTGTCGCCGCATGCTCGAGCTCAGCCCGCTGGCGCTGCGCCTGCTCAAGGCAGGCCTCAACGCCGCCGACGACGGCCTCGCGGGGATCCAGCAGCTGGCGGGCGACGCGACCCTCCTCTACTACATGAGCGAAGAAGCTCAGGAAGGTCGGGACGCGTACGTGCAGAAACGAAAGCCAAACTTCTCGAAGTTTCCCAAGCGGCCTTAGGCGATGGCCAGCACGACGGCGTCGACCAGCGCGTCGCGCGTGTGGTGGTCGGCCGTACGTCCCGCCACGCTCGCCGCGTCCGTGGCCCCGGTGCTCGCCGGCACCGCGGTCGCCGTCCACCAGGGCGGCGCCAGGTGGTGGGCCGGCGTGCTCGCACTCGTCGTCGCGCTCGCCATGCAGGTCGGCGTCAACCTGGCCAACGACTACTCCGATTTCGCGCGGGGCGCCGACGCCAACCGCGTCGGCCCGCTGCGCGCCTCGTCCTCGGGGGTGGTCGATCCAGCGCAGGTTCGCTGGGCCGCGATCGCCAGCTTTGGACTGGCCGGCCTTGCCGGCGTTGTGCTCAGCCTTGCGGTCGACTGGCGTCTCCTGATCGTCGGCGCGGCGTGTCTTCTCGCCGGTTGGACGTACACGGGCGGACCGAGGCCTTATGGCTACTACGGTCTCGGCGAAGTCTTCGCCTTTCTCTTCTTCGGCCTGGTCGCAACGGTGGGCACCGCCTACGTCGAGACCGGCCGCATCACCACGCTCAGCGTGCTGCTCGGCTGCGGTGTCGGATTTCTCGCCGCCGCGATCCTCCTCCTGAACAACCTGCGCGACATCGAGACCGACGCCGCCGCTGGCAAGCGCACGCTGGCGACCAGGCTCGGGCGGCAGGGCACGCGCATCCTGCTGCTGGTCCTGGTGAGCGCGGCGTTCGCCGTCCCGATAGTCATCTTCCTGACGAAGCTCGCCGGCGTGACGGTGATGGCCATGCACTTCGGGATACCGATCGCCTCGATGCCGGTGCGCACCGCCTTCGCCACCACCTCTGCGCCGGAGCTCGTCAAAGCGTTGAGGCGGATGGCGGTGGCCGAGATGGCCTACTCGCTCCTGTTCACGATTGGGATCCTGCTGTGAACGCGCCGCTCATCACGACGCGGCGGCCGGCCGACGTGGCCCACGAGGTGGAGCTCCTGGCGCGCGAGGGACACGACCACTTCGTCCTGCGCAAGATCGACGACGGAGGAATGCTCGACCGGGAGCGGCTGGGCGCCGCTCACTATGCGGCCGGAATTCAGTCCGAGGTCGAGCTCGAAGACGAGACGCCCACCGCCGTGGCTGCGGCGAGGTGAAAGCCAAGCACTCGCGAAAACGCTTCGGGGCGCTCCTGGTGCACGGCGTGGCCGGCCCGAGACACGATCTCGAAGCGACCGTTACGCACGGTGGCCGCCAGCCTGCGTGCTGACGCGACGTAGCCGTGGTCCAGCTGACCCGCGACAAAGGTGCCGGGAAACGTGACGTTGGCGAGGTCATCCCACAGCGGCTGCATCGATCCGGCGCCCATTCCGCGCAGCGAGCATGCGAGGCCGGCGACGTGGTTGCGCATGCGCTCCGCGCGCACCTCCGCAACATAGTTCGGACCTCTTCGTTCCAGGCCGGCGAAAAGGGGGAGCGAGCTCCAGTAATCGACGAATGCCTCGAGGCCGTCCCTCTCGATCCGGCTCGCCAGCGCCTCGTCGCCTTGCCTCCGCCCCTGCCGGGCGTCTTCGTCCAGCCCGGCATGCGCGCCTATGGTGAGGACCGAAAGTACGCGCTCCGGCCTGTGCGTCGCGATGTGAAGCGCGAGCCGACCGCCCATCGAATAGCCCACGAGGTGGCTTTTCTCAACCTCCAGCGCGTCCCACAGCTTGATCATGTCCTCGGTGCACGCGTCCATGGAGCACGACGAGCCCTTCCAGATCTGGGTTTCGCCATGACCCCGCAGGTCGGGCACGATCCACTCCCAGCCTTCGGGCATCCTGGCGATGAGCTCGCGCCAGCTGCGGCCGCTCTGGGTGAAGCCGTGCAGGAGCGTCACCGGCCGGCCATTGCCGGCGACAAAGTAGCTCAAGCTGGCGTCCCCAACGTCCAGAATCACGAGCGACATCTCATCCTATGACTGACACTGCCCAGAGCTTTGCCGCGACCTTCGTCGACGAGCTGGCGGCGCAGGGCGTGGAGTTTGCCTGCGTGTCGCCAGGCTCGCGCTCGGCGCCGGTCGCGATGGCGCTTCAGCGACATCCGCGCATCAAGGTCATCGTTCATATCGACGAGAGATGCGGCTCTTTCTTTGCAGTGGGGCTCGGCAAGGCGACCGGTAAGCCGGCGCTCGTCCTGACGACTTCAGGCACGGCGGCGGCTGAGCTGCATGCCGCGGTCGTCGAAGCGTCCTACTCGCGCACGCCGCTCATCGTCGTGACCGCCGACCGGCCTCCTGAGCTGCAGGGCGTGGGCGCCAACCAGGCGATCGACCAGCAGCGGCTTTTCGGCACCGCCGTGCGATGGTTCTTCGACCCGGGCGTGCCGGTCGAGCTGCCTGGCGCAGCGCGATTCTGGCGCCGGATTGCCGCGCGCGCCGTCGCGGAAGCGTCCGCCGGCCCGGTCCACCTGAACCTTCCGTTCCGCGAGCCGCTCGTGCCGCCGCCCGGCCACATCCCGACCGCCGCACCCGCCCCTGCGCAGTTCGCGACGACCGGCCGCCTCCTGCCCAACCAGGCGCAGGTCGCGGCGCTCGCCTCGGCGCTCCAGCGATCGCAGCGACCGCTGGTCGTGGCGGGCGAGATTCGCGAAGGCGAGCGGCTCGCGGCGCCGCTGCACCGGTTGGGCTTGCCGATCCTCGCCGAGCCGACCTCGCAGCTCAGGCGCGTCGAGGCCGGCTCTGCGGTCGAGTCCTACGAAGCCCTCCTCCGCGCCGGCTGGTCGCTGCAGCATGGGCCCGACCTCGTCATCCGGCTCGGCGCAACGCCGACATCGCGCGTCCTCAACCGCTGGCTTGCCGCCGCGGCCGCGCCCACGTTTCTGATCGATCCAGACCAAGCCTGGCGTGACGAGGACCACGTGGCCACGAACGTGATCGCTTGCGATCCGCAGCCGCTCCTCGAAGCGCTGCCCACGATGGATCGCCCGGCGTGGCGGGAAGAGTGGGTGGGCGCCGGAAAACGCGCCACCGCCGCGATCGCCGCGACGCTCGTGGGGACGCCGATCCATGAAGGGCATGTGGTCAAGGCGCTCAGCGCACGTCTGCCTGACCCGGGCCATGTGTTCATCGGCTCGAGCATGCCGATTCGCGCTGCTGACTCCTTCTGGCCGCCGGCTCGGCCGCGGCAGCACTTCTTCGGCAACCGAGGCGCGAGCGGCATCGACGGCCTGGTCTCGACGGGGCTTGGCGTCGCGACCGGCCGGGACGCGGTCCCCACGGTGCTGCTTCTGGGTGACCTGTCCCTGTATCACGACATGAACGGCCTTTGGGCGCTGCAGCGCCACGGCATCAAGGCCACCCTCGTCGTCTGCGACAACAACGGCGGCGGGGTCTTCAACTTCCTGCCTCAGGCGGAGCACCCGGACGTTTTCGAGGAGATCTTCGCCACACCGCTTGGGCTCGACCTGTCGCAGGTCGCACGACTATATGGGCTCGTATACAGTCCCGTCTCCGACCGCTCCGGCCTCGAGCCGGCGATCGCGGACGCCATCGCCGCGCCGACGCCGACGATGGTGGTCGTGCGCTTCAAGCGTGAGGACAGCGTCAGCGGCCACCGACTCTGCTGGGAGGCGGCGGCCTCCGCGCTGAAGGGCTAGTCCGCCAGCAGAAACTCGAGCACGATCCGGTTGAACTCCGCGGGGTGCTCGAGGTTGGGCAGGTGGGCGGCATCGTGGATCACGGCCTTGCGCGCGTGCGGGACTCTTTCCATCAACGCCTCGACCGCGTCGAAGATCGTCGGGACGTCTTCGTCGCCGACCACAACCAGCGTCGGCGCTGAGATCTCGTGCAGCCGCTCGATCGCCGGCGGGTCGAGGTTGTCGGTTGGCGCGGACGACCAATCGATGTTCATGTTGGCGCCGTTCATGTCGAGAAACAGGTCGCGCAGCGGCTGCCTCACGTATCCACGGCGACGCCGCGGGCCGTCCAGGAAGAGATGCATCTCCGCGCGGTTCACGGCAGCCATGTCGTTGGCCTCGTCCGCGGCGCGGACCTCTGCAAAGACTTCTGGATATTTCTTTCCGAAGTTGGCGCCACCAATCGCCGGCCCGACGAGCACGAGCTTCGAGATGCGTTGTGCATGCACGATGGCGAAATCGATCGCGAGGCTGCCACCCATCGAACAGCCGACGATGTGAACGGGCTTCAGGTCGAGGTCGTCGATCAAAGCCAGCAGGTCGGCCACCGGCGACCACCGCATCGGTGGAAGCTCCGAGCGCCCAAAACCACGTTGATCGGGACAGATCACGTCGAATTGCCTGGCCAGCTCGTGGGCCTGGGGTTCCCACATGCGCGAGTCGGCAATCCCGGCGTGCAAGAAAATGACCGGGAGGCCGGAGCCGGCGCGCTCGTAGTGGATGCGGGCGCCGTCGATGGTCGCTTCCATCAGACGAGGGCTGTGAGTAGGGCCTTGAACTTCAGCTCTGTTTCCTCAAGCTCGCGGGCAGGGTCCGAATCCGGCATCACGCCGACGCCGGCATAGAGTCGGGCGCCGTCCTCCCACAGCAGCCCGCAGCGGAGCGCGACCGCCAGCTCGCCGTCGCCGCTTCCATCGATCCAGCCGACCGCGCCTGCGTACCAACCGCGCTCCATGCCTTCGAGGTCGTCGATGAGAACATCCGCGGCCTCGCGCGGCCAGCCGCCGACGGCAGGTGTGGGATGCAGCGCGGCGGCCATGGTCAGAGCATCTACCGCCGGATCTGCCAGCTCGGCCTCGACGCTCGTGGCGAGGTGCTGGATGTTGGTGAAGCGGACGACTTCGGGGTCGCCCGCGCTTATCTGCGTTGCGAACGGCTGCAGCGCGCGAACGACGAATCTGGAGACGAGGCGGTGCTCGGCCTCGTCCTTTGCGCTCTGGACCAGCAGGTGTGCCAGGCGCTCGTCATCCGCGTCGGTCGTCCCTCGAGCCACCGACCCTGCCATCGGTTGAGCGGAGGCTCTCCTGCCCGAACGGCGAATCAGCAGCTCCGGAGACGCACCGGCGAACGCCGTTCCGTCGGCGCCCGCAACCAGGTAGGTGAAACACGATGGGTATGCGGCGCGGAGACCGCGCACCACCACGCCCGCCGACACCACGCCGTCTCCGCGGGCCAGAACCTCGCGCGCGAGCACCACCTTCTCCGCCTCGCCCGCACGCAGCCGCGCCGCGGCGTTCTCGATCGCGGCCGTCCAGGCTAGGGGATTACGCAGTGGCGTGAGGTCGAGCCGGCGCGCAGCGGGAGCTCTCACGGCGGTCGGCGTCAGCTCCAGCAGCTCCTCGGCTTCGGGTGAGGCCGCGATCGCGAAAGTGCGGCCGCGTCTTCGCATCACCGCCAGCGCCGGTACCCGAAAGAGGAGCGCCGGAAAACCTGACCACGCGCCGCCCGGATCACGGTCGGTCCGATAGGCGAATCCGCCGACGGCCAGCGCGTCGTTCGACGCGATGCGCCGCCACAGTCGTGATGCGGCGAGGATGCGGTTGTCGCCCGACTCGAAGTCGATGGTCTTGCCGTTCGAGTCCTCGAGCCCCACGCCGCCCTTCGCGGCGACGATGTCGAGCACGCGCCCGATCGCAGCCACGCTCACCGCATCGGGCATCGGCCTTTCGATGAGCATCACCTCGTGGCCGGCGTCGCGTGCCGCCGTGACCAGGTCGGCGAGGTCCGGCGTGCGGTCGAGCTCCCAGGCCCGAACCGTGGTGGCGGCGATCATCCCCGCTTCTCGATGTGCTCCCGCGCCGCGCGGAGCACTGTCCGCTGGAAGTGGTGACGGACGAGCGTCCCGCTGGCTTCGAGCAGGTCGTTGAACGTCTGCAGCAGCCTGCGCTCGGCGGCCTCGGTCTCGCCGCCTTCGGCCTGGATTCGCTCGCGCACATACCGGTCGAACAGGTCGACCGCCTGCCGGGCCGTCCGGTCCACGGCTGCGGCATGTTCCTTGCCGAGCTCCATCAGCGAGCCGATGGGAACGCCGGCGGCGATGAGCTTCATGCCGGCGGCGATCGCTTCGAGGTCGTCGGCCGGGTAAAGGGGCTCCTCGCCACCCTCGATCGGAACCAGCAAACCCGCCTGCTCCAGGCTCCTCAGCAGGGGCTCGGCGACGCCGCTGCGCTCGGCGAGCTCGCTCAAGGTCAGGGTCTGAGGTGCGGACGGGCGGGTGACAGCCGCGACCAGGGCCTCATCGGAAGCCTCGAGCTCTCCGGCGAGGAAGCGCTGGATCACGGTCAGGGTGAAGCCTTGCTGCTGAAGCTCCTTGATCCTTTTCAGCCTGTCCACGTGGGCGTCCCCGTACCAGGTCACGCGGCCCTCGCGGCGCGGGGCGTCGAGAAGGCCTTTGCCCTGGTAGAAGCGGATCGTGTCCACGGCCACGCCTGCGGCCCTGGCCAACTGTTCGATCCGATACTCCATGAGTACTTACTCTAACGATCCGCGTAGCCCGCGTTGGCCGGTGGTGGCGGCATTCCAGGCGTCGTGAATCCCGCGGCTGCCGGCACCGCGCCCATCCGGAAGTCGCGCTAGCCGAACGTATCCCAGTAGTACATCCGGTCCAGCCAGCCCGGGTTGGCCCGGTAGGCCCGGGCGAAGATCTCGACCGCGTCGACGTAGTCGTAATCCAGGTTGTAGTGAAAGATCGCGTTGCGCATGTTGTACGGGGCGCCATTGTGGACCAGGAGCCGGGCCGCGGCGAGGATGGCGTCGTGTGGATCCATGATGTTGCCGCCCTGACCGTACTGAGCCCACGTCCCAGGCAGGAACTGCATCGGCCCCATCGCATTAGCTGAGGAAGGGCCGTTCACGCGCCCGAACTTGCTCTCGATGAAGTTGATCGACGCGAGGTAGCTGGCGTCAATCCCGTACCGGCGCTCCGCCTCGAGATAAAAGGAGCGCAGGTCGCTCAGCGGCGCGGCGTCCGAGTACGGATGCGTGAAGTGCGGATTGACCAGGTAGTACTCATCGATGCCCGCGAGGATGTAGAGGTGGTGGAGGGCTGAGATCGAGTCCTCAAACGAGCTTCGTACGCCCGGCGGCAGGAGCGGCAGAACCGCCGACTCGACGCTGTCGTAGCCGGCGACTGCGTAGACGTGTAGCTGCTCCTGGCGTGCGGCCTGCCGAAAGTCATAGGTCGCGGCCGCAATGGCGAGCTCGCGCCGGACGCTGTCGGCAACGCTGGCAGGCTTCTCGGCGGCGAGCGCTTGCAGCCGTCTGGTCGCGTCCTGCATCGCCAGCTCGGCGCCGATGATCCGCGCCGCCTCGTGATGCGCGTTGGGCCCGGCCCCTGGGTCCTGCGCCAGTGCCACGCGCGGCAGCAGCGCCAGGACAACGGCAACCACAATCGAGAGGCGGAGTCGGATCAGGCCGTTTGCTCGGCTTCGATCTTGAGCGGCTCGAGCACCGGCGGCAACGGGATCTCCGCGGGGTATGGGTCCTTGTCGGTCGGTTCGCGCAGCCCAACCGAGTCGAGAAGGCCGCCAATCTCATCTCCTACCAGCTCGCCCTGCGCCATCAGCGCCTCGGCCGCCAGATCGATGGCTTCCTTGTTGACGTTCATCACGCGCCAGTCGTCGATGTATGCGGAACCCAGCACCTGGGCGACCGCCTGGCGGGATCGAGGATTCTGCATGGCCTTCGCGGCGGGGCTTGCTTCGCCGGTCAGCTCACTCTGCACGGAGGCGGCCATCGAAATCAGGTACTCGCCGATGCTGACCGCGAGGCGCGAGACATGCGGTGGCAGCGGGTCGGGTCCCATGCCCCAGTTCACGATCATCCTCGATGCGAGGTCCGTCGACTGGATGAGGTCCATGCTCACGCCGGTCGAGTTCTCGCCGTAGAAGACGCGCTCGGATGCGATCGCTCCGAGACCATGGCGCAGCTCACCGGCGGCATGCGACCTGAACTTGGAGAACTCTTCTTCCTTGTCGACGGCCCGGTGATGGCCCAGCGAGCCTGATCGCATTCGGATGGAGAGTCGCACCGACACGGCATCGGGCAAGAAATATCGCGCCGCGACCGCGTGACCGAGCTCGTGACGGGAGACCGCGATGCGTTCGCGCTCCGTGTACACGACGGGGTGCGCCAGGCCTGCCTCGATGTTGCCCATCGCCTCCCGAATGTCGCGCCACGTGAAAGCCTCGCGGTTGTCTTCGAACGCGTACATCAGCGCGAGGGAGAGCGCCTGCTCGATCATCGCCGGCGAGTAGCCGTCGGCGACCCGCGCGAATTCGTCGCGCCGGGCCGGTGTGTCCAGCTCGGGATCGTGCTTCTTCTTCGCGAAGTACAGGTCCGCGATGTCCTTGCGGTCGTCTTTGGTCGGCATCCGAAAGATGATCTGGCGTCCGAACCGACCGGGACGCACGACGGCCTCGTCGAGGACCTGCGGCCGGTTGGTTGCGCCAACGAAGAGGATGTTGTACCGGGGTGCGCGCAGGATTGGGATGCGGAATTTGATCTTCGTGCCGTTCACTCCGATCTGCCTGGGCAAGAAGAGCCCGTCCAGCGTGATGTTCACCATCCGCCGGCCCATCTGCTTGAAATAGCCGGGGTTGTCCACGCCGTCCATCATCACGAGCAGCGTGTTGAGGCCCAGCTGTCCGCCACCGAACATTCCGCCCATGCCACCCGCCCCGCCGCCGGCCATCCCGCTGCGGCGACTGCCGAGAGCATCGAACTCGTCGATGAAGACGACGCTTCCACCCCAGCGCTTGGCGCGGCTCTTCGCGGCGCGCACCGTCATGAATACGTTGAGCGCGTCCATGCCGAGGAACATGCCCTGAAAGGACGAGCCCGAGGTGATGATGATCGGCACGTGCATCGATGACGCGATGCCCTTGGCCAGCATGGTCTTGCCCGTGCCGGGAGGTCCGACCATGAGCACGCCTCGCTCGCGCTTGCCACCAGCGCGCACGTAGTTCCGACCCTGCTCCATCAGCGTCAGGATCCGGCGCATCTCATCGACCGCCGACCTTTGGCCGCGGACGTCTTCGATCTTGACGTCGTAGTTGGCCTCGCCAGGATCCACATACGTGCGCCCGATCCGCCCGTAGATGAAGAAAGCTCCGAAGAACAGCATGAAGTTGGCGACCATGATCACCAGGAAGTACGCAAGCTGCGGTATCGCTGCGGCAATGACGCCAGGCAACGCGTCCATCGCTTCCAGTGGACTCAGGCCGTAGAACACAAAGAAAACGGCGAAGTAGATTCCAAAGAGGATCGCCAAGCTCCGCATCCGGCGCCAGAACAAAGCCCGGTTGGTTTCGAGGGTTCGCTCGTCGGGGTGGTTCTCCGGCGCGATGCGTTCGCTGAGGATCAGCCAACGTTTCAGCAGCGTGAGAACTCCGCGGCAGACCAGCATTGCGACGATGGCGTAAACCAGGGACCACGCGACGCCGAGCTGCAGGCCGATCAGCGCGAAGGCGAATGCCGAGGCGCCGACGAAGATCGTGAAAATCCAGAAGATGATCACGGCGGGGTCAACTCACTATACGGGTTGGGGTTGCGGTCGAGATGAACACCGCGATCGCGATCCCCAGGGCGATCAGGAGGTCCCCCGGGCTGTAGACCTCGGGTGAAGGCCACAGCGAGATCCAGTCGGCCAAGAAGTTGAGCTGCGTCCCGCTCCCCATCAGCGTGTACTGGCCCGCGCTCCCGTTCCTGAGCAACGAGCCGGCGAATTCGGCGGCAACCGGCATCCGGCCCCCGTTGACGGCGATCACCAGCAAGTTCAGCGCGCTGCCCGTGGTCACTAGCCAGATTCCGGGCAGTCGGTCCCAGTGCCAGATCGTCCATGCGACGATCACGGCCAGGGTCAGCATGTAAAGGTACTGGGCGCCCTCGACGCGGCTGAGCGGAGGCAGCTGGGCGGCGGTGCGGACCACGACCGCGAGGAGGATCACCCAGGGCCAGTGGAACCTGAGTCGGGCCAGGTTGCCGACCCGGCCCCCGACCACCAGGCCGAACACGGTGCCGACCACGATCGCAAACAGAAAGAGCAATCGCTATTCGGCGGCGAGTCTCGAGGCCGCCCCCGCCAGCACCTTGACTCCCACCGGCAGCGCGGCTTCGTCGATCCGAAATCCAGGCGAGTGATGCGCGGGCGGTGTATCGCCCTCCGGCCGCGCGCCCAGCATGAAGTAGCAGCCCGGAATCCGGGTCAGAAACTCGGCGAAGTCATCGCTCACCGTGAGCGGCCGGCCGAGCAGGCTGGCCCGCTCTCCGATCAGCTCCTGCCCGACCTCCATCACGGTGCGTGTGACGTTCGGCTCGTTCATCAGTGGCACCGTGCCGTGTACGAGGTCGAGATTCGTCTTGATCTCGAACTCGCTCTGCGTCTCGCGCAAAAGGTCGCGCAAGCGGTCGAGCGCCTGCTCGCGAAGTGAGTCGTTGAACGTCCGCAGGCTGCCCTGGACGAGAACTCCGCGCGGCACGATGTTCCACGCGCCGTCGCTGCTGATGTTGCCCACCGTGGTGTGGCACTGCACGCCGTCGAGCTCGAGCCCTTCCACGACCGTGTGCAGCCGCTCGACGAAAAATGCCTGCGCGGCCAGCACGTTGCCGCGCCGGCCCATCATCCCGCCGTGTCCGCCCGGGCCGGAAAAACTGACGTCGAAAGCATCGGACCCCGCCCACAGCAATCCCGGTCTCGAGATGACGGTGCCGGACTCGAGAAAGCTCGCGATGTGCAGCCCGATCACAGAGTCGGGGCGGTGGTGGTCGAGCAGGCCCTTCGCGATCATCGCCTTGGCCCCTTCCACGATCTCTTCCGCAGGCTGGAACACGAAGAGGTATTTGCCGCCGACCTCCAAGATGCGGTCGATCAGCGTGCGGGCGACCCCGATCATGATCGCCATGTGCGCGTCGTGGCCGCACGCGTGCATGCGGCCGTCGATGCGGGAATGAAAGTCGACTCCCGACTCCTCGTGGATGGGCAGAGCGTCGATGTCGGCGCGCAGCATCACGGTCTTGCCCGGCCGGCCGGTGTCGAGCAGCGCGACGGCGCCGGTCTCCGTGGGGCAGTCCATCAGGTCGAGCCCAAGCTCCCGCAGCCGGTTGGTCAGGTAACCGGTGGTGTCGTGCTCGCTGAAGCTGACCTCGGGGTGCCTGTGGAAGTAACGGCGGAGGTCGACGACCTCGTCGAGCACCGACTTGCTCGGCAGCGGGCTGGTCGCGTGGTCGTCTTGGGGCCCCCGCGAACTCACGGCGACGCCTCTGAGTTCGTGGGGCTTTCACTCATGGACGGCGACGAGGCTGTAGCCGCGAGCCGACGCATGCACGAACGTCGCCCCAAGTCCGGGCTCGAGCTCGTCCAGCCGGCGGCGCAGCGTGAGCAGCGCGGAGTGGACGGTCGAGTGCGCGGCGTTGGTGCGGAAGAGGCCGGCCTGGATCAGGTCGCGCGCGGTGGCCGGCTTGGACCCCTGCGCCAGGAAGAGGACGAGCGCCGCCTGCTGCTGGGTGAGGTGGCCGTCGCGCTCGCCGACCCGGACGGTGCGCCTGGTGGGATCGAACTCGAGCCGGCCGAATCGGTAGGTGCCAGGCCGCCCGGTACCCCGCTCCACCAGCCGAGCGCCGAGGTCGGAGTAGATGTGTGCCATCGGCACGTTGCCCTTCACGAAGTACGAGCTGGCACCGAGCTCGTAGGCCCGGCGGATCGCAGCCGAGTTCACCTGGGCCGCCGAAAGCACGATCACGGGCAGGCCCGGGTGGTGCTGACGGATCCAGGTCAACAGCTCGAAGCCCGAGTCCTCGCTTTCGTCAAGGACCAGGTCCAGCAGCACGGCCGCCACGCGCTCGTGCTCGAGCACGTTTCGCGCCTCGAGCACCGTGGCGGCTACGGAAGGTCGGTAACCGAGGTCATGGAGATCGATCCGAAGCTGCTGCAGCATCGCCGCTTCGTCTTCCACCACCAGGACGGAGGAGCCGAGCACGTCGGCCGGGCGGTAGACTTCGAGGCCCGGAGGAAGCGGAGGCAGCCGCACCTCCCGCCTCGCTCCGTTGCCACTTCCACGTCGAATGCTTCGGTTTTCCAAGACCTGTCCTACATCATTATTAACGAAGATTGACTTTGCTTGCGTGCGCAAATACGCCTGGGCCCCGTCATACTTTTGGTCGGACCTGGCGTAGTTGGAAAAACAAAGGGGTAAATTGGGGATGACGTGGAGAATCAGGGTCCAGGGTGTGTGCTTCGCTCTGCTGGTGTTGGGCGCGTTGGCCCTCGCCGCCGGCGCGCAGTGGGTCGACATCCTGAACGATGTCGCCGAAGTCCTGGGCTAGAAAACAGCTAGGAATCTGAGTCTCGGCGCTCGCGAGAGCGCCGGATTGCGACCGGGAGGAGGGCGTAGAGGTCCGCCCGGTCGACGGCCTTGCTCATGTAACCGACTACGTCTGGATCGTCCGTGCCTGACGGGAACACGGGGTAGGCGGTGTAGAAGATGACAGGCACCTTCTGCCCGCGCGCCCGGAGCTCGTTCAACAGCCCCCAGCCGTCCATCGGCTCCGGGAGCATCAGGTCGATGATCGCGACCTCCGGCCGGTCGGCCTGAGCGCGAACGAGTGCCTGGTCGGCGTCTTCCGCCATCGAGACTTTGTAGCCAAGCATCTTCAGGTCGGTCTCCAGGATCACCCTCCAGGCCCGCTCGTCATCGACCACGAGGACGGTCGAACCCCTCAATTCCTCGGGCGTCGGCGCAATTGGCTTCGGTGGAGTGAACGGCACCTTGGATTCTGCGGCAGTATATCCGTGGCAATGGCAACTCCAGCCCGGCGAAACGGCAGGTCGCACGCGACGGCAACGACGGCCAAGCGAACCTTGACCGGGTCCAAGCCGGCGGCTGGGCGGCGGACGCTGGGCAGGATGCCAGGACCTTCGGCGAGCGCGCTCGTCCACGAATTGGGCAGCTGCATCACCGAAGCCGACCTGCTGCAGGTCCTCTACCGCGGCCTGCAGGGGAGATTCGGATACGACGCCATCAACCTCCAGGTGCTGGAGCGGGAGGGCTGGTACCACTCGCTGCCGCTGGACGCCGGCGTTCTGCAGGACATCCGGCGCCGGCCGCTGCGCGAGTCGACGTTCGCCCGCCAGTACGCCAACCCCAAGACGGTCGTGCTGCCGGTCGAATCCGCCCGACAGGAGATCGGCAAGGGTCCTGGAGTCCCGACCAGGAGCAAGCTCGTGATCTGGGTCCCGGTCATGCACCAGGGCGAGGTCATCGGCAGCGTGAGCTACCAGATGTACCGCAAGCGCAAGGTGCTTCCGTTCGAGATCCAGTTCCTCGAGGACGTGCACCGGAGGCTCGGCGTCCTCCTGGCCAACGCCTCCCTGAACGAGCTGACCCGCAACCAGGCCCGCCGTCTCGATGCTTTGAACAGCATCGCGCGGGCCATGACGTCGACGCTGGACGAGACGAGCGTGCTCAGCGGGCTGTTCGGCACCCTGCGGGAGCTGCTTCCGGTCGATTCGTTGGAGATGATCACCCTCCAGGACGGCGCCGAGCCGGCTCGGTACCTCCACGTGGAGGGCGACTCACCGCCGACCGACCGATCGCTGCCCGCCCGCTCTGCGCTCGCCAACACCGCGCGCGACGTCGTCGCGGACAACAAGCCTGCGCTCGCGCACTACCCGCACTCCTCGCTGTGGGTGCCTTTGAAAGAGGGTGGCACCGCTCGAGGCGCGTTGGGGATCAAGTGCTCGCGGCCCTACGCCTATGAGGATTCGACCGCTGTCTTCCTCGAGCTGGTCTCCGACGAGGTCACGCTCGCGCTCCGCAACGCGCGCAGCTACGAGGCGATCGAAGACCAGCGACGCCGGCTGGAGGCGGTCAACTCCATCGGCCGCCGCCTCGCTTCGAGCCTCGACCGCTGGTCGATCATGCGCACGCTGCGCGAGGAGCTTTCGGCCAACCTGAGCTTCGACGGCTTCATCCTGGCCACGATCACCCAGACCGCCGAGGGGCCGCAGGCCGAGGGCTACCAGTACGTGGGCGGGGTCGAAGAGGTGGTGCCGCCGGTTGCTCTGGCGGTCACCGGTCCGTCACGCGAGTCATACGAAACCGGAAAGCCGGTGCTCGTGCGCAACAACCCATGGCGGCGGTCCTTCGAGCAGAAGAGCCTCGAGCGCGAGGTCTGGACCGTGGGCCAGGGCGCCGCGGTGTTCGTGTCCGGCCCGCCCTCGGACGACCGCAGAGTGTCTCGCTCCTTCGTGTGGGTACCCGTCCTGAGTGGCGAGCGGATCACCGCCATGCTTTCGCTCCAGTCGTACACGGAGGGCGCCTTCGACGACTGGCACGTTCGCCTGCTCCAGGACGTGGCCGCGCACGTGAGCCTGGCCCTTGCCAACGCCGACCACTTCGCCCAGGCGCAGACCGAGCGCGCGCGCCTCGAGGCGCTGCACCTGCTCCACATGGGCGTGGCGAGCGCGACGGACGAGCGCCAGCTGTCGGAGGCGGTGTTCTCGGTCGTCGGGGACTATCTCGGCTCGACGCACATGGTGCTGGCATACGTGGACGTGGCGGGACTTGTCGCCGGCTTTGCCGGTGCGAGCGATGAACCTGCCAGCCCTATCGGTCCGGTCGCGATCGAAAACGCTCCGTTCTTCCGCCGCATGATCGAGAGCGGGACGGCGGTGCTCGACGGGCTCGCGAGTGAGCCCGGCGATCTTGGCGGACCGGTCGGCAACTACATCTTCACCCGCTCGCCTAGCCATGTCGTCTGGGCCCCGATCACCCAGGCCGAGCGTGTCGTGGCCGGCCTTGTCGCGATGCGCAACGATGGCGCGCGCTTCCAGGCGACGCACGTCAAGCTGCTCGAATCCGCCATGCCGGTCGTCGGCATCGCGCTACGCACGATGCGCCTGCACCACGCCAACGAGCTCGCGCTCGCGCAGTCGGTGCGCATCCAGGAGCTGGCCGCTCTCGCCGGCCACGAGCTGATGAGCGTCGTCTCCAACATCGCCGACCAGGCCCGCACCATGCTCGAATGCGCAGGCACGACCTGCTGGGCGTTCGACACCGACGGCCGAGTGACCGCCACTCGGTCCAGCGGCGACGCCGCCGCCGAGGAGGTGCTGGGGTGGTCCGGGCAAGCTTCGGACGACCGCATCCCGCAGGCAGGGATCGTGAGCGGCACGGCCCATGAATACGCGTGGAACCTGATCCCCCTCTGGTATGGGGACCGGCTCGTCGGGGCGATCGGCGCCGTCCACGCTTCCACCCTCGTCCCAGAACCCACGGCGGCGGCGCTCGATTTCGCCCGCCACGCGGCGGTGGCGATCGAGAACGCCCGCCTGGTGGCCGAGACGCGGGGCCGGATCCGAACCCTCGAGGCGGTCGCGGCCTTCACCGAGCTGACCCCGACCGAACCCGACCGCGCCCGCTTGGAGATGGCGCGACTGGTCAGCCGCGCTCTCGCCGCATCGCAAGGCGAGCTCTGGCTGCTCGAGGACGGAGAGCTGGTTCGCCGCTCGGACGACGGCGACTCCCTGCCTCGGGTGCCGGTCACGGACAGCGGGCAGCTCCTCCGCGCGCTGACTTCGTCTGCAGGCGGGCGCCGCCTGCGCGCCCTGCTCGACCTGCTCGGCGCGCCTCAGGACGCGTTCGCCATCCCGATCCAGGTCGAGGGCCGGCTTGCCGGGCTGCTCGTGGCGCGGATGACCGTCGGCGCCGCGGAGACACGGCGACTCGCTGCCGTGCTCGCCGGGCAGGCCGCCGTTCTGCTCGGCCAGCTGGAGCTGGTGGACGCCCTCGACCGCGAGCGCCGCATGATGAACGCGATCCTGCGCCACTCGCCGGTGGGCGTGATGCTCGAGGACGCCGCCGGCAGGATCGTGTACGCCAACCCCGAGATCGAGTCGATCTACAGCCTGCAGGCGTCCGAGATGCCGGGCCGGCAGCCGGACGAGATCTACGCCGCCGCCGGCGCCACGCCCGTGGAGGACGGCGACAGCGACGGCACCCTAGAGGTGCGCATGAAAGACCCCGACCGGACTGTCCACGTGCGGCGGGTCGTCATCCCCGGACTCGAAGGCGAGCCTGCCGGCGTGCTCACGCTTCACGAGGACGTGACCGCCCAGCGTCAGGCGCTGGAGGCAAAAGACCTCATGCTTCGCGCCATCGGGCATGAGGTGCGGAGCCCGGCCGCGGCGATGAAGAACACGCTCGCGGGGATCATGCAGTGGGACGAGACCATCGATTCGATTGGCCGGCGCACGCTTCTCCAGGAGGCCTACGAGTCATCCGACCGCCTGCTCAGCCTGGTCGAGAGCCAGCTCATCATCGCCAAGCTCGAGACCCGGCACTTCGAGCCGACTCCCGAACCGGTCGACTTGAGCTCGGCGCTCAACGGGGTCGTCAACGTCCTGACGCACCGCTACGCGGAGCGCACCGCCGCGATCGAGGTGAACCTGCCCGGAGGGCTGCCGCAGGCGTTCTGCGAGCCGGCGCACCTGGGCCAGGTGCTCACCAACCTGATCGGCAACGCCCTCGAGTACACGACCAGGGCCGTCCAGGTCGAGGCCAGGCAGGTGCAGCGCGGTTGGCTCGAGATCAGCGTCGCCGACAACGGACCAGGCCTTCCCCCCGCGACCCTGGACACGGTCTTCGAGAAGACCGGGCCCGCAGGTCGCAGCCGGTCCCAAGGTGGCCTCGGTCTTGGGCTCTACCTCTGCCGCCTCGTGGTCGAGCGTTCGTTCGGGGGCCGGATCTGGGTCGCCGCCAGCGACCGCAAGGGCACGACGTTCCGCTTCACGGTGCCTGCCCGGATTCGCACCTAACAACCGTTACATCTCCTATGAGCGTCGCCGCGCCGATGTGGGTACGCGTCGGCGGCGGAATGGAATCGGTTCCCGACCATCTCCGCCACGGTCCCGCCGACGTCGAGTTCCCGCCTCCCGGGGGGCCATGGGAAGCGTTGGTCCTGAACGGTCGGCTCGTCGGTTGGGCAGAACGAGGCGGGTTGCGCGCCTCCAGGCAGGCTGCCGACATCGGCCAGCGCCTCGCGATCGAGCAGCGGGACCACCTTCTCGGGCGTCTGGGTCACAAGCTGCGCTCGTCCGTGCTCGCGCTTCAGGAGTCGGCGCGGCAGGCGGCGTTCGGTCGCCCCGAGCTCATGGAGGGGCTGTTCGAACAAGCCCAGGAGGTCGGGCGGCGGGCCGCGGGTCTGGAGGCGGCGGCGATCGCGCCGAAGGACAGTGCTCGGGCCGTCGGCCTGGGCGCGGTCCTCAACCTGGCCTTGCCATCGGTGGAGCGCGGCGTTCCTGAGGACGCGGCGGTAATCGCATCCGAGCCGGTTCTCGTCGAGGCATTCGCGCGCCTGCGCGACTGGCTCCAGGGAGACTCCCTCAGCGTCGGGGCAGAGCCAATCGGCGGCTGGTGGAAGGTGCGGTTTGTCTCCTCCGGCGAGCGAAAGCCTCTCCCGGTGTCCGAGCTCGGCGAGCCCCTGGTCCGTCTGATCGTGGACACGCACCTGGACGGCTGGCTCGACGCCGGTCGCGGCGACGGTGCAGACGTGTACTTGCCCGCGTACCGTCCTCGCTGATTTGACCGCCGTCTCGAGAGTCGTGGCGCCCAACCCGGGCCCATACACCGGGCCGGGCACCAACACCTGGGTCGTCGACGCCGGACCGGTCGTCGCCGTCATCGACCCCGGCCCTGACGACGATGCTCACCTCGCGACCCTGAATCGCAGGCTCTCCGGCAAGACGGTCGGCGTGGTGCTGGTCACGCACGCCCACCCCGATCACCTTCCCCTCGCCGAGCGCTTTGCGCGGCCGCACAACGCTTCGATCCGGCGCTACCCAGGCCTTGGCGACGGCGACGTCGTACGGGTCGGAACGCTCAACCTGACGGCGCTGTACACACCCGGGCACACCAACGACCATCTGTGTTTTCTGATCCCGGAAGACGGCGCGGTCTTCACCGGAGACCTCATCCTCGGCCAGGGGAGCTCGATGGTCACGTACCCGGAGGGCGACGTCGCCGCGTACCTGACATCGCTCGACCGGCTGAGCGCGCTGCGCCCTCGGACGCTTTTCCCCGGTCATTGGGATCCCGTCACCGACGCGATGGCGAAGATCGACGAGTACCGGCGCCACCGTCTGGAGCGAGAGGCGCAGGTGCTCGCTGAGGTCAGGAAGGGCCGTGGTACGCCGGCCGAGCTGACGCGACGCGTTTACGGGGAGCTCGAGGAAAAGCTGATTCTGGCGGCGGAGATGACGCTGCGGGCACACCTGCGCAAGCTGGTCGACGACGGCACGGTCCGCGCGGTGGGGGAGGTCTACGAAGCTGTCGGTAATGTAGGCGCGTGACGCCAGTTCTCTCTCTGACCGCATCCGATCTCGAGCGCTGGCTCCAGGATCACGACGCCCCGGCGTACCGGCGCCAGCAGATCTGGACCTGGCTCGCTCGGGGCACGGCGAGCTTCGACGCGATGAAGGACCTGCCGAAAGCGCTCCGCAACGCCCTGGAGGCCGAGCTGCGCGTCACATCACTGCGACCGATCGCGGTCTCGCGGGCCGACGACGGGCTTACGACCAAGACGCTGTACGAGCTCGACGGCGGCCATTCGGTCGAAGCCGTCGTGATGCGCTATTCGGACCGCTCGACGCTGTGCATCTCTTCGCAGGCCGGATGCCCGATCGGCTGCCCTTTCTGTGCCACTGGCAAGTTTCCTTTTGGGCGCAATCTGAAGGCACACGAGATCGTGGAACAGGCCGTCGACGCCGCGCGGATCCTGGCGGCGGAGGGCAGGCGCCTCTCACACGTGGTCTTCATGGGCATGGGCGAGCCGATGGCGAATTACCGGGCGGTCGTCGACTCCGTCCGACTCCTCGCCGACCCGGATCTGCTCGGGATCAGCCCGCGCCGCATCGTGGTGTCGACGAGCGGACTCATCCCTCGCATCGCGCAGCTGGGCGAGGAAAAAATTCCCGTGACTCTTGCGATCTCCCTGCACGCCGCGCGCGATGAGCTGCGGGACGTGCTTGTGCCGATCAACCGCAAGTACCCGGTGCGCGACCTCGTCGACGCGGCGCAGGCGTACGCGGACACGACCGGCCGGCGGGTCAGCTACGAGTGGGTGATGCTCGCCGGCGTCAACGACACCGAGCGCGACGCGAAAGAGCTCGGCGCGCTGCTGCGGCGCAAGCTGGCGCACGTCAACCTGATCCCTTTCAACCCGGTCGACGACACCCCGTACAGGGCGCCGGCGCGTGCCTCGATCCGCGCCTTCAAAACAATGGTCGAGGCGCAGGGGCTGAACGTGACAGTGCGCGACACGCGCGGGCGAGAGGCCGACGCGGCGTGCGGCCAGCTCCACGAGCGGGTGACGCGAGCCGCGGTCTCCTAACCGAATGCTCTTCGCCGGCACGTCCGGCTTCAGCTATTCGACCTGGAAGGGCAAGTTCTACCCGAAGTCACTTGCGGGCTCGAACATGCTGCGCTACTACGCCGAACGGCTGACTGGCGTCGAGCTGAACGGCAGCTTCTACCGCACGCCGCCGGAGTCGACGCTCCTCAAATGGGCCGCCGACACGCCACCCGAATTCCGCTTCTGCATGAAGGCGAATCGTGGGCTCACCTACTCCGCGGACAGCTTCGATCGCGTAGGCCTCGCGCGCATCTTCACCACGCGCATCGCGGTGCTGGGCGATCGGCTCGGACCGGTCCTGCTCCAGTTCCCACCGGTGCGCCAGAAAAATCTGAACCTCCTTGATTCGCTGCTCACCGTGCTCGGCCGGCCCGTCGGCGCGGAGTTCCGGCATCGGTCCTGGTTCGACGACGAGACCTACGCCGTCCTGCGCCACCACGGTGGCGCGCTCGTGGTCACGGACGAAGAGAAGTGGCCGCGGGCGCCGCTCGTCGACCTTAGCTCAGTCGCGTACTTCCGGCTCCGGCGTGGTTACACGAACGCTTCGCTTGCACCATGGGTCGACCAGATCAAGTCCGCGGTCGCGACGCACGACGAGGTGCACGTCTACTTCAAGCACGACTCGGCCTCGCCTCGGCTGGCTCGGCGCCTCTTGCGGCTCGCCGCAGAAGAATCGGCACGGCGATGATCGCGATCGCGACCATGAGCGCAGACGCGATCTGCGCCTGGCGGAGGCCGATGAAGACCGCCGGGTCCGTGCGCAAGAAGCTGAGCACGAACCGGCCCGCGGCATAGAACGCGAAGTAGATCAGTCCCAGCACGCCGGCGGGCAATCGTTGCTTCAGGCGCTGGTGGAACGGGAGCAACGCGCCGAGAATCAAGAGGCAGAGGAGCATCTCGTAGGCGACCTCGGGATGGACGACCTTGCCCGGCTCGCCAAGGGTGTTCTGGTTCACGTACTCGACGCCCCACGGAAGGTTCGTGGGCGCCCCGTGGTGCTCGCCGTTGATGACATCGCCGATCCGCCCGATCGCAAGCCCGATCATCGCGGCAGGTCCGCCGGCGTCGACCATCTTCCAGTACGAGAATTTCGTCCGCCGCGCCCATATGTAGGCGCCGATCATCGCGCCGAAAAGGCCGCCCCACTGACTGATCCCGCCTTCAGTGAGGGCGAAGATGCGCAGCAGCTGACCCCCGGCGAAGAGCCTGAAGTTCTCCCACACATAAAGAAGGCGCGCGCCTATCAGCCCGAGCACAACCATCCAGGCCAGCCCGTCACCGGTTCCTTTGAGATTGGGCACGTCCTTTCCCAGCAGCCAGAAACCAAGACGCGCGGCGGCGAGGATGCCGAGGACTGCGAAGACGCCGTGCCATGTGATCAGCAGCGGTCCAATGCGGACGATGTTCGGATCGAGGTCGATGACGATCGTGAGTGGCACTCAGCAGGTCCCATCCATGCCGGGCTTGCCTGCCATCAAACGCGTACGTTGGTTGCGCGCTGCAATCGCTGCAGCGCAACGTCTCTGGGCAGCAGGTGCAGCGTGTAGTGGATCGGCAGCGAGACTTTCTTGCCCGTCAGCGCATCACGCAGCGGCGTGTAGAACTTGCCCTTGCCGGCGCCCGATCTCGCAACCGCCTCTTCCAGCGCAGCTTCAATCGATTCCGGCTCCCACGGCACATCCTTCAGCGCGTTGATCGCCGCCTTCACGCGCTCCGCCGCCTCGGGATCCAGCGCCGGCGGCGCAGGATCCGTCCACAGGTAATCCAGGTAGTCGACCGCCTGGGCCAGCTTGTACATGCGCGTCCGCAGCGGCGGTATTGCGCGCCGGATCGTCTCCTCGTCGAGCTGGGGTAGGAACGGTCGCAGCCGCGCCGTCAGCTCATCGTCGCCGAGCTTGCGGATGTACTCGCCGTTCATCCAGTTCAGCTTTTCCCAGTCGAAACGCGCCCCGGCGTGCTGCACGCGGTCGAAGGAGAAGGTCCGGACGAGCTCGTCGAAGCTGAAGATCTCCTGCGCTGTGCCCGGGTTCCATCCGAGGAGCGCGAGGTAGTTGAGCATCGCCTCCGGGAGGTAACCCTGCTCGCGATAGATCGCGAGGTTCAGCTCCGGGTGCTTGCGCTTGGACATCTTCGCGCCGTCATGGGCGAGGATCAGCGGCATGTGCGCATAAGCGACCGCGCGCTCGTGGCCGAGCGCGTCGACGAGCATCAGCTGATACGGCGTGTTGGACAGGTGCTCCTCGCCGCGGATCACATGCGTGATCTTCATGAGCGCATCGTCGACCGGGCTCGCGAACTGGTACGTCGGGTAGCCGTCCGACTTGACGATGATGAAGTCGCCGATCAGGTCGGCGTCGAATTTCATCCCGCCCCGCACCATGTCGATGAAGGCGATCTCGCCGCCCGGAACCTTGAATCGCACCGCGAAAACGGTCCGGTCTAGCGGAGGGTTGATCAGGCAGCGGCGCGAGTACCTGTACGGCCGCTTCTCAAGCTGCGCCTGCCTGCGTTCCGCTTCCAGCTCCTCAGGCGTGCAGTAGCACCTGTATGCCTTGCCCTCCTGGATGAGCCTGGCCGCCTCTCCCTTGTAGATGTCGACGCGTTCCGACTGCCGGTAAGGCGCGAAAGGGCCGCCCTTGTCAGGCCCCTCCGCCCAGTCGAGCCCGAGCCAGTGCAGGCTCTCGTAGATGAGGGCCTCGTACTCCGGACGGTAGCGCTCGACGTCCGTATCGTCGACCCGAAGCACGAAGGTCCCTTCGTTCTGCCTGGCGAAGAGAAGGTTGTAGAGCGCGGTACTTGCGGTGCCGAGATGCGCGAACCCGGTCGGGCTCGGCGCGATCCTTACGCGTACACCGCCATGTTTTGACACGGCACTACATTACCCACGTGCCGTCTGCGCCCGGGTTGCTCGCGCTCGTCGGCGGCGACGAATGCAAGCCCGGCAACGAAGAGCAGGACCGCATGCTCGCCGAACGCGCCCGAGGGGGTCCGGCTTTCGTCGTGCCGACGGCTGCGGCGCGGCAGGGCCCGGAGCAAGCCGTCGCCCACGCAACCCGCTGGTTCGGGCGGTTCGGGCTTTCCCTCCAGGACCTGCCTGTGCTCAAGCATTCAGACGCCAACTCGAAGGAGGTGGCGGCTGCGGCTCGTTCCGGCGGCTTCTTCTACCTGGTCGGCGGCGACCCGGGCCTGGTGGTCCAGGTGCTGCAGGGCTCGCGGGTCTGGACGGCGATCTTCGACGCCTGGCTGGATGGTGCGGCGCTGGCCGGGTCGTCGGCGGGAGCGATGGCGCTGTGCAGCCACACTCTGATCCGCGCCGGCTGGCCCGATCGGTCGAACCGCCGGCCGCTCGACGCACTTGGGGTCGTACCTGGCACCGCCGTGGCGCCTCACTTCGACACGTTCGGCCATCGGTGGGTCGACTCGGCCCGCCGCGAGCTGGGTGACGTGACGCTGCTCGGCATCGACGAACGCAGCGCCGCGGTATGGAGGGACGGGAGCTGGACGGCCGCCGGGCCGGGCGCCATCACGGTCATCGACGGGTCGAAGACCGCAAAGTTCACGACTGGCATGAAGATCGCCGGACTCGCGACCCCCGCCCGTATGCTTCCGACCCAGTGAGTCCCTTCTGGGCCCTCCCGATGGACCGGGACGACAAGGCTCCGCGGCCGATTTCCCGGAAGCTGCATTCCGGCTTCATCGACATCGGAAACCTGCGCGTCCACCACATGTACGGTGGGAGAGGTTCACCCGTCGTCTTCGTCCACGGCCTTGGTTCGTCGGGCTACATGGAGTGGCGAAGCAACCTTGACTCTGTGGCGGTCCGGCACCGCGTGTTCGCGCCTGACCTGCCGGGTTTCGGGCGCACCGACAAGCCGCGCGTGCGCTACACGGTTCCCTATTTCGCACGCTTCGTCCGCCGCTACATGGAGGACCGCGGTCTGCGCTCGGCGGCACTGGTCGGGACGTCGCTCGGGGGAAGGATCGCGCTCGAGGTAGCGCTCGAGCAGCCGAAGATGGTCCGCAAGCTCGTGCTCGTCAACACCCTAGGCCTGGGCAGGCCGAAGGTCCGCAGCGCCCAGATGGCCTACGGGCTCGTCACGGTGCCGCGCGTCGGCGAGGCGGTCATGAATTTCGCGCGCGACGCGCTCACGTGGGCTCCGGCGACGCTGGTGCGTCGCGTCGCCGCGCGCTACTCGGGCGCGTCCGTGGACCTCAACCGCACGATGGATGACGGCTACCTGAACGACCTGCGCGAGATGTACGCCGCGGCCGGCTTCCGCGAGGCATACCTGTCGACCGTCCGCTCGCTGGTCAACCCCCGCGCATTGTTCGGCGGCCAGCACGACGTGACGAGGCGATTGAGCGAGCTGAAGATCCCGGTGCAGCTGATCTGGGGCGCTGACGACCCGCTCTTCCCGCTTGCGCACGCCGAACGGGCGAGCTCGATGATGGGTCGAGGCTCGCTGGCGGTCATCTACGGAGCGGGGCACACGCCTCAGGCCGAGCGTCCCGAGGAATTCAACCGCGTCCTCCACGAATTCCTCGACTGAAGGGACCGGCGAGAGTCGTTATCGGAGTCCCGAGTACTGGGACCTGGTCGCCGGCCCGCTTGACCCGCTGGTGCACCCGTCGCCATGGGACCCGCCAGGGTTGTATCTGTTTCTCAGGCGCCTGGTCGGGTGGCTCGTCAGGCACCTCTTTCGAGTCACGGTCACCGGCCGGGAGAACATTCCCAAGCCGCCCTGCATCATCGCGGCCAACCACCAGGCCTGGTTCGACCCGGCGTTCATCATTCCGTTCTTTCCGGAGCGCCCGCTCGTCTACACGATGGCCAAGCGGGAGACCGTCTTCAACCGTGCGTGGAAGCGAAGGCTTCTGCCGCAGATCGGCGTGTTTCCCATCTCGCCCAACCGAGGCGATCTCGACGAGCAGGGTCTCCGGACCGTCTACCAGGTGCTCGAGCGCGGTGGGGTGATGTTGATGTTTCCCGAGGGTCGCTACTCGCGGGGCCGTGCGCTGCGTCCCTTGAGGAACGGGATCGGCTACTTCGCTGTGCAGGCAGGCGTGCCGATCTGCCCGGTGGCGGTGCGGGGCACGGACGCGCTGTGGCCGTTTCGCCGCATCGAGGTTTCGATCGGGCCGCCCATCAGGCCCGATCTGCCCGCGTGGTGGGAGCTCGGCCGCCGCGTCTCGACAGTCGTCGAGAACGTGAGGGGCGCCATCTCCAACGCCCTGTCGCGACGCCGGACATAGAATCGTTCGGTTTTGCACCTGGTCATCGGCGCGGGCGAGTTCCTCGGGCGGCACATCTCCCAGGCGCTCGCCACTGACGTCCCCGTCATCGAGCTCAACTCCGACGCCGACGACGAGGCGCTTGGCGACGCGGTCAGCGGGGTCGAGGTCGTCGTCTTCTGCGCCGAGACCGCGTCACCTGGGCACCGCCTCCGATACCGAAAGAAGCCGGCCCACGTCCTGAAGCGCGTCGTCGAGGCGGCCCGGGACGCTCGGGTGCGCCGCCTCGTCCACGTGTCGACCGCCGACGTCTATGGTCCCGACCACTTTGCTCGGGTGACCGAGAAGTCCGAGCTCAAGCCGGCGCACGCGTACGAGAAGCAAAAGCTGTTCGAGGAGGAGTGGGTGCTGGCCGCGGCGGCCGACCTCGATGTGGTGATCGTTCGGCCGGCGCGCGTTTTCGGCGAAGGCGAGGAATGGATCCTTCCCCGGTTGATGACCGCCGCGGTGCGCGGTCGCGTGTGGCTGCCCGGAGGAGGCCGGGCCAAGCAGACCTTCGTCTCCGCGGGGGACGTGGGCCGGGCCTGTCTTGCGGCTTCGGATCGCGGCCGGCCGGGACGGCGTTACCTGGTCGGGGGGTTCGACGCCTCGTGGCGCGACCTGCTCATCTCAGCCGCGCGCGCGGTCGGGTTCGCCGCCGAGGTGGGCTCGACACCGTACGACCTGGCCTACGTGCGCGCGCTTGGCGCCGAGGCGATGGCGCCGCAGGGCGCCGTCGTGTGGCCCGGGATCTACGCGACGGACGTGCTGGGCAAGCCGCACTACTACGACGACTCTTACTCGCGGCGCGAGCTCACATGGTCGCCTTCGGTCGGCAGCTTCGAGCAGGAGATGCCGTCCATGGCGTCGTGGCTGACGCGTCTGCCCGACGTGGCGTCGGCGCTGGCGGAACCCACTGCCACCCCGCCCAAGGGTGGAGAGGGGAAGCCTATTTCACCGCCAGGCAGGTGATCGTCTTGAAGACGCCGTCGATCTTCTGGATCTTGTCCACGATCAGGGAGCCGATCGAGTTCACGTCCGGGGCTTCGCACACGGCGATGACGTCGTACTCACCGGTGATGGCGTCGGCGGCGGAGATGCCCTGCACGCCCTCCATCTTCCTGGCCACCTCCAACGCCCGCCCAGGTGACGCGTTGATGAGGACGTAGGCCTTCATCTCAAACCCCCCAGTTGTTCGCTTCGTGCCGGAACGGCGTCAGCGTATCGCGTTGATGGATTTCTAACTAGCGTCTCTTTGGCGGCCGGGTTCAACCCGGCCGCGACTATGCCCTTGCGCCTCCCAGCCTTGCCTCGAGTTGCAAATAGATAAGAGCCAGACCGTATTCCGGAATGGGAGCGCCGGCCCTTGCGATCGGATCATCGCTCGCGGGCCGGAGATGAGGGCCGGGTCGCCTGCGGCGAAGCCGCACACGCGAGGAAGGAAAACCATCTGGGGTTTTCCCTCATGGGATGCCGGAACCGCGTCAGCGTATCGCGTTGATGATTCCTAACTAGCGTCTCTTTGGCGGCCGGGTTCAACCCGGCCGCGACTATGCCCTTGCGCCTCCCAGCCTTGCCTCGAGTTGCAAATCGATAAAGCCAAACCGTACTCCGGAATGGGAGCAGCGCCTGCGGCAAAGCCGCACGCGCGATGAGGGAAAACCATCTTGGGTTTTCCCTCATATATCCCGGAACGGCGTCAGCGTATCGCGTTAAGGCTTCTTTTTCCGGGCCCGCTTTTCGGCGAGGTGCTGGGCGAGCTTCTTCAGCCCCGGATTGACCGCAACGACCTTGGGGCCGCGCACCTTTCTGTCCCGGGCTCGGGCGCGAGCGCCCTCGCGCGGCGAGACGCGGTCCAGCTCGTCGCTCACGGCGCGGCCGGTGCGGCGAAGGCCGTAGGGGACGCGGGGTCGAGGTCCAGCCGCCGGAAGGCGAGCGTCCAGTAGGTCGAGGCCTGGGCGGCCAGGAACGCTGAGACGAGCAGGAAGAGCGGCACGACGATGAGCAGTCCGATCACCACGATCACCCAGAGGCCCGATGAGCCGTTGGACGCGAGCAATCCTCCGATCACGAGGAAGGGCGCGATCACGATCGCCGAGAAGAACACCAGGATGATCGCGAGCACGATGCCGACGGCGATCTGAAGGAGCCAGACCAGCAGGGTCCGGCCAAGCCTCTTGAAGAGCAGCCGGTGGGCTCGGACGATCGCGGCTCGGGCCCCCAGCTGCTCGAGCACGAGAGCGCGGCTGCCGAGGCGGTCCAGGAAGAAGAGATAGATCAGGTAGGGAATGCTGGCCAATGCCACCAAGACAGTCAGCCCAATCAACGCGACGCCGGCGCCCTGGTGGTGACTGACAAAAACCACAACGGTGGAGGCGATCAGTCCGGCGAGGATCACGACCACGGGCAGGCCGAGGGCGATCAGGAGCAGCCGGAAGCGGACGACGGCCCACATCGTCGCGACCCCCGACCGCCACGCCCAGGCCAGCCCGAACTGCCTCTCGGCGTCGTGCTCCGCAGCAGCTCGGATCGTTGCGCCCTGACAAATCGCGCCAAGGATGAAAAAGGCGACCACCAGCACCAGCCAGAGGACAACGATCAGGACGATCAGCCCGACGTGACCGTTGATCCAGGTCGTGACCTGTTGTTGAAAGTTCGCGACGTCCGAGCTGCTGGCGGTAGATCGCTGCGAATAGCTGAAGTTGAACCCCCCGCCGCCCTCGCCGGAGAAAAGGGCAATCAGCCAGAGGTATTTGTACCGCCAGCTGATCCGGAACGAGCGCGTGACGATGTCCCAGTACTGCATGTCTAAAAGGTCGCCGGGACGATCGCGCGCTTGTGGATGCCGGAGCCCAGGAGCGCGTCGCCGTCGTGGCACTCGACCTCGAAGTGCAGCCGGTTGCCCTTGACCTCGATCACCCGCGTGGTGACGACGACCGTGCTCCCGGGAGCTGTGGGCGCCAGATGGCGCACGTGCACCTCATAGCCGACCGAGGTCTGTCCCTCAGGCAGCAGATGCTCGATCGAGCGGTGGCAGGTGATCTCCATCAACCCGATCATGGCGGGAGTTGCAAACGTGCCCTTGCCGCCGACGTGGTGAGTGAGCAGATTGCCCTCGACGACCCGTTCGAGGTGTCCTTCGATGCCCGGTTTGATGCCTTCGATCGTCGCCACGATATAGATTGTCGTCCGTGACGGCACCCATGGTTCGCAAGGCGATCTTCCCGGCCGCCGGTCTCGGCACGCGGTTCTTGCCGGTGACCAAGGCGCAGCCGAAGGAGATGCTGCCCCTGGTTGACAAGCCGACGATCCAGTACGGCGTGGAGGAGGCGATCGCCAGCGGGATCGAGCAGGTGATCATGGTCACCGGCGGCGGCAAGCGCGCAATCGTCGACCACTTCGACCGCTCGCTCGAGCTCGAGCACTACCTGGAGGTGCGTGGCAAGAGCGACCTGCTCCACATCCTCAGCGAGGTCGATGACCTCAGCAACCAGGTGGACATCACCTACATCCAGCAGAAGGAGCCCCTCGGTCTCGGCCACGCGGTCTGGACGGCCAGGCGCCTGGTCGAGGGCGAGACCTGCGCGGTCCTGCTCGCGGACGACGTCATCCTCGGTGGCGAGCCGTGCCTCAAGCAGCTGATCGACGCCCACCGCCAGACCGGAGCGACAGTGCTGGCCGTGCGGCGATTCCCGCGCAGCGAGATCGCCCGCTACGGGGTGGTGGCCACCAACGGCACCCGGGGCCGGATCCATGAGGTGACGGAGATGGTCGAGAAGCCAGAACCGGGCACCGAGCCCTCAGACCTGGCCATCCTCGGCCGGTACGTGCTGACCCCGGCGGTGTTCGCCGAGCTCGACCGAGCCGAACCGGGCGCGGGCAAGGAGATTCAGCTCACGGACGCGATCAAGGGGGTGCTTGGAAAGGACCCGGTGGTGGCCCTGGAGTTCGAGGGCGACTACTACGACACAGGCGCTCTGCCCGGCTACCTGAGGGCCAATCTGATGCTGGCCATGAAGCGCGAAGGGCTTCGAGAGGAGCTGGCGCCGCTGCTTCGCGAGCTGCTTCAACCCTCGCCCGAAACCCGCTGAGGGCAATTCGTTTACGAGCCTATAATCAGAAGACGCTCAATGAGCCGCATCCCCGCCCGAGTGATTTACCTATGGCTGTTTCAGGACGAAGAAGATTCGACGACGACAAGGTTGTTCGGTATGAGACCGCGGAGAAGGACTTCGAGGTCGAAGTCTCGCGCACCCTCAACAAGTGGTGCGTCACGGTCTACCAGCAGCCGGACCGCCAGATCCTGGTTCAAGACTTCTTCCCGGAGCGTTGGAAGGCGCTCGCGCGGGCGCAGGACTTCATCCGACTCCTGAACCAGCGGAAGAAGAAGGAAGAGGAAGGCCTTAACTCGTCGGAAGACGACTTCTAGCCGCAGCGGCTGTTTGCCGCGAGTGCCGGCGATCACGGGTTTGGTTGCTGCCCGAAACCCGCGAGTGCCGGCGAATGCGGGATATCCCGGGGGCGTAGCACGACGAGGACTTCTGGTGGTCGGTAGACTTACCGGCTCGTGAACTGGGCCGTGCTGCGTCGGGAGTGGGGAGCGGTGACCTTCGTGCTGACCGTCATCGCAGGCATGATCGTGGTGCCGCTGGCGCTCTACTTCGCCAACCAGGGCCCCGGCCCGGTCGCCACGCCGAACATCACCACCACGAGCAGCGCACGGGCGAGCAGCGTGGAGACGGCGAGCCCGGCGAGGTCACCTTCGCCCAGTCCCTCACCCAGCCACAGCCCATAGCAGCCGGCTGCCGTTCGGCTGGACGATGTCGTGCAGCGGCAGGGCAAACTCCGCGACCGACTTTCGCTCCGCGCTGACGCGCATCTCGATCACGTCCGACAACCGCAGGTGCGCAACCACGGCGCAGTCGCGGAGGAACGTGAAGACGACAGGCCGGACCAGGTTCACGACGTAATCGGCGATACGTGCGCCGTCGGACAGGGTGTCGCCGGTGACGCTTCGGTCGCGGTAAGCCAGCACGACGACGCCGTCTCCCAGCATCACCGGGTTGGTCCACGCGTACGACTTCGAGTGCGCGCTGCTCAGGGTCTGGAGGATTTCGGCAAGTCGCTCCATCGGCGGCGGCGGCCCCTCGAACAGGAGCGGCACGTCGCGCAGCGGCTCGTTGAAGTTCTGCGCCCGGTACTGGGCGGTGAAGCCGAGGTCGGAGATTCCGGCAAACGGCGCCGGAACCTTGATGGTCATCTCACCGAGATGCGGATTGCTGGAACGCATGCTGGAACCGGACTCTTCCATGTCCTATTAACGCATGCCCGGCCGCCGAAAGTCTCCTACCAATGCAGTAGCACTCCACAATGAGCTCCGGCATGCCGCTGACCGGTATTCGCGTCCTGGACCTGACACGGCTTCTGCCCGGCGCCTACTGCACCCAGCTCCTGGCCGACATGGGAGCAGATGTGATCAAGGTCGAGGAGCCGGAGTCCGGCGACTACATGCGCTGGACGCCGCCGCTCGTCGACGGCCAGAGCGCCCTGTTCAACGCTCTCAATCGCAACAAGCGGAGCATCGCACTGGACCTCAAGACCGACCGCGGCCGCGGCTCGTTGCTTCGGCTGGCCGAAACCGCGCAGGTTTTGGTAGAAGGCAACCGCCCCGGCGTCATGGACCGCCTCGGACTGGGCTGGAGCGTGCTGCACGCGCGCAACCCTCGGCTCGTGATGTGCTCGATCACCGGTTACGGGCAGAGCGGTCCTTATGCGTCGCGGGCCGGACACGACCTCAACTACATGGCGATCGCGGGTGGGCTGGGTCTGAACGGAACGCGGGACGGCCCGCCGATACCGTTGTCGGTCCAGGTCGCCGACATCGGGGGCGGCGGCCTGCATCCCGCCGTCTCGATCCTCGCCGCCCTCGTCGAGGTGCAGCGTGATGGCGAAGGCACGTGGATCGACGCGTCGATGACCGATGCGGCCGCCGGCTTCATGGCGCTGGTCTTCGCGGCTCACGCTGCCGGTGAGAGAGTTGCTCGGGGCGACCAGAAACTTGCCGGCCGCTACGCGTGCTATCGCGTCTACGAGTGCAAGGACCGGCGCTTCTACAGCGTCGCCGCGCTCGAGCCAAAGTTCTGGCGCACCCTCTGCGCGGCGTTGGACCGGCCCGACCTGTTCGACAGCCAGTACTCAGAGGGCCTTGACACCCAGCGGGAGCTGGAGTCGATCTTCGCCTCGAGGACGCGCGACGAATGGGAGCAGAAGCTGTCGGGGCTCGAGGTGTGTTGCGAGCCGGTTCTCGACGTGGACGAGGTGGCGTCGCATCCGCAGGTCGTCGCTCGCCGGACCATCGAGCGGGGACGCGAGGGGCGCGCGCCCGCCCTCGGTGAGCACACCCGACAGATCCTGGCCGAGGTCGGCCTGGAGGTCAGCTGACCAGCTCGGCCCAGACGTTCGCGACCTGCTTGCGTGTTTCGTCGCGGGTGCCCTGGTTGTCGATCACGCGTCTCGCGCGCGCACGCTTGTCTTCGATGGGCATCTGCGTGGCGACGATTGCTCGGGCGCGGTCCTCGCTCAGCCCTCGCCCTTCCACCAGCCGGCGGACCTGTGTCTCCTCGGGCACGTAGACGAGCAGTACGTCGGAGTAGAGGTTCTCGAGCCCGTTCTCGAACAGCAGGGGCACGTCCTGCACAACGACGGCGGCCCCACGCATCAACGCATTCGCCGTTTGTGCGGCCATCCATTCCCGCACGAGCGGATGGACGATCGCATTGAGGCGCGCGCGCGCATCCGCGTCGTGGAAGACGAGCTCGCCAAGGCGCGCGCGGTCGATCTTGCCGTCGCGGATGTAGTCTGGTCCGAACTCGGCCTCGATCAGGTCGAATCCGAGGCTCCCTGGTTCGTAGACGGTGTGAGCGGCCACGTCCGCATCCAGCACCACCGCGCCGAGGTCGCGAAGCATCGACGCGACCGTCGACTTGCCCGACCCGGCGCCGCCCGTCAGCCCAATGAGCTTCAATTTGTGTGAATGGCCGACGAAGAGAAATTCGACGCGGTCGTCGTTGGTGCGGGGCCGGCGGGCACGGCCGCGGCCATCACGATGGCGAAGGCCGGCCTACAGGTGGCGCTGCTCGAGCGCGGCTCGAAGGCTGGCTCGAAAAACGTCATGGGCGGCATCCTTTACAACCATTACCTCGAAGAGATCGTAGGCGACGACTGGAAGCAGGCCCCGCTCGAGCGCCCGATCATCGAAGAGCGGCGCTGGCTGATGACGCCGGAGGCCGTGATCGGCATCGACTACAAGAACCTGCGCAGCCGCTCACGACCTCACTCGTACTCGGTGTTGCGCGCGCGTTTCGACGCCTGGTTCGCGGAGCAGGCCGAGAAATCCGGTGCGATGGTAGTGCCCGAGACAGTCGTCGACCGGCTGATCAAGAAGAACGACCGCGTGGTCGGAGTGGGGACCGGTCGCGGCGACGACCTCTACGCGGAAGTCGTCGTCGTGTGCGAGGGGATTGGACTCGGGTCGGGCCTGCTGGAAAACACGGTCATCAACGGCAGCCCGCTGCGTCGAAAGCTGCGACCCAACGAGGTCGCCATGGCGGTCAAGGAGATCATGCAGCTCGATCCCGGGCTGATCGAGGAACGCTTCAACTGTGAGTCGGGCGAGGGATGCACTGTGGAGTGCTTCGGCGACTCGACCATGGGCATGTCGGGATTCATGTTCATCTACACCAACCGAGACACGCTCTCAGTCGGCGGCGGCGCGTTGCTCAGCGAGTTCAACCAAACGCTTCGCACGCCGAACGACCTGATGGAGCACTTCAAGCAGCATCCGGCGGTCAAGCCTCTGCTGCGGGGCGCGGAGACGGTCGAATACCTGGCTCACCTGATCCCCGAGGGCGGCTACCGCGGCATCCCGAAGGTGTACGGCCCTGGCTACCTCGTGTGCGGCGACGCCGCAATGCTGTCGAATCCCGTTCATCGCGAAGGCTCGAACCTGGCGATGGAGTCCGGCCGGCTGGCGGGTGAGACTGTCGTCCATTGCAAGGAAGCCGGCGACTTCTCAGTGAGCCGGCTGGCTGAGTACAGGGGCCGGCTCGACCATTCGTGGATCATGGCCGACATGAAGAAGTACGACAAAGCCGTGCCGCTGCTTGAGCACAACCCGCAGCTGCTGACCAGGGATCTGCAGGTGCTCGATCAAGCGCTCGACGAGTTCTTCCGCGTCGACGGAACCTCGAAGTGGGAGAAGCAATCGAAGATCTTCAAGATGCTGCGGAAGGAGGGTCTCGTCCGGCTTGGCCTCGATGGCATCAAGGCGTTCTGGGCGATGAAATGAAGGCGCTCCAGCACACAGAGGATGGCGTGGCGTTCGAGGACGGCGTGCTCACGCTGCCCGATGGTCGAGATATGGCGTGGCGTTGGTGGGGCGATCCAGGCGGCAAGCCGCTGCTTCGGATCCAGGGCACGCCCAGCTCGCGCATGCAGCGAAATCCCGACGAGACGGCGCTGCGAGAGACGGGTGCGCGCTACCTGATGGGAGACCGTCCCGGCTACGGCGGCTCGACGCGAAAACCCGGTCGCGGCATCGCGGACATCGCCGACGACTACATCGCGCTCATCGACCACTTCGGTCTCGATCGAGTTCCCGCGATGGGTACCAGCGGCGGGGGCCCTCACGTCCTGGCCCTCGCGGCGCGCTACCCCGACCGCGTTTCGGCGGTGAGCGTGATCGTCGGAGGCACTCCTCTGCGGCCTGACGAGGTGGCGCAGCTGGTCGGCGTCAACGCGCGCGGCTATGAGCTGGCCGAACTTGGCTGGCAGGCGCTGTTTGGGTTCCTGTCCGAGGTCCGGGAGCGGCTGTTGGGCGACGAGGGCATGCAGGGGGTCCTCAGCGACGCCCCGCCGCCCGACCGCGCGATCATGTCCAACCCGGCGTGGCAGCGGATGTCACGCGAGAACATCGCCGAGACGCTGCGCCAGGGAGCCGAAGGTTGGACTGACGAATCGATGGCGATGCATGCGGATTGGGATTTCGACCCAGGCGAGGTCGGAGCGTCCGTGACCTGGTGGCACGGCGACGACGACATGAACGCGCCGGTGTCGGCGGCGCGGCGCGTCATCGCGAAGTTGCAGAAGGTCGACCTCCACGTGTGGCACGACGAGGGGCACTTTGCCTCCCTCACTCATGACAGGGAGATCGTGCAGGAGCTCCTGGACCGCTCTAGCTAGAGACGTTCACCTGGATCGAGTGGTATCCGCTCGAGCCACTCGGATAGCTGGGCGCGCCGTGTGGGTCCTGCAGCTTTCCACTCGCATCGGTCGCGCGCACCATCAGCCGGTACGCGCCTCCTTTGGCCGGGGTCCACGTCGCGCGCCACAGCACCCACGTGAATGGTGAGAGCGGCGGGTCGAATGGCGCTTCCTGCCAGCTCGATCCGCCGTCGGTCGTGTACTCGACCTTGCTGATGCCCCGCGTGCCCGCGTACGCCACGCCGCCGACCTCCAGCTCGCCCAACTTGGCGATCTCGCCGTCGCGCGGGAGGTCGAGGCGCGACGTCGTTTTGACGACTGCGTTGTGGTCCCAGCCCTGCTGCTCCCAGTAGCCGCCGGCCTCGTGGTTGACAAGCTCGATGCCGTCCAGCCACTTGGGTCCCTTCATGCCATAGCGGCCGGGAATCAGGACCCGGGCCGGGAAGCCGTGGAGCATGGGAAGGGGAGCGCTGTCGAGCTCGTAGGCAACCATGATCTCCGGCGAGCTCGCGACGATGCTCAGCGGCAGGCTTTCCGTGTAACCGTCGCGCGCGCGGAAGGCCACCCAGCTCGCCTGCGATTGGGGTGAGGCCATGGCGACGAGATCCCGCAGCGGCACGCCGCGAAACAGGCCCGTGCTCATCTGGGGTCCGCCGACGTTGTTGCTGATGCACTCGAGGGTCACGTACTCCTCGGTCGCCGGCAGCGCGCGGAGCCCTTCCAGGCTCAGGTTCAGTGACTTGTCGACCATCCCTGCGACCCGGAGCTGCCAGGACTGGCCGTCGACGTTGGGGTCGGCGAAGTTCTTGGAGACGACATAGAAGCTCTCGACCGGCGTGATCGCCGGGGAGACTCCGGCCAGCCCGGCTCCCGGGGCGTTGAACACGGCCTGGTACCAATCGGGGAGGAGGCGAAGGCCGAGCGCGCCGAGACTCACCGCCCCGATGCCGATCGGCACGGCGCTCAACAGTCGCCGGCGGCCCATGTCGACGCCAGGCGGAGGCTGCTCGCCGAACTGCACCACGACCGCGTAGATAGCGAACAGCGAGGCCCAGATCAGCGGCGTCGCGGGCCCGTCGTTGAGACCGAGGAAGCCCAGCCCTGCGATTGGCAGCAAGACAGCCGTGACCAGGAGCCAGCCAATGCCGGCGAACGCGAACGGAAGCCAGCGCGATCTCCAGCTACCGGGCTCGAGCCGGAGGTTGGTCACCGACGAGGCGGCGCCGAGCACGCCCAGCCCCACGATCATCGCAATGATCAGGCCGATCTCTTCGACGACTTTGCCGGCGTGCTGGAGCGTGTCGATCAGGAAGCCGAACACGAACCCGGGCATCACCGACAGCAGCGGCTCGTTCAGGAGCTGAGGCAGCGGCCGCAACCCGAGAAGCGCACCCGCGTAGTACATGAGCCCGACCAGGGCAAGCCCGGCGAGGCAGCCCCAGCCGAAACCGTAGAGCGCGGCTTCTTTGCGACTCATGCCAACACGTTGTAACTCAGAATCGTGACGCTTTCTTTACCAGGGAAAGGTACGTTCGCACTGTCTGAATTCGCATGTGCTGGTAGCATCCGTGGGACGGGATGGCTGGGCCCCTCACGCCTGAGGATCTCTTTCGTTTTCGCTGGCTTGACCATGTTCGCTTGACACGCGACGGCGAACGTGTCGCGTACCAGGTCAGCTGGGCGGACGCGAGCTCTCGCCAGAACCGGAGCCGCGTAGTCGTCCGCCGCCTGCTCGACCCCGAGCCGATCGAACCAACCGGCGGCACGCTTCGCGACCACTCGCCCGAGTGGTCTCCAGACGGCCGCAAGCTGGCATTTCTCAGCCGAGTTGGTGCGGTCGACCAGCTGTTCGTGGTCGACGTCACGACCGGTGGTCCGGCCCAGGCGCTGAGCGCAGTTGCGGACGGCGTGGGCCTTCCGAAGTGGTCCCCCGACGGCACGAGGATCGCCTTCATCGGCTCGGTGCTGTCCGACCCGGAGGCGGTGATCGACGACCCGCGGCCCGCGGAAGGCCGCGAGCAGCTTCGCCGGGCGCCTGTCGCGCGCATCGTCCGCCGGCTCGACTACAAGCAGGACGGCCGGGGGTATGTCGACGGCCGCTACCACCACCTGTTTGTGGTTTCGGCCGGAGGGGGTGACACCAAGCAGCTGACGAGCGGCTCCTGGGACGTCACCGACTTCGATTGGGCGCCGGACGGCGTCCGCGTCGTCGTGGCGGGCAACGCCGAGCCGGGCGCCGACCTGCAGCGCGAGCTCAACCTCTACCTCGTCGACCTCGAGGCGAATCGACACCGTCTGGGCGGCGGCTTCTTCCTGAGCTCTCCGATCTGGTCACCGAAGGGAGACCAGATTGCCTTCATCGCCCCGAACGGTCTCGACGTCGGTCTGATCGAGCGGTTGTGGGTCGTGCCCCTCTCCGGCGGCGGGCCCCGCTGCCTCACCGCGAACCTGGACCAGGCGGTCAACGACAGCGTCATCAACGACATGCGGTCCGGCCACGGGACCAGGGTGTGCTGGTCCGACGAAGGCGACCGCATCTACTTCCAGGCCAGCGGTCCCGGCGTCACCTCGGTCAACTCGGTCGACCTCGAGGGCAACGTGCGCGAGGAGGTGGGCGGCAAACGCCGAATCTTCGACTTCGACATCGCCGCCGGAGTGCTCGCGTTCTGCGCCACGGACCCGACCAGCCCGGGCGAGCTGTACATGCTGACGAGGGGAGCCGAGGCCCGGGTCACCGACATGAACCCGTGGCTGCACGATCGCTACCTCGCCCCGCCTGAGCAGCACTACTTCACGGCCCCCGACGGCTGGAAGCTGGAGGGCTGGGTCCTGAAACCGCAGGGCCACGACCCCGAGCGCATCTACCCGGCCGTGCTCGAGATCCACGGTGGCCCGCACGCCCAGTACGGCTGGTCGTTCTTCCACGAGCTGCAGATCCTGGCCGGCATGGGCTTTGTCGTCTTCTACATGAACCCGCGCGGTTCCGACGGCTACGGCGAACGCTTCCGGCGCGACGTCGTTCGCGATTGGGCGGGCAAGGACTACGCCGACATCATGAGCTCGCTCGACCAGGTCATCGAGCGAACCGGCTACATCGACGCCAAACGGCTCGGCGTGGGCGGCGGATCGTATGGCGGATACATGACCAACTGGGTGATCGGCCAGACCAATCGTTTTGCGGCTGCGGTCGCCATGCGTTCCATCTGCAACCTCGTCAGCGAGTACTCACAGCACGACATCGTGCTCTGGGGCGTACTCCAGCTCGGTCCGCCGCCGTGGCCCGACCTCGACGAGCTGTGGCGACGCTCACCGATTCGCTACGTCCGCAACATCCAGACGCCGCTCCTGCTCACGGCCGGTGAGATGGACCTTCGCTGTGCGATGTCGCAGTCGGAGGAGATGTTCGGAGCGATGCGCCTGCTCGGCAAGACGGTCGAGCTGGTTCGGTTTCCGGAGGAGTCGCATGACCTCTCTCGCAACGGACGCCCGGACCGGCGGGTCGAACGATTGCGGCGGATCGCGGGCTGGTACGAGCGCCACCTCGGGACCGCCGCGGCAGAGCGGCCGGCGCCTGAGGAGCAGACACAGGTCCTGCCCGTCCCGGCGGAGGCGCCACGCGAGTGGGCAAAGACCGTCGCCATGACCAACCTGCCGGCCGAGGTGGCCGAGCCGGAGGTCATCCAACCCATCGTGCCCGATTTCGCCACCGCCGAGGCTCCGATCGTCGAGCCCGAAGCGTTGCCTGACCTTCCGGCGCTCGACGCGGCGGAGGCCGAGGCTCAGCCTGAGCCTGAGCCCGCGCCGCTCGTCCCTATCGCTGCAGAGGTCGCGCCTGAAACTGAGCCGGAGCCCGAATCCGAAACGCCGGAGCCTGCTCGGGAGGCTGAGCCCGAGCCGGCTCCAGTGGTAGCAATACCTGAACCCGAACCCGAGCCGATCGTAGCCGCGGCCGAGACAGAGCCGGCAGCACCATCCGAGGCGATGCCGGCGCCCGAACCCGAGCTCACGCCGGAACCGGAGCCCGAGCCTGAGCCGGCTCCCGTGGTGGCCGAGGCGCCCGCACCGGCGCCGGAGCCGGAGCCGATTGACCAGCCCGATGCAGAGCCGGAACCGGAGCCCGTTCGCGCCACGGCGGCGGCGACCCAACCGAGCGTGCAGGCCGGGGGTCCCGAAGTCAGATCCACGCTCGTCGCGTGGCCGGCAGGCGCGCCGGCCGGGGCGCCCGAGAACGGCGCGCCGGCTCAGGCCATGTTCGAGGAGGCGACGTCGGTCATCCCGGCCTGGCAGCAGACCGACCCCAATGCCGACTCGAAGCGGACTGTCTCCCTCCAGGCCATGCCGCCGGAAGAGGTCGCTTCCGGCGCGGGGTTTGCCGCCGTGCTCACCTTCGAGTCAGGACCTTTTGCGGGCCGCATCGTCGCCCTGCCGAACCAGATGGTGAGCTTCGGTCGAGCGCCTGACAACGACGTCGTGGTGGGAGACCCTGCGACCTCTGGCCACCACGGCCGCATCGACGTCCGAGGCGGGTCGTTCTGGATCAGCGACCTCGGCAGCACGAACGGGACCCTGGTCAACGGCGAGCCGGTGATCGAAAAGCAGCTGACCGACGGCGATATGATCGCGATCGGACAGAACACGCTCCGCTTCTCGCTCGAGGCGTAACCCGAGCCGTTCCTCAGGCTCTCGCCAGCGCCACGCAATCCGCCGCGGCGTCGCGCAGCTTGCTTGTGAACTCCTCGACGTCGGGCACGATCGAGGGGTCGGCGGACAGTCCGAAATAGGCGTTGCCGTTGTAAGAGACGATCGCGACGCCAAGTCCCATCCCCGGATACAGGGGCGCGAAGGGCCATACCTCCAGGAGCTGGGCGCCGCCGCTGTAAAGCGGAAACTGCGGGCCCGGGATGTTGGTGACGTTGATGTTGGCGCCCGCTTGCGGCGTCGACATGATGCGGCCCGCGAGGACGAGCAGAGTAGGCGGCGCCCACTCGGCGAGCCCGGCGAGCTGGTTCGCCGCGACCGCCTGGCGCGTGCGCTTCAGGTCGCCGGTCGTGACCTTGATCCGCTTCAGCCGCTCCTCGACGGCAAGCTCGCTCGTCGGCAGCTCGAACACCATCCCGCTGATCTGGTTTCCGAGCTTGCCGTGCGCCTGGTCGCCGCGGACGCTGACCGGGCAGAACACGCGCACGGTGGCGGGCACCTGCTCGCCCCGAGACTTGAACCAGCGATGGAGCGCTTCGGAGACGACGGCGAGGACCGCGTCGTTGACCGTGCAGCCGTAGCGGTCTTTCAATGCCTTGAAGGACGACAGTGAGACTTTGAGCCCGCGACCCGTGCGCTGCGGTCCGAGCTTGCGATTGAAGAACAGGTCCGGGCGCGGTCTCACCATCGTGCCGCCGAGCCTGACCATCCCGGTCCACGGGATGCGGCGCGTGCCCCAGACGGCGGGAAGGCGCGTGCGTTCGCGACCGGAGCGTGTCCGCACGTCCCACAGCACTGGTTTGATCAGCTGCCAGTTGGAGGGGGCCGGCCGCGGAGTCCACGCTTCGGGCGGTGGCTCCGGCCGGTCAGCTTCGGGCTCGGGGTCGAGCAGGAGCGTCAGGATGTCGACTGACGAAACGCCGTCGATCATCGCGTGGTGGGCGCGGTTCACGATCACCACCCTGTCGCCCCGCAGCCCGGTGATCAGGGTCATCTCCCAGAGCGGGCGACGCTTGTCCAGCGGCCGCGCGAGGATGCGGGCCACGAGCTGCCTCACCTGAGCTCCGTCGCCAGGCGGCGGAAGAATCTCGCGACGGATATGCGCGCCAAGGTCGAAGTGCGGGTCGTCGATCCACACCGGGTGAGCCAGGTTGCCGGGCACACGGTGGATCCGCTGGCGGTACCGAGGAACCAGGTGTATCCGCTCGGCCACGGTCTCCTCGAGACCCACGGCACCCCGAGCGCCGGCGACGCGAGAACCGCCCTCGAAGACGTAGACGGTGCCAAGGTCGAGCGGCGTCTCCGGCCGCTCCGCGTAAAGGAACCACGCGTCCCTCGCGGAGAGGGGCTCGTAAAACGGCGCCTCCACCATCCCCGAGCTCATCGTAAGCGTGCGATTACGCTTGCGGGACGATGGCGACGGTCAAGGAGATCTGGCGCTATCCGATCAAGTCGATGGCGGGCGAGCGCCTCGAATCGTGTCGCATCGCCGAGCGTGGGCTGGAAGGCGACAGGCGCTGGGCCTTCATCGACGGCTCGCCGAACCGTGCGGGTAAGCCGCTGACCATCCGCCAGCACGCAAACCTGCTGACCTATCGAGCCCGGCTCGTCGACGGACATGTCGAGGTGACAGCGCCAGACGGTTTCGTTCAGGACGCTGACGCGAGACTGGCCGACAGGGTGGCGGCCGAGTCGTCGCGCCCGCTGGAGCTGCGCGAGCACGCCGGCGGCAATTTCGACGCCGAGCACGTCCTGATCGTCAACCTGGCGTCGGTCGACGCGTTCGCGGTCGAAGCCGGAATGAGGGTCGACCGCCGCCGCTTTCGCGCCAACCTCTACGTCGACGGCCTGGAGCCAGAAGAAGAGGTCCGCTGGCTTGGCCGCCGGATCCGCGCCGGTGAGGCCGAGCTCGAGGTCGTCAGTCGCGACGAGCGCTGCGTGGTGATCACAAGGGATCCCGACACGACGGAGGCCGCGCCCGAGCTCCTTCGCCTGCTCACGGAACGGCACGATCAATGCATGGGGATCTACTGCCAGGTGCTCAGGCCGGGCCGGGTGGCCGTCGGAGACTTTGTGGGATAGCTAACCTTCAGGTCGAAGGTTTCCGCTTCCGGCAGCAGGAGGTAGGTCGATACATGGCGGTCAAGGCTTTCTCCGACGAGTGGGCCAAACAGTTCAAGGACGAGGTCAACAGGTCGAGCGTCTACAAGTCGGCCGCGAAAGGCTGGAAATGGACGGTGGGACTGGTGGTCGAGGCCGAGCCCGACAAGAACTTCCCTGACGCCAAGGGCGTGGTGATGGACCTGTTCGACGGTGAGGCGCGCGACATCCGGGTCGGCGCCGCCGCCGACGCTCAGAAGTGCGACTTCGTGATCACGGCGCCCTATTCGCGCTGGAAGCAGGTCGCCACCAACGAGCTCGACGCCACCAAGGGAATGCTCCAGGGCAAGCTCAAGCTCAAGGGCGACCTGCCGACAATCGTGCGCTATACGAAGGCTTCGCAGGAGATGACCGAGTGCACGACCCGCGTTCCAGTCGAATGGCCCGACGAAAAGTAAAGGCGAAAACGGAACGCAGGCCTGTCGTCTACTCGGACAGCGAGCCGAGCGCGTTTGCGTCGATGCTCGGCGGCCTGATCGAGGCCAACGTCGAGAACAGCGCGGCCAAGAAGAAGGACTTCGAATCGCTTGCGGCGAAAGTCGGAATCTGGGTCACCGACATCGACGAGGGCGTGACCCTCGACTTTCACAACGGCTCTCTGGTCGTCCATAACGGGCTCCACGGCACGCGCGACATAACCATTCGTGCCGAGGCCGACACGGTGATGAACCTGAGCAACTTGAAGATCGGCCTCTTCGGGATGCCCGTCTACTACGACGAGGTGGGGCGCGGCGTGGCGGCCAAGCTGCTGCAGGGCAAGCTGCGGATCGATGGCCTGTTGGGCAACCTTGCGACCCTGAACACGGTGACGCGAATCTTTTCGGTCGCGGGCTAGCCCGGTCACGATGGGCCTTCTGAATGCAATGACCCGGCTCGCCGTCATCGGCGCCGGCAGCATGGGGGCGCAGATCGCGCAGCAGGCTGCGCTGCACGGCATCGAAGTCACACTCCAGGACCAGGAGCCGTCGCAGCTGCACCGCGCCGTGGAATCGAACCGAGGACACCTGGCGCGGCGCGTGGAAAAGGGAAAGCTGTCTCAGGCGGACGCAGAAGCGGCCCTTGACCGCGTCCGCACCACCACCGATCTGCGTGCCGCTGTTGAGCATTCGCAATTCGTCATTGAGGCGGTGTTCGAGGACGTCGAGATCAAGCGGCTGGTCTTCCGCGAGCTCGATGCAGCCACCACCGCAAATGCTGTGCTGGCGAGCAACTCCTCCACGATCGGGATCAGCAAGCTCGCCGACGCCACCGGGCGGCCCGAGCGGTGCGTGAACATGCATTTCTTCTATCCGGTGCTGGTGATGGACCTGGTGGAGATCGTTCGGGGACCGCAGACCTCTGACGAGACCGTCGACCGCGCGACTGCGATGGCTCGCGAGATGGGCCGCACGGCGGTGCTCGTCAACAAGGAGATCGACGGCTTCATCGTCAATCGCATCCTCCATGCGGCAACGCAGGAGGCGTACCGGCTGCTTGACGCCGGTGTCGCGTCGTTCGAGGACATCGACACCGCGGTGGAGAAAGGGCTGAACTGGCCGATGGGTCCCTTCCGGCTGGGCGACTTCAGCGGCTTGGACGTGACCTACAAGGCGCGACTGCACATGTATCGGACCACCGGCGATGAGCGATACAGGCCGTCGCCTCAGCTCGAGGCCAAGGTCACGGCGGGCAAGCTCGGCCGTAAGACCGGGGAGGGGTGGTACCGCTATTGAAGCTCCATCACGTCGGAGTCGCCGTCACCGATCTCGAGGCGGCCATCGACATGTACAGGACGCTCTTTGGCGCCGAGCTCACCCACCGTGCCGCGGACGCCAACGGTGACCTGAAGGCCGCGTTTCTCCGCGCCGGCGAAGCCGAGGTTGAATTGCTGGAACCGCTGCGGGAAGACACCCCGGTCGCCAAGTTCCTCGCCAGGCGCGGCCCGGGGCTGCACCACATCGCGGTCGCGGTGCCCGACATCGACAAGGCCATCGCCGACGCGCGGGCGCTAGGGCTCGAGATGATCGACCAGGAGCCTCGCATCGGATTGCACGGCACGCGAATCGCCTTCGTACACCCGAAGAGCGTCGGCGGCGTGCTCACAGAGTTCGTCGAAGCGTGAGCGACGTCACCAAGGGGGCTCGTGGCCGGCGGGCTTTGCCCGACGATCGGACCGGGGCGGAGTCCCCGCTACAAAACGACAGCGGCCTGCCGCTGAAAACGGTCTACACCCTTGATGACCGCCGGGCCGAGGAACCTGCGCCAGGCACGTTTCCCTTCACCCGCGGAATCCACCGGGACATGTACCGCGGCCGGCTCTGGACGATGCGCCAGTACGCGGGCTTCGGCACGGCCGCCGAGTCGAACAAGCGCTACCGGTTCCTGCTGAAGCAGGGCCAGACCGGCCTGTCTGTGGCCTTCGACCTGCCGACACAGATCGGCTATGACTCGGACGATCCGATGGCGAACGGTGAAGTGGGCAAGGTGGGCGTCGCCATCGACTCACTGGAGGACATGGAGATCCTGCTCAATGACATCCCGATCGACCAGGTCTCCACATCGATGACGATCAACGCGACCGCGTCGATGTTGCTGCTGCTGTATCAGCTCGTCGCCGAGAAGCAGGCCTGCCCGCCCGAAAAGATCACCGGCACCGTGCAGAACGACATCCTTAAGGAGTACGCAGCGCGGGGAACGTACATCTTCCCGCCCAAACCGTCGATGCGCCTGATCACCGACCTGTTCGCATATTGCGCGCAGAACCTGCCCAACTGGAACACGATCTCGATCTCGGGCTACCACATGCGTGAGGCGGGGTCGACCGCCGCCGAGGAGATCGCGTTCACGCTGAGCCACGCGATCGCCTACGTCGAGGCAGCGCAAGCCGCGGGCCTCGCCGTCGACGATTTCGCTCCGCGCGTGTCGTTCTTCTTTGCCTGCCACATGGACTTCTTCGAGGAGGTGGCGAAGTTCCGCGCCGCGCGCCGCATGTGGGCGCGCATCATGCGGGATCGTTTTCACGCGGCGGACGTGCGTGCGCAGGCGCTCCGCTTCCACACTCAGACGGGCGGGGTCACGCTGACCGCGCAGCAGCCGCTGAACAACGTCGTCCGCACCACGCTTGAGGCGATGAGCGCGGTGTTGGGCGGCACGCAGTCGCTGCACACGAACGCGTACGACGAAGCGCTCGGCCTTCCCTCCGAGAGCGCCGCCGAGATCGCCCTTCGGACCCAGCAGGTCATCGGTTACGAGTCGGCGGTGCCTTTTGTCGCCGATCCGCTCGGCGGCTCGTACTACGTCGAGAACCTGACCGACCGCGTCGAGGAGGAGGCCCTGGCCATCATGGCTGAGATCGACGAGCTGGGCGGCGCGGTGGCATGCATCGAGTCGGGCTGGACGCAGCGCCGGATCGCGGACAGCGCCTACCGCCTGCAGCGGCGCATCGAGTCGGGCGAGCGGATCGTGGTCGGGGTCAATCGGTACACCGACACGGACGCTCGCCCGGTGGAGATCATGAAGATCAGCCCGCGCCACCAGGTCGCGCAGGCGCGCGCGCTGAAGAAGCTGCGGGCGCGGCGCTCGCAGGCCACGGTTGACCGCAGGCTCGCGGACATCGAGAAGGCGGCAAGGGGGACTGAGAACCTGATGCCGCCGCTGAAGGCGGCCCTCGCGGACTACGTGACGATCGGCGAGTGCTGCCGGGTGCTTCGCGGCGTATTCGGCGAATACCACCCTGGGGAGGCTGCCTGATGGCTCAACTGGTGATTCCCATGCTGGCGTACGAGAATGGCCCGTCCACGATGGACTGGCTGATCAGGGCGTTCGGGTTCCGCGAGGTGGATCGCAGAGTCGAGGACGGCCGGCTCACGCACGGCGAGCTCGACACCGGGGGCGGGGTGGTCATGCTGGCCACGCCGTCGCTCAACTATCGCGGGCCCAAGCGCCACCGCGAGGAATGCGAGATCGCGCAGGGGTGGCACGACGTGCCGTACATCATCGACGGGGTGCTGGTGTACGTCGACGACATCGACGCCCATTTCGAGCGCGCCCAGGCGGCGGGCGCGACCATCCTTTCCCCGCTCGAGGAGGGTGGCGAGGGCAAGCGATACCGCGCCGAGGACCTCGAGGGGCATCGCTGGATGTTCATACAGAGGTGAGTCAGCGACCGAAGAAGGTCGACCCGCTCAACGAGCTCAGGCAGCGCAAGTACGAGGCCGGCCACGGCGATGCGGAGGCGTTCCATCGCCAGCACTCGAAGGGAAAGCTGACCGCACGCGAGCGAATCTCGCGCCTTGTCGACCGAAACTCTTTCGAGGAGATCGACCTGTTCGCCCGGCACGCGGGCGGTGTGCCCGGCGACGGCGTCGTCACCGGCATGGCCCGGATCGACGGCCGCGACGTGATGGTGTTCAGCCACGACGCGAGCGTCTTCGGCGGATCGCTCGGCGAGGTGTTCGCAAGCAAGGTGATCAAGGTGATGGACCTGGCGCTGAGCAACCGGATCCCGATCATCGGCATCAACGACTCAGGCGGAGCGCGGATCCAGGAGGGCGTCGTCTCGCTTGCGGGCTACGCCGAGATCTTCTGGCGCAACGTGGAGGCCAGCGGCCTGATCCCGCAGCTGAGCCTCATCCTCGGTCCCTGCACCGGAGGCGCGGTCTACTCACCGGCGATCACCGACTTCACGTTCATGGTCCACGGCGTCGGCTACATGTTCATCACGGGTCCGGAGGTCATCAGAGTCACGACCGGCGAGGATGTGACCTTCGATTCGCTCGGCGGCGCCGAGGTCCACAACGTGAAGTCGGGCGTCGCGCATTTCCTCGCCGAGACCGAGGAAGAGTGCTTCGCGCAGGTCCGCAAGCTGTTCAGGTACATCCCGCAGAGCTCCGACGAGCAGCCGACTTCGGTACCGGCCACCGATGATCCCGAACGCGCCGCGCCGGGTCTCACCACGATCATCCCGAACAACCCGAAGGAGCCTTACGACATCAAGGACGTGATCGGGATGGTCGTCGACCACGGCGACTTCTTCGAGGTCCAGCCGTACTACGCGATGAACCTCGTTGTCGGCTTTGCGCACCTCGACGGAAAGGCGGTCGGCGTGGTGGCCAACCAGCCCAAGGTGATGGCGGGCGCGCTGGACATCAACGCGTCGGACAAGGGCGCGCGTTTCATCCGCTTCTGCGATGCCTTCAACATCCCGCTGGTCACATTCGTCGACGTGCCTGGTTTCCTACCCGGAACCTCGCAGGAGTACGGCGGGATCATTCGCCACGGCGCCAAGCTGCTCTACGCGTTCAGCGAGGCGACAGTGCCCAAGTTGACAGTGATCACCCGCAAGGCCTACGGCGGCGCCTACTGCGTCATGTGCTCGAAGCACATCCGCGCCGACTTCAACGTTGCGTGGCCGACCGCCGAGATCGCGGTGATGGGGCCCGAGGGCGCGGTGAACATTCTTTTCCGCCGCGAGCTGGCGGCGGCCGACGACGCGGCGGCTCGAAGGCGCGAGCTGGTGAGCGAGTACACAGAACGCTTCGCGAACCCGTACATCGCCGCCGAACGCGGCTACATCGATCGTGTCATCGAACCAGGCAGGACCCGTGGCGAATTGATCCGTGCGCTGCGGATCGCGATGCGCAAAGAGCGGAAGCGCAGCCCGAGGTGGCACGGAAACATTCCCTTGTGATCGAGCTGCGGCCATGGACCGTGGACGACCTGCCGCTGCTCGAGCGGCTCAACGAGCCGTTGATGACCGAGCACCTTGGCGGACCTGAGACAACCGAGCAGCTGGAGCGGCGCCTGCGCCGCTACGTCCAGGCGCAATCCTCGAGCGGGCGCATGTTCAAGGTGATGGAAGACGCGAGGCCTGTCGGAGGGGTCGGCTTCTGGGAGCGGGAGTGGAATGGCGACACCATCTACGAGACGGGGTGGGGAACGTTGCCCGAGTTTCAAGGCCGCAGCCTCGCCACGACGGCGATGGGGATGCTCATCGCACTTGCGCGGGTGGCCGACAGGCACCGATTCATGCACGCCTTTCCATCCATCGACAACGGGCCCTCGAACGCGATCTGCAGAAAGCTCGACTTCGAGCTGCTCGGTGAATGCCGCTTCGAGTATCCGAAAGGCCACTGGATGCAGTGCAACGACTGGCGCTTCACGCTCCACCAATACACTTAGACCGTGCCCAGGCAGGACGCGCAGGGACGCTGGATCTCGGACGACGGCCTCCAGTACTGGGACGGCAGCACGTGGCGTCCGGTCGGCGTGGCCGCCCCTCCGCGGCGCAGCAGCATCGCGCTGCCGGCCGTCATCATCGGCTGCGGTTTTGCGCTCGTCGTAGCCATCGTGCTCGTGATCGGCGGGGTGATCCTGTACAACAGCTCCGACTTCCGCAGCAGCTTCTGCAACAGCTGGGCGGACAATCCGAGGGACGCCGCGACGCCGTGTCCACTGGCCCCCTCGAGCCCGTGACGTTTTGAAGCTCCTCGAATACCAGGCCAAGGAGGTGCTCGCCTCGCTTGGCATCGCGATTCCCCGCGGGATGGTCGCCCGCACGCCTGACGAAGCGGCTGCGGCCGCCTCTAAGCTCGGCGCGGTCGCGGTCAAGGCGCAGGTCCCGGTCGGCGGACGGGGCAAGGCAGGCGGGATCAAGCTCGCCAGGACCGCCGGCGAGGCCCGCGCCGCCGCGCAGCAGATCATCGGCATGGACATCAAGGGGTTCAAGGTGCCGCTCGTCTACTGCGAGGAGGCACTCGAGATCGAGCGCGAGATCTACGTGGGCTTCACGGTCGATCGTGACGCGCGCGCCAACATCCTGCTGGTTTCGGCGCGCGGCGGAATGGATATCGAGCGGGTCGCTGAAGAATCCCCGGAGGCGATCGCGCGCCTCTATCCGAACCCATGGCGCGGGCCTATCGACTTCGAGCTTGCCCAGCTCGTCTACGACGCGGGTCTCGGCGAGCTGGCCCGCCCGCTCCTGGCGATGATGAAAAGGCTCTACCGCGCTATCCCCGACTACGACGCCTTGATCGCCGAGATCAATCCCCTTGTCGTCACCAGGACCGGCGATGTGATCGCCGGCGACGCGAAGCTCGAGATCGACGACAACGCGGCATGGAGGCACACGGACCTCGAGGAGAAGTTCGGAGCGGTGCTCGAGGGTGATCCCTACGAGGTCGAGGCGAAGAAGCGCCATCTCACGTACGTGTCGCTGGACGGCGACATCGGGATCATCGGCAACGGCGCCGGTCTGTGCATGAGCACCCTCGACCTCGTGCAGCGCGCCGGTGGGCGGGCCGCCAACTTCTGCGACATCGGCGGCGGTGCGAAGGCGGAGGTCGTGGAGAACGCTCTCGCCGTGATCCTCATGAACCCGAAGGTCAAGGGCGTCCTCATCAACGTCTTCGGCGGGATCACGCGTGGCGACGAGGTGGCGAGAGGCGTCGTCACCGCCCGCGACAACCTGACGATGAAGCTGCCGCTCGTGGTCCGCATGAGCGGGACCCGAGAGGAGGAAGGGCGAGAGATCCTGAAACGGAACGGCATCGAACCGGGGGCAAGCGCGTGGGAGGCGGCCAAGAAGATCGTCGAGCTGACCCGGGCCGGCGTGCAAGCTTGAGCATCCTCGTCGACTCCTCGACCCGAGTGATCGTCCAGGGCATCACCGGCCGCGAAGGTTCGTTCCATACCGAGCAGATGCAGGCGCTCGGCACGAAGGTGGTCGGAGGAACGAGCCCCGGCAAGGGCGGAACCACCCACCTCGGGGTGCCCGTGTTCAACACGGTCGCTGACGCGGTCAGGGCGACCGGGGCCAACGCGTCGGGGATCTTCGTGCCGGCGCCGTTCGCGCCCGACGCCATCATGGAGGCGGCCGCCGCGGGCATCACGCTCATCGTCTGCATCACCGAAGGGATCCCGATCCAGGACATGATCCGGGTCAAGGACTTCCTGCGCGGCTACCCAGACGCGCGGCTGCTCGGCGCCAACTGCCCGGGCCTGATCACGCCCGGCCAGGCCAAGATCGGCATCATCCCGCAGCGGATCACGGCGCCGGGGTCGGTCGGGATGGTTTCGCGGAGCGGCACCCTCACTTACGAGGTCGGCTCGGCCCTGTCGGCGGCCGGGATGGGGCAGTCGACGATCGTCGGCATCGGCGGCGATCCAGTCCTCGGCATGACGTTCAGCGACGTCGTCGCGCTGTTCGAGAAGGACCCTGCGACGACGCACCTCGTGCTCATCGGAGAGATCGGCGGCAGCGACGAGGAGCACGCGGCGGAGCTCCTGGCGCGCGGAACGCGGCTGAAGACCGTCGCCTTCATCTCGGGTCGAACAGCGCCCGAGGGCAAGCGGATGGGGCACGCGGGTGCGATCATCTCGGGCAACCGCGGCACTGCCAGGAGCAAAGAGGAGGCGTTCCGGAAGGCGGGGGTCGCAGTGGCTGAGACTACCGACGAGATCGTGGGACTGCTGAGATGAGCTCGAGGCCGATCGTGCTGACAAAAGCGCTGCACGCGGACAGGATGCGTGACCTCGGAATTGCTTCCGCCCTCGTGGTCTGGCTCCTCTACACGCGTGTGTTCTGGATCTTGCAGGCGGCCCACCTGAGCGCGCCGCCGTGCCCGTTCTTCTACATCACGGGCCATCCCTGTCCCTTCTGTGGGGGCACTCGCTCGTTCGCTTACATGTGGCGGGGCGACATCTCCGACGCGGTCAGGCTCTATCCGCTCGGCCCGATGCTCTTCGCCGGCACGCTCGTGACGGTGGGCGGCCTGTTGGCCGGAGTGGTCAGCGGGCGGACCTGGACCCCGCGCCTGACGCGAGTGCAGTGGCGGCTGCTTACGGTGGGGGCCGTGAGCGCGTTGGTGATCAGCTGGGCGCTCAAGGTCTTCATCCTCGGCAACTAGCACCAGGCGGTTGACTCCGGAGGACTGGCAGCTCTACCGCCGTATTCGCCTCGCCGCGCTCGAGGAGGCCCCATACGCGTTCGGCTCCCGATACGAGCGCGAAGTTGATGCTCCCGAGCAGCGGTGGCGCCAGGGGTTGAAAGAGCGGGCGCGGTTCATTGCAGAACTCGATGGCGTCGTCGCCGGAACGGTCAGCGGCGGCGATGGAGAGGCCACCGGCGCAGCCGCGATGACGGCGATGTGGGTGGATCCCGCGTTTCGGCGCCGTGGCGTCGGCGACCTCCTTGTGAAGACCGTGCTGGAGTGGGCGAGGTCGGCGGGCTACGAGGAGATGTTTCTCTGGGTGACCGACGGCAACGCCAACGCCGAGCGCCTGTACGAGCGCAACGGCTTCAGGCGCACCGGCGCCGCGCAGGACGTCCGGCCCGGGCACCTCGAGCACGAGATGTCGCGCGCGGTCTAGGCGCCTTCGATCAGTCGCGAAACGATGGGGTAGACGAACGCCGTGTTCTGCTGCGCGTTGCCCGGATCGATCAGGTCGTGGGGCAGGTGTTCGGACTCCGGGAACTCATAGGTCTCGATCGTTGCGCCGCGTCTTCGCCACGATTCGATGAGGCGATAGGTGAAGCGGTTGTCGAGGCGAGGCTCCGCGGCGTTGGTGACGACCACGGTCGACAGAGTCTTCGGTGCGCTCTTGCGCGCGGACGTCACCAGCAGGCGCCCGGTGTCGAACAGCGCTGCGTATGCGTGGGTTGAGAACCGTGGATACCCGTACGGCGGACCGAGTGTGTCCTTCGTCTGGCCGTTCCACCAGACGTAGAAGTTCGGAACCACCTTCGCGATCCGGCTCATCGCGTCCAGCACCGGACCGGGGATGGGTTTCAGGCCGAGCATTGGCGCGATCAGCACCGCGCGGTCGATGCCGTCGCGCGTCTGTGCCAGGTACCCGGTCAGGATTCCGCCGAGCGAAAGGCCCGCGATGGTCACGCGGTCACCCATCGACAGCCCAACTTCACATGCCCGGTTGGCGAGCGCGATCAGGTGGTCCGCCCGCAGGTGTGCGATCGAGGTGTTGAGGCGGTCCGTGTAACCGTGGCGCGGGTACCGGGGAACGAATACGTTCCAGCCCCGTTCGTGAAACCGGCGGCCCAGCTCGTCCATCTGCTGCGGGCAGTTCGTGAAGCCATGGAGCAGGACGAGCGAGCGCTCGACCCGACGACCGTGCGTGTAGACCCGCGTGTGGCACAGCGGGTTGACATTCGGACCGTCGAGGGCCTTGATCTCCTCGGCGATCCTCATTCCTTCTGAGTAGTGGCCGTCGCTCGTCACGTGCAAGGATTTGGTTGGTTATGGATTTTGAACTGACGCCCGAACAGCAGGCGATTCGCGACACGTGCCGGGATTTTGCACGCGAGGTCGTCGCCCCGGCCGCCGAAGAGCTCGACCGCAATCACAGCTTCGGCTACGACGTCGTCCGGCAGATGGGGGAGCTCGGCCTCTTCGGCCTGCATTTCAGCGAGGACGTGGGCGGCGCGGGCGCGGACTTTCTCTCGCTGTGCATCGCGATCGAGGAGATCTCACGTGCGGACGCGGGCATCGGCATCACCCTCGAGGCCGCCGTCTGCCTTGGCTCGGCGCCGATCTATGAGTTCGGCACCGACGAACAGAAGCAGCGCTGGCTGCCCGACCTGGTGGCGGGCCGGAAGCTGTGGGCATTTGGGCTGACCGAGCCCGAGGCGGGATCGGATGCCGGCGCGACCAAGACGCGGGCCGAATCACGAGATGGGACGTGGCTCATCAACGGCGCGAAGCAGTTCATCACCAACTCCGGGACAGAGGTCTCAGCGGGGGTGACGATCACCGCCGTGACCGGGCGGCTGAGCAATCACGAGAACGAGATCAGCGCCATCCTCGTGCCGGCCGGCACTCCCGGGTATCACGTGCTGGAGTCCTATCGGAAGCTGGGCTGGCATTCCTCGGACACCCATCCGCTGAGCTTCGCGGACTGCGAGGTGCCCGCGGAAAACCTGCTCGGACCGCGCGGCGGCGGATACCGGCAGTTCCTGCACACCCTCACGGGCGGGCGCATCGCGATCGCGGCGCTTTCGGTCGGACTGGCGCAAGCCTGCCTCGACGCGTCGCTCGCGTATGCGAAGGAGCGCCGGACGTTTGGGGTCCCGATCTCCCGGCACCAGGCCATCCAGTTCAAGCTCGCCGACATGGCGATGGAGGCGGAGGTCGCGCGCACGATTGTGTACCGGGCGGCGGCGGCGTACGGCACCGAAGGACGGGAGACGAGCGACGAGGTCCGCAGGCTTGCCGCGATGTCGAAGCTGTATGCGTCGGAGGCGTCGAAGCGGGCGGCCGACAACGCGGTGCAGATCCATGGGGGCTACGGGTTCATGGAGGACTACCCGGTGGCGAGGTACTGGCGGGACGTCAAGGTCAACGAGATCGGGGAGGGAACGTCAGAGGTGCAGCGGATGCTGATCGCGAGGCTGCTGGGGGCGTAAGCAAAGATTACTGGGAAGAGGGGTGGCCGGGTGGTGTCTGGGTGGCTGGGAACTTTGCCTGCATGCATTGTTTTGCATGTAAATTGACTTGACGGACGTACGAATGTTCGATACGATTGTGGCATGGTCCAGATCGACTCTTCGGTGGACGAAATTGCCCAGGAACTGGTCTTCCGGGAACACCAGATCGCCCTCCTCCAGATCGAGGCCTCGATGCTGGCTGCCGAGCTCGATCGCTCCGGCTTTCTGGAGGACGCCGGCTACAACAGCCCGACCGACTGGCTTCGCTTCAACTGCCACCTGACCGACAAAGTCGCGGCCGACCGGATCCGGGTCGGCGAGCAGCTGAGCCGGCTGCCGATGAGCGTTGACTACCTGCGTGACGGTGAGATCGGCTACAGCCACCTGACGGTGATGGCGCAGACGGCGGAGGCGGTGGGTGAGCAGTTCGACGAGCGCAAGCTCTTGCCGCTCGCTGTGGAGCACACGCCGGGCAAGTTCTACTTCAAATGCCTGCACTACCGGCACTCGGTCGACGCCAGGAAGTACGCCGAGGAGCAGTCCGACGACGCGATCAACCACCACCTCAGCCTGAGCACGCGGAAAGCGGCCACCTGCTGATCCACGGGGTGCTCGACCCGGTGGGTGGGGCGGCGGTGCG